>NZ_CP116341.1:105000-847500 GCF_033304595.1 Sporosarcina jeotgali
AGTATCCGGAGGAAGAGAAAGAAAAATCGATTCCCTGAGTAGCGGCGAGCGAAACGGGAAAAGCCCAAACCAGGAAGCTTGCTTCCTGGGGTTGTAGGACACTCTATACGGAGTTACAAAAGGATGAGTTAGGCGAAGCGACCTGGAAAGGTCCGCCAGAGTGGGTAAAAGCCCCGTAACCGAAAATTCATCCCCTCCAGAGTGGATCCTGAGTACGGCGGAACACGTGAAATTCCGTCGGAATCCGGGAGGACCATCTCCCAAGGCTAAATACTCCCTAGTGACCGATAGTGAACCAGTACCGTGAGGGAAAGGTGAAAAGCACCCCGGAAGGGGAGTGAAATAGATCCTGAAACCGTGTGCCTACAAGTTGTCAGAGCCCGTTAATGGGTGATGGCGTGCCTTTTGTAGAATGAACCGGCGAGTTACGATTCCATGCGAGGTTAAGCAGAGAATGCGGAGCCGCAGCGAAAGCGAGTCTGAATAGGGCGAATGAGTATGGGGTCGTAGACCCGAAACCAGGTGATCTACCCATGTCCAGGGTGAAGGTAAGGTAACACTTACTGGAGGCCCGAACCCACGTACGTTGAAAAGTGCGGGGATGAGGTGTGGGTAGCGGTGAAATTCCAATCGAACCTGGAGATAGCTGGTTCTCTCCGAAATAGCTTTAGGGCTAGCCTCAAACGTTAGAATCTCGGAGGTAGAGCACTGTTTGGACTAGGGGCCCATCCCGGGTTACCGAATTCAGACAAACTCCGAATGCCGATGATTTATGTTTGGGAGTCAGACTATGGGTGATAAGGTCCATAGTCGAGAGGGAAACAGCCCAGACCGCCAGTTAAGGTCCCAAAGTATTCGTTAAGTGGAAAAGGATGTGGCGCTGCCCAGACAACCAGGATGTTGGCTTAGAAGCAGCCATCATTTAAAGAGTGCGTAATAGCTCACTGGTCGAGTGGCGCTGCGCCGAAAATGTATCGGGGCTAAACGAATCACCGAAACTGCGGATTGACACCTTTGGTGTCAGTGGTAGGAGAGCGTTCCAAGGGCGTTGAAGCTGGACCGGAAGGACTGGTGGAGCGCTTGGAAGTGAGAATGCCGGTATGAGTAGCGAAAGAAGGGTGAGAATCCCTTCCACCGAATGCCCAAGGTTTCCTGAGGAAGGCTCGTCCACTCAGGGTCAGTCGGGACCTAAGTCGAGGCCGATAGGCGTAGACGATGGACAACAGGTTGATATTCCTGTACTACCTCCCCACCGTTTGAGTGATGGGGTGACGCAGAAGGATAGGGTGAGCGCGCTGTTGGTCATGCGCGTCTAAGCAGTGAGGTGTGAAACGAGGCAAATCCCGTTTCTCTAACATTGAGCTGTGATGGCAAGGGGTGTATACCCTGGAGTCCCTGATTTCACACTGCCAAGAAAAGCCTCTAACGAGGTGGGAGGTACCCGTACCGCAAACCAACACAGGTAGGCGAGGAGAGAATCCTAAGGTGATCGAGAGAACTCTCGTTAAGGAACTCGGCAAAATGACCCCGTAACTTCGGGAGAAGGGGTGCTCTGGTAGGGTGTATAGCCCGAGAGAGCCGCAGTGAATAGGCCCAGGCGACTGTTTAGCAAAAACACAGGTCTCTGCAAAACCGTAAGGTGACGTATAGGGGCTGACGCCTGCCCGGTGCTGGAAGGTTAAGAGGAGAGGTTAGCGCAAGCGAAGCTTCGAATTGAAGCCCCAGTAAACGGCGGCCGTAACTATAACGGTCCTAAGGTAGCGAAATTCCTTGTCGGGTAAGTTCCGACCCGCACGAAAGGCGTAACGATCTGGGCACTGTCTCAACGAGAGACTCGGTGAAATTATAATATGCGTGAAGATGCGCATTACCCGCGACAGGACGGAAAGACCCCGTGGAGCTTTACTGTAGCCTGATATTGAATTCCGGTGCAGCCTGTACAGGATAGGTAGGAGCCTGAGAGACCGGAGCGCTAGCTTCGGAGGAGGCAATGGTGGGATACTACCCTGGCTGTATTGGACTTCTAACCCTTGCCCGTGATCCGGGCAGGAGACAGTGTCAGGCGGACAGTTTGACTGGGGCGGTCGCCTCCTAAAGAGTAACGGAGGCGCCCAAAGGTTCCCTCAGAATGGTTGGACATCATTCGCAGAGTGCAAAGGCATAAGGGAGCTTGACTGCGAGACCTACAAGTCGAGCAGGGTCGAAAGACGGGCTTAGTGATCCGGTGGTTCCGCATGGAAGGGCCATCGCTCAACGGATAAAAGCTACCCCGGGGATAACAGGCTTATCTCCCCCAAGAGTCCACATCGACGGGGAGGTTTGGCACCTCGATGTCGGCTCATCGCATCCTGGGGCTGTAGTCGGTCCCAAGGGTTGGGCTGTTCGCCCATTAAAGCGGTACGCGAGCTGGGTTCAGAACGTCGTGAGACAGTTCGGTCCCTATCCGTCGCGGGCGCAGGAAATTTGAGAGGAGCTGTCCTTAGTACGAGAGGACCGGGATGGACACACCTCTGGTGTACCAGTTGTCTTGCCAAAGGCATCGCTGGGTAGCTATGTGTGGACGGGATAAATGCTGAAAGCATCTAAGCATGAAGCCCCCCTCGAGATGAGATTTCCCATTACGCAAGTAAGTAAGATCCCTCAAAGATGATGAGGTGGATAGGTCTGGTGTGGAAGCATGGCGACATGTGGAGCTGACAGATACTAATAGATCGAGGACTTTCCCAAATATAAGTGAAGAGCCGTAAGGCTGTCTTGAAACATCAATGTTGGTTTTATCCAGTTTTGAGCGAACAAGCTCAAGTTGTCTGGTAATGATGGCGAAGAGGTCACACCCGTTCCCATACCGAACACGGAAGTTAAGTTCTTCAGCGCCGATGGTAGTAGGGGGCTTCCCCCTGTGAGAGTAGGACGTTGCCGGGCAATTCATAAAACGAGTCGAGGAATTCATTCCTTGGCTCGTTTTTTTGTTTGTTGAATTTTTTTTTTATCCAGGTGGTAAAAGGCTGGTTGAATGGTGTCTATTTGGGAGAAACTTATTATATGTGGATGGGTAGGATAGGTGGAGGTAGGCTTCTTATGAGCGGAATTTAGGATTTATGATCACAATGTCGAGTTTATGAGCGGAATATAGGATTTATGATCACAATGTCGAGTTTATGAGCGGAAATCGGGATTTATGATCAGAATGCTGGGGTTATGAGCGGAATTGAGGATTTATGATCACAATGTCGAGTTTATGAGCGGAATCCTGGGTTTATGATCAGAATGCTACATCTAAAAGCAGATTCGGAAATAAATGAGCAAACTTGAAGTAATCTTAAGGTTACATACTAAAAAACCCCTCCAAAGCTAATCCGCTTTGGAGGGGTGTATGAGCTTTAACCAATTACCATTGGTTGAAGTTTTTATGTTCTGCGTAATGAAGGAAACCTTGTTTCTCTGCATACTTCTTGCTCTTCGCATGTTGTTCAAATGAAACAGTTAGCACTTTGAAGTTGTGTTTCTTTTGTAATTGCTGAAGACCTTTAATCTGATTTTGGGACCATTCATCTCTCGTCATAGATTTGTATTCAAATCCTTCCCACATAAGAGCATCCATGTATTGAACCGTGTCCGCTCTAAACAGCTCTATTCCCCAGTTTTGAATATTAGAGAGGTTTTCATATTGACGATCAAGCTGATTCAGCAATGTGATGAAACCACTCTTCTGTGCATTATACTGCTGAGGGTCTTTGCCGTAAAATTGATCTTCCATATCACCGACTGTATCAAAAAATACTCCATCAAACCCTTTATCGACTACTTGTGTTTGAATGTCATTCATTAGAACAGAACGGTAATGAGAAGATGTCATATCCATGAGATAAGAATCCCATTCTTCAAAATGGACACGTTCCCCATTCTTAATGAAGAAGTCTTGTGGTTGGAGAGACTCGATTCGTTCAGTGTTCCATGTATCTGATTCCATGACTGATACGTACGCATACAACTTTGTTCCAGACTTTTGTAATTTCGTAACAAGCTCTTTTGTATAAAAAGCTGGTTCTACAATGACCAGGTCGTATTTTTTCATCTGACGCTGTATTTTTTGAGTCGGTTCATCGTAAAAGATTTTATAGGATTGAACGTGGTCAAGTGGAGAAGAATCCATCGCTGCAAAAGTCTCCTTTCCGGAAACAGTACTAGCAAACAAGAGGCAGAGGAGCAGGACGGGAAAAAGTTTCTTAAACACAAAAAGCCCTCCTAGGCTATTAGAAGGGAAGGGAGGTTAGTAGGCTGGCGATCGGTATACTTTTTTTAAGAAGTATCGACGACCCATACCTTTGCGCCCCTATTTTTCAATAGGTTTGCCCTTCACAACCCTCTAACGGGTAGTTTTTAGTTAGCCATTGGCTACTACCAATACTATAACTTGCATATGTTTGTCAAGTCAATTTGTTAAATAGATTGAAGGAATTATTTTCCGATAATGTTTGCGGGTTTGACACATAAACTAGATTGTGTTAATCCGAAAGTTCCTTATCCTTTCTTGAATAGAATCTATTGGGAATGTGGGCATCACTGTGGTGGAATGAAATACATTAGCTTCCCATTTAGCATATAAAATGCACAAAATAATAAGTAATGAGATATGCATTAGACCACCCCCTTAAGAAGAGAATTGGCAATTCGTGTCTGGATACCATCTGAATATTTTACATCTGTACTTGGGAGTAAAAATAGCAATTGATATGAAGAAGGGTTCCAACTGATGATATCCATTTCACGCAATTCATCCCTCAACAAGTCGAATAGTTTGTTCATATTAAGAGGTTTCTTTGGAAGGGACACGGTAAAGGATGAGTAAGGCTGGTTAAAACGATGTTTCCGTTCTTGATGAATGGCTAGCATATCGCTGTAATAGGAAGTTGTATAAAAAGGTGTGCCGGGAACTAGTACTTTTTCTCGTCGAACTTGCTCTTTTTGCAAAGCAACAGTTAGAGGATCAGCGACAAATCGAAGAATCCATTTAAGTGTTTCGAGTCCATCGGGCGTGACACGAAACGAATCAACTTTTCGAATGACTAATACATATTTCACAGCAGTTCCGGTATAGATAGGCGCGCAGATGAGAGGACCAGAAGAATCAGGATTGTCTATTGAACGCATGTACAGTTCTTTTTGAGTGAGGACTTTTTTGAAAAGGAATGGATGATCTTCGTAAAAATATGAAGGCGGCATTTGTTCTTCACCCGAACTGCGGTGAACTTTCAGGCGCCAAACTTTGTTGGAATGATCTACATGATAAATACCATACACTTCTGCTCTGTAATGATCTTGTATAATACGGATTGCCTCGTTCAAGATCTTTTCAGAGTGCCCCCGGTTCAGCAAGTTCGTAATTGCATATATAGTGGCAAGGTTGGTTTCATTTTCGACTATTTTCTTCTTCAGATGGTTATTCGCATCTTGAGAAGCGGTGAGTGCTTGTCGAGATTGCTCATACTCTTGCTGTAAGTCTTCTTTTTCATGAAAGAGACTCTGGTAACGTTTGTTGAGTGAAGTACGGAAGGCGCCGCTTAGCAGCCCAATTACGAAAATGGATATTGCAAACCGGACAAACCCAGGTTCATGGAGAAGGTTGAGGGGATTGCTGCCGGCTTGCGTCGCGTAGAACAAGTGGAGCCCAATTCCCCCAGTGATTGTGACTAAAGAGTAGCCAATTCCATAACGAATTCCGAACAAAAAGGCTGTTAGAGCCAACAAAGTTCCTATCCATTCCAGGTTTAACAGCTGGTAGCTTGCTGCAAAAACAAAAAGTAGTGTAACTGTGACAAGCTCTATTAAAATGATCCAGTTCTTTTCGGTTCCATAAACGATTGAATGCTCACTTCTCATACTAGTTCACGTCCTTTCATCAAAAACCTCCAGTATTCCGACATTCCATTTGGGAAACTATCACACGGCGGCCCGTAGAGTTGTTCAACCACTCTAAAGTTGTTTAGAGTACCGTGTTCCAAATCTCCAGCTCGCTTGTTTGCCCTAAACAACGGGTCACCTCTGAAATATTAGTCTGAATTCCTGTCCTGACGTGGATCATAGACATTCGAATAGCGTAGAATGGAATGAGATAGGTTATGATGGGCACACGTCAATCGAATATTGGGTCTATATGTTCTTTTTGACAATCCGTATGGGGATAGAGGTTCAAGTGCATGCTCTTGTGAGATGGGCAAAGTCACTGGGACGCCGTATACTGCAGCGTCTTTCAATGGATCTTCCACCGAGACGGATAGGGAAGATTGTGGGTTTAGATTCTTTCTCTTCCCATTCGATAGATTATCAATAACAACTACGCGAGGGCCAAGTTCTAAGAGTCGTGTAGTTAAATGGGAACCAATAAAGCCAGCCCCTTTAGTAACTGCAATTCGCATGTGCACACTCTCCCTAGTAGTGAAATTTTATAAAATGGTAGCATAGGGTCATAGAAGTGGCAGATTGGGACATAAGCATTCGACAAGTAGTCTTAAAACTTTTTAGAAACATCGATTAAACGCAAGATAAAGGTCTGAAATCTAGATAATATGTAGAGTATACATCTTTTTGCAGTATAAGGTAACTAAAAATTTGAAGTATACTAAAAAAAGGAGGAAGCTTGTAAAACTTACGACATATGGCTTAGTTTTTATAAAAGGAGAGTTTCTATGAAAATAGGGATTAAGGTCCTCAAACGATTTATAAATGAACGTTTTTTCGATCAAGCCGCTCAAACCGCTTATTACTTGCTGTTATCTATGTTGCCATTCTTCATTTTTGTCCTTTCATTATTGAATTTGTTTCCGGTCAATGAGGAGATTCTGTTTCGCTTTTTACGACCGTTTATACCTGAGCAGTCTTTTCTGCTGATTGAGGACAATGTTCGTGAGGTGTTGAGAAACGGGAAAGGAAAATGGTTGTATTTCAGTTTGGCAGGAGCATTCTGGTTATCTTCTGTAACGGTACAATCTTTAGCACGTTCGCTGGACTTGGCAAATGGGTATATACGGAAGAGAGGGTTCTGGCTATCGTTAATCCGTGATCTTGGGGTGACATTACTATTCATGCTCGTAGTACCTCTCTCCATTCTTCTTCCATTCATTGAAAACATTCTCCACGAAGTTATCGCTTACTATGATCGAATTGACGATTGGAAAGGCTGGCTGTTTTTATGGCCCAAAGTAAAATGGGGACTGGGTACAATGTTTTTGTTTGTCTTTTTCCTGCTCTTCTATAAAATTGTTCCGAGTGGTAAAGTATTATTTCGTCAAGCGGTGCCGGGTGCATTGCTCTCGACGCTTGGATGGCAGCTGTTTTCGTATCTATTTGGAGGATGGGTAACGGCAGTAGATTACACACGATTATATGGTCAGTTATCAGGAATCATCATGCTGGTGATTTGGTTTTACATGACCGCCGTTATTATTTTGATTTCTGGATTATTGAATGCAGAGTGGAGTAAGTCTAAAAAAAGGAGCGGGTTAAATGTTAACAATTTTAGCGGTCGATGATGATCCAAATATTTTAGAGCTGGTCCGCATAACATTATCTGCTGCGAGCTATCGTGTGATGAAAGCAAAGAACGGCCGGGAAGCGCTGGAGCTCATGGAAAAAGAAGTACCAGACCTTGCTGTCGTCGATGTGATGATGCCTGAAATGGACGGATATGCACTGACGAAGAAACTGCGTTCCGAATGGGATATCCCTGTACTATTGCTTACTGCAAAAGGAGAACTAGAGGATAAGGAAAAGGGGTTTCTAGCGGGATCGGATGACTATCTGGTAAAACCTTTTGAACCGAAGGAATTGCTGTTTCGAATCCGTGCGATTCTGCGGCGTTATGACAAAGCGGTCGATGTATTTATACAGGCAGGACCCTTATCCATTAATCGTCAAACCTATGAAGTGTCAATTGGGAACAAAGTATTGCTGCTGCCATTGAAAGAATTTGAACTGTTGTCGGTTCTGGCATCACGTGCGAATCAGGTGTTCACGCGGGAGGTATTGCTGGATCGAGTATGGGGATTTGACTATGAAGGCGATGAACAAACATTGAATGTCCATATTAAGCGGTTGAGGGATAAGCTGGAAGGCCTCCCAGAGCAAGTAAGTATCGTAACCGTACGGGGTGTCGGTTATAAGCTGGACACGGGTGCAGTATGAGGTCCCTATATGGTAAGTTTCTGCTTTATACAGCAGGAATCATGGCGTTCAGCGCACTTGCGGCGTTTCTGGCGGTCAATACGTTTTATCATCAAAACTTAAAAGGGTCGAATGATGAAAAAAATATGAACATCGCTCGACAACTCGTAAGTTACATTGAAAAAGCATCACCTGATGACTTAGACCTCTATTTGGAAACGCAAGCGGCAGCAGGGTACAAGTTATTGATTGTAAATGAAGACTTAAAAGGCCAGCGTTACGGGCAGTCATTTCGTCTGGATAACTTAGAAGAAAGCGATGTGAAATCCGTACTTCAAGGAACGGACTATCACGGCATGAAAAACTATCCGACAGAAACCTTTGTGACAGGCTTCTTTTCAGATGAAACCGCGAATACAGTCGGCGTTCCATTTACATATAAGGGTGAGGAGTATGCCCTGTTTTTGCGTCCGGATATTAAGTTGCTTTTCACAGAAGTTCATTACTTGCTTGGCGGTATGGTCATAGTGATGGCAATCGCGAGTCTGTTAGCAATGTTGATTGTGGCAAAACGTCTGATCCGGCCGATTACACAACTGACGCTGGCAACGAAGAAAGTGGGGAAAGAAGAATTCAGCGGCATCCTGCAGATTCATCAGAAAGACGAAATTGGACAGCTGGCGGAAAGTTTCCAAAAAATGACCGAGCGTTTGGGAGAAAATGATTTAATACGCAAGAAGTTCATCAGTGACGTGTCTCATGACTTTCAATCGCCGCTATTGAATATTAAGGGCTATGCGGGCCTGTTGATGGATGAATCGCTGCCTGCTGAAGAACGGGCTGGCTATGCTAAAGTGATCCAGTCCGAGACTGATCGCTTATCGTCATTAACCAAACAGCTGCTCTTGCTGACGTCACTTGATCAGATGATGAGTCCGTTGAAGCCTGTTTCATATGATGTCAGTGAACAGTTGAGAGAGACAGTGCGCAAATACCGATGGTTGCTCGAGGAGAAACAAATTTCACTTTCTATGGAAATTGAGGACTCTGCGATAATCGGGGATCCGGCGTTTCTTGAGAAGGTATGGGAGAACTTGTTGTCGAATGCGTTAAAATATACGGCTGATTACGGCACCATCGATGTTTCCTTAGTTTCAGATGAAACCTCTGTAACTGTGCAAATCGGAGATTCCGGAATTGGGATTGCAGAAGAGAACCTCGCGCATATCTTCAACCGATTTTACCGGGAAGATGACTCACGGACAATTGCCGCCGAAGGGACTGGCCTGGGGTTATCCATTGTTCAGCAAGTGATTGAGCTCCACAATGGAGAGATTTCCGTCGCGAGTGAAAAAGGAAAAGGAACCGTCTTTACAATTATTTTGCCCAAACTGTAATGTGCAGTACATGTTGCGTTCATGTTCGGGTCGTATGATAAAGGTAATCAGAACGATACAGGAGGAATGCAACATGCAGGAAAAATGGAGTATACGCTTAATACGAATTGCTGCGTTATTTGGATTGGTCGGAACGGTGCTTGGTTCACATATGGCGGGATCAGGATCCTACGCATTTAAACCCATTCATGCACACATCTTGTTAGTAGGTTGGCTATCTGTCTTTTCATGGGGCGTCTTTTATAAAATTTATCGCGTGCGCGCAACGAAACTCGTGGCAGTTCACGGGTGGGCAGCGATTATCGGTTCAATCGGATTAACTGCTGGGATGTGGCTCCAGTTCATCCATCCATTTGATATTAATGAAACGTTCGCACTTGTCTTTTATATTGTAGGCGGAACAATTCTGTTACTCGCTTTTGCGCTATTCGTAGTGATGACGTTCCTAATTGACCGTACGGAAAAAAGATAATTGATTCAATTTGGCCGCTCCTATTCATAGGAGCGGTTTTTTGATCTGCAGCAGCTTCCGGCGCGGAACCCGCTCGTTCTGGCGGCCAACCCGCTCGTTCCGACAAGGAACCCGCTCGTTCTGGCGGCCAACCCGCCCGTTCCGGCGAGGAACCCGCTCATTGCCACAATTCACCCGCCCAAAAACCAAAAAAACCTGCAAATCCATCACTCTACAGTGACAGACTCACAGGTTTTCACCTATCTGCTCAGCTACCTCATCAAATTACAATCCGCGATATCCAGTTTCCGCTTTGAATCGGACTTCTGCATACGCAACTTCAGCTTCTTCATGTCGTTTCGCTCCGATATACGTTCCGACAATAGCTGCTAGGAATCCAGCCGGGATCGAGACGATGGCCGGGTTCACGAATGGGAACAGTGGATCTCCTACGAAGAACGCAGCCCCGGGAACCGGATTAATGACGTTAGGACTGACCGCAACCAGCACAAGCGCCGTGATTAATCCGGTCAGCATCGATGCAACTGTGCCTGTCGTATTAAATTTACGCCAGTAGATTGTCAGTAAGATTGTTGGAACGTTTGCAGATGCAGCAATACAGAAGGCCAGCGACACTAGAAACGCTACATTCAGTTTTTCAGAACCGAGGGCCAGCAAGATGGATACAATCCCAACACTGATTGCAGCAATACGCGCAGCCTTCACTTGCTGCTTCTCTGTTACTTTGCCTTTCATAATAATCTCAGCGTAAAGGTCATGAGCAATGGCGGAAGCACCGGATAATACTAGTCCAGCTACGACAGCTAGAATTGTAGCAAACGCTACTGCTGCAACGAACGACTCTAATGCATCCCCGCCTAATACACCTGCAAGCATCGGTGCAGCCATGTTTCCGGCTGCGTTTTCTGCAATGATTGCCTTAGATCCAACAAACTTCGCAGCACCGAATCCTAGGAAAATCGTCAACACGTAGAAAATCCCAATAATCCATACTGCGTAGACAACTGACGAACGTGCAGTCTTCGCATCTTTCACCGTAAAGAAGCGCATCAAAATGTGAGGAAGACCTGCAGTACCTAACACAAGCGCAAGCAATACGGAAATTAAGCCAATCGGATCTTTATAAACAACACCCGAATGCAGGAAGGACTCTCCATGATTGGTCGCAGTTCGCATAATATCGAACATCCCCACGAAGTTGAAATTGAATTTCATGAGCACGAGGAACGAAATCACAATCGTACCAATCATAAGCAAGATTGCTTTTACAATTTGAACCCAGCTCGTTGCGGTCATTCCGCCGAACAGTACATAAATGAGCATCATTACGCCCACGATGAGAACAGAAATCCAGTAGTCGATGCCAAACAGCAACTTAATCAGCGCACCAGCGCCAACAAGCTGTGCGAGCATGTAAAACAGGACAATTGTAATCGTATTCAAAGCGGCGGCTCCGCGGACTTTCTTCGCGCCAAACCGAGAACCAATCATATCCGCCATCGTATATTTACCAAGGTTTCGAAGCGGTTCAGCAATTAGGAACAGCACAACCAGGTATGCGGTCAAAAACCCGACACTGTAATAAAATCCGTCAAATCCATTCAGCGAAATTGCACCAGCAATTCCAAGGAATGAGGCAGCGGATAAATAGTCGCCTGCGATGGCCATGCCATTCTGCCAGCCTGTGAGTGAGCCACCCGCTGTATAAAAATCACTGGCAGTCTGCGTTTGTTTTGCAGCCCAGTACGTAATATAGAGTGTTAATAAAATCACAGCAAAAAAGATTGCGATAGAAATCATACTCATAAACGGAGTCCCCCTTAGTCTCTAACGTGTTTTTGGATAATCTGGTCAACGTCTTTATCGAAGTCACGTGCTTTTTTCACATAGATTTGCGTGAATACCCATACCATCACGAACAATCCAAATGCGTATACCCATGTCCACGTCATCCAGCCAATAGCCCGGGTTTCTAAGATGGACGTGTATCCTGTCAGAATAGGCAACAGCAGATATATCGCAAAAAATGCAATGACATAAGGTGTTAAAAAGCGATTCTTCTTTTTGACCAGATGCTTAAACTCGGGTGTCTCGATGATTCGCTCATAATCTAACTTGCCATCAGTCGTACGTGGCAGCTCCGGATCTCTCTTCAACTCCGCTTCTTGCAACTCGATTGTCAATTCTCCATCCCCTTTATAGATTCGTTCGAATTAGTTGGATTTCTATGAAACTCATCCCCCAATGAATTCCAAACAGTGAATCGCCTTCCAATAATCCTATTTGTCCAACGTATCAAATAGACAGAAAATAAGCAATATTATTTTTATATAAGGTGGATGCTTTGAGATTAAGTAATTAAAAAGAAAAACCCGCAACCATCCTCAGGCAGGATCGTTGCGGTGATATAAGAAAAAACATCCTTACTTTCTGTAAAAAGTGTCAAGCAATCGTCTCTCCATGCTTCAATACTTTTAACTGTTTGTCTTTCAGTGCACGCTGCTTCCACTCGGCAAGCAGGCGATTCAGCGCTTCTTCTGTAGTGTCATCCGCAAGATAAAAGGCTCCGTAATGCATGGGGATGAACACCTCAGCGCTGACATCCACAAACGCCTGAATGGCTTCTTCAGGTGTCATATGCTGGGTCCCCATAAACCACTCGGGCTCGTATGCACCAATTGGCATGAGTGCATACGTAATAGCCGGAAATCTTTCACCAATCTCACGAAATCCCTGGAAATACCCGCTGTCACCAGCAAAGTAAATCGAGTCAGATGCTTCATTTGAAGCTGGTATTCTCCGTTGAATGACCCAGCCGCCCCAATGAGAGGTATTTGTATCTGTCAGTGTTCGTTTCGTCCAGTGCTGAGCCGGAACAAAGTGGAATTCAACAGCACCGATATGCACTTGTCCCCACCAAGGCAGCTCATAAACTCGATTTTCTTTCATCAGTCTGCGCACTTTAGGGCCAAGCCCCTCGGGGACAAGTATGGCAGGCGTGCCTTTCAGTTTCTTCAAAGAAGGCACATCCATATGGTCATAGTGAGAATGCGATAACAAAATAATATCGACTGGCGGGATTTCATCTATGGAAAGTCCGGGCTCTTCCAGTCTTTCACTGAATCCCATGCTCTTTGCCCAAACGGGATCTGTCACAATCGTCAAACCAGCAAGCTGGATCAGAAACGTTGAGTGACCAATCCAAGTAATCGTGAAATCCTTCTGGCCGGCATGAAGGATTTCCAGTTGTTTATCTTCGACTTGGCCAATTTTGAAGCTCATATCTTTTTGTTTACGGAAGCGCTCCATTTGCCAGCGCACCAATTCCTTGAATGTTGCGGTCCGGGCATTCGGATCCATATTTCGATAGCGGTTTGCAGACACAAGCCTTCACTCCTTTGAAAGACTGACTTCATCATCGTCACTTGGTTTCGCGCGGTACACAACAAACGAAAGCACAACCGCGACAATCGACATTGCAAAGGCTATGAAGTATACCAATTCAACACCTGACACCAACGCTAGGTTCATCGTCGCAGGATCTGTCGGCGTTGACGACTTTTGCAAGACGTGCAGCTGCCGGGAATTCATAATGCTGATGAAAACAGATACACCAATCGCCCCTGCAACTGGCTGCAGTGTAGACATAACAGCTGTTCCATGAGGATAAAGACGTTTCGGGAGCTGATTCAGACCATTCGTCTCCGCAGGCATCATGATAGCGGAGACAGACAGCATGATGAGAATATAACTGACAACAACTACCCATACAGGTGTATCCACGGTCAACTGACTCATCATGAACATCGTGCCGCTTAACACGAGTGTTGCGGGAATCATCAACACACGGGGCCCGAACTTATCGAACAAGGCACCCATAAATGGAGACATGATTCCGTTCAAGATACTGCCCGGCAGCAGAACCAATCCAGCTGTCGCCGCAGTTAAAGCCAGTGGACCCTGCATATAGATTGGCAAAATGATTTCTGAGGCGAACATCGCCATAATGATGATCAAAAACATCACGACCGCGTGTGAAAACATAGGATAGCGGAATACGCGCATATTCATAATAGGTTCGTCGAGCTTAAGCTGACGCCAAACAAATAGCGCGATGCCGATAACTCCCATGCCGATGAACAGCCAGACGTTCGGACTTGCAAATCCATCTTTGCTTTCTCCGACAGAACTGAATCCATAGACAATGGAGCCGAAACCAATTGTTGAGAACAAGAGAGATACGAAGTCAATCTTAGGCTTTGTCACCTCTGACACATTAACCAGATACTTGTAGGCAAAGGCAATTGAGAACAACGCGAAGGGAATGACGATGATAAACAAATAGCGCCACCCTAAGTATTCAACAATAACTCCTGACAGCGTAGGTCCGATTGCAGGAGCAAACATAATGACGAGACCAATCATCCCCATCACTTTCCCGCGTCGTTCAGGAGGATAAATTAACAGGAAGACGTTGAAAATGATTGGCATCAATAAACCAGTTCCGACTGCTTGAATCAGCCGGCCAACTAGTAAGATAGAAAATGCAGGGGCACTTGCGCAAATGATTGTACCCAGCGTGAATACGACCATCGTTCCTAAAAACAGCTGTCTCGTTGTGAACCACTGAAGCAGCAGTGCAGAAATCGGTATGACAATCGCCATGACGAGCATGAACCCAGTCGCCATCCATTGAACAGCTGTTAACGAAATCGAGAACTGATCCATCAGGGTGACGAGCGCGATATTTAATAATGTTTCATTTAAAATGGCGAAAAAGGCACCAATTATGAGCGTTAACATAATAGGGAGCACTTTCACGTTCGGATTATCCGCTAAATATTCATACTGTTTCTGTTCCATTCAAAAACCTCTTCCATGTTTAGAGTGATTTAAGCTGACGATTACTGATGGTGTTTTCGGATGATCCCTAACATAGCAACAAAAGAGGCAACTTCCGATGCTGAAAAACGATCTTCAATTTCTGCAATTGCTTGTTTCAATGAAACATCCAACTGTTTGTAGTCCTCCGCAATTTCAGGGCGGACACTTAAGTAGTTGACGCGCTTATCAGTGCTGCATGGTGTTTTCGTAACAATCCCTTTTGCGACTAGTTCATTAACTTTCACAGTAACTGCAGAGCGTGCTACGTGAAGTGTATCTGCTAAAAAACTGGCCGTGCACTTTTCGTTATACAAAATGACTTCCATATACAGCAAACTATTATAAGTCAAATTTCCATACACATTATTGTGATTCATTTCACGAAGGCTTTTTAAAATTTGTTCGTAATAGAATTGGTCCAGCGCATGGATAAGTTTCATGTAATCACATCCTGTTTGTTAAGTGAAACTAATTATAATCGTTTAACTAGATAAAGCAAGAGTAACGATCAATTGTAAAAAACAACATCAGCTTCTCGTTGGAAAAACTATTTTTTCAGGATCATATTTCTTTTCATAGGGTCCATGGTATAGTGAATACTACTTTCTAAAGAATTGAATCGATGCATCAATATGAATTCTTAAGGATTGAAAAGTATAATTTTCATTAAAATTAAAACAAGAAGGCAGGTGTATTTATGGGAATAGGATATATAATTACGTTGATTTTATCCATTACAATAGTGATCAATCTTTTATTGCTGGTGGGAGTACTGTTTTTCGAAAGACGCGACATCGGGAATACATGGGCATGGATATTAGTCATGGTGTTTATTCCTATAGCGGGCTTTTTCATCTATCTGTTCCTCGGTCGGAATTTGAAGCAAAAGAACTTCTATAAGCTGACGGATGAAGAGAGAAGAGAAATTGATACGGAAGTGAATCACCAATTATCGACAGTCTATAGAGAAAAGGTTCAACAGTCTCCGTTGCTCAAGAAACATGAAGAACTCATTCACATGAACTTGATATCATCGGATGGACTATTATCCACGGATAATGACATCCAGATCTTCGAAGATGGACACAAGAAATTCGATTCCTTAATTGCGGATATTCAGTCAGCTGAAAAGGAAGTCAATGTTCAGTATTACATTATCCAGTCTGACGCATTAGGGACAAGACTTCGGGATGCCTTAATAGAGCGTGCGAAGGCAGGGGTGAAAGTTCGTCTCCTGTATGATGAAGTCGGTTCCAAAAGGACCTCACCTAAGTTTTTTGATGAATTGCGTGCAGTAGGCGGCGAAGTCGAGGTGTTTTTCCCATCGTTTTTCAGGTTGATAAACTTCAGAGTAAACAACCGGAATCACCGAAAACTAGTCATTATCGATGGACGCATCGCGTATATTGGCGGATTCAATGTCGGGGACGAGTACCTGGGGCTGGACAAAAAGTTTGGCTACTGGCGGGATACACACCTGCGTATTAAAGGAAAAGCCGTCCACCACATTCAAGGGAAGTTCATACTGGATTGGCATCGTGCCGGCAATAACAAGCCGGGTGAATGGGAGGAGTACACATTTACGGAAGAACCTAACCAAGGAATGAGCCCGATTCAAGTCGTTTCGAGCGGACCGGATTCTGTTACAGAGCACTTAAAAAACATGTACATCAAACTTATCTTATCTGCGAAAAGAAGCGTTTATATTCAAACGCCTTATTTCATACCGGATACAAGCTTTATGGATGCATGCAAAATTGCATTGCTGTCTGGAGTTGACGTGCGAATCATGATTCCATGTAAACCGGATCATCCGTTTGTCTATTGGGCAACGTGGGCGTATGCTGGTGATTTACTCGATTATGGAGCTAAGATTTTACTGTATGAAAATGGATTTTTGCATGCAAAGACCATCGTTGTTGACGAAGAAGTGGCAGCAGTGGGAACGATGAACATCGACTCTCGCAGTTTCCATTTAAACTTCGAAGTCAGTGCAATCGTCTACGATGAAAAAATAGCGAAACAGCTGCATAGATTGTTCTTGAAAGACATTGAGGTCAGTTCGGAGCTGACGCCTGAACGCTATGCAGAGCGTTCGCTGCTTATTAAATTCAAAGAAGGCATTTCACGTCTTCTATCACCCGTGCTGTAATAGCTGAATGAAAAATGGAAAGCCACTCTTATCATAAGAGGGCTTTCCGTTTTTTGTTACACAAAGACTAAGTTTATTTTTCCTTCTTTCAATTCAAGCATAGCGTCAAATTTCTGACCGTTCGCATGCGTGAATCCTTTAATGACGTTTGTTTTTCCTTTTGTGCAAAGCAGTTTTACTTGAGGCTGAGTCAGTTTCTTTTTCAAAAACAGTCCAGGAAACGTTTGCTTGCAGCCGTTTTTATAGTTGCTGCAGCCGTAAAATTCTTTGCGCGCAACAATCATGCCATTTCCGCACTTCGGACAGGGGGCAACTTCTGTTACAGTATAAGATTTTCGACTTGAAGATTTTGAAGGAGGCAATACGATATCGATCTTTTGCTTCTCCAGTTGGACCGGCACGTCTTCAAGCAGTTTATAAATGAATTTCGATACGCTTCCTAAAAAGTGCTGGCCAGTTCCTTCGCCATTGCCGATTTTTTTCAAATACGTTTCCCACTTTGCTGTCATTGAGGGGCTCGCGAGCAGACTGCCTTCTATCGCCTGACATAGGACGCGTCCTTTGTCGGTGATCGATACAATGTTTTTCGTAACTGAAATATAACCATGCTTTTTTATCGTTTCGATAATATTACTTCGGGTTGCTTCCGTACCAAGCCCTTCAATTTCTTTTAAAATATCGGTCTCTGTCTGATCCTCAACGAGCTTACCGCACGTTTTCATCATCGCGATCAGCTGTCCTTCTGTGTATGGTTTTGGCGGCTGGGTCGCGCCTTCTTTAATACCAATTTCACTCTGCACCGTTTCACTCTTCTCCAAAGGAGGCAGTGCGGGTTCGTCCGCTTCTTTTCCTTTTTTCGGAGGTGCTGAAAATAACTCTTTCCAGCCTTTGTCCACTTCCGTTTTTCCGGTCGTAAAGAAGGGGAGTCCGTTGACGTCTGTCGTCACTTTGGTTTCAGTATATAAATAATCCCGGTGGAACATCGCGAGTGCAGTCCGGACAACTTCTTCATATAAGTTCCGTTCTAACGGTGCCAATCTGGAAATGGCAGCTGCTGTAGGAACCTTTTTTGTTGGGATAATGGCATAGTGTTCCTGAACTTTTGAGCTGTCCACGAAGCGCTTTTTTGGTGTTTTCGAAGCGATCTCGAATGACTGTCCAATGAGCTCCTGGTATTTTTCAACCGATGCCGCCAAGTAATTGAACTCACTCGGCGTAATATGGCGCGTGTCCGTACGCGGATACGAGACAAGTTTCTTCTCATACAGTGTCTGCATCGTTTTCAAGACTGTCGCAGGACTTGCTTTCCAGCGGCGATTTGCAGTTGCCTGCAAAGTGGAAAGTGAGTGCAGCTGTGGCGGCGGCATGCGTTTATCAGCAGTTTTCAGCTCCGTGATAGTTCCGGGTGTTCGTTTCGTGATACCGCGGCTATTCAGGGCATCTGCGATCAGCTCACGCTTCGGCTCTTTCAGCTTGGCCTTTCCTTTATACGTACCGTTTGCCGCGGTAAATAGCGCCTCTGCTTCAAAAAATGGTTCAGAGACAAACGTCTCAATTTCACGCTGCCGCTGATAAATCAAATACACAGTCGGCGATTGAACCCGTCCAATCGGGAATACTTCCTCGATCCCTTTCGCTTTCAATAACAGCGTATACAACCGCGACCCATTCATCCCAACGAGCCAGTCACTGATCTGGCGGGACTTTGCTTCTTCATACATTTGCAAATCCTTCTTATTGTCGCGTAAGTTCTCAAACCCTTTGATTACTTCATCGGCTTCTAAGGAGTTAATCCAAAGACGTTTAATCGTTTGTCCGCGTGCACCTGTCTGATCGTAAATACTATAGAAAATATTCGATCCTTCGCGATCCACATCGCACGCGTTAATGACCGTATCAGTCCCTTTGACTAATTTCTTCACGACTTGGAATTGCTTGAACTTTCCTTTAGATACTTGGAATTCGTAGTGATCAGGCAAAATCGGCAGGCTGCCAAGTGACCAGCGTTTCCATGCGGGATTGTATGTATGCGGTTCTTTCAATTCCACGAGGTGCCCAACACCCCACGTCAAAAAAGCCCCTTCCGGAAACGTCGGACACGGATGAATTTCCATATAGCCTTCGTGTTTACGTGCAGTAAATGCATCCGCATAAGCTTTTGCTTGGGATGGCTTTTCAGCGAGTATCACTGGTTTCATGACGGCACCTCTTTTGTTAAGTTTCAAATAATCTATTCTTATAAGGATAGCGTATTTCAGTAAATGGAGCCAGTAGGTTAAGGAATAGAATCTATTAAAGTAAAATTGATAAAATGTGAAATTATTGGTAATCTGAAGATACAAACTATTAAAGGAGAGATTTTATGAAGCGATTGTCTGCAATGCTCACCGTACTAGCTTTGTCTTTCTTTCTAGCTGCACAGCCAGCTGCGGCAGCAGGATTCCCGGACGTTCCCGATACCAGCCGTTTTCACGATGAAATGAATTATTTAGTTGAACAGAATATTATCAGCGGGTATTCCGATGGGAACTTCCAACCCAAGAAAAATGTAACACGGGGAGAGGTTGCGATTATGATTGGTCGTATGCTGAAACTCGATGGCACGCAACGAAATACGAAATTCAAGGACGTTAGTAAAAATCATGGTGCAAGCGGCTATATTCACTCAGCTTGGGACCGCGGTCATTTGAGTGGCTTTGCAGATGGCACGTTCCGTCCAGACACCCCCATCTCACGTGGCGATATGGCGATGATACTTTCGCGTATTTTTTGGTCTCAAGCGGGCACCACGGGAGAGTTTAGTGATGTTGGGTATAATATGAAAGCTTCTTATGCGATTGGAACACTTGCTGGTTCTCACGTACTCACCGGATATCCCGATGGTACGTTTCGACCCGCTGCATACGTGACACGTGAGCAATTCTCAGCATTTATGGCCCGTGGACTGAGCATTGAGTTTAAACAGCGTACCATGAAAACAGACGGGTATGCATATGATTTGACGAAAACGTATATTTACGCAAAATCCCAGGGCGAAATCCAGATTTCTTATAAGAAAGTCCACACGAAATTTGGAGGAAATGCGTTTTACGGATATCTGTGGGAATACAAAGATACAAGCGACGGCAGTATTGAATATATTGACCAAACAGAAGACAAAGACGGACTCTACATGGTATTTCCTATTCCGCACGGCAGTAAAGAGTTAGCTTATCCGATAAAAGTAAACTCCAAATGGCAGCCGGGTATGGATATGCTCGAATCCAATGCCATAACTGGAGTGAACAAGACTGTAAGTACGCCTTATAAGACATTTACAAATGCTGTAGAAGTATCTAACAGCAGCGGCCAGAAAAGGTATTATGTGAAAGGTATAGGTGAAGTGAAAGTAGTGGGTAAGACAGGGGAAACAGTTTCGGAGTTAAAATCGATTCAGTAAGCTTGAAGAGCATCCATAGCAACTTCATGCGATTCAGCCGGTCACAAATGCAGCTGAAACGCTTAAAGAACTGAGCCTGGCTGTGAATCGATTTAAAGTATAAAGTTGAAAAGCCATTCCTGTTCAGAAAATGAACGGAAATGGCTTTTTTATTAAAGGATTGGTCACAAACCGGTGTTACTTATCTTCTGACTGAGGAAGCCATCCGTACATACGTATGGCGTCGACCTCGGATGACAATTGAATACGTCATAATATTTTCTGGCACCGCAATTCCGTAAAAACCTGTATCGCCGATGTGATAAATATCGGCGCCGGCCATCTTGCTATTCAAGGCAATCTGGCGGATGGTCGCTTCGTCTGCACCTTCTTGACTTGTCCCAATCGTCAGCATGGCTAACGCCCCTTTAGAGTGAACGAAACGAACGTATCGCTCGGCCGTTTCAACTGTGATACCAGGTACAGTGCCGGGTGCAGGCATCAAAATTACATCTGCCCCTGCTTCTATGAAGTTTGAAAGAGTCGCTTCTGAAATTATGCCGCTGCCTGTTTCGTTTGTGACACCCGCTCCATGCATTTTTCCAGCAATAATGAGCCCTTCTTTACCAAACACTTCACGCGCTTTTTGAATGGCAACTACCGTTTGATCATTGGTTACACCGGTTTTCGGGTTCCCTGTTAAACAAATAAAGTCAAAGCCAAGTTTTTTTGCTTCAATTAGTGTTTCTTCAGTAGCTGTTCGCCCTTTCGAAATCGGTTCCAGTTGTTCAATTTGCTCTGCATTCAAGTCAACTGGTTCCAAATTGAGGCCGACGGGGCGTCCCGTTAATTCTTTGACTTTTTCGATGATGGATTCATTCGTTTCGCATGTATAGCCCTTAACGGAGGGGTTAAATACATCAAACACATTCAATAATAAAAGATCCGCGCCAAAGGAAGCGGCTAATTCAGCATTGGTGATTCCAGGGTATAACGGAGCAACAGACGTCATCGTTTCGGATAGCATCACGCGTCCTTCGCATGCTCGGATTGAAGCTTTTAAGTCTTGTCCGTTCATGTTCTGGAAGTCGGAAGCTGTACAGTCTAATAATCGTTTCACAAAAGTTCCTCCCTTAAAGTCCAACTAGTTATTCATATTCAGTTCGTGAGTTCAAGTATCGCATAGATAAAACAGGAATGCTTTTTATGAAGATTTGGCTGTCATAGTTCAGGGGATATCGATAGTATAGATGTAAATTCAGCTAAATAGGAAGGAGAGAATCATATGGAGAAGTACCGTGAACCTTTTTCATACTTACCGTATTTTGAGGAAGTAACGGGCAAAGATTCAAAAGCAATTATGATTCAACTGTTTGAGGAGAACGTTTCTTCTCTGGTCCCATTGCCGGCAATGCCAAAAATGGTTTTCTTTGAACAAGCTCTGCGCAGACTAGGAGAGCTTTGTGGATTTATCGACAATGACTAGAAGCGTTAAGAAAGGGTGAGTACATGAAACCCAGGATCACTATTGGCTCCGAAGTAGATATACACACGTTAGAATTCGTGCAAGTCATTATCGAATTTAGCACACCTCCTGCTCATATCTTAATGAGGACTTCCCAAAATATCTCCGTTGAAGAAGGGAATGAAAGAGTCCAAAAGAGTTATGAAGATTTCCAAAAAGAACTTTCTATTCTATTGAAGGAAGAGGGGTATTCTTATACAATCCTTCATCGATATACGGCCAGCTTGAATGGCGTCGCTATGGAACTGCAGGGGATTGCCATCCAACAACTGTTATCATCGCAAGTGATTCAAGGGATTTATCCGAATCGGGAAATGAGAATACCAGAGAAACCGCTAATGTGAACACCATTCTAAATAACCATCGTCCGTCTGCAGACTAGACGGGCTTTTTGCTGCTTAAAATTGAATTATGAAGATTGTCCCAATTGATTTGTCCTCTATTAATGGCGTGTGTAACTTTGAGACGCGTAACATTTAATGGAAAAAGAATGCTGTCGAGAAGAAATTTTTTGAAAAGATTGACTTGAAGTGCATAAATGATTTCTTGAAAACATTAGGTTTAATACCGAATAAGTGAGTTGATGCTAAGAAAGGAATTGAAGAGTTAAGAGAGTTTCTAGATAGATTATCCCTGGAGGATGAACGCAAATGATTCAAAAACTATTTATGAATATGCTGGAAGTATCCATCCATACTTGTTTCCATCATCATTTTAGTCGTTTGTCTGCTGTCACCTATATGGGATAAAAATATATTCTAAAATGGAAGTACGTTGTATGGCTCGGAATTACAATTCGCTTGCTCATTCCGATTGCATTGCTGGGTGATCCCAGAAAAATTAACCTGACACAAAAGAAGATTTGAAAACAACAAAATACTACTATAATCACTTATACTTAGATGGAAACGGGAAAGACGAAATTCTTACAGTAGTAATGGGACCTTACCTTAATCAAGTGGAACGAGCACTTACGCTCATTCAAACTCCAATCGTGATAAGTAATCAAGTCACGAATTAATCTAAAGAAATTGCCGTAATGAATAGCGGTGGAGGGGCAGCAAGGATTCCAGTAACGTTCAGGTATCCAGATAATTAGAATGAATCGTAACTTGATTTCTCTCTGATAAAGACTAAAATAGAAAAGTACTTTATTGGAGGAAAAACGAAATGAAAACTATATTGAATCCTATTTTTAAACGCTATTGGAATCCTTATGTCGTATTACTGATTGCTGGTATTCTTAGCGCTCTATACTTTGGCCTCACCTCTACTGTTTGGGCTGTTACTGGTGAGTTCACACGTCTCGGCGGAGATCTTCTGAAACTGTTTGGCGTGGACATTTCAGGGTGGCAGTACTTTGACATGGTACATCTGCAAGGAACGACTTGGAATCGCCCGGATGGCTGGATTGTCTGGGGGATGTTTGTGGGTGCTTTGATCATGGTGTTATTGGGCAATAACTTTAAAATCCGTCTTCCGCAGCAAAAACGCCGATATGTCCAAGGGCTTGCTGGTGGGATCATTGCCGGGTTCGGTGCACGTTTGGCACTAGGCTGCAACTTGGCTGCATTTTTCACTGGAGTACCTCAGTTCTCATTCCATTCATGGATTTTCATTGTCGCAACGGGACTCGGAACGTACTTCGGTGCGAAATTGACGAAAATGCGCTGGTGGAAAGGGAAGCCGACGTTAACACGCGGTGCTGCAAAACCGTCCAAAGTGAAAAAGCGTGTTATCCAGCCATATGTAGGAGTAGCAATCGCACTTGTCTACATTGGCTTGATGGTCTACTTCTTTGCAACTGGACAAAAACTACTAGGCCTAGGCGCATTATTCGGCCTGGCATTCGGAGTTCTCATTGAACGCGGTCAAATTTGTTTCACGTCTGCTTTCCGGGATCTATTCCTTGTCGGTCGAAGTATTATGGCAAAGGCAATAATCATCGGAATGGCGATTAGTTCTGTACTAACGGTTATTATTATATCCATATATGACTTAACGCCAATCACTCAAATTGCAGCGTTAAGCACATTTGTCGGTGGTGCATTATTCGGTCTTGGTATTGTTATGGCTTCTGGTTGTGAAACTGGCATGATGTATCGACTCATGGAAGGACAAGTCTTGTTCTTGCCTGTATTTGCGGGAAACATCATCGGCGCAACTTTCCTAGCCTATGCATGGGATCATTTAGGCGTTTATGATACATTGGTTAAAAGCGGAGCGAAAATTAATCTGTTGGATTCATTTGGTCCGGTCGGTGCTATTCTTGCAACGCTCGCAATGCTTGGTCTGCTTTATGCATTAACAGTTTTTCGTGAAAAACGCTACCATCGCCAGTTGGCAATGAAGAGGGGAGTGAAACACCATGCAAGCTAACAAAGAAGCCGATTTTACACTCGATCTGCGCGGAGAATCGTGTCCTTATCCTGTTGTCTACACTTTAGAGGCGCTAGAGGCGATGAAGAAAGGTGAGCTCTTGCAAGTCATCACAGATTGTCCAGGATCTTTCCGTAATGTACCTGAAGAAGCAATCGCCCATGGCTACACGTTTGCTCAAGATCCGATTAAGAACGGTCAGGAGTATCTGTTTTATATTTATGCCTAATAGTGAGTGCATTAACCTGCACTTCCCGGAAAAAGCTGGAACCAAAGTCGAATTGACTTTGGTTCCAGCTTTTCGTTAGACAAATGAGAGATTCAGGTTTAATTATGCTCTCTGGCTTTCTGTGTATCTCGGACGTTTTTCTGGACCGTGATAGCCGCAAAGATACTTAAAACAAATGCCATTCCATAAAAGCCTTTTTCACTTAAAATGATACTGCCTGCATTGTACAGCCCGATTGCCATGAGTGAAATCGCAACAATGAGAGCAAACCAGCTTAGTCCGTAGTAAATGTTAGTAACGGGGATATCCTCGTCTTTGTCTCGCACTGCTTTTTGCAGGGAAACGGCTGCGTAAAGTCCGAATATCAAAATCGCAAAGTAGTAACCTTTTTCATTCAGCTCCATAGCAGCATTAAAGAGACCCACAAGATACGCACTAATTCCGATAACAAGGGCTACCCAGGAAGCCCCTTTAAACGCGGGAGTAGGTTCTCCGTCTTTTCTCTCTGTTTTTCGTTTAGGTTCATCTCCGCGTTCTCTATCAAAAAAGTCTTTAGGATCGTTCGTCATTGGAAGTTTCTCCTCCCCTTTTCAACATCATATCCAAACGCGTATCTATCGGCAACCCTTTTTGCAACATTCGGTAAGTTTGATAGAATGTGTTCTTGCGCGATTGTCTAGATATATATGGGGAGAAGTACATGTATATGATAGTGGCTATTTATTTTTCCATCATCATTCTTTGAACGGGGCTCAACAATATGAATTCACCCAAAATCTATGAGCACGGACTTTAACTCATTGAACGTTTCGTAATCGTCCTTTGTATCGACATCGAATACAAGCGTTCGATCTGCACACGGTAATAATCTGCCCTTTTGAAGAAAACTTCCCCGCAAGATTGCCCGTGCACCTCTGTCGCCCCGTAATTTCATGAGGTCACCATAAATTGAAGATGAAAAGAGGACGGGTGGCGTAATGGATTGGTCAACTGTTGTCGCTGCAAATTTGAGTGCAGGATTCTGTTTCAAGCAGTCGATTAGTCCGGAAATCATTTGCAGGGTGATAAATGGCTGATCCGCCAGCATGACAATCACGCCCTCTGCTCCATTCTCCCGCGCCTGTTCAATTCCGCAGCGCAAGGATTCAGATTGACCTTCATGGGAGGCAGTGCATTTGATGATTTTACATCTGTCGTTTTCCTTCATCTTAACCGGAATCCAATCTGCATTGTCGCATACCTTTGTAATTACATATACTTCGTCAAGTGAGGATTCCAAAGCGGTTTCGAGTGCTAAACTTCCTAACGTCATACTTCCAACAGGTAACGCTAGTTTGTGAGATCCCATTCGACTGCTTTTTCCAGCAGCAAGGTAAACGCCAACAATCTTCATAAGTATTTCCCCTGTCTAACTGCAATAAGTTCAGCCGCGATGCTGATCGCAATTTCCTCAGGTCCATCTGCGCCTATCGAAAGTCCGATAGGTGTGTGGATTTTGCTTGGAATTTCTCCGCCAAATAGCCGACTCGATCTTTTTTTAGAACCGAGTATGCCGACATATAATAACTTCAAGTTGAGTAAGTGCTCCACAATTGCTGCGTCAGTTTGAAAATCATGAGTCATGACAACAACGGAGTCTAGCGGACTAAAATTCACGTCAGCAATTTGTTTCCGGATATCCCCAATTTGGATTGACGCTGCAGTCGGAAAGTGTTGCTTGTTGCAAATTCCATCTCTCCAGTCAAACAGATGAACAGCATATCCAATCTGAGTGGCAAGCAAAGCAAGGGGGCGTGCATCTACACCTGCACCTAATATGTAAAGGGCGGGCTCAGGCCAGATAAGTTGTGAATAGAAGTGTTCCTTTCCTATCTGGAATTGTCCGGCTTTAGTCTGGAATGGTCTCGTTACATCCTTGTTTAACAGCATCTCCACGGAAGACGAACCATCTTGACCCATATAGGTATAATCATCGAAGTCTGTCATCGATTGCAGTAAATGGACGGGTTCTTTTTTTATTAATTGTTTGTAGATAAGTCTAAGGAATTGTCTGAAGTTCTCATCAATATCACGTACCAACACTGTTACAACCCCGTTGCATCCTGCTCCGCGGCCCCAGCCTAGATCATCTTCGGCACTCAGGTCATAGTCTGCAAGTTCAGCTTTTCCAGTATGAAATAATCGACTGGCACGCGCAGACAAGTCATTCTCCAGGCATCCGCCGCTAACTACGCCTATGCGGTCCCCATTTTCTTGAAGAAGCATCCAAGCCCCTTCCTTCCGATATGAAGATCCATCAACATTCACAATCATTGAAAGAACAACGGCTTGGGGATCATTTAAAATCGTTTCAATCATGTATTGGATGGAATACACATGACCACCTCATTTCTTACAATCTACTATTGCCCATGAGTTTGCGTTCTATTCCAATACAACTTATATAGTTGCGTGATTATGGAGAGGATAACAAGTAATTAGATGGGCTTATTCAGGAGGAATGTATAAATGACTACTGGCGGATGGAGCTTTGTCGGGAAACCAGAACAACGAATTGATGCTGTAGAGAAGTCGACAGGGAAAGTCAGATATGTAGGGGATTATTCAGTACCTGGGTTGATGCATGCAAAACTTGTGACGAGTACACAAGCGCATGCCAAAATTACATCTATAGACACGACAGAAGCTTGGAAGGTGCCTGGCGTACGTGCCATTGTGACGGGAGAGGTATTTCCATACCATATCGGTCCTATTTTAGCGGACCGGCCGCCTTTAGCATTCGAGAAAGTCAGATACTGCGGGGAGCCAGTTGCCATCATTGTGGCAGATCATGAGTACCAAGCGAAGTTAGCAACAACGAAAGTGAAAGTCGAATACGAACCGCTGCCCATTGTGAATTCTGTTCAGCAGGCATTCCAGACTGATGCACCGCTCGTACATGAGAATGCAGGAAGTTATACGAAGATTATCAGCAACGTCTATCCGAAAACCGGAACGAATATCGGCAGTCATATTAAAATTCGCAAAGGAAACTTTGAAGATGCATGGGAAAGTTGTGAAGAAACGATTACTGCGAATTATTCATTTAACTTGTCGGATCATGTGGCATTGGAGACAAGAAGTACAAGGGTGGAGATCAATCCCAGAGGGAAAGTTATCGTCCATTCCTGCAGCCAGTCTCCATTTACGATAAAAAAAGTGCTCAACCAGTTTTTTAATATCGAAGTAGGAAATGTTTTAGTTCACATCCCGATGATTGGCGGTGCGTTTGGAGGCAAGGGGACGGTTCAGTTAGAACCTCTGGCTTACTTAGCTTCGAAATCAGTCGGGGGAAAGTTAGTCAAACTTGAAATGGATCGGGAAGAAGATATGACAACATCTCCTTGTCGTGTCGGTCTGGACGCAACGGTTCAGCTTGGGGCAACGAAAGAAGGAAAATTAGTTGCGGGGAAATATACGTATTTGCTCGATTCAGGAGCGTATACAGACCAGGCGGCGGGGATCACAAGAGCAGCGGCTTTAGATTGTACAGGTCCCTATGACATCCCGAATGTATGGTGCGATTCCTATTGCGTCTATACAAATCATCCATTTGCTACTTCTTTTAGAGGGTATGGCCACCCTGAACTCACCTTTGCGGTTGAAAGAACGATGGATCAGCTGGCTAAACAGCTGCAGATGGACCCTATTCAATTGCGTATTATCAATGGTATTAAACCTGGACACACGACACCAACTCAAACGGTGTTGACTGCGAACAATATAGGAGACATCGAAAAGTGCATCAATCGTGTAAAAGAACTCATCCAATGGGATGAAGGGCAAAAAATGGTGAGCGGCAAAAATAAGGTGCGTTCGAAAGGAATCAGTACGTTCTGGAAAACCTCTACGACGGCAACGAATGCAGAAGCGGGTGCCATTTTGACATTTGAAGCAGATGGCAGCGTGAATTTGAATTGTGCAGCGATCGAGTTAGGACAAGGAACTAAAACAATCCTAGGACAAATTCTAGCGGAAAAGTTAGGGATGGAAATGGACAAGATCCATGTAACGATGGAAACGAATACACAGTATGATCCGCATCAGTGGCGAACCGTTGCCAGCAGCTCGACATTTTTGGCAGGACGGGCAGTCATTGCAGCTGCAGATCATGCAATTACCCAATTGAAGAAGACTGCGGCGACTGTGTTGAAATGTTCACCTGACGACTTGGATGTTGGCGGGGGGAAAGTGTACTTAAAACCTGATCCCGCTTTCGGTGTTGATATAAAAGAAATAGCGTTGGGATATACCTATCCAAGCGGACATTCAATTGACGGACAAGTTGTGGGAATTGGAAAGCATATTCAACGGCATTTGACACCGATGGATGAAGAGACGGGCTTTGGTAAGCCTGGACCTTGGTGGTCGGTTGGAGTGCAGGCGGTGGAGGTGGAAGTGGATACACGAGATTTCACATATACCATTTTAAAAGGCGTCACCGTTCTTGACGGGGGGACGATTATTAATCCGAAAACAGCCGAACAGCAGATGCGCGGAGGGATGTATATGGGACTTAGTTACGCTGCGAGTGAAAAGTTTATATTCGATGAACAGGGGGTTGTGCAGAACACAGGTCTCCGTAATTATCCGATGCTGCGGTATGGGGAGCAGCCTGCTCAATATCTAGTGGACTTCATCGAATCTCCTGCTGCAGACGGTCCTTTTGGGGCAAGAGGGATCGGCGAGTATGGGGTCATTGGTGCTCCAGCCTGTTTAGCAAACAGCCTTTCTCATGCACTGGATACAGCGCTTAATCAATTGCCGCTCACACCTGAATCCCTTTGGGAAGCGAGCAGGGGGGCAGATGAATGATTGCATTTGACTTCAACTATATAAAGCCGACAACTGCTAAGGAAGCCAGCAAGTTGTTTCTTAACGCGAAGCAAGAAGGGTATAAAGCGATGTTCTATTCAGGCGGTACGGAAATTATTACATTAGGTCGTGTAAATCGGTTGCAAACAGATATGGTCATCGACTTAAAAGGGATTCAAGAGTGCAATGTATTGGAAATAAGCGATAACGAATTAATCATAGGCAGTGCTGTTTCTTTAAATGAGATTACCCATTCAAAGTTATTTCCTTTGTTGGGTAAGACAGTCCAGCGAATTGCAGATCATACTTCACGAAACAAAATTACAATTGGCGGAAATCTTAATAGTGAGCTGATTTATAAAGAAGGTATATTGCCCCTGCTGGCAGCAGATGCAAAAGTGAAATTAGCAAAAGGCAAGGAGCAGCGGATAATTCCCCTAGAAGCTGTTTTTAACAAGCAATGGAAACTTGATGAAGGTGAATTTCTCGTCCAAATCCTTTTAGATAAGGGCTATTTAGACCTTCCCCATAAGGCGTTGAAAAAAACCAGGATTTCTAAAGTTGGATACCCTGTTGTCTCTGCTGCTGCACTGGTTAAGGATAATCAGATCCGCATCGCTTTTAGCGGGGTCTGCCAGTATCCGTTTCGTTCTATTGAACTGGAGTCTGTCTTAAACGATACTAAGGTCCCGATAATGGAAAGAGTTGGAACAGCTTTGCGACATCTTCCCGAAGACATTGTGGACGACATTCAAGGAACTAAAGCATATCGTACCTTTGTCTTGCGGAATGTGTTAAAGGACATGCTAGAGGAATTGGAGCTGACGAAATGAAATCGCTTAGCAAAGCGTCTAAACAACTCATTCAGCTGCATGTGAACGGGGAAACACATGATGCGGTTGTACGTTCTGCGGATACGCTGCTTATTGCGTTAAGAGAACAGCTTGGATTGACAGGTGCTAAACGTGCTTGTGAAAATGGAGATTGCGGGGCCTGCACGGTTCTAGTCAACGGGAAATCTTCACATTCCTGCTTATCATTAGCTGTTGAAGTCGTCAATCAGCCGATTACAACCATTGAAGGTCTTTTAGATTCACCTGTTTCAAAAGCATTTGTTGATAATTGGGCGATTCAATGCGGTTATTGTACGCCTGGTTTTATCGTAAATTGTCATTCGCTTATCACGACTCATCCTAACGCTGATGATCAGTTAGTAGAGGAATGGCTGCAGTCCAATATATGCAGATGCACGGGGTATGAAGAAATACGGGAAGCTGTGCATACTTTGTTAGCTTCCGGACAGAAAGAAAACGAATAAACGTCCATGACTTTTAAAGTCATAGACGTTTTTCTTTAAGCTTTTTTGAAACTGTTATTGCCGCTGTTTAAAGACTGGATAAGTTGAAGGGTCTGTGCGGCCTGCTCGATTTGCTGCTGGACTTGCTCCAATTGCTGTTGTTCTGCTGTGGTGGACTGGGTAATTGCGAGACCTTGCATGTAGTTCAATTGTTGAATAGCTTGTTGAAGCTGCTGCTGGGCTTGCTGCAATGGAGCCAAGTCTCCCATGACTGTCATTTGCTGAATAACTTGTACAGCTTGCTGCATCGCTTGTAACGCTTGTTTCTTTTTCAAACCAAACTGCTGCTCAGATTGTGATTGGTTTTCCTTAAGCTGCTGTTGCTGCTGTTTAATTTGCTGTTCTTTGTAGCTTTGACCAGATGCACTGCTCTTCATCGTCATACCAACCGCTCCTAACTAAAGTCATCTTTTAGATTATCTTTAGTTTGTCCTAATTTGTACATTTCATGAAAAGATTTATGATCCAAAGCTGGCAAAATTCCTTTACTTGAAATTTCCACAAGAAAAATAGGGATTTGTCCATTTAAAAGTGACCCTTTGCACGATTGAACACAATGTAAGATGTATGAGCTTAGTTCATGTCTATGAATACGGCACGAACTTTTGGAACGCCATCCTCATCGGTATCTGTATAGCTTCCATAGACCGTCACGGAAGTGCCTTCAGGAATTTCTGTGCGTTCTCCCAGGCGGATATCATCCACCCATAAAACCTCTTCAGAGGAATCAGTGACAACATTCTTTAATCCATACTGGCCATCTTCAATGGCAAAAACCGTCCCTTTGAAAGCGACTTTTGTGTTCGCAGGAACTTCTCCCTTTGCGATATCTTCATACTCGATCACAGTAGAATCTGCTTTTAATCCTTCTTCTAATCCAACCTGATCGTCTGCAGATTCAGAACCCGCTGTTTCCTGTGATTCTGCAGCAGCTGGTTTTTTATCGGAATCTGAAACGGACTCAGATTTGTCTGCATTGTTGCATGCAGCAAGCATGAATGCTGCTGCTAGTAAAATAACTGCTTTTTTCATTTATATCGCCTCCATTGTTCATAATAATCAATTCTGCATGAAAAGAAAACTAAGTAATGGAATATGGACAAAAAAATCCTGAGTGAAAAGATACTTTTCCCCTCGATTATGAACAAGCACAACAAATAGCATTGCAAAAAATCGCACATAGTAGATGGAAGTGATTTCTTTTTTCATCGAAAATCATTTCTTTACCAGCTTGTAAGATGATTTGACTGCCAGTATAGAGTAAGATTTGAACGAATTGCAAAGGTACACCCGTTACAGAGAAAATTGATTCATGAAAAAAAGGGCTGCTGCGGCAGCCCTTTCCTCACTTCAACAATCCTGCATTCTTAAGAAACTCACGTGCCACATCTTCAGGATTTTCTCCACCCGAGTTTACGCGGAAGTTCATGTCACGCATTTCATCGTCGGTTACTTTTCCTGAAAGTTTATTTAAAACATCTTCTAGTTCGGGATACGTATCCAGTGTTTTTTTCAACAATAAAGGTGCGCCCTGGTAAGGCGGGAAAAGTTCTTCGTCATCTTCCAGTACAGTCATTTCGTACTCTTTCAATTCGCTATCTGTCGAATATGCATCCATCAGGTTAATGTCGCCAGTTTCAATTGCTTGGTACCGCAGTTTAGGTTCCATCGTTTTTACAGTAGGGAAGTCAAGACCGTACAATTTCTGGATGCCTTTGTAGCCATCTTCACGGTCATTGAATTCAAGCGTGAATCCGGCTTTTACATTCGCTTCCACTGAAGCTAAATCCGAAATCGTCTTCACTCCAGTCTGTTCTTCAAATTGCTGTGAAATTGCCAATGTGTACGTATTGTTATAGGACATCGGCGGCAATAAGACCATATCGAATTGATCGGCAAGACCATCGCGTGCTTGTTCATACACTTCCTTGCGATCATTGCTGACGGCTTCGTCTTTTAGAAATTCAGAAAGGGCTGTCCCTGTGAACTCCGGATACATGTCAATGCTTCCTGACTTAAGGGCATTGAATACAAATGATGTTTTTCCAAGACCAGGTTTCAGTTCGACAGTCAGATCAGTTTCATCTTCAATGAGGAGCTTGTACATATTTATGAGAATTTCTGGTTCAGCACCGAGTTTTGCACCCAGTACCAGCTGTTTATTCGAACGTCCAGACAAAAATGGGAACACGATAACGAGCAATGCCGCAATGAAAAATACAATTAAAGCAGTGGCAGCTCGTTTGAATGAAAGACCTTCAAACTTTTTAAGCAAGAAATCGAATGCGAGTGCTAAGAGAGCAGCTGGAATCGCGCCCATTACAATAAGAGACGGATTATTACGGTCAATCCCCAGAAGGATTAAATCTCCGAGACCGCCTGCTCCAATGAGTGCAGCCAGCGTAGCTGTCCCTACGATTAACACCATCGATGTCCGGATACCGGCCATAATAACCGGCATCGCAAGCGGGAGTTCCACCTTGGTAAGCCGCTTCCATGTCGTCATCCCCATAGCAGTAGCAGCTTCCTTTAGAGAGGGATCGACTTCTTTGATGCCGGTATACGTGTTGCGAAGAATCGGCAGCAGCGCGTATGCAACGAGTGCGATAATGGCGGGTACCTTCCCAATACCAAGCAGTGGAATCAGTAATCCGAGCAGAGCGAGAGACGGAATCGTTTGCAGCACTGCGCTAGCTCCGATAACACTTTCCGCAATCCGCTGCTTGTTCGTTAAATAAATTCCAAGTGGTATGGAAATTAAAACAGCAAAAACAAGTGCAATTAAGGAAATTTGGATATGTTCTAGCAGAGCACTAGCCAATTCTCCTTTACGATCTTGAAAAACATCAAAGAACTGACTCATGCAGTCGCCGTCCTTTCTTTCTCAAGGGCAGCTAAAAAGGCTAGAACTGACTCCCGAGACAACTTCCCAACGAATTTACCATGCTCCTCGACAGCAACTTCATCGGCAATGAGCAATGCGTCTAATACTTTACTCCAGCCGGCATCAATTGATAATGAAGGGATTTCAGCATGATTAGGTTCAGCAGCAGGTTGCATATGATCGCGTATGACAAATGGCTGCGCCCCCCGGCTGCCGATGAATTCTTGTACAAACGGTGTTGCAGGGGCAGCTGTAATTTCTTCGGGTGTTCCCATCTGCTCAATTTTCCCATCCTTCATAATGCAGATTCGATCCCCCAGCTTCATCGCTTCTTGAATATCATGTGTAACGAATACAATCGTTTTTTGTATGGTTCGCTGCAGATGAAGCAAGTCTTCTTGCAGCTTTAATCGACTGATTGGATCGAGTGCACTGAATGGTTCATCCATCAAAACAATATCTGGATCTGCAGCAAGTGCCCGGACGACGCCGATTCTTTGTTGCTGACCTCCGGATAATTCACTAGGTTTACGCTCTCTGTATGTATCTGGATCTAACCCGGCCATATTCAGCAATTCAGTAACCCTGTCGTGGATGCGATCTTTTTTCCACTGTTTCAGTTCAGGTACAATTGAAATATTTTCCTCGATCGTCATATGAGGAAACAGTGCGATTTGTTGAAGGACATAGCCAATTTGCCACCGTAATTCATGAATTGAATACTCACTGATTTTTTTATCATGAATGCGAATGGTTCCATCTGACAATGGAATAAGCCGGTTAATCATCTTCAGTGTCGTGGTCTTTCCGCATCCGCTTGGTCCGATTAACACAAAAAATTCCCCTTCAGCAATTTCGAAGTTTACATTTTCTATAACGTTCGTTTTTCCATCATATGTCTTAGAGACACCTTCAAACTTTATCATTGTCACCGCTCCTTCATTTTTAGGAAGCTCTTTTATACTCGATTTGCTAGAAAGAGATCTATATACCTTTATCCTAAAAATGAAGAAAAAAACCTCCATTGTTCAGTTAATTGAACGAATGGAGGGATGCAGCGCACCTATTACTTTTTTCTTTCTATTGGATAAAGATTCGTAAAGTAATCATTTGTCACTTCACGTACTTTCCCGCTTAGGAATAATACTGCGATCACATTTGGTACAACAACGATGGCCAGCAGTAAATCAAGGAACTTCCAAACAAATTGCAACCCGCCGAGCGCACCGATAATTATAGCTGCAATGTACACGAGGCGCATCACTTTTGAAAATCCAGTACCGAATAAGAATTCAGCCTGTTTTTCTCCGTAATAAATAATAACAACTACGGTTGTAATGACGAACAAGAAGAGGACAACCGAGATAATGATACCGCCAATTGCTGCACCGAAGACTGTACTATATGCTTCTGTCACCATCGAAGAGGCGTTATCCGCATCAATGACTTTCCAAACACCGGTCGTCAGTACGACCATTGCCGTCATTGTACAAACAATGAGCGTATCGACAATAACTTCAAATACTCCCCAAAATCCTTGCTTTGCCGGATGATTATTCACCGCAGCCGCGTGTGCTATCGGTGCGGTTCCGATACCCGCTTCGTTGGAGTAAAGTCCGCGTGCCAATCCCCATCGGATAGCTGCAGCAACACCAGCACCTGCGAATCCGCCTGCTGCAGATAATGGCTGAAATGCATATGTAAAGATAAGTCCGAATGCTGCAGGCACTTCTGTAATATTGAATGCAATTACAATAAGTGCACTGACGATATATACGACCACCATCGATGGAATAAGTCGTTCTGTCACACGGCCTATTGTTTTAATTCCTCCGAAGGAAACCAGTGCTACTAAAATGGCAATCAGAATTCCTGTAATATAAGGAGGCAACCCAAACGAACTGTCGATTGTTGTTGCAATTGAATTGGACTAAACCATTGTACTGGCAATAATTTCGATCATCAGTGCAAACGCAAAAAGATACGCAACCTTTTTCCAGCCAAGTCCTTTTTTAATATAATACATGGGACCGCCTACATAATCCCCTGCTTCGTTCTTCTCCCGATATTTGATACCAAGGACGACTTCAGAATACTTCGTGCCGATTCCGATCAGCGCAACGAGCCACATCCAAAAAATTGCACCTGGTCCGCCAAGGGCAATCGCAACAGGCACACCGACAATGTTGGCGGCGCCCATCGTAGAAGCAAGTGCTGAAGTAGTTGCCTGAAATGGTGTTAACGTCCCGTCCCCGGAGCCTTTAGACAAGATCTTCCCGAACGTTTGCCGCAGTATGTGAGGCATGTACTTGAATTGAAAGAATCCGAGACGGATGGTAAGAAAAAGCCCTCCGCCGATTAGCAGTACAATAATTGGCGCTCCCCATAAAAAATCTGAAATAACTGCTACCCATCTTGTAAACGTATTCAAATATCCCATCCCCTTTGAGTGCTTGAAATCGTGCGTGGAAGCTTCAAGTTCTACATGCCGAACATATAGTGAATTCCGAATTATAAATCGGATTAAATACTATATTAGTGAAACAATAAAAGAGTTGTCAATCATTTATATATAACAGAATATACAGTCTATTTTTATTACATTCATAAACAATTATTATTCAAAAAGCGATGGAAGTTTAAATTATGGGATGATTTCCTTGAATCTCGTTTAGGATGGTTCAAAAGGGTAGTGTAGTTTGCCTATTTAATGACAAAATGCTGAATTAACGTGACTTGACTAAGAATGAGGCAGATGAATGACTGACAGATGTTATGAATAAAGATAGGCCAAGTTAAGAAGGCTCAATTGATTGGGAAATAGTATTAGGTCGAAAGTGAATAAGAACGTTTATAGGGGGATACCGACGGATGTTCTTTGCTTTGTGTCAAAGTCAGTTATGAACTAAGGGGATTCCCTATTTCATCCCAATTTACTTTAATGCCATATCTTTAAAGAATTCTATTTGATACAATAGTCTCAAAGAAAGGAGGAATTAAAAATGAGAAAAACCTCTACTTTAGTACTAACTGTGTTGGTGGCTGTTTTTGCACTTACAATTGTCCTTATGTCTTTCCAATTAAAAACGAACAAAGCAGCTGAAAATGATGGTGTAGCAGATGTAACTGAAACTGAATCCGGCAGCGCTGCAGGTGGGGAAATACAACACAATCCGCCCTCAATGGATGATGTGCCAGACGATGAGCTAGGTGATGCTATTAAGCGGGGATACGACCTTGTAAACGATACATCAACGATTTTACGGGGAGAAGCTCCCACTGCAGAAGACGGTGAGAAACTGGTAAACGAACTGTCTTGTACGAGTTGTCACGCAGGTGCTGGCTTGGACAGTGAAGTTTCTTCGCTAGTAGGAATGTCAGCGGTGTATCCGATGTATATCGGACGTTCCGGTAAAATTGTATCATTAGAGGATCGCATCAATGGATGTATGGTTCGAAGCATGAATGGAACCAAGTTTGAAAGTAATGATCCAGACTTAAAAGCAATGGTCGCATATATGACGTATATTTCTGAAGGAATTCCAGTAGGTGCGGAGTTGCCTTGGCGTCATCAGAGTAGTGTAGACGACATGCCGATTCCAAGTGTGGCAGATGGAGAAAAAGTTTATCAGCAATCTTGTGCAACATGTCACGCGGGTGATGGAAGCGGAACTGGTTCAAACACTGGTCCAGCATTATGGGGAGATGGTTCCTTTAATGATGGTGCAGGGATTGCACGTCTGACAAAAATGGCAGGTTATGTGCACAACAACATGCCGGTCGGTAATCCGGGAAGTTTGTCAGACCAGGAAGTTGCTGACGTTTCAGCGTTCATTCTATCCCAAGACCGTCCTGAGTTTGGAAATCACGAAGGAGATTGGCCGAATGGCGGACGTCCTAGCGACTCGATGACAAAAGAACGCCGCGATGAGATCAAAGCAGGCACAATCGACTGGGAAGCAGTCATTGGCAAAAAAGAATAAATGGAAACCCCCAACGCTTAATGACTGCGATTGGGGGTTTTTATGTTTCTTCTATTTATGCATGAACGGGAATAGAACGCTCCAGTAATTCTGCCAGATCTTCAGCAGGCATTGTCCGTGTACCGCCGCCTTGTACTGTTGACGCGGATCCACCGCCTTTACCTTCAATTGCAGGCAGTGCAATTGCTGAAATTGTTCGCATATCTGGCGTAAGCGAATTTGTACGCGATGCCACGAATTGCAACTTCTCGCCATCTTCCGAAACGAGTATAACAATTGCCTGCTCACGAAGCGCAAGAGTTTTACGGGCAAGCTTTTGCAGCTCTTGCATGGAGCGGCCTGAATAGACTCGACGAATGACGGTAGTTTTTCTTCCAGCAAGAGCAGAAGCTTCAACATCCAGCAGTTGTTCATTTACAGCTTCTAACTGCTTTTCTAAGCTATGCTGTGCATCTAATAGTTTTTGTGTGGCGTCAGCTGCTTGTCCTAGAGGCGCGCTCAGCAGCCGTGCAACGTTCGTAAGTTCGTCATGAACCACGCCCAGCTGACGGAGAACACGATTACCGCATACAAAGTGAATGCGTGTATTCTTTTTCTGCTTTTCAGTTGAAATAATTTTTAACGATCCAATTTGTCCAGTGGAACTAGGGTGTGTGCCCCCGCAGCCATTTGTATCGAAGTTCGGAATGATTACAAGGCGAATTTCTTCATCGACACTGACTTGTTTACGAAGTGAATAGGCGGACAACTCATCTTGCGTTACCCATTTCTGCTCAATCAATCGATTTTCAAGGATGATCGCATTAGCAAGTGATTCCGCTGCACGGAGTTCATCATTGGAAACATGTTCAGTCGCAAGGTCAATCGTCACCAGTTCCCGGCCAAGATGAAAACTTACAGTGGGGTAGTTGAAAAGCTCAACGAAAGCAGCTGTGAGGATATGCTGTCCTGTATGTTGCTGCATATGATCGAATCTTCGCGACCAGTCAATTTCCGCTGAAATAGTTCCGCCCGCGGTGAGAGGGTTTTCTAGATAGTGTCGAATTTCTCCATCGACTTCTTCCACGTCCACAACCGCAATGTCTGCAATATGACCGGTGTCATGAGGCTGCCCGCCGCCAGTTGGATAAAACGCAGTGTTTTCCAGTACCGCAAACGGTCGTCCAAATTCATCAACCGAATGTTGTGTTACTGTGGTCGTGAAGCTGGTGCGATAGGGATCTTGATAATATAGACGATCTTGTAACATTAAAAAAACTCCTCTCTAGCTTGTCTCTTTTTCCATGTATTCATTGTACGGGGTTGCTGTCCTATATGCAAAAACGTCTGGACTGCATTAAAGCAGTCCAGACGTTTTGTTCAGGGCTCGTTTAACTCGCCGTTGTGCAAGCGAAGGTAATGTCATCCCGATTAGTATGATGAAGATCCCGATGATTTGGATAAACGTTATATGTTCTCCGACCAATACAACGGAAGCAGTCATAGCAACCGGGAGCTCCATGGCGCTAAGAATAGAGGTCATAGCCGTCCCGACTTTTGGAACGGCGATCGAAAAGAGATAAATAGGAATAATGATCCCGAATAGGCCGAGAACCAGCCCGTATAGTAAGAGACTTGACGTGAATAATTGTCCCGTCCAAACAATTTCAGGGGATTGGAAACACATAATGACAATCGCTGCAAAAAACGAAGTGAACAGCAAGCGGGTAGTAGTGTCCATCCCTTCGACAGCTTTCTGATTTGCCATCACAAAAGAAGCGAAGCTTGTTGCAGAAGCTAATCCGAATGCCCAACCTTGCCACGGGATGCCGCTTAAATCTACATTTAAGATTCCTGCTGCGAAAATCGTTCCTGAAAATAAGAAAATGAGTGAGATGACTTCAACCCTTTTTGGGTAACGACGCCGTGCAATACAGTCAAACAGCATCCCGATCCATGTGAATTGAAAGAGCATAACAACAGCTAGTGAAGCAGGCATATATTCAACGGTTTTTCCGTAAACAATACCTGTTAAAGCGGTGAAAAATCCCGCAAGTATAAGTGTCCAGCCTCCACCAAAGCGAGGGCGTTTGTGCTGAATGATAACGAACAGTAAAATAGCGATTAGAAAACCGATCGTATATTGGCTGGTAACAGCTTGAGAAGCCGTGTACCCATCTTTAATTGCTAATTTAACAATTGATGAAAGAATTCCGTAACTGCTGGAAGCAATGATTACGAGCAACGGATAAAACCAGAATTTCATAAAGCAATTCCTCCTAAGCTAACTAGTATATCATGCTCATTTCCATTTTGAAACATAAGATGTCTAACCTCTTTTATTTCCCGGGAAATAGAAACACAAAAAGACACCCTCAATGAAGAAGGTGTCCATGAAAAGTACTATCGCCCATTATACTTTTCTTCGCTTGAAGACTGATCTTTAGATTTTCGATGATTTTCTTGTTTTTCTTCTTCCCATTCCATCCTTGTGTCTTCCACAGGAACAGCATCCACGGTCTGCATATCCTCATGCATATCGAAAAGGGACTCCTTATCTGTTCTGACCGCGTCTGGATTATCCAAATAGGGTTGTACAACCTCTTTACGGTCTTCGGATGTAAAAGACTTTTTCTTGTCGTTCATAACTAGTCCTCCTTTAAGGAGTTACTCCGCTTTGACGAGCTTCAGCAAAAGACTGGACAGTGCTTTTTGCTCTTCTTTATCTCCGACCTTCCAGAGTTCTTGAAGGACGTATTGTTCACGATTTTTAGGTTCTTCATGCTTTGCAAGGTAGCCTGCTACATATTCCGTAGCTTTCGTGAGCTGTTCTTCACTTAGTCCTAACTTTTCACCTTTGTTTACTTTGTCGGAAAGATAATCCTTAAACGATGTAAAGTTCTTTAAAATATCTTCCTTCTTTTCACTGTCCATTTTGTTCAGTTCGCCTTCAACTTTGCCTTTAACGTCCATAGGAAGCATTCACTCCTTCTATTTGATACTAATAGTATTGACTAATCGAGAAAAAATAAACATTAAAAGAAGTGTTTCTAAAGTTGTCTGTTTGGGGAATAGATACATACATATGGTCTGATTAATTTTAAAGGGAAGGAAGTGAACGAATCATGAAAAAAAAACGGTATGTAGGTACATTCCATTCGATTGATAATGTGCTGATAAAAATTACGGAGCTGAAGTCGTTCGGATATAACAAGGACGAAATTTTGGCGGTATCCAATTTAGATGACAACGATCGGATGCTGGAAGATCAAACAGATATTGTATTAGCCACAAGAGAACAAGATGGCTTCCTAGGGCGTATGAAATTCTTTTTTACAAATGAGCAGCCTGCGAAAGAAGCTTTTGAACAGCTCGGTTTCAATGAACAGCAAACAAAAGCATTTTACAACGAAGTCAAAGACGGCGGTGTCGCTTTATTTGTATTGGATGATCCAGAATCTCCCCGCCACCCGGATCCCTCAAGTGAAAACAGCAAGGTCAATGCGATTTCTACAGACAGTTCGAGTGGAATATCGGATAGCGGGGCTCCGCTTGAAAATGCAGGTGAAGATGCCGAAGCGGAAGAAAACGCTGGCAGATACCCGCGTATAAATACGAATAATCTTTAACGCAAAACCCGACTCATAAAAAGTCGGGTTTTGTATGTCAATACATCATTTTCATTGTTCTCCGGCTCTGTCAGCAAGGGGAAAAATTCGGCATTAAAAAAGGTTGCAAGCAGGCCATGGAAACATGACTCGCTTGCAACCTTTTTCTAATTTAATGGCGATCGTCTTTCATTTCGCCAATCTTTTCTTGAACTTCACCCTTCATCTTATCGTACTTACCATCTGCTTGTTTTTTAGCATCGCCAGTTGCATTACCATATTGGTCTTTTGCTTCACCTTTAGCTTTGTTCACTGCGCCTTTTACTTTGTCTGAAAAACCATGATCTTCACTCATCAAAAAACCTCCTAAGTTGTATGTAGTCTTTTAATACCCCTGCATAGCAAAGGTTAAACACAGATTGAAACCGGGTATAGATATTACCGACTAATAGAACCATAAGAGAATGGACCTTCACTCTTAATTGGAAATAGGTCGAATCAAGTCTATTGGAAACACAAAATTATTTGTATACTTATTAGTAAATACTTTTATAAATTCCCGGAGGTGATGAGATGATTCGCAAGGGAAGATTTGCCCGCTGGAATGAGAAAGAATATGAAATCAGTTCTAGAAACAAACAAATTTACTTAGCGACAACAGATGCAAAGGAATTGAACAATGGATTTTCACGTATGGGCGGCTCTACTGCCACGTTACTCAGACCAGTGGATGTAAAAGAGCTGGAAGACGCATATGAAATTGTGCCTTATGCAATACTTGAGGGTCATCGATTTGCGATTGAAGGACTTGATCCTCTTACTGGAATGGTGAAATTAGTGACCAACAACGCGTATGCGGTTAAAAAAGTGGAACTGCACCCATATGGCAGTGACGCATACATGATCGAACTTCCTTATAAGAGCATTACTGTAGAAGAAGACCGTATTCCAATACTTGGTTTTGAAAATAAATTCGTCTAAAAAGCCCGTTCGCCTCTATAAAAGAGACGAACGGGTTTTGCTGATTCAAAGATAGTTAACTGCATAATGGATGCTCACTTTACGAAATTAGGGAGTGATTCATGTGATTAGCTTAAAAAACTGTCGAGCAGTCCTCTCTTTTTTGAGGACTCATTTCCTGATGTGTGCTTCCGGTCTCCGCGCATCGGCGTATTTGCAAAATCGTCCACTTGTTTAGAAAGTTTGTCTCGTGAATCTTTGTTTCTCATCAGGTAAGCCGCGCCTAACCCAATTGCAGCAAGTGCCAACTTTTTTCTCATAAAAAATCCTCCTTAAAAATTGTAGTATGTATTAAATTCCCCGATTTATAAAATACAAACAGCAGCTGGAATATTTCCAGCTGCCGGTATCGAACCTAGAGCAGAGCTTATTTTGAAGAACTGCCTCCTGCGAATGAGTCAAATTGCTTCATCATCTTAGTCCTGGCATCTTCGTTGCGCATTAAGTACGCAACACCAAGACCGAGAGCCACAAGTGCTGTCTTTTTCATAATGAAACACTCCTTCTCATTTACATTCGATTCACCCCTAATTTACCCATTATCTAAAGTGATTATACAAAAAAAGTCATATTCTCATCGTTTTCTAATGAATCTTTCATGATGTTCACATTTCAGTCTTGTAAAGTTGTATTTACAAAGAAAAAACATTTGGAGGAGAGGAAATCACATGGCGATCGAAATCTTTAGCAGGAAAGAACAGAAGTATTTGATCACACGCCGTCAATATAAAGAATTGGTTGAACGTATCGGTCCTAAAATGCGAAATGATAAAAATGGAACTGAAGGAAGATATTCTGTCACGAGCCTTTACTTCGACAGTGCAGACAAATCCATTTATTTTGAAACGAAAAACAAGTTGAAGTACCGCCAAAAGCTTCGGTTACGTGTTTACGATGAAGCGGACTTAAACAGCACTGCCTTTTTTGAAGTGAAGCAAAAACATAATAAAGTAGTCAACAAACGTCGTATGCTATTGCCGCTGAGGGAGGCATATCGCTATCTGGAAGGTGATACAAAAGAAGATTTATCGGACATCGAGACATCTAATGCCCAAGTCATGAAGGAAATTGATTATTTCCGACAGTACTACAACTTGGAACCGGAAATGGTCGTGAGCTACAGTCGACATGCGCTTCATGGAGTAACGGATCCGGAATTGAGAATTACGTTCGATTTCGATCTTCGCTGCAGAAAAAACGACTTGCACATCGAGAATGGACCCTATGGAGATCATTTCATCGACTCGGATCTTGTTGTTTTAGAAGTGAAAGTGGATCATGCTGTACCCCTGTGGCTTGCACGGATGTTGCAAGATTTGAACTGCGAACAGCGCAGTGCGTCAAAGTTTTGCACAAGTACCGAATTATTAAGCGGGGAAGTAATTCCGCAAACGGGATATACAGAACCGAAAGAATTAGAACAACCAACAATTGGAGGAATGGAAGATGGATCAGATCACGAGCTTGTTTACATTTAATGGAGTAGAGGGTTCACCAACAATTTGGATGAGTCTTGCAGCAATGGTTTTAGCATTTGTACTTAGTTTAATCATTACAAAAGTGTACCAAATCACGTTTACAGGAGAGCGGTATTCACAAGCGTTTGTCCATACGATCATTATGATGAGTGTGGTTGTGTCGGTTGTAATGAATGTAGTCAGCGGTAATGATGGAGTTGCATTTGGGTTGTTTGCTGTATTCTCTTTAATCCGTTTCCGAAGCGCCGTTACAAACGCAAAAGACATTGCTTACATTTTCTTCGGACTATGTGTCGGGATGACAGCGGGGCTTATGCAGTTCCCGCTTGCGATTGTGTTGACACTGTTTGCTAGTTTGATTTTCTACTTCTTGTACAAAGTAGATTATGGCAAAGGAAAAGATACACAGCTGCTGAAAGTGACTGTGCCTGAGAACTTGAATCACGAAAACTTATTAGATGATATTTTAGATGAAAAAACTGACTTCTACCAGCTTCGACAAGTGGAAACTACGAATCTGGGTACGATGATCTTATATACATTTGCCATCCGCAGTAAAGTCGAAACAAAAGACCAAGTTCTTCTTGATGCTATCCGTGAACGCAATGCGAACTTGAAAGTATCGCTTTCTTACTTAGAAATGCGCGACTAACTGAAATAGAAATCATCCCTTATCTTAAAGGGGTGATTTTTTTGTTCCGTGTTCGACACGATGCACGGAAACTCGTATACTAATAACAACTAAACAATATATAATTTGGAAGGAGGCTGTATCTTGACTAAGAAGTTGTGGTTCCAGTCAGGTGTCGCCATTTTACTGGCATTATTGATTATTAAATTCTTTTTAGAAATCAATTACATCTTTGCACCAGTTGGTATTATTGCAAAAGCTATTATCCTGCCGCTCGTTTTAGGTGGTGTGCTGTATTACATGACAGAACCGATCCAGCGTTTCCTAGAAAAGCGGAAAGTACCCAGATGGGGGAGCATTTTAATCATTTTCGTCATCTTAATCGGAGGCGTTTATGCGTTCTCTGCAGTTGTCGGCCCGCCTATTGCAAATGAGGTTAACAAATTGATCGATAATGGACCGACGATTACCAAAGAACTGACTCATTTAAAAGATGTGGCGCTTGAACAGAAGAAAGATTTACCTCCTCAACTAGAGGAATCACTCAATAGTGCAGCTGATAAAATCCAGTCCTATGCGCTGAAATTTGGCGGCTGGTTTGTTTCATTCTTACAATCATTCGTTCAAGCGATTGTTTTACTTGTACTCGTACCTTTCTTCTTCGTCTTTATGTTGAAAGATCATGAGAAATTGGCACCTAAGATTTACAAGTATTTCAATGGGAAGCGCCGTGAGTGGGTTAAGAAAACAATTCATGACATTGACCACGTGCTGCGCAGCTACATTCAAGGACAATTTTTAATCAGTGCGATTCTCGCAACGATTATTTTAATCGGTTATTGGATTATTGGTCTGCAATATGCACTGCTCATCGCCATTTTTACGTTGTTTATGAACCTGATTCCATTTATCGGCCCGTGGATTGCCGTAATGCCTGCAATTCTCATCGCATTTGCCCAAGATCCGAAATTGGTCATTTGGGTGGCAGTCATCACGTTAATCGCGAACCAAGTGGATAGTAACTTCATTACCCCTAACGTAATGGGGAAATCACTCGACATTCATCCGCTTACCGTCATCACCTTGCTACTTGCAGCTGGTAATATTGCAGGGTTTGTCGGAATTATCGTGGCTGTACCTGTATATGGAGTAGCAAAAGTCATCGTCACTAACATTTACGCAGCTCGAAAAGATATTAAAAAAACCGCCACCAAGACGGTTTAAAAAACTCCGCATCCGATAGTGGGTGCGGAGTTTTTTTGTGCAACTGCCCACCCAGCCTAGTAGGCCGGCGCATAGATTGAGGTGAGGTGGTGAAAGTGACTCAGTCAGGTAAACTTGCGCAAGATCCAGTGCGCGTAGAACGAGCCGAATGGAAACGTCAGCAAACGAAAGCCCGATTGCAGCAGTTGCTCACAGTCGTTTCTCCAGTTTTTTTACTTGTGCTCTGGGAAGTGCTATCCAGAACAGGCGTCATGGATATCCGTTTCTTCCCGCCGCCGACTGCGATTCTGCATACATTCTGGGAACTGCTAGTTAGCGGAGCAATCGCAGAACATGTAGGTGTCTCCTTGTACCGGATTGCATTAGGATTTCTTGCAGGTGTGATTCCAGGAATCATTATTGGACTAATGATGGGGCTATTTACGCCGATTCGGCACTTTGTTTCGCCTCTTGTGATGGCGCTAATGCCGATTCCTACACTAGCCTTGCTTCCGATCATCATTATTCTATTCGGAATTGGAGATTTGTCGAAAGTCATCACAATTGCAGGAAGTGTTTTCTTCCCAGTCGTCATTAATACGGCTGCAGGTGTTCTTAACATCGACAAAATATACCTAGATGTCGCGAACAACTATGGGGCGAGCAAGTCTCAATTCTTTTTCAAAATCGCACTGCCTGGGGCACTTCCGGTTATGTTGGAAGGAATACAAATGGGGCAGGCGATTGCGCTGTTAACAATCGTGGCGGCGGAAATGATGGGTGCAACTTCTGGTATCGGGTATCTGATTTGGACGTCGTACAAAGCGTTTCTTCTTCAAAATATGTTTGTTGGGTTAATCATGATTTCGTTCTTTGGTTATTTGTTCTCGTTGCTGTTAAGGGGTCTTCAGAAAAAACTGCTGCCGTGGAGGTGAACAGATGCCCCCTAAAATTGAAATTGATGATTTGACGAAAGTGTTTGTGAAGAAAACAGGAAGTGTGACAGCGCTGCAAAATAGCTCAATGACCATTGAAGACGGCGAGTTTGTCTGTCTGGTTGGTCCGAGCGGATGCGGCAAAACTACGCTGCTGCGCATTCTGGCTGGACTTGAGAAACATAGTGCCGGAACTTTTAAGATTAACGCTGAACAGTCGAAGCGCCCGTTGCAATCCATGGTGTTTCAAGAAAAAGGGATATTACCGTGGATGACTGTTAAAGACAACGTCGCATTCGGTCTCTCGATGCGTAAGGTTTCGAAGGACGTCATTGCAAAACAAACAGCTTATTATTTGGAGAAAACCGGTCTCACCCAATTTGCTAATCTTTATCCGAGTGAATTGTCTGGAGGTATGAAGCAGCGTGTCAGTATTGCCCGTGCGTTTGCCAATGACCCAGAGATTTTGTTAATGGATGAACCATTTGCTGCTTTAGATGAACAAAATAAGTTTATCCTTCAAGAAGAATTGTTAAGTATTTGGGCGGAAACGAAAAAAACAGTGCTGTTCATCACCCATAGTATTGACGAAGCATTGATGCTCAGCGATCGAATCTTACTTATGAGTGCACAGCCAGGGCAAATCATTCAGGAAGTCAGAATTGACCGCCCGCGTCCGCGAAAAATCGAGGAAATACGGAAAGATCCCGAATTGGCAGCACAGTTTGTCGATATCTGGCAGCATCTGCAAAAAGAAGTGCAGAAATCGAGAACATGACGAAAGGGGAAGCGTGTGAAACAGTGGATGAAAGTAGGTTGGCTGTCGGTTATATTAGGTGTTTCGGTTGTACTTGGAGGATGCGCTGAGAAGGAAACAACGAAGCCTGCGCCAGTGACAAAGCCGAGCGATGGAGCTGAAACAGGTGAGCTTACACCGCTTGAAAAACGTACGAAAGTGGTTATCGCAGAAGATGGCGCGGCGTCCGGAGCTGGATTTTATATTGCGAAAGAACGCGGGTATTTCGATGATTATAACATTGACGTGGAATTTACTGATTTCGCGAATAGTGACGATATGCTTCCAGCACTTGCTGCTGGGGAAGTCTCAATTGCCGGCGGAGTTTCTACAGCTTCGTTCTTCAACGCAATCGCTCAAGGCATCGATGTACGAATCATTGCGGATAAAGGGCACAATATGCCAGGCGAATCGTATTTCTCTTTCGTCATTGGCAATCACATGAAAGATGTCATTAAAGACTATCCAGACTTCAAAGGGAAAAAAATTGCGGTGTCTTCACGCAACTCGATAGATGGATACATCTACGAGGAAATGCTGAAGCATGCGGGCCTTACAGAGGAGGATGTAGAATACGTCCATATCGCTGATTTTGGTGCAATGCTCGGTGCGATTGACTCAGGAACAATCGATGCTGCGCTCAATATCGAGCCGCTGATCGCACAGGGAATAGACAAAGGATTCCATGTGCGTTTCGGAGATGCAACGGACTATGCTCCAGAATCACAAATCGCGATGGTACTCGCATCACCCCAATTCATGGAGGACGAAGAATTATCCATTCGCTTCATGGCGGCCTACTTACAAGGGGTTCGGGACTACAACGATGCATTCTTTGAAGAGGTAGATGAGGATGCAATCATCGACATCATGGTGAAGCATACAGCGCTGAAAGATGCGGAGTTATGGGATAAAGTCTTTGTAACGGGGCTGGATCCGGACGGAAAGATGTTCGTGGATGACATTCAAAAACAATATGACATGTATAAAGCAAACGGTGCGATTATTGGGGACATCGATTTCGACAAAGCGATTGACAGCAGTCTTGCAGAAGAAGCCGTTGAATTACTCGGGGAATATGAAGCTGCTAAGAAGTAATGAAACAGACTGTCCGAAACGTCAGGTTGTCTGACGTTCGGGCAGTATTTTTATGGAGTTAGTCGCAATTGTCATTTGGCGGCAACAGCAGTTTGCCAGCTATGCAGTAACATGCCGATAATAATAACAGCGATACCGGCTAAAGACAGAGGACCTGGAAGCATCAGGTTAAGGAGCAGCATTTCACCGGCCATAGCAAATATAAGCTCTAGGGACTGTGTCGCTTCCACTGCAGCAAGTCGTCCCTGATCATGTTGGACAAGATCCGTTGCCATGAAGAACAAAGTCGTGGCAATGACACCGGAACTCACCCCGACTACAAATGACTGACCAAGCTGACTGAGAGAAGGAAGCCCGGCAGTAATCCATGCATAGATTGCAAGCGCAAACCAGACAGGAACTGTCATCAAAGTCATGGCAAGTACCCGTTGAAACGTATCCAGTGATCCGCCTAACAGTTCCATCATCTTGCGGTTGCCGAGCGGGTAGGCGAAGGCCGCAACAAGAACAGGCAATGTCCCAAACGCGAGGGCTTTTCCTGTCACTGACTGCGCATGAGGGATTTGGATAAAGACCACCCCTGCAAGAATGACAAGTGAAATGATAAGTGATGGCAGGGGAATCCGCTGTCTAACCCGCTGTTGGCCGTTCGCTGTTTCTATGGTGATGAAAAACAGTGGAGCCAGTAACACTCCTGCTACAATCGTCAGCTGCCAAGTTCCAGCCAGCAGCCAGCCGGGGGCATATGCTGCTGAAAAAGTTAACGGACCATAAAATAGCACAAAGGCAACAAAGCTCCATGCAAAAAAGGGCCACGGTTTGGCCGTCATTTCACGCTTGACCGCCCCGAGACCCTTTCGTGCACCAACAATTGCAAAAAGAAACGGAACCATGAAGAAATAGCGGAGTGATGCACTCCACATCCAACTGCCCCCCGATAGTTCCATCGAGCGGTTGAGCACAAATGTAACCGCGAAAAAGACAGCGGCAAGTACGCCCAGCCAGATTCCTTTCATGGTAACGCCTCCTTATGCACGGGATTCGTAAAGTTTTACAGCTTCAATAATGACTTGAGCCGCTTTTTCCATTGTCTCTGCAGATACAAATTCGTAGCGTCCGTGGAAGTTTTCTCCCCCGGCAAATATATTAGGCGTTGGAATACCCATATAAGAAAGTTGTGATCCGTCAGTTCCGCCCCGAATCGGTTCAATAATGGATGAAATCTCTAAATTGTTGAATGCTTCGGAAATGATATCCACGATTTCCATATGAGGCTTGATTTTCTCACCCATATTGAAGTACTGATTTTGCAATTCAAGCTCAACCGCTTCCTCGCCGTAATCAGATTGCATTTGTGAAACGGTATCGAAAAACAATTTCTTGCGTGCCTCATAGGAGTCCTTGTCGAAATCACGAATAATATATTCCAGCACTGTCTTCTCAACTGAACCGTGGATGTCCATTAAGTGAATGAATCCTTCACGTCCCTCTGTTAACTCAGGAATTTCTAAAGCAGGCATGGCCGCTTGAAATTCTTGTGCACGTAAAATGGAGTTCACCATTTTCCCTTTTGCAGTGCCTGGATGAACGTTTGTTCCTTTGAATGTAACGCGTGCACCGGCTGCATTGAAGCTCTCATATTGCAATTCGCCAAGCGGACCGCCGTCCATCGTATAAGCAAAGTCGACACCAAATGCTTCTACATCGAATTTGTGCGGGCCGCGTCCAATTTCCTCATCCGGTGTGAAAGCCACGCGTAATTTACCGTGCTTCACTTCAGGATGCTGTTGGAAATAAGCCATCGCCGTCATGATTTCTGCAATACCAGCTTTATCATCTGCGCCAAGCAGCGTTGTTCCATCCGTTGTAATCAACGTCTGACCGATATAATTTTGGAGTTCCGGGAAACGGCTGACAGAGAGAGTTGTGTTCTCATTCAACACTAGATCACTGCCTTCATAGTTATCATGACGCTGCGGATTCACATTCTTACCTGTGAAATCAGGTGATGTATCCACGTGCGCTAAGAAGCCGATTACAGGGATCTCTTTGTCTGTATTCGCAGGAAGTGTAGCAAACAAGTAGCCGTTCTCATCGAGCGTAATGTCTTCCATGCCTAGTGTTGTAAGCTCTTCCTTCAATAGATGCAGCAAATCCCACTGGTTAGCAGTCGACGGTGTTGTCGAACTCTTTTCATCAGATTCAGTGTCAATCTTTGCATAGCGAATGAATCGTTCTAATAGCTGTTCTTTCATAATATCTAAAAAGTCCCCTTTCAAATCTATGTAGTAATAAGCGGCTGCATGTGTTTTTGAGAATGAACAGACGACAAAACCGACAGAACTAGTGCGATCTGCCGGAGGTTGAAGTCGGTGCGCTGTAGATTATTCGACTGTGTAATTTTTATGAGCGACAACGGTTAGTGTGGAAGCGGCGCCAATCAGATCAGCGTCTTCTTCTGAAATTTCTACAATAACGGAGTTCTCTAAGATCTTGTGGATTGCCCCTACAACGAAAACATCATTACGTGTGAACGAAATCTTTTCGCCAATTTTACGCGCTGCGATAAAATCAGAGACAGGATGTTCCTTACGCGGAAAAGCCAAACGAATCCCTCCTCTAGTCTGTTTCGATCTCTTTAGAATTGTGAAGACCCATGGCCATTCAGAAAAACAGACAGTGTGTCGTGCGGTTGGCCCGATGGTTTGGAACAATAAAATTTGTAATACTGCTATAAGTATAGCATAATTCGAACAATTTCGCGCTTTTCATGTCGAAGGAAGTGGATTTGATTGACGATATACCAGAAGGGGTATAACATGTACATAATGTTGAGAGGAGGCCAGATCCATGGAATACGATGCAAAAGTGGTGAATCGACTAAAAAGAATTGAAGGTCAAATTCGCGGAGTCCTGCGGATGATTGAAGCTGGTGATGAATGCAAAGACGTCATAACACAGTTATCTGCGTCTCGCTCTGGAATCGATCGGACTATAGGGTTAATTGTAAGCACGAACCTGATTGCTTGTATGGAAAACGAAGAGTTGTCGGATAACCCGCAATCGAAAGAGGCACTTGTTAAAGAAGCTGTCGACTTACTAGTAAAGAGCCGCTAACTGCGTGCTCTTTTTTTGTGGGATTAAACATTAAAGTCTTCTAACGGTTCTCTCATCAAGTCCTAATAAACATCACAGTTCTGGAAGAGTATGCATCAATTGCTTCTGTCATCGACCCAGCAAGCTTCACTGCACGTGTTACTGAAGACAACGTGAATAACCCCACAATCTTGCTAACGGACGCGAGCAGTTCAAAAGCATCTACGTAAAACGCACAAACATGCTCAAAATCATCAACCTAAAAGGCGGCCAAATTTTCTACGGCACAGCTTAATAATTAATTCTTACCCGCAAACCAAAGTCTGCCCAGATTTTGGTTTGCGGTTTTTTTGTCCCTTTTCTGTGCAGTTGTTTGTCCTGCGAGAATCCGTTGACTGAAGGTGCAGGCGGCGGCTCCGGCGGAAATCGAACCCCGTTTAATTAGTAAACACGAAACTATCAAACAATTTTGATTTAACTGTTGACTTTCTATTTTCAAGCACGTATACTCAGTTCCAAGATGGAAAACTGAATAAGTCACAAACTCTTATCAAGAGCGGCGGAGGGACTAGGCCCTGCGATGCCCGGCAACCGGCAAGCATACCAGCTTGCAAAGGTGCTACTTCCTACAGATCTATTGTTAGATCTGAAAGATAAGGGGAAGTGCCAGCAATGGCAGATCCTCTTCTATCGGTAGAAGGGGGTTTTTTTAGTTTCCCCATCACCCGTCCGGTGTGCGCAGTTCCATCAAACTAATTTCCGGAGGTTATGTATATGACAAATTTTCAACCCGAAACCCTGTTACTGCACGGTGGTCAAGAACCAGATCCAACGACTGGGTCACGAGCTCTTCCTATCCATAGAACTACATCATTCGTATTTCGTGATACGGACCATGCCAAGAATCTTTTCGCACTGCAAGAGGCTGGCAACATCTACACACGTATCACGAACCCGACAGTCGCTGTGTTTGAAGAACGCATCGCGTTACTTGAAGGGGGAACAGCAGCCGTTGCACTCTCATCAGGCATGGCGGCAATCGCATTCTCCATCTTGAACATTGCAGAAGCCGGTGACGAAATTATTGCAGCGTCCAACCTATATGGCGGTACGTACAATTTGTTCGCTGTAACGTTGCCGAAGTACGGGATTACTGTTAAATTTGTCGACTCAACTGATCCGGAAAACTTCCGCAGTGCGATTACGGAAAAGACCAAAGGGATCTTCGCTGAAACAATTGGCAACCCGAGCCTGCAAGTGCTCGATATCGAAACGATTGCATCGATCGCGCACGAAAATGGCGTTCCGCTTTTAATCGACAATACATTTGCCTCCCCATACGGATGCAACCCGATTGAATTTGGTGCTGACGTTGTTATCCATTCTGCAACAAAGTGGATTGGCGGTCACGGAACGACAATCGGCGGAGTGGCAGTAGACGCAGGGAAGTTTGATTGGACACAAGGAAGATTCCCAGGCTTCACAGAGCCGGACGAATCATATCATGGATTGCGTTACGGCATCGACACGGCAGGCGCTGCATTCGCGACAAAGCTCCGTGTTCAAGGACTGCGTGATTTCGGCCCGTGTCTCGATCCGGACAGTGCGTTCAACTTCCTGCAAGGCTTGGAGACGCTTCATCTGCGAATCCAGCGTCATGGGGAAAATGCTCAAAAGGTTGCGCAGTTCCTGAAAGAACATCCATCGGTTGACTGGGTTACCTACACGGGTCTCGACGATCATCCAACAGCAGATCTTGCTAAGAAATACATTAAAAATGGGGCAGGTTCTATTATTGTCTTCGGAATTAAAGGCGGACGTGACGCAGGACGCCGTGTAATCGATAACGTAGCCGTCTGGTCCCACGTAGCGAACGTCGGGGATGCAAAGTCGTTAATTATCCATCCGGCTTCTACGACGCATCAGCAGCTGTCTGGAGAGGACTTGAAAAATTCAGGGGTAACAGAGGAACTCATTCGTCTCTCGGTCGGTCTTGAATCAGCAGAGGATATTATTGCAGATTTGAAACAAGCGATTGAAAAAGCAGTACCCGTTACTGCGTAATTAACACAAAAACACCGGAATCCTCATATGGATTCCGGTGTTTTACTAGTTAATGTTTCGGACGTTTACTATGCTTCACGTCTTTTTGCAGCTCCTTAAAGAGCGCAGTGACCATAAACAGTATGATGAACGAAAACGGCAGTGCTGCGATAATAATCGTGTTCTGCAGCGCGGAAAGACCTCCGACAGATAGCAAAATAATTGCAATACCTGATTGGATGAGCCCCCAAATCATTTTGACACTGTTAGGCGGGGTCAGCGAGCCGTATGTCGACTGCATTCCAAGAACAAAGGTCGCTGAATCCGCTGAAGTGATGAAAAACGACGTAATGAGCAGAATTGCAAATGCTGATGTTAACGTAGACCATGGCAGCTGACTAAACAGTTGGAAAACAACGATCTCCGTGTTAGCAGAAGCTAAATCAGCAGCACCTGATTTCTGAATTTCAATCGCAGTTGTTCCGAACGCGGAGAACCAGATGAAACTAAGAATACTCGGTGCGAGCAATACCCCTACCATGAATTCACGGATGGTACGCCCTTTTGACACACGTGCGATGAACATACTGACGAATGGTGCCCAAGAGATCCACCAAGCCCAATAGAAGATTGTCCACGTGTCGAGCCATTCCCGATTCCCGGCATTCAGTGGAGCGGTACTTAAACTCAAGTCGATAAAGTCAGACACATAGCCTCCGACTGAATCTGTAAAGATGTTCATGATGAGCAAAGTAGGTCCTAAGATGAGCATGAATCCAAGTAATGCCAGTGCTAATACTAGGTTCGTATTTGATAGGTACCGAATTCCTTTGCTAAGTCCAGACCATGCAGACATGATGAACAGGACAGTAACAACAGAAATGATAATAAATTGGGACCGTATGCCGATTTCAAACCCGAACAAATAGTTCAGGCCGGCATTAATTTGAACAGCGCCAAAGCCGAGAGACGTGGCCACGCCGAATGACGTTGCAAAGACAGCGAGGACATCGATGATAGTTCCCCAGGGCCCTTTCATTTTGTCGCCAAAAATCGGCTTCAGTGTTGCTGAAATTAATCCTGGTTCCCCTTTGCGGAATTGGAAATACGCTAAGCATAGCGCTACGATTCCGTATAAAGCCCAAATGTGGATTCCATAATGAAGAAAAGTTTGACGCATGGATTCTCTGAAAGCCGCATTGGTTCCAGGCTCTGCAGTTGCAGGGTTTACCGCGAAATGTGAAAGTGGTTCAGCAGCGCCATAAAAGACGAGCCCGATCCCCATTCCAGCTGAAAACAGCATTGCAATCCAGGTGATTGTGGAGAATTGTGGACGATCCGTGTCTTTCCCTAATCGGATTTTTCCGTAGGGACTGAAGATTAAGTAGATACTGACGCCAACTAATAGCGTCATTAATAACATGTAGTACCAACCGAATGCAGTGGACACGAAGTTTTTCACGATGCCGGTCCCAGCCTCAAAACGCTCTGGATCAATGACACCGTAGCCAACGGCCAAGACGATTAGACCAATCGTTATATAAAAGACATTTGATATTTTTCTCATGGTTCCCCCTTAGTGACGATAGTTTTCACAAGCAGTTTACCACTATACTATTGATTATGAAGAAGTGCAACCGTATAGCCAGCGCGCCCGAGGGGAGTTCTAAGCTTATGGATTGTTTGTATTATTTACAGTATTCAATGAAGGTAAACCCAAAAGAGAGCTTTCCGTGAAATAAAGTTCAGGCATTGTCACAAAGCTGCGGGGAAATGCTCATAAACAAGTGCAGTTGTAGCCGATTCGTTGTGTCAGCACGTGGAGTCTGGTGAAAACAAGCGGAGCGCTTCCAATTAGTTCCTAAATGGGTGCGAGTTGTGTCCCGTGGCTGATTAATTCTCCTGTGTGGCCGATTGTTTGCTGGATGTGGCCGATTGTCTGCGCCATGTGGCTGATTCTTCTGGCTATGTGTCCGATTCTCTTCGGGATCTGTCCGATTCCCAGCGTCAGCAAGTGGAGTCTGGTGGAATTAGGCGGAGTGCTTCCAATTAATCCCTTAATGGATGCGAGTTGTGTCCCGTGGCTGATTAATTCTCCTGTGTGGCCGATTGTTTGCTGGATGTGGCCGATTGTCTGCGCCATGTGGCTGATTCTTCTGGCTATGTGTCCGATTCTCTTCGGGATCTGTCCGATTCCCAGCGTCAGCAAGTGGAGTCTGGTGGAATTAGGCGGAGTGCTTCCAATTAGTTCCTAAATGGGTGCGAGTTGTGTCCCGTGGCTGATTAATTCTGCTGTGTGGCCGATTGTCTGCGCCATGTGGCTGATTCTTCTGGCTATGTGTCCGATTCTCTTCGGGATCTGTCCGATTCGCTGTGATGGCAGGTGGAGTCTGGTGGAAACAAGCGGAGCGCTTCCAATGAATCCTTAACATTCCTTGAAAGGTGTCCACTGCTTGAATTATTCACCAAGAGTACCGCCTTCCGCGCCTATAGCCCATTCATCACAATAAAAAACGGAAGAGTCATCAGTTCATGACTGATGACTCCCCCGTTTTTTAATCTTCATCTTTAATGTCGCGATCGGGCGGTATTGGTTCACTCCGCCACTCATCGATTTGCTGCTTAAGCTGCTCCAGCTGTTCAAAGTAGAGACCAAATTGGCTTTCATTGATCAAGAATTGGGTACCGTCGTGGACGGAACGGATTCGCTTGTCCAATACATATTGTCGGACCTGCTCAACCGGCATTCCTAATTTGACAGCAGTCTCTTCAATCGTCAGATACATCCTTCATCCTCCGTCAAATCAATTTTGAGAGCGGCAGCCGTTTATTCAACGTATGCATCAGCGGAATTCCGATAGCCATCACAATGAATTCACTAATGGCCAGATATCCCCACGTAATCCAGAATGGGAGGCCGAACACTAAATGCAGCTGCCATGAGATGATGCACATCGTGGTCGTAAAGACAGCCGTATTGACCATCATCCGTTTCACGGGACTCGTGATTCTTTTAATTAGAAAAAGGGTGATGCTTAACGAAATAATCGAATGGCCGACTCCGAATAGAAGGTCCATGGGGCCGACTTCCGATAATAGTAAGTTCGATACAAAGACACCGATAATGATGCCTGCGAAATATTTTTTATTGAAAACGACCAAATGGTTAAAGATTTCAGCTAGACGAAACTGGATGTTCGTAAAGCCGAACGGGGCTAAGACGATCATAACGGCCACGTAAAGTGCCCCAATGATGCCGCTTACTGCAAGTGTTTTTGTTTTCATTTCCTTATAAGCTCCTTAGTTTTTTTTCGTGGGAGGATTTCGAACCACGTATTTTGAACGCTATTCAGTTTAGCACTGAATGAGAGATTCGTACAGGGGATGAATCGACGATATAAAGTTTGTTCCGAATAGAACTGGGAATATAGGGAGTAACTATAAACAGCACGATTATGTTGGGAGGACTGAAGATGACCGAGCAAGAGAATAATGAAAAAATGTCGAGAGAAGAAGCTGGACGCATGGGCGGGAAGGCAACAGCGAAGAAGCATGATAAAGAGTTTTATCAAGAAATCGGTAAAAAGGGAGGACAGGCAACCTCGCAAAATCATGGGAAAGAATTCTATGAAGAAATTGGACAAAAGGGAGGAGCAGCCCGCGCAGAACATAGGAGTAAAAAAACGGATGACAGCTAAAGCATAAGAGAATTTTCACTTTTACTATCGGATGAAAAGGTGAGACGAAGACACACATGTACACGATTTAAATGAAGAACCATTAAAATAAGTATGGATCGATGTTTTCTTCAAAGCAGGAGGGGAACATAAAAAAGAGTACTATCTAAAAGGCAGGCAGTTGGCGCATATCACTTCCATCCTCACTAGACGGAGCATATGTCCGCGACTGGCTGCTTTACTTCATTGAAGGAGGAATTCGTATGACCTCTCAACAGTATGAGGAATGTTTAAAAGCGTGTATAGAGTGTTTAGAGGCATGTAACACTTGTTTTGACGCTTGCTTAAAAGAAGATGATGTGAAAATGATGGCGGAATGCATTCGTCTGGATCGGGAATGCGCGGATATTTGCACGCTCGCAATTCAAGCGATGACCCGCGACAGCCCGTTTGCGAAAGAAATTTGTCAGTTGTGTGCTTACATTTGTGATCATTGCGCTGAAGAGTGCGGCAAACATGACCACGAGCACTGTCAGCGTTGTGCAGAAGCGTGTAAGAAATGTGCGGAAGCTTGCCGTAAGATGCTTGTTTGATTTTTGGTAACGGTTTGACGATTCGTAGAGGTTATTAGATTTGAAAGTATATCGTAGGTTCAATCCTTTGAAATTTAAAAACACAATCCTTCGTCCATATTCAGGGCGAGGGATTGTGTTTATTTTATTAGCGATTTGCGTCCTTCTGATCCATTCCTTGCCCTGCTGCTTTCTTCTTTTTCTTCGCTGCATCATTCTGTCCAATGACATCAAAATCATCTGGACTCAAATCCATGCCGTATCCGAATTCTTCACGGCCCAGCTGCTTAGCTTTCTGCTTTCGTTTTTCCTCTTTATTCAATGAAATCACCTCCATTGAAAAGTATGTGCATCCTCAAAAGAATCATTCCCCCGCACATCTTAAGAATTTCTTCATACTTTCCCTTCTCAAATGTTAAGAAGTCCCTGTTACAATAAAACTATCGAGCAAGAAAGAGGTGCGGTTATGGCAGCGATGACGATTTTGGTCGCGGATGATGACAAAGAAATCCGTGATGGCATAGAGATCTATTTGAAAAACGAAGGATACCGTGTGTTAAAAGCGGCAGATGGCCGGGAAGCGCTGGATCTGCTTAGCAAAGAAGAAGTTCACTTGCTGATCCTCGACATCATGATGCCGAACATGGACGGCATCACCGCGACATTCAAAATTCGCGAAGCGCAAAATGTTCCCATTATTATGCTGAGTGCGAAAGTAGAAGAATCGGATAAAATTCATGGTCTTTCCGTCGGTGCAGATGATTATGTATCGAAGCCGTTCCAGCCGATGGAATTGATGGCGCGTGTGAAATCACAATTGCGGCGCTACGTCCAGCTCGGTACGTTTGACGGCGGAACGACGCTTGAAATCGATGGATTGGTGCTGGACGAAGAAGCGAAAACGGTTACTCTTGACGGCACACCGGTTAAATTGACGCCAACTGAATTCAAAATAACAGAGTTGCTTATGAAACATCCTGGACGCGTGTTTTCCATCAATGAAATCTATGAGCGTGTATGGAACGAAGAGGCTTACAATGCGGAAAACATTGTGGCGGTTCATATCCGTAAAATTCGTGAAAAAATTGAAGCTGATCCGAAAAATCCGCGATATGTAAAGGTGGTGTGGGGTGTTGGGTACAAAATCGAGAAATAATACTGCACTTTTCTGGTCTATTACTTCCATCGTCATTGCGCTCGGAAGTATCGTTTATTGCTTCCCGCATATTACGGATCTTGCGAGTAACGGCATCGCCCGAACCACTCGAACGGTAACGTACTTCATCCAAATTATAAAAGGAGGCACAGTGTGATGAAACGTTACACACCGATAATGATATGGGCAGTCCTAGTGACGATTGCGATTAGCGGGCTCGTGACAGTCACGAGCCGCGGACCAGAATTAGTATTAAAAAGCTTTCCACAATCCGAACAATTTCAAAATTACCTGGAAGATATCTATAAAGACCTTGGACGGACAGTCTTAAACCCGATTGACTTGGAGGAGGCAGAGAAAAAACTGACTGTTTCACCCTCTGAAATCCAAGTGTACCGCACGTATTACGGCAGTTTGGCAGAGCAGATAGACGATGTTCAAATGCAGTATGAAGACCAAATTCGGGAAGCCGAAGCCAAGCCCGACGTTAAACAGGCTTTAGTTGATGAACGGGACGGGAAAATTGAGGACATCCGGAAGAACTTTGAAGACGATACTTATGTTGAAAACAAAATCTTGAACGGAAAGAAACATCAATTGGCACAACTGATAAAAGACTACAAATCTAGAAGTATGGGTTCCGCTATACCTGTTGCGTATGATTTGGCTCAGGTCGCGGGAGGAGAAACTCACAAGAAATGGGAAGTTAGCGGACCTTTTGGATACGAGCATAAGTTCAATGGAAACACCGGTTATTTGAAGGTAGAAGGCCTGGACACAGACTTTTACGACAGTGCCAGCGGGATCTCTACGTACACAGATGAGTTGCATAACGCGGTTGGCATCAACTTATCGACCGAAGACATGAATGCAATTTCTCCAGCGTCTGTTCTTTATAAGGGCAAGGTTGCTGTTCCTTCCTCAGTATTCCAAAAAGGCGGTGTGCTCTACGGGGAAGCAAAGCAATACCAATCCATCAAGATTATGCTTATCCTGTCAGGGATTGCAGGAATCGCTGCACTGATTGCACTCTTTACGGTGTGGAAATTCAAATGGGCATGGTTTAAAGATCTTCCATTAACGAAAAGGTATGATGAGCTTCGTATTGATGTGAAAGCAGGAGTATTTCTAATCCTTTTGTTAATTGTGATGAACTTTGTACAGAATGCATCTTTTAGAATGAATAACATGGTACTCGAAGGCTATTCATTTAGCATTCCCAGGGTCGTATGTATGTTCGTGATAAATGCCATTTGTATTGCGTTTCTGACATTCCAAGCTGGAAATGCAATGACGCGTTATCAACAGCCTGGGGTCTTCGAAAAGGATGTGAAGAATAGCTACATGTGGCAACTTGCAAATAGCATGAAAGATGTATTCTTGAATCGTTCGATTGCTATCCAGACATTTATCTTACTGATTGGGTTTTTCCTTGCAGGAGTAGGTTTTGTCGGCTCGGCAGTTGCCGGAGGATTGTTTGTGATTTATATGTTTTGCGTATTATTCATCGGGTTGCCAATCTTGTTCATCTACATGCGCCGCATGGGTTACTTAAATAGAATTTTCAAAGCGACAGAAGATATGGCAGCTGGAAGATTGAACAGTGATATCAAGGTGATTGGACGGTCGCCGTTCGCTAAACATGCGGTCAATTTGAACAATCTGCGTGAAGGCGTGGAGCAATCAGTTAGCAGCCAGGCGAAAAGTGAGCGATTGAAAACGGAATTGATCACAAATGTAAGCCATGATTTACGGACGCCCCTCACGTCAATCATCACATATACGGATTTGTTGAAAAACCAAAATTTATCTAATGAAGAGCGGGCAGAATATGTAGACGTGCTGGACCGGAAATCGCAGCGTTTGAAGACGCTGATTGAAGACTTGTTCGAAGTCTCTAAAATGTCGAGCGGGACGATGGAGTTGTACAAACAGCGAGTCGATCTCACCCAGCTGGTTCAACAAGCCATTGGGGAACATACAGATAAGATGGCGGAAATCCCGCTTGATTTTAGGGTGTCGGTTCCCGAAGAACCTATGCCTGCAGTGCTGGATGGACAACGATGGTGGCGGATGCTTGATAATTTAATTGGCAATGCATTGAAGTATTCACTTCCAGGCACACGGGTATTTGTAACACTGCGTGAAACCGGCGGTATGGCGGAGTTCATCATCAAAAATATTACTGCGTATGAGTTGAATGAAAACGTGGATGAGCTGTATGAGAGGTTCAAACGAGGAGATGCCTCACGTCATACGGATGGATCTGGTCTTGGCCTTGCGATTGCACAATCAATTGTTGACATGCATGGGGGCACGATGGCAATTGACGTAGATGGCGATTTGTTTAAAGTGACAGTTCGTGTACCGCTGGATTAACTTCAAATGAAGGCTGTATTTTAAGCACTGCTTTTAGCAGTGCTTTTTTTGCGTAGAATTTTTACGCGTCCGCTACAAAAATGATACATAAACGAATATGAAGAAGCATAATATGGATTCGGCAGTAACTATGAACATCTTTCTATCATGGAAATTTTGAACAGGACCTATTTACATTATAGAACCAGCAGTTCTATATGTTTCGTGTCGTTCATATAAGTAGTGTTTATCTAATCCCGCAGGTTTTAGCTGGTTAGAGACTTCCAATTGTCGGCAGGAATAAGGAAGTGCAACTAACGTTCGATTAAAGGTTCATTAGTTGCTATTTTTAATGACGGGAAAGAGGCGAAGGCGATGAAAGTGCTGGTGACAGGCGGGGCAGGATTTATCGGATCGTACGTTACTGAGGAGTTAATTGCACAAAATCATGAGGTTGCAGTAATAGATAACCTTTCAACAGGGAAAATGAGTCAAGTTCCTAAATCAGCTGTTTTCTATAAAGGAGATATACGAAAAAAAGAAATAGAAAAGTTTTTTGCTGACTTTCAACCGGACTGTGTCATTCATTTAGCTGCCCAAGTGTCTGTAGCAAAATCTTTACAAGCACCATTAAACGATAGTGAAGTAAATATTATTGGCACGATTAATGTACTGGAGGCATGTGTGAAATATCATGTGAAAAAAATAGTTTTTGCTTCAACGGCTGCATTATACGGAAATCCGGGGTATTTGCCGCTTGATGAGGACCATCAAATGAAGCCTATTTCATTTTATGGATTGTCTAAAAAGCATGCGGAAGCATATATAAGAATGTTTTCCAGACTGCACGGGATCACTTACACCATTTTGCGTTATGCCAATGTATATGGAATGAGACAAGACTCGAATGGAGAGGCAGGAGTCGTGTCGATTTTCATTGATAACTTTTTGAACAATCAACCTCTTACTATTCTGGGAGATGGGAATCAAACGAGAGATTTTATTTTTGTGAAAGATGTAGCCAGAGCCAATGTGATTGCGTTAACGAATGGAGACAATGAAATCATTAACATTGGTACACAAAAGGAAACTTCAGTGCAAAACATCTTAAACGAATTGAATGAGATAACCGGAAGGGACATAGTGCCTGTTTTTCTTGAGGAGCGCCCTGATGATATTAAGAACAGTTGCTTAGCGAACGAAAAAGCGAAAACTGTACTTGGATGGGAACCATCGTATTCATTTGCTGATGGGCTGAATATGACGATTAGATACTGTGAGCAAGAAATGTTAATACAGAGCTGATGGAAGGAGGCGCTGTTATGCAAAGAGAGATGACTCTAAAAGATTTCTTTTTTTTAATTAAGAAAAGAATTCTTCTGATCAGTGTGACAGCGGCTGTCTTAGTTGCCATTACCGCACTGGCTGCATTCTATATTTTTAAACCGGTATATGAAGCCAGTGAATATATCCTGGTAGGTAATTTACAAAACAAAAACCAAGAAAATTCCTATGAAGAAACTCAAAAGATTCCACGTATGATGGCGTCTTCTGTAGATTTTATTAAAAGTCCCATTGTATTAAATGCAGTGAAAGAAGAATTAGGGTTAAAAGGACACTCATTTGATGGGAAATTAGTAATTAGAAACAACAAAGACTCTCAGCTCATTATCATTACTGTAAAGGATCAAGACGAAAAACTGGCCAGAGATATCGCCAATACGACAGCAGTTATCGCCATCGATAAAATGAATGGCCTCCTTCAATTTGATCAAGTGAAACTTCTTGGGAAAAATGATGATGTTATTAAAACCAATAATGAACTAGCTGCACTAGCTATCGCTTTAATCGCAGGACTATTAGCTGGTATTGGACTAGCAGTCGTCCGCGAGCAGTTAGATAGCTCGTTTAAAAGAGAAGGGATTGTAGAAGAGTTGCTCGGTGTACCGCTTTTAGGAAGTTTTAGCGAGAAAATAGAACTTCAAAAGATTGGCAGGGGAGCATACCCCTATAGTGGCCCAGACGATGAAAGGAGGTCATTGGTTGTTCAGGAAAAGAAAAGACAAGTGGATAAAGCAACTGAAGTCTCCTAGAAGATGGGCAGGAACAGAGCAAATCCGGATGATCAGAATGAATACACAACATATATTGAAGAACGAAAGGTGTATTTTAATGGTAACCTCCCCGGAAGATAATTCCGGTCAATCACTGATCTCTTTGAAACTGGCAAGTTCATTTGCTGAAGCAGGAAAAAGAGTGCTGCTAGTAGATATGAATTTCAGAGGACCTATTATTCATCGTCTGTTTGATATGCCAAATACTAAAGGATTAAGCAATATATTAAGAGGAGAACAAGGTGAAATTTCTAAAGTATCCGTTGATAATCTGCATTTTCTTCCCGCAGGTTCCTTGCCGATTTACCTAGAGAGCTTAAGTAAAATTGAACAGCTTCTAGTTGCATGGCATCGAATCTACGATGTCATCCTATTGGATACTCCAGCATTTTTGACAGCTGCAGACTCACAACTGGTTTCTTCAGTTTGCAGTGGTGTCATCCTGGTGATTCAGGAAGACCAGACAAAAGAAAAGGATGCTTTGCAGGTGAAAAAAGTTTTGAATAGAGCTAACACCCAGCTATTAGGAGCAGTATACCAAACAAGTTGAAGATGTGTGGGTGAGCATTCGTGAAACGTGAGAAAAAGAACTCCATTGGTAAAAATGCAGTTTATTTATTTTACAGCACAATCTTTTCTAGTGGACTTAACGCGGTAACACTTATAATTTTGGCAAAGTATTTGGACTCTCAAAGTTATGGAATGTTTAGTATTGCCTTAGCGTACGCCTTGATTATGGGCTACTGCACGGATGCCGGAATAAGTGTCGCGGTACTCCGTGAAGGTTCTAAGAACGAAGTGAGTCTGCCTGAATTAATCTCATCCTTTGTCAAAGTCAGGCTTGTGTTATTAGGGGTCACATTTATAGCGGGGTATTTCTTAATCCAATTACTTTATCAGAATCAGCCAGAGCTGATGAAAACTATGTATTATTTAATGCTGCCTATGGTGACAGGATTGGCATTGCAGAGTATTAGTATTACTTACTTTCAACTAATAGAAGAAATGCAGTACTTAGGCCTGATTCGTATTTGTTCAGCTGTGCTGCTTGTCGTTTCTGTTTTAGGCGGGATGATGCTGGCATTGCATCCGTTCTTGATTTGCCTGTTATATGGAACTTCGTATTTACTTGCAGGAATCGTGGGGATTCACTTGGTAGGAAAGAGGACCACCATCCACTTTAAGCATGCGTTCCATAGAGGATTGCTAAAGAATGTGACGTCTTTCATTATTAGTGGTTTGCTGGTCGTCCTGCTTCCGCAGCTGGGACCTATTGTGCTGGAAAGGACATTAACTCTGAAACAGGTTGGTTTTTTTGCTGTTGCCTATCGTATTCCTTCTGCGCTATATCAAATCCCGGGAGTACTCGCAGGTGCATTCTACCCGGCACTGTTTAAGAGCTATCACAGCAAAGGTGAGGCGGCGCATTTACAGCTAAATCTGCTTCAAGTAAAAATGATGGCATTAACAGGCATGGCGATGACAGTATCCTTCTTTTATATACCCGAACTCTTAATTAGAACGTTGTTTGGAGAACAGTGGGTATCCGCTTCTAAAGCTTTGCAAATTTTGTCTTTCATGCTAGTACTGCAAAGTATTAATGTAGCGCTGGCTGATGGGCTGACAACAAAAGCTCTGCATTATCGGAGAACAGCGATTCAGGCAGCAGCCCTCATATTTGGAATTGGTTTCTATGTTGGGTTTAGTCATCAGTTTGGTATCGAAGGTGCGGCGTGTGCCGCAGTGGGAATCGAGCTGATTTCTTTAGCGGGATATTGGGTATTAAACCCGGCTAAGAAAGCGCTGGCAGTGAACATGTTAATTCCTTATCTATCCTTCTTTAGTGTTCTATTTGTAATCATGAATTATTTCCTCTCCGAATCTCCTGTGCTCGCTGCATGTCTTCACTTATTGTCTTTAACAGTGATTCTGGCAGCTGATCGAGGATTGCTGCATAAACTGAGGGCGTTAATAGTTAAGGATAAAAGAGCGGAAGCAGAGACGATAGAGCGGGGGATAGGGGATGGACTTTCTTAAATCTGTCACTCAAAAAGAGCGGCATACCGGCCTGTTTTTGATACTTTTTACCTTCATGCTAAGTAATTATAACGTGTATATTGGTTTTTATTTAAAACCGTATATGATCCTTCTAGTTATTTTCTTACTCTTTCATCTCTCTTCATTTTCGTTTCAAAAGATGTACTCATTTGAAATAATGCTTCTTTTATTTTATTTGTTTTACGTTTTGACGGGCGCTTTTTCTGCATATCCATTTGCAAGCATCCGCATGATGGCGGGGATAGCTCTGCTGATTGGCTTTTATTTCATATTAAAGTTTGTCTTGAGAACGTATTCGGATTTCGCAATTCAAGAGGCGATTGCGAAATCTGGATTACTTTTTAATGGCGCCAGTCTTCTGATGTATATAGCTGGCATCAAAAAAATGGGGCTGCAGGCGGCTGAGGAAATGTCGGTCAGTTATGGCGTTCTCTTCGACAGGGATTATCCAAGGCTAGTCGGTTTGCTGCTAGATCCCAATTTGTTCGTGTTCTATAACTCTATATTCTTTGCATACTTCCTAACGAATATGACCAGTTTGAGAAATAAAATCGGATTTGCACTATGCACGCTCACAACGGTCCTGACTTTTTCAAGAGGCGGTATTCTGGCAATGTTCCTCATAATTTTAATCTATATCGTTATCAGCAATTCTTCTAAAAGATGGAAAACACTGTCGGCGATGGGGATGATCTTCATACCAGCTGCATATTTTGCAGTATTCATTATGAAAATTAATGTAGGTGCACTTCTTGGGGGAAGGATTGAGGACTTTTCGAGCGATGGAGGAAGCGGGCGTTTTGAGCTATGGGGACGGGCATGGGAATACTTTTTAGCACATCCAGTTATAGGAATTGGAGCAGATAACTTTATCGAATACAACAATATTCAATATGGTGAAAATCTGTACACACATAATACACTGTTACAAATTTTAACGGAGTCTGGCTTGTTAGGATTTACTTTATATGTCTTATTCCTGCTCCTGGTTTTTGTTCAGCTGCTGAAAAGACGCTTAATGAAAGAGCACATGTATTTACTTTTAATTTTTATAGCATTTCTATTGCAAATCATGTCGCTTTCTTTAATTATTCATGAAGTATTTATTCTTTACCTCGCTATTCTTTCTGTAACTCTTCAAAGGGTGGAGAAGGTATATGGTGAAAATGATCATAAGACCTCGAACGTTCAACTGACTCTTTAGGAGGATACTGGAAATGAACGTGTTAATAATGACAGATAAACTCATAACAGGCGGAGCTGAAAACTACTTTTGTAAATTGGAAAATCAGCTAAAGCATCCTGAGTATGTTTTTTACACAGCAGCCGGACCAGGAGAGCTTTTCGAGCAAATTCACAATAAAGTACACTTCAGTCTCTTGTCGCGCAGTAATCATCTTGCGAACTTGCTGACAATTAAAAAGAGGATAGTGGAGTCAGAGATTGGTCTAATTCATGCAAATAGTTTAAGAATGGTCTTGTATGCTGTAGTCCTGAAAAAACTCCTCCCTAATAAGCCATCGATTATCTATACAAAACATAATGTCACGATGATGGAAAACCGTTTTCGTAACATCTTTGTTTCGTTAGTAAATCGACATCTTACTAGAGTTATAACCGTCAGTGACGATGAACGATTAAACCTCTTGCAACTGGGCGTTCAGACAGAAAAGGCAGCAACCATCTATAACGGAGTGGACTTGCGAAAGTTCAGGTATTATCCAAAAAAGCAAACAGACACCTTTAAGGTGGGAATCCTCGCAAGACTCTCGTCAGAAAAAAACCATGAATTATTTCTGGAAATTGCTAAAAGACTCAAAAGTGACCGTCATATTCAGTTTTATATAGGCGGAGAAGGACCGGAATACACAAAAATCCATCAAATGATTGAAAATGCCGAGCTGACACAACACGTGCATATGATGGGGGATATAAGGAATCCAGAGAAATTCATTGGTGAGATGGATGTGCTTCTTTTAACTTCTCATCGTGAAGTATTTCCAATGGTGATTCTTGAAGCGATGGCTGTTGGCACCCCAATCATTTCCGCGAATACAGGCGGCATTAAAGAAGCAATTAATAGCGACAACGTAGGGTTTCTTGTATCAGACTACTCGATTGATGACTTTTGTAAGTACATTAATGTGATGAAAAACAATCCATCGCTGAGACTGAAAATGGCGGAAGATGCTAATCTGCGGGTCCAGAAAAACTTTTCTTTAGAAAAAATGATTAACGCAACGATGGAGCAGTATTTGCAGAAAAGATAAGGAACAAATGCTGTAATTATAATCTTATAAAGAAGAAGCTGTTCAAATGGAGGAGGGGTTGCAATGTTAAGGAATAGCGAAAGGCGCACTGGAAAAATGTTACTTGTATTAGTCGATATTGCGTTAATTCATTTAGGTTACATTACTGCTTCCTTACTTTTGGATAGTGCTGCCTCTCCTTTAGGTAATGCTCAATCAGTAACGTATATAGCAGCGTTAACATGCAGTGTTTTGTATCTCTTCGGCTTTTATTCGGGTTTGAAGCGAAAAGGGTTTACCCATTTAATCTATATCATCCTTTTTTCTATAACCATTACTGCATTTTTATCGATTTTGGGCGGCAGTTATTATCTTATGCACGATCTTTCACTCGAAATCGTTTTAACCGCGAGCTTGATTCATATCCCTCTTTTAATAGCAAGCCGCTTAGTTTTTTGGCAAACGATAAAGGGACTTCATGGGAAGAAAAAAGTGCTGATTATCGCGAATGATGAAACCGGCGGAATTGCGCTAGCTGACAAGCTTCGTTCGCATTATAAAGGCTGGTATATCGCCAATGGCTTGTTTCTGGCAAGCGGGGAAAATCGGCTGGGAGATTATTTGAATGATATCGATGTTGTACTGATCAGTCCTTTGATCGATGAAAAACAAAGAACGCGACTTGTTAGTCTGTGTGTGAAGTATGAAAAGGAAATACTGATTGTCCCTCAATTCTTTGACCTGTTTCTACAAGGATCAGTTCAACAGCAAGTGGATGACATGCTTGTTCTTTCAATCCCAGCGGTAAAGTCTACGATCGTCAATCGATGGGTCAAACGTGCTTTTGACTTAGTTGGTTCCTTTATATTGGTGCTGGCCGCTAGTCCGGTAATGATTCTTTTATGGGTGTTAATACGATTAACGTCTAAAGGTCCGGCATTGTTCAAGCAAGAGCGTCTTGGAATAAATGGAAAGCCTTATTTAATTTATAAATTCAGAAGCATGGTTCAAGATGCGGAAAAAGAGACAGGACCTGTATTGGCGACAGAGCGCGATTCAAGGATAACAACTATTGGCAGATGGATGCGGGCTGCACGGCTTGACGAATTGCCGCAATTGTACAATGTCGTGAAAGGGGAGATGAGCCTTGTTGGACCGCGGCCGGAGAGAAAGTTTTTTTGCGATCAATTCCAGCGGGAGATGGAGGAATATTCTTACAGGATGACTGTGAAACCTGGACTGACAGGACTTGCACAAGTAATGGCAAAATATACAACTACAGCTGAAGATAAGCTGAGATTTGACTTGATCTATATTCGCCATTACTCACTTGGAAGTGATATTAAAATTGTCCTGCAGACAATTCGGATACTTTTTCAGCGCGGGCAGGCAGCAGGGACGGGAGAAATCAATAATCAGAAGGAAACGGAAGTTATTCCAGTTACCCGAATATAATTGCGCTTCAATTTGAATAGAGGGGATAGCACATGAATATCTTATTTATTACTCATCGAAAGCCGGAAATTCCCGGTAAAGGGGATCAAGTGAGAGCGTATCAGCAAATAAGAAGTTTAGTGAATAAAGGACATACCGTTCACTGCCTGTATCAAGAAAATGAGGAAGCATCCTGGTGCTGCGGTTCTTCTTTATTGAACGGTGTGAATGATGAAAAGTACAAAATGAATGCAAAAAACAATCGTTTTTCAATTTTAAGGAGCTTTCTTTTTAAAGGATATCCATTAAGTGTATCGCTCGCTTCATTTCCTATTTTAAACGTGCTTCTTGAACGGATTTTAAGTGAAACGCAATATGACGTTATACACGTGCAATCAAAAATGCTCCATAATTTCCAGTCATTAAATACCTCAGGTTCAAAAGTGATTGTGGACTATATTGATGCAATCAGCCTGAACCTGGAAAGAAGATACCAGTGGTCAAATAATCCATTCGAAAAGCTGATCGTCCGGGGAGAATTGGGGAGGATGAAAAGGTATGAACTGTTCATAAAAACACAAAGTTCCAAAGCCATTATTACCTCTCCGGCGGATAAGGAATTTCTTCATTCCAGACGGGTCAAAGAAGTAGATATAGTTCCTAATTATATTGACTTGTCCTACTTTCACCGGAATCTTTCGGAAAACAGAATGAAGGCATTAGTATTCACTGGAACCATGGACTATGCCCCTAATGTAGACGCAGCCAAAAGGCTTGTGAAAGAGATTTACCTTCCGCTTAAAGCAAAAAACCCTGATTTGGAATGCTGGCTGGTAGGAGCAAATCCTGCAGCTGACATAAAAAAATTGAACAATATCCCTGGCGTTGTTGTAACGGGATTTGTAGAAGATATTAGGCCGTGGCAATGGAAGGCGGCTGTCTATGTTTGCCCTTTGCGTTTTGGTGCCGGTCAGCAAAACAAAATATTGGAAGCAGCGGGTCTTGGTTGTCCGATAGTCATGAGTACGATAACCAATTCAGGAATTGGTTTTACCCATCAGGAAGAAGCGTTTGTTTGCGAACATAATGAAGAATTTATTAAGGAGATTGAACGACTTTTGAACGACCATGAATTAGCAGGAATGGTAACTGCGAAGGCAAGCGATTTTGTGTCGGAACATTTCTCGCAGAAAAAAGTAGGTGACCAATTAGTTTCAGCATACACAGCATCATAAACGCCCAAAAGAAAAGTGAATAGGAGAATCAGAATTGGAATTAATTTTACTATCTGGTGGATCTGGAAAACGCTTGTGGCCATTATCAAATGAATCACGATCAAAACAATTTCTGCAAGTGCTTGCTGATGATGAGGGTCTGATGGAATCGATGTTACAAAGAGTGTGGAGACAGCTGGATAAGGCTGGTCTGCAGCAATCTGCAATGATTGCCACAAGCAAGTCTCAGGTAGATGCAATTCAAAACCAAATTGGTTCTGGTATTCCTCTTAGTATTGAACCCGAAAGAAGAGATACTTTTTCTGCAATCGCCCTTGCCGCTGTCTACTTATATTCTGTCAAAGGGGTTGGTTCACAGGAAGTTGTTGCAGTACTTCCTGTTGATCCGTATGTTGAAGAAAGCTTTTTTAAACGAGTAGCTGAGTTAGAAGACACACTTAATAACTCCCATGCAGACCTTGCATTAATAGGGAAGAAGCCGACATTCCCATCAGAGAAATATGGCTATCTGACTCCAAAAAGTGATAGTCAGCAGCTGGAGTATTTAGAGGTCAGTCATTTTAAGGAAAAGCCTGCTTATCAGCAAGCAGCAGATTTAGTAGAACAGCACGCATTGTGGAATACAGGCGTGTTTGCGTTTAAGTTGGAGTATATACTGTCAATCCTGGAGGAACGGGGATTGCCAATCGTATATGATGAACTTTACAAAAAGTATTCGCTTCTGCCTAATCGTTCATTTGATTATGAAGTTGTCGAAAAAGCGGAAAAGGTAGTCGCTCTTCCTTATGAAGGAGAGTGGAAAGACCTTGGCACATGGAACACGCTAACAGAAGAAATGGCTGAAAATGAAATCGGGAACTGTGTAATGACTGAGAATTCCTCCAACACCCACTTAATAAACGAGCTGACTATTCCTATTGCGGCAATCGGTGTGAAAGATCTAATTATTGCAGCAAGCCCCGATGGCATTCTGGTTTCGAAAAAAAGTGAAAGTCCGCGAGTTAAAGAACTAATAGACGGCGTGAACAAACGGCCCATGTACGAAGAACGGCGATGGGGCTGGTATCGCGTACTCGATCATATGAAGGTAAGAGACGGAGCCGAGGTAATTACAAAACGCATATGTATAAAAGCCTCAAAAAATATTAGTTATCAGACACATAGCTATCGCCATGAAGTTTGGACAATCATTAAAGGTACTGGGGAATTCGCTCTTAATGGCGAACTGTACTCCGTGAAAGCGGGAGATGTACTGCAAATTCCGATAGAAGCAGCGCATGGTATAAAGGCAATTACAGATTTAGAATTTATTGAAGTTCAATCGGGTTCTAAGCTTATAGAAGAAGATATCATTCGCATATACATGAAGTGGGATGAGGTGGTGACGCATTGTAGTGCAGTTGTGAGCTAGGAAAGCGGATGATTCAAATGAAAGTAAAAAATGTTCTAATTCGATATATAGCGATTATTGTCATCAACATTGCCGTTGTTCTCTATTTAATGTGGAACACCGATATATGGGGGAGTGCGCATGTGGAACAAAAAAGCCTGAACCAACAGGGAGATACGGTAGAGGTAGAAGATTTCATTACAAGTGAGAACGGCCAGACAGAAGATTATTCAAAGGCAATTCAGCAGGCTATTGATTTTTGTGCCGTGCAAAAGAAAGAAAAAGTAAAGTTAAGAGCCAATAAAGTATATACAATCAAATCCGGTTTTACCGTTAAAAAAGGTGTAGAACTAGAGTTTGGGACTAATTCTGTCCTATCCGTCAAAGGGAACTATCGCGTGCTGACGGTTGAAAAGGATTCAGTTATTAGGAACGGGACGATTCAAATAATGGATCCAGTCTTTCAATCAGAAGTTATTTTCCTAAAAGGCAATGATCAGTATGATGCTTCGAATAAGACTCGGATTGAAGACATGACAATTATCAACAAAAGTAAAAGCAACAAGGGGACGGGTCTTTCCCTTTATGCCAAAGGAAAGTGGCACAATATTAGCTTTGTCTTGTTTGAAAATATCTCAATCGCAGGATTTAAAACAGCCATCCAACTAAAAACTGAGAATCCTGGGGCTGGAACTTACAGTTGGATTAATGCGAATCACTTTGGAAATATGACGATAGATGATTGTGTGACAGGGATACAAATCATAGGTTCTATTACGATTCCAAATGAAAGCTCTGGTAATCTTTTCACAGGATTACAAGTACAGTTGACGGAGCGATCTAAACAATTACTAATAGCAGATAGTTCATATAATAAGTTTGATGGAATGGTTTGGGACGTTCAACGTGTTACAGGTTCAGGTCCGATTGTGTTATTTTCAGCAAAAACAGAGAATAATAAATTGGATATGAATGTAGCAGCTAAATTAATAAGTGATAAAGGGCAAAATAATAGTTACTAAAGAAAATGTCTCATTGCACTCCTATGGATGGAAAAGTACCGCTGCCCTTCAAGTCAGTACAATGAGCACTGTTTAGGTGACATTAGCTTTGTCTTTACCAAATGAGACTTGTGGGGAGAATCGTTCCCGCAGTCTTATTTTTGTTTGAATCACAATAATTCAGGGAATGGTATAAGGATAACGAAGGCTATTAGTTGAAATGGAATACGGGAGGAGTGATTGGAATGACCATTAAAGACGGTAAATATCCAAACAAGGAAGACTTAGAACCCAAAGTGCCTAAACAAGGGAAGCCAGCGGGACCTGCGGATGAGCTGCCATTGTCTGATCCTGCCGATTCGAATTACACCCATGAGTTTCTTGAGAACGAACGAGACGAAACCGGGGAACATGCTCCTTCTGTATTTACGGAAAATGAGGAAAAGACCTCTCAGCGCACACATAATGAAAAAGCCCACTCCGAGTGGAATGCATCTAAACGCAACACATAAGCCAGTTGACTGATTCAGTCGGCTGGTTTTTCTCTGGGCGAATTGATTGGCGAACTGCACGGAGTACGGACGAACAGGCCTCCGCTTTTTCAAGATTTCAAAGTTAGCAGGTTTACGGATTGCCGTTTATAGGAATAGGTTACTAGACTATTTACTAGAATGGAGGATCTTAATGTTCAGAGACCCGTATTATTCAAACCTTTTCAGCTGGCTGCCTGATCTGCTGCTCGGCATTATTGTACTTATCATCGGTTTTATCATTGCTAAAGTTGCCGAAGGTGCAGTAGTCAAAGCTATGAAAAAAGGACGCATGAATGAACGATTAAACATGCAGCACCAAAAATGGAGTGCCGACAAAATCGCAGGCAAAATCGTATTCTTCGGTATTTTACTGCTGACCGTTCTCATCTTCTTTAATATGATGAACCTCAACACAATTTCTTCACCATTCCTGAATGTTTTTGCAGGACTAAGCGGTGCGGTGCTTGGAATCCTGAAAGCAGGTCTGATCCTGCTGCTGGCTTGGGTGCTTGCGACTCTTGTAAAAAAACTCATTCTATCCGCAGGACACAAAGTGAATGTACACAAATACGTCACTAAAGTGGGCGGATCTGCACAGTCAGTTGATAAAGCACAATGGATTTCGACGGCTGCTAATGTTGCATTCTATTTAATTTTACTTCTGTTTATCCCAGCCGTGCTGAATGCGCTAGGTTTAAGTGGAGTAAGCGGTCCGTTTGAAAACATGTTAACCGGATTTGTCGCATTTATCCCTAAGCTTGTTGGAGCGGCACTGATCTTTGCAGTAGGGATTATTATCGCAAAAATTGTTCGCATGATCGTGACAAATCTGCTTGAGTCAATTGGTTTAGATAAGGTCGCGGACAAATTGAAAGTTTCATCCGCTGTAAAAGGGACAAGTATTTCTAAAGTGATCGGAACCATCGTGTTCGTTCTGATTTTGATACCTGTTACGATTTCAGCACTTGAAGTACTAGATTTAGAGGGGATTTCTCAGCCTGCGATTGCCATGTTGAATGACATTATGGTGATGCTTCCGAAGATCATCGTGGCGATTGCATTGATTCTCGCAGGTGTGTACGTGGCGAAATGGATTAAAGGAATTGTGGAAACGCTGCTCGCAAATCTCGGCGTGGACTCTTTATCGAATAAGATGGGTGTGAAGTCAACAAACCGTTCTGGCAGCTTTACAGTTTCATCTGTAATCGGAACGATTGTACAAATCGTAGTGATTCTATTATTTGTTGTAGAAGCGCTTCAAATTGTCCAGCTCGCATTTATGGTGACTCTGGCAACTGCGATTTTCGCGTACTTGCCAATGGTGCTTGCGGCTGTATTGATACTTGCCGTTGGGTTCTGGCTTGCGAATCTGGCAGAGAAGTTCATCGGAAGTGTCATGCAAACGAAGTCAGGAAACCCGCACGTGCTCCGCTATGTTGCGAAATACGCAATCTTGGCATTTGCATTCTTTATGGCACTGAGTCAGCTTGGAATTGCCCCAGCAATTATCAATGCTGCATTCATTCTCATCCTTGGCGGCGTTGCGCTGGCATTTGGATTGGCATTCGGACTGGGCGGACGCGATCATGCATCCCGTTACTTGTCTAAGATGGAGTCCAGTTTGCAGGATGCAGACGTCTCAAAAGAAAGTTGGGAGCAGCAAAAAGAGGAAATGAAAAAAAATGCAGAGCAAGCAAAGCAACAAGCAAAACAAGGTATGGATGCTTCGAAAGCTCAAGTTGATCGTGAAAAGGAACAGTTGAAACGAGCAACTGAACAAGCTCCGCCTACACCCGCTGCAGATAACTTCCCGGAAGACCCGGAAGCAGGATTGCGGGGACCTGTATATTCTGATGTGAATGATGTCCCGCCAGCTGAGAACTTTGGAGGGAATGATCCAATTTCGTTCACGGAAGATGGTGTGGATACAGGCTATAACGAAGTGGAACCCGGTGAAGAATATCCATATGGCGACCACAATCAGCGGAGCCGATTTAACAAAGAAGCTCATGAGCAATGGAACAATCAGAAGCCTAAAGATGATCATAATCACGAATGACGAAAAAACGCGCAGTCAGGATTTCCCTGACCGCGCGTTTTTCATTGGACTAATTTATGATGAAATGCATAAATGACCGCTTGCGTGCGGTCTTGGACATCGAGTTTTGACAGTACATTGCTGACGTGCGTCTTAACGGTTTTCAAGGAAATGAACAGTTCATCCGCGATTTCCTGATTGGATTTACCTTGTGCGAGGAGTAACAGCGTCTCAAGTTCACGCTGCGTCAAATCATCGTGAAGGGGCTGGTCTGATCCGCCGCTCCGCATTTTTTCCATCATTTTGACTGTCACTTCCGGTTCCAGAACCGTTTGGCCCTGGACGGTTTCGCGGATGGCTTGAGCAATACGTTTGGCGTTCGACGTTTTCAGAATGTAACTGGCAGCGCCTGCTTCAAGCGCTGGATAGACTTTATCGTCATCCAGGAAGCTTGTGACAACGATGATTTTGGCTTCAGGCCATTGCTGAATGATTGCCTTTGTTGCTTCTGCCCCAGTCATGACAGGCATAACCATGTCCATTAAAATGATGTCAGGCCGTAATTCCAGTGCTTTTTCAACGGCATCCCCGCCATCAACCGCTTCTCCGACAACTTCCATATCGGGTTGAGTTCCTAAATAAGCGGATACGCCAATGCGCACCATTTCATGATCATCTGCGAGTAGTACGCGTATCATGCGTTTCCTCCTCCTCTGTCCGAATTGGTAATTTCACTTCGACAATCGTACCTTGCGAAGGAACGGATACAATTTTACACACACCGCCAATCTCCACGGCACGCTCTTTGACGTTTTGAAGGCCATACGAGCCGCCTTTGCTGCCGGATTCACTGAACCCCACGCCATTATCTTGGACGCGGAAAATTGACAACCCATCGCGTTCGATGAATACAACATCGACTTCTGTTGCTTGTGCATGCCGGAGTGTATTTGACAGTGTTTCCTGTGCGATGCGGAATAAATGATCTTCCGCCCCTTTGGACAGTGGGACTTCTTCCAGCCGGAATCGAATGGTGAACGTCACTTTTTCCCTCAGTTCTGTCAGCAACTCTTCAAGTCCTTCTTTGAGAGTTTTGCTATTCAAGACGGCTGGACGTAAATGAAGCAATAATGCGCGCATTTCAAGTTGTGCCTGCTGCACCATTCGTTCGACCTGGAGCAATGGTTTTTGGAGCGTCGTTTCCTCAGGCTGCTCTGTTAATGATGACAACAGCATCGAGGCTGCGAACAATTGTTGGGAGACGGAATCATGAAGCTCGCGAGCGAGCCGCTGACGCTCTTCAATCAGACGTTCTTGAATGATTTGGTCTTGGTCCTCAGCCCGTTGATCGGTAATCCGCTGCAAACTTCGTTTTTGCGTCTCTAATACCTCTGATACAGAAGCGATGGTGCGATTCATCTTGCGGGAAATGTTTCTATTCGAACGTGCGGTTCCTTCTTCTGCGAGCTGGTTGAGCGTCCGTTCAATGGTTTTTTCCTTTGAGCGTGCAATGCTGTAAATCCAATACGAAAACATCCAGCCGAGAGTAATTGGTATAACGAGCAGCCAGACTCCGATGGGAACATCGAGAAAGTCTTCATTGTACAGGTACTGCCATTCGAAAGAAGGAGAGTATTCGACGATATAATAAACCCCGCCCGCACAAACAGTGATGAATAGTGCAGATAGCAGAATACCGCGCCAAAAAAGTCCGGTCATTTTCGAATCACCTCGACATCTCCGAATCGGACAGATAATGAGATGATGATTTCAGCTTCTGAGCCGATCTCCCGGTCGTATCCATCTTTCATATGAATGGATTCGTTCAACAAACGTTTAGGCGTCAGGTCGAACAGGCGGCATTCACCAAACAAGGCGGAACAATGGATGCGGACAGGCAAATCGTACGGCAATTCAATTTTAACACGACCAAAACCTTGCCGGATGGAGATGAAAGAAGTTTGCTTTGGTAATACGGTGTCTGTCACGTCGATATAGAAATCACCGACAACTCCTTGGATATGGACATCTTGCCATTCATAGGAGGTGAATGGCGTTGACTGACTGGAGAACAGCCGGTCTTTCCAAATCCCGTTCTGCGACTCCCGCTTTGTTTCTTTCAAAGGGCGCATAATTTCTTCCGCAGGCGTACCTTTCCACAACCGATAAACCAAATAAATCAGCATGCCAAAAATCAGCAAGCGTAAACTCCATAACGAGAGCAAAGCAATTACGATAAATATGCCGCCTGTGATAACGAGCCATTTCGAGCGGCGCTGAAGACCAAAGTATATGGCAATGGCACCGAGAAAGAAGAAGATGACGTTCCCGTTCCCGAACAAAGCCGCCTCTACGAATACTAGAAGTGCAAACGCCATGACCCATAATGTAGTCCGTTCTGTTTTGCTTCTCACCATCCTGCTTCCACTCCTTTCTCGATGTCAGTACTTTATTGGGGGATTACGGAGGGGCAACCCGCTCGTTCCGCCGAGCAACCCGCTCGTTTCGCGAGGGAACCCGCTCGTTCCGCGAGGGAACCCGCTCGTTCCGCGAGGGAACCCGCTCGTTGCGCGAGGAAACCCGCTCGTTGCGCGAGGAAACCCGCTCGTTGCGCGAGGGAACCCGCTCGTTCCGCGAGGGAACCCGCTCGTTGCGCGAGAGAACCCGCTCGTTGCGCGAGGGAACCCGCTCGTTCCGCCGAGCCCCCTTAGCCCCAATCCGTCTATTCAGAAAAAAAGAACTGCCGGGCGGTCAAGGAGCCCCTGATCACCCGGACAGCTCGTTGCTGTCTTTCCAGTTTACACGATTTTCTCGATGGTTGCTTCTTCTGTCATCAACTCATCCAGACGGCGGCGCATGGACACGATGTCTCCGTCGTTGGCGGGAGAATGACTCACAGGTTCTTCAGCTGCGGGATTAAGATCCGCGGAGAAGATACGGTCCATCCGGCTGTTTGCACGTTTTGCGTTTTCTTCACCCATCAACTTCAAACGGCGGACCTGCATGTCTTTCACTTTATGTTTCATACTTTCAAAGCGACGTTCCAATGCGATCATAGACTCCGTCGTTTCCTCTTCAAGGGAACGCAGCTCATCTCGGCGGCGGCTATACGCTTCGGCCTCGTCTTTTGCATAGCTGATTAGCGCTTCGTCTTCTGTTGCTTCGGCTAATGAAAGTTGGTCTGTCCGTTTTTCCGTCAGCTGTTCGGCTTCGAGCAGTTCCTTTGTAACTTCATCGCGCAAAATCCGCTGACGCTCCAAAAGTTTCCCTACTGCTTTCGTTTGCTGTTCGGCTTCCTTGATGGTTTCGTTTAATACATCTGCAGCATTCTGTGTGCTGCGTTTTGCTGAGAATTGTTCCAAGTCTTCTTGTACGGCGAATTTGAATTTATACCATAGTTCGTTCATCAAAAGCCCTCCTTATTTAGTAAATTCGTTCCATTGTTTTTCAAACTTTGCGAACGGATCTGCATCGATTACATTGCTGTTAGTAAGTTGGTTCAGTTTCCATTTGCGCCATGCATAGTAAGCTCCAGCTGCCGCAAGAAGTCCGATGAAAGCAGGGATGTTTGAAATTCCTGTTAGAACTCCGACAAGCATGATGATTCCCCACAGAATACGGCCGATTGTGGAGTTGCTTTTACGGAAGTGGTGCCACCCGAATAATGCTGCGGCTGCTGAAAGTGTAAGCGCTACAATAGACCCGATATTGGCAACGGCTACAATTGCGGCAATGATTCCGAGGACAACAAGTAGAAATTTTTTCATGGTTTGTGGTGCCTCCCTTCGTTTGTACCCTAATAATAAGACGGAATGGGATTTATCCAAACAGGCTTGGTGTGGAGTTTCGTCTCATACTTTAGGATGAGATCTAATTAAGACTCTGAAACAAATATTGAAACCGCTTTCAATGATTGGTATAGTTATTAGAAAACTAGGACTATTCTAATGTGAAGGAAGTGTCGTCATGAGAGAGACTGTAATCGTTGCGGGCGTGCGGACGCCGGTAGGAAGAAGGAAGGGAAGCCTTGCCAGCACGCGTCCTGATGAACTTGCAGCGCTTGTATTGGATGAACTGATGGAACGCGCGGGAGTTGCGAAGGAAGAAACGAACGATGTCATCCTTGGGTGTGTCACACAGTCAGGTGAACAGGGTGGCAATATCGCTCGGACAGCTGCGCTAATCGGCGGATTTCCTGTGACGGTTCCAGGAGTGACGATTGATCGCCAATGCGGGTCAAGTCAACAAGCGGTTCACTTCGCTTCACAGGCGGTTGCAAGCGGAGATATGGACGTTGTCATTGCAGGCGGAGTTGAAAGCATGACCCGTGAGCCCATGTTCTCCAACATGCATGGTGCTAAACTGAGCGGGAAATTGACATCGCAGTATGAAATTATCAATCAAGGCTTATCCGCCGAACGAATCGCTTCGAAATGGAAGCTTTCGCGTGAAATCCTTGATCAGTTTGCGTATGACAGTCATCAGAAAGCGATGCAGGCGATTGATGGGGGACGGTTTGATGAAGAAATTGTACCCGTTTCCGTAATGGACCAAGAAGGAAATACGAAATTGTTTTCTATAGATGAAGGGCCGCGACCAGAATCGACGCTGGATGCGCTGGCTGGATTAAAAACGGTATTCGATGAAACCGGAGTCATTACGGCAGGAAACGCGAGTCAAATGAGTGACGGAGCATCTGCGGTATTGCTTATGAGCAAAGAGAAAGCGGATGCACTTGGTGTTAAGCCGCTAGCTAAGATTGTAGCGCGAACAGTAGTAGGCTCAGATCCGACACTGATGCTGACAGGTCCGATTGAAGCGACCCATCAAGTATTGAAGAAAGCCGGGTTGACGATTAACGACATGGATCTCTATGAAGTGAATGAAGCGTTTGCACCTGTGCCGCTTGCATGGCTTGCTGAAACGGGAGCGGATCCTGAAAAGTTGAATGTGAATGGCGGTGCGATTGCCCTCGGTCATCCATTAGGTGCAACTGGGACCAAGTTGCTTGTATCACTCATGCACGAATTAAAACATTCTGGCGGACGCTACGGATTACTCGCAATTTGTGAAGGAATGGGCATGGCGAACGCGACAATTATTGAAATGATTTGATCCCAACAAGGGAGGCGCACCGGATGAAACGCTATCGTTTTGAAACAGATGAACATGTTTTATTCAGAAAAACACTTCGCAAGTTTTTAGAAAAGGAAGCTGTACCGCATTACGACGAATGGGAACAGCAGCGTCTTGTGCCGAAAGCGTTTTGGAGAAAGCTTGGCGGGATGGGTTTTCTTTGTCCCCAAGTTGACGAGCAATACGGTGGATTAGGACTGGATTTCAGCTACGGAGTCATTATTGGAGAGGAGATGGAACGGGTAGGTGCAGGTTTGACAGGAATTGGTTTGCATAATGACATCGTCGTTCCATATATTGAATCGTACGGTACAGACGAGCAGAAGGAGAGATATTTGCCCGGATGTTTAACATCGGAGTTCATTACTGGCGTAGCGATGACGGAACCGGGAACAGGATCTGATTTGGCGAATGTCCAGACAACTGCGCGTAAGGAAGGCGACTTCTACATTGTAAATGGTCAAAAGACGTTCATTACAAATGGAGTCAACGGTAATCTGTTTTTGACTGTTGTTAAAACAGACGTTGAAGTTGAGCCGAGATATCGAGGAATCAGTTTGCTTTTGATTGAAGAAGGGACAGAAGGTTTTACAAAAGGACGCAAGCTGGACAAAGTCGGGATGCATTCGCAAGATACAGGAGAGCTCTATTTTGAAGACTGTAAAGTGCCTGCTGCAAATCTGATCGGTGAGGAGAACAAAGGATTTCACTACTTAATGCAAAAGTTGCAGCAAGAACGTCTCATTGTCGCACTATCCGCACAAACAGCTTCAGAAGACATGTTAGAGATGACGCTTGCGTATGTGAAGGAACGGCAAGCGTTTGGCAAGCCAATTGGATCGTTTCAAAACACACAATTCAAGTTGGCGGAAGTCGCAACTAAAGTCGAACTTGGAAAGACCTTCTTGGAATCGTTAATCGAAGAGCATATGAGCGGTGCGGATGTCGTCACAAAAGTCTCGATGGCGAAGTACTGGATTACAGAAAGCGCGCGTGAAATTGCCACGGAATGCATGAAATTGTACGGCGGCTACGGATATATGGAAGAGTACAAAATTGCCAGGCGCTATCGCGATATCCCTGTGACATCGATTTACGCCGGAACAAACGAAATCATGAAAGTGATCATCGCAAAAAATCTCGGACTTTAATTTATAGGTATGACAGACGCATGACCAATTTAAAGGACAAAGGGAGATGGCCATTATGATGCAAACACCACTCAATTTAACGTCGTTCATCCGCCGTGCTGAACAGTTTTTTCCGGAGAAGCTCATCATTTCACGGACTGCAGCGGATACGATTCACCGCATTCCATATCGCGAGTTTGCAAAACGGACGCGGAAGCTTGCGGATGCGCTGACGAAATTAGGAATGCAGCATGGCACAAAAGTGGCGTCGTTTGGCTGGAATCATCATCGACATTTGGAAGCCTATTTCGGCGTGCCTTGTACAGGCGCGATTTTGCATATGGTCAATATTCGTTTGTCACCTGAACATATTGCGTATGTGATTAACCATGCGGAAGACGAAATTCTCTTAGTGGATGACAATTTGTTCCCTCATCTTGAGAAGTTGGCACCGCTTTTGAAGACGGTGAAACACTATATTATTATGGGCGACAGTAAAGAGATCCCGGAAACGGGCTTGCCAAATGTCCATGCATACGAAGCTCTTCTCGACGATGCTTCCGACACGTTCGAATTCCCTGAGGATTTGGATGAAAACACGCCCGCCGGCATGTGCTATACGTCTGCAACTACAGGGAATCCGAAAGGCGTTGTCTATACGCACCGTGGAATTGTACTTCACAGTTATGCACTTGGGCTGGCAGATGCAATGGGATTGAATGAGCGGGATGTCATTATGCCAGTCGTGCCAATGTTCCACGTAAATGCATGGGGACTGCCATTTGCGGCAGTGTTCTTCGGTTCGACACAAGTGCTTCCGGGACCAGGGATTATTCCGGATCTCTTACTTGATTTGATCGAACAAGAGAACGTGACGCTGACGGCAGGGGTGCCGACAATTTGGCTGGCAGTTTTGAAAGCGCAAGACACGAAACCGCGTGATTTGTCTTCGCTGCGTGCGATTGTCTGCGGCGGATCGGCTTCACCTAAGGGATTGATTCGAGCGTTTGAAGAACGCTATCAAGTTCCATTCATTATTGGATATGGCATGACGGAAACGTCGCCACTCGTCAGTCTGTCGGTGTTGACGTCTGGGATGGATGACGTCACGATGGATGAAAAAATCGACATCCGGGCGCTGCAGGGTCTTGTGATGCCGGGATTAGATGTAAAGATTGTCAATGAAAACGGTGAAGTGCCATGGGATGGCAAAACGATGGGAGAGCTTGCGGTTCGCGGGCCTTGGATTGCGGATGAATACTATAAAGATGAACGGACGTCTGAAGCGTTCCGGGACGGCTGGCTGTATACTGGTGATATTGCAGTCATGACAGAGTTCGGCTACTTGAAGCTGACGGATCGGACGAAGGATCTGATCAAAAGCGGCGGCGAGTGGATTTCATCCGTAGACTTGGAGAATGCGCTCATGTCGCACGATGCTGTGTTTGAAGCAGCAGTAATCGCGGTTCCTCATGAGAAGTGGCAAGAGCGTCCGCTGGGCTGTGTCGTATTGGCAGATGGGCAGGAAGCGAATGAGGCAATGAAGGCCGAACTTCTTGAGTACATGGAAGGGCAATTTGCGAAATGGTGGGTTCCGGACGATATTATCTTTATGGAAGAGATTCCGAAAACCTCCGTGGGCAAGTTCTTAAAAGCGGAGTTGCGCAAACAATTGATTGAATCGAAGTAAGTATGATAAATGAAGCCCGTCTGGCGGTGAGTGCTGGACGGGTTTTGCTATGCGGAAGTCATAGAATGGAAGCTTGTTTCGTAAACTAGTAGAGGTTAGACGAAACTTGCGGCGAGGGATGTCGTCTTTATGACGTGTTGGGTGGAAAATACATGATTCTATTCGGGAGTTATGATCAGAATTGGAGAGTTATGAGCGGGACGCGAGGGTTATGATCAGAATTGGAGAGTTATGAGCGGAACACGAGGGTTATGATCAGAATTGGGGATTTATGAGCGGGACTCGTGGTTTATGAGCAGAAATGGAGATTTATGAGCGGAACGCATGGGTTATGATCAGAATTGGGGATTTATGAGCGGAACTCGAGGGTTATGATCAGAATTGGAGAGTTATGAGCGGAACGCGAGGGTTATGATCAGAATTGGGGATTTATGAGCGGGACGCGAGGGTTATGATCAGAATTGGAGAGTTATGAGCGGAAAACCAAGTTTATGATCAACCCCCATGTTTGATGAGCATTTATTTAATTTATCAGCAAAACTTGTGACGGGAGGGCGTGGATGGACGGATGGATCATGGAGTTGTTGGCGGAATATGGTTATTATGGCGTGCTTGCACTTATTTTAGTGGAAAATCTTTTTCCGCCGATTCCGTCTGAACTGATTTTGACGTTCAGTGGATTTTTAGTGGCATCCCACGGTTTATCTATGGGATGGATGATTGCAGCGGCGACAACTGGATCGGTCATAGGGGCCATGTTTCTGTACGGCATCGGCATGTTTCTCGATGTTCCCCGGCTGGAGCGGCTTACCGTTCGCTATGGACGCTGGTTTAGGCTGAAGCCAAAGGATATTCATCGTGCGGATGCGTGGTTTGACAAGTATGGACCATGGACAGTGCTCGTGTGCCGGGTAATCCCGCTTGTCCGAAGTTTAATTTCCATACCAGCAGGAATGTCTGGAATGAACTTTCCGCTTTTCGTTCTATTAACTGCTCTGGGAAGTTTGGTTTGGAACAGTGTCCTTATATTTACGGGTGTAAAACTGGGGGCGCACTTTGAATCGGTCCTCCGATATATGGACATCTATTCAAACGTTGTGTATATTTTAATAGGAATTGGCGGAGTGATTATATGCAGTCGGTATATCACTTTTCGCAGAAAGCGGGTATAACAATCTATGGATTTATTTGAATTTCTAAAAGCGCTTATATTGGGTTTTGTTGAAGGAATGACAGAGTTTGCGCCTGTTTCGTCAACAGGACATTTAATTATCGTCGATGACATGTGGTTGAAAAGTGAAGAGTTTCTTGGGAAATATCCTTCCATTACATTCAAAATTGTCATCCAGCTTGGTTCGATACTTGCAGTGGTGGTCGTGTTCTGGAAGCGGCTATTCAGTTTAGTTGGCCTTTATAAAGTAGAAGGTCAAAAGGCGAGTCAAAGTTTCAACTTGCTTCACGTAATCGTAGGGATGCTGCCTGCAGTTATCCTCGGATTTGCTTTGAAAGATTTGATCGATGACTATTTGTTCGGTGTTGAAACGGTCATCGTTGCGCTTGTCGCAGGTGCAATTCTTATGATCGCAGCCGATCGTTTTGGACCGAAGACTCCGCGCGTCACGACTCTTGACCAAATTACATACCGTCAAGCATTCACCGTAGGTCTCGTTCAGTGTCTGTCGCTGTGGCCAGGATTTTCACGTTCGGGTGCCACTATTTCAGGCGGTGTATTGTTTGGAATGAACCACAGAACCGCAGCGGACTTCACGTTCATCATGGCAGTTCCAATCATGATGGGTGCCAGTCTTGTCTCCGTATTGAAAAACTGGGAGTATCTATCGATGGATCATATTTCGTTCTATATCGTAGGATTCCTCAGCGCATTTGTGTTTTCATTGCTGTCAATTCGATTCTTCTTAAAACTGATCTCAAAGGTCAAACTCGTGCCATTCGCAATTTATCGTATTGTATTAGCGGTTATTTTAGCGATTATCGTATTCATGTAAGAAGCATTCCCGCTCATGAGGCGGGGTGCTTCTTTTTGGGTTCTTGCATTTAATTTCTCCTGCCAGCTGGAAAACTGATAGAATTAAAGAAAACTTTCGTGTAGGGGCATTTCACTTCTGGAACCGGCCTCTATTCAGTCTGACGACTAAGCGATGGAAAAGGTGAACTGACAATGGCTGATAAACTGCTAATTATAGAAGATGAAGAAAGTATTGCTCGGGTTTTGCAATTGGAACTTGAGTTTGAAGGATATGAAGTGTCGACGTGCCATACAGGTACCGATGGCCTCATCATGTATCGTGAACAAGAGTGGGATCTCGTGCTGCTCGATCTTATGTTACCGGGTCTGAATGGTCTGGATGTATTGAGACGCATTCGGGCGGATGAAACAATGACCCCCGTTATTTTGCTGACAGCGAAAAATGATATGGAAGACAAAGTGACAGGGCTCGATTTAGGTGCCAACGACTACGTGACAAAGCCTTTTGAAATCGAAGAACTGCTGGCGCGAATCCGTGCGGCTCTTCGGTTTTCATCCAAAGGGACACAAGAAGAAGCGGACGTTCACTTGCATGTGTTTAACGGAATTTCAATTCATGATCAGACGCGGGAAGTTCGCTGTAGCGGGGAATTAGTTGATCTGACTCCGCGAGAGTATGACTTATTATTCCATTTACTGAAGCACCCGAACCAAGTGTTGACAAGAGAGCAGTTACTTGATGCTGTTTGGGGATTCGATTATTACGGCGATACGAATGTAGTCGATGTGTATATCAGATACGTTAGAAAGAAAATTGATCCGGAATGCGGCCCTTCGTTCATTCAGACGGTTCGAGGGGTAGGGTATGCATTAAAGGATACTCGTCATGAAGCTTAAAAATAAAATCCATTCCCTTTCCACTTTGATGATGCTGATTTTGCTCATATTAAGCAATTTAGGGATTTACTTCACGTTTGACCGAACGCAGCACAAAACAGAGTACAGTCAGTTGCTCGGGAGCGCGAAAGAGTTAACGGTTGCGCTGAGTAAAATGACGGACGAAGAGGAAGCAGAGATTATTTTACGTGCGTACGTGCCGCCGAACGGAGCCCTTCGAGTAGTAGGGGAGGATGGAAAAGATGTCCTGACTGTTCAATCCATGGAAGGATTGGACCAGAAGTTCCCGACTCCGAAAAGAGATGAGGACTATACGCTGGTACCGTACGATGGCTTTGAAGCACTTTCAATTGTGATTCCAACAATTTGGCCGACTGGGGAAGTAGTCCAGCTGGAAGTGACCCAAGTATTGACAGATTTGAAAGCGAACTTGCGACTGCTGAAAGTCGTAATGGTCGGCATAACGCTGTTTGCGATGATCCCGATTATCATCTCGAGTATTACGCTGGGACGCATTGTGACGCAGCCTATTGAGAAACTGATCCAAGCGATGACGGATAGTCGCCGATCAGGTACGTTCCAGCAAATTGCGGTACCGGAACAAGGAAAAGATGAACTGGCACAAATGGGGCAGACGTTCAACGAATTGATGATTCAGTTGGAGCAGAACTATCGGAAACAGGAAAAGTTTGTGTCGGATGCATCCCACGAACTAAAAACCCCGCTTACAGTCATAGACAGTTATGCGAGACTGCTTGAACGGCGGGGAATGGACAAGCCGGAACTTACGGAAGAAGCACTGACTGCCATTCGCGGTGAAACGAAACGTATGAAGGAAATGATTGAGCAAATGCTGGATCTTGCCCGAAATAACGAACCTGCTTCCTACGTATTTGAAGAGACAGATGTGCGTGTCCTGATCGATGATGCGGCGCGAATGATTACGAGTGCATATGGAAGGGCGGTTCACATCAAGGGACCCGTTCAGCTGGCGCTATCAACAGATGGGACCCATTTAAAGCAGCTGCTGATTATCTTGCTCGATAACGCACGTAAATACAGTGAACGTGAAATCGATGTTGAGATGGAAGAGCGTAAGGAATACGTACGCATTTGTATTCGGGATTATGGAAAAGGAATCCCTGCAAAAGATATTCCGTTTTTATTTGACCGGTTTTATCGGGTGGATGAAGATCGCAGCCGTAAAACAGGCGGCACAGGGCTAGGACTGGCCATTGCAAATGAAATCGCGATTGGGTTAGGAACGAAACTTGAAATTGAGAGTGAAGAAGGCAAGGGAACGGCAGTAACAATTTGGTTAATAAAAGCGGAGGGCTCTCAGTAAATTTTAATGTCTGTCTGGTACTCTAAAGGAGAGGTGAGTCGATATGAAAAAGAGCAAAAAGTTCTTGCTGCCATTCAGTCTCGTGCTGCTCCTAGTCATTGCAGGTATGTTTTATATGAAGAGTATCGTGTCTCATGCAGATACGATTCCGTCTGATTCGATTAAGAGTCAACTGGAAACAATGTACAATGGAAAAGTAAGCGATTTGTTATTGAACGATGATATATATGGAGCGACACTTACGCGAGCAGGATCCGTCTATTCGGTTCGGGTAGATGGAGAAACAGGGAAAGTAATCTCAATGATTTTGAAGGAGCCTTCGAAAGAATTAGTTTCAAAGCAAAAGGAAGATGCTGAAAAAGCAGATAAGAATAAGGACGAGCCATCGGTTGGAAAAACGGAAGAAGTGCCCGCGCAGCCAGTGCCAGAAGAGCCGAAACCACAGCCAGAGGCTCCGAAACCAGCACCGGCCCAGCCAAAACCGCAGCCAAAGCCAGCACCAAAACCGGCTCCTAAGTCACAGCAACAAGAACAGCAAAAGAATCATCAGCAAAATCAGTACAATAATCACAACCATCAAAATAACCGGCATGAAAATAAGCCGGCCCAGCAAAATACGGTGATCATCAGTAAACAACAAGCCATTAAAATTGCGTTGGCGCAATTGAATGGTGAAGTTGATGACGTGGACTTTGTCCAAACGTCAGAAGGCGGTTATTATCTCATCGAAATTGAAATTGATGTAGAGGATGGGCCTGATGAAGCAACCTATCAAATTCATGCGATTTCTGGAAAAATCATGTCCGTCACGCGGGATGATTAATAAAGATGTAGAGAATGAAAATCTGCCAATCAGCTAGCGCTGGTTGGTTTTTTTGTTAGGATGATGGGTTATGATCACTTTGTGGCATTTATGAGCGCGGTTCGGGGGGGATGATCATATTTGGGGATTTATGAGCGGAGTGCGAGGGTTATGATCATATTTGGGGATTTATGAGCGGAGTGCGGGGGTTATGATCACTTTTGGAGATTTATGAGCGGAACGCGAGGGTTATGATCACATTTCGAGATTTATGAGCGGAACGCGGGGGTTATGATCATATTTGGAGATTTATGAGCGGAGTGCGGGGGTTATGATCACATTCCAAAATTTATGAGCAAATCCCCGAATCTACGTGAGAATCACCCAGTTTACCTGACACAAGTCTGCCAACAGATTCACATAATTTGAGAAAAAGAGGGAAGAGCCCTCAATCATGTAGTATATTGTGCCGAAATAGACTAATAGAGCCGCTTCGCGCAGAACGGCGGAGCTTGGATGGAACGAAAAAATTGCGACTACACGAAAAGGACTGAATGCAATGGCTTATGAAAGCGGAATACTATTAGAGAGTGGAACAAATGAACTGGAAATCGTAGAGTTCGAAGTAGCGGGCAGCCGGTATGGCATTAATGTCATTAAAGTAAAAGAAATTATCGTGCCGATGCCGATTACACCAATTCCTCATGCGGATCCTGCGGTGGAAGGAATCATTCAATTGCGCGGTGAAATTCTGCCTGTCATTAATATGGAGCGAGTATTAGGGATGGGACCGTCTGCAAACCCGCAAAATGATAAATACATTGTTTCTTCATTCAACAAACAGCAAGTTGTATTCCACGTGCATAACGTGACGATGATTCACCGGATTTCATGGGATGCGATTGAGAAGCCATCTGGTGCCTACTCGGCAGAAACTTCGCCGGTCATTGGCGTCATCAAGCTTGGCGGAGAGATGATGCTGCTGCTGGACTTTGAAAAAATCGTTATGGAGATTAGTCCTGAAACAGGAATCCGCATGGAACAAATTAAGAAACTGGGTAAACGGGAACGTTCGGATAAACGATTGCTCGTTGCAGAAGACTCACCGCTTTTACGAAAATTGCTGCAATCCACATTATCTGAAGCAGGTTATGATAAAGTGGAGTTCTTTGAAAATGGGAAAGATGCACTTGCGTATCTGGAGAATTTAGCAGAAACTGAAGACGTTTCGGATACCATTCAACTCGTCATCACAGATATCGAAATGCCGCAAATGGATGGTCATCATTTCACTAGAAGAATCAGAGAGCATAAAGGACTTGCGAAGTTACCTGTCATCATCTTCTCTTCGTTAATCACAGATGAATTAAAGCATAAAGGAACGAGTGTAGGTGCAGATGAGCAGATTAGCAAACCGGAAATTGCGGAGCTGGTTTTGAAAATCGATCAATACGTACTATAAAAATATTCGGTGAATAGTAATTTCTATTGCAATTCACATAGTGTCGGTGGTTTACTAAACCATCGGCATTTTTTTGTCTATACGATAAAAAAAGAGGGTACAGAAGAAACAAGTTGAATATAGGTTTAACTAGAATCCAAAAATGGAGGTGCAGCTGGATGCTAACAGATTTTATGAATTGGGTAACAGGTTCATTCAATAATTATTTATGGTCATACGTACTTATCGGCCTGTTGCTGGTGCTCGGACTTTACTTCACCATCGGAACGAAGTTTGTTCAATTCCGTCTCTTCGGCGAGATGTTCCGTTTAATTACTGAAAAGAAAGATAGCGAAGATGGCGTTTCAGCATTTCAAGCGTTTACAATCAGTGCTGCTTCTCGTGTAGGTACCGGAAACGTCACAGGTGTTGCTCTGGCCATTGGCATCGGCGGTCCGGGAGCAATATTTTGGATGTGGATTATTGCAATTATAGGAATGGCAACTGCTTTCATTGAAAGTACATTAGCTCAAGTTTATAAAGTACGTGACGGGGATACATTCCGTGGCGGGCCTGCTTATTATATGCAAAAGGCTTTGGGACTGAGAGGGTTAGGAATTGTTTTTGCTATATTACTAACACTATGTTTCGGCTTCATTTTTAACGCGGTACAGTCAAACACGATCAGTCAGTCGTTTTCAGATGTGTTTAATGTTCCCGATTGGGCTGTAGGTATTATCCTTGTTGTGTTAACAGCAATCATTATATTTGGCGGTGTTAAACGAATCGTTAAAGTGACCCAAGCGATCGTGCCTGTGATGGCCACACTTTACATTATAGTAGCGTTGTATATTGTTATTATGAATATTACTGAAATCCCTGCGATGATTACGTTAATTGTTGAGCATGCATTCGGCGTGAAAGAAATGGTAGGCGGCGGTGTGGGAGCTGCAATTATGCAAGGTGTCCGTCGTGGATTATTCTCGAACGAAGCAGGTATGGGGAGTGTTCCAAATGCTGCCGCGACAGCGAACGTAACGCACCCTGCAAAACAAGGACTCGTTCAAAGTCTTGGAGTCTTTTTCGATACAATCATTATTTGTTCGGCGACAGCATTCATTATTCTGCTCGCTGGACTTTATGATAAAGGTGAAACAGATGGAATCTTGTTAACGCAAGCTTCCATGGCAGAACATGTTGGCTCGTGGGCTCCTTATTTCGTAGCGATTGCAATTTTGTTCTTTGCATTCAGCTCAATTATCGGAAACTATTATTATGGTGAAACAAATATTGAATTCATTAATGCGCACAAGATATGGATGACGGTCTATCGGATCGCCGTACTTGGCATGGTCATGTTCGGTGCGATGGCGAAAGTACAGACAGTATGGGATCTTGCAGATGTCTTCATGGGTCTGATGGCTGTATTGAACCTCATTGTCATTGCAGTCTTAAGTCGCACCGCATTCAAGGTGTTGGATGACTTTACGATTCAGCGCAGAAAAGGGTTAAATCCGAGATTTGAAGCAAAATCCATTCCCGGTTTAAAGGGAACTGAGTGCTGGGGCGAAGAACAACCTAAGTAAATTTATGCAGTTGAAAATAAAAATGGTCACTGGATGAGTCAATCGTCCAGTGACTATTTTGTGTCTAAAGGTCTAAATTGTTTTCATTGTATGGGTAATTGGGTATAATCACTAAGCTACCAGAATCAGAAGGGAAGTCCACAATGAAAAAATCGAAAAGTATCGTATTTAAACTGTCCACGCTTATTATAGGAGTCTTTCTCTTACTATTTGCACTCTATGCATTTGGAACTATGATCTACACCCACAGCATTACTGTCAATGATGCTGAGGAACTGGCAACAAAAGATACAGAACGAGTTGCATTAAAGCTAAGTGAACAGTTTAAGCAAACAGATGAATCGCTTAGTACAACAAAACGAGTATTGGAAACGATGAATTCGAATTCGAAATTAGCTGCGACGGATGTATTATCAGTTCTTCAAGCAAATCTCGAAGGAAATCCGAATGCGGTCAGCATGAGTGCTGTGTTTGAAAAAGGGGTTCTTTCTACAGACGGTCTATCAGATTCTGATCAGAAACTTATAGATTCTGAAGGACGATTTATTCCTTTTTTATTGAAAACCGAAGATGGCATTCAAATAAATTTTGCAAGTGGCTATGAAGAATCAGGCGGGGGTGATTGGTACTTAAAACCGAAGTCTGATAAAAAATCTTATTTCCAAGAACCGATTTCGTATGAGGTAGATGGAAAGAACATGAGCTTCACTTCATTAACAGTGCCGTTACTATCTAAAAGCGGTGACTTCACAGGGGTTATTAGTGCGAATATGTCACTGGAATTTCTAGCTGGATTAACAAAAGAAATTGCCCCTGAAGGCGGATATGCTTCCGTGATATCTGATGATGGCGTTCTGATCCAAAACAGTCTGAAAGAGCAAATGAATAATTCGAATATGAAGGACGCCATCGATTGGCAGCCCGTGAAAGACAAGTTAAAGGCAGGAAAAGCAGATTCACTGTATGTGGATTCGAAAACCTATAACGAAAAAGCATTTAACGCCTTTGCACCGATTACGTTGAATGGTTTTGAAGAGACTTGGTCCGTACAAACGGTATTGCCGCGCGGGGTCATCATCGGACCGTTTGAACGCATTGTCATTTTTACGCTAATTGCGGCAGCTGTTATCGTTGTATTAATGGGTCTTGTTACGGCGTTCTTTGTTTACCGCCATATAAATCCGTTGACACGCGTACAGCAATCGATGGAAATGGCAGCTTCGGGAGATTTAACGGAACAAGTTGATGTGAGTAAGCTGAAACAAGACGAAATTGGCTCTGTTGCTGTTTCATATAATCACATGCTCAGCCAAACAAATGAAGCACTTGCAGAAGTGCTGTCTGCTTCATCACGGCTTACAGATTCGTCCGCACAGGTAAATCACGCATTTGAAGAAATCGTTGCGTCTAGCCAAGAGGTATCAGTTGCGACCGAAGAGATTGCTCAAGGAGCATCTAAACAATCGGAAGATACGGAAGAGACGAGCCACCGCATGGGAGATCTGGCAGAGCAGATTACTGCGATTTCTGCACTCTCTGAAAATATGGATGGCTTATCCCGTCAAACGGTAGAGTCTACGCAAAACGGACTTACAGAAGTCGATCGTCTGCGCGAACAAAATGAGCTGGCGAACCGTATGAACGAACAAGTGGAGCAGCAAATGACAGCCTTAACGGATAAGATCTCAGGGATTAACAGCGTTATCACATCCATACAGGACATCACAGCCCAAACAAACTTGCTGGCGCTTAACGCGAGCATTGAAGCAGCACGGGCAGGTGAGCATGGCAAAGGATTTGCTGTAGTTGCTGACGAAGTGCGGAAGCTTGCAGAGCAGTCAAGTCGTGAGACAGGAACGATTCAGCAGACTGTTCAAGAAATTTTAGACCAATCCAAAGCCACCGTTGAAGTAATTGCTCAAAATACAAAATCGATGAAGAGTCAGAGTGAGTCTGTAGCAAGTACAGAAGAATCATTCGCGCTTAATGCACAGCTGACTGATGAAATGAATAAAGCGATTGCAGAACTCTCTGCGAATCTCTCTGAAATGATTGTGAACAAAGATCAGGCAATCCTGGCAATTCAAAGCGTTTCAGCAGTTTCAGAAGAGACCGCTGCATCTGCGGAGCAAGTAAGTGCATCTTCAGTCGCCCAGCAGCAAGAGTTGGAGCGTGTTGCAGACTCGGTCCAGCAAATGACAAGAATCGCTAGTGAACTTCAACAAGTCGTTGAACGGTTTGAACTCGCAAAACAGGAATAGAACCATAAGATGTGAACTTATAAAACAGAGGGTGAGATTTCAAAATTTCTCCTCTGTTTTATATTTGCCATGCATGAAAATGCATCTATCTGATAAGCCGAATAGGAAGAAAAGAGCAAGGATTTTGTTTCTAATAATTTGGAGCGGTACAAGTAACGTTCCAGCATGAATGTGTGATAAACTAATATTTCGAGGAAAAATCCCGGGTGTAAATCACTTGCAGGTGAAGAAGAAAAATTTACGTCCCTTTTTGCCTATTTACTGTTTTGACACAAGATGTTAGGGTAGATAAAGAATATAAACACTATATATAGTGCTGATGCCGAAATGCCGTCATAAAGGCTTTCGCAGGGAACGCCTCTGAAACGCGTTTTCTCAGCTCTTTTTTAATTGCTAAAATATGAGAGAAAATGGAAGGAGACGGTCGGTATGACACTAACCCGCGAAACGAATGATACAACACGCGTGCTGGAAGCTTTACAGGAGGAATTTGGTGCGGAACGAATTGCACCACTCACACAAGCGAGTGATAAATGGCTTTTAAAACATGCTGAGGGCGGACTTGCAGAATGGTCAAAAGCGATGATTCTTGAATCGTTAAGTCTAATTGATGAAGCATCCAGTTATTGGACGTTTGTCGCAGCACGTCTTTATTTGCAAAAATTGTATGCCGATCAGCAACAGCTTCGCGGAGCGGCGGTTTATTCGAACTTTGCGGGTCACGTCGCGTCTCTTGTCGAACAAGGTCTTTACACGGAAGACTTGATGAAAAACTATTCAACAGACGAATTGACAGCAATCGGAGCTCTCATTAAACCCGAGCGGGACAAGCTGTTTACATATATCGGCTTGAAAACGCTGATGGATCGCTATGCAGCGGTAAACTACTCGAAAGTTCCTGTAGAGCTGCCCCAAGAGCGCTGGCTTGTCATTGCAATGACTCTCATGCAGCGCGAAACAGGCGATCGCATTGGTAAAATCGCTGAAGCCTATTGGGCGATGAGCAACCTGTACATGACAGTTGCAACGCCTACGCTATCAAATGCAGGAAAACCGCATGGCCAGCTATCCAGCTGTTTCATTGACACAGTCGATGATTCATTAACTGGAATTTATAATAGCAACACCGATATCGCAAACTTATCGAAATATGGCGGCGGAATTGGCGTCTATATGGGGAAAGTACGCTCACGCGGGTCATCAATCCGCGGATTCAAAGGCGCTTCAAGCGGAGTTCTTCCTTGGATCAAACAATTGAATAACACAGCAGTAAGCGTAGATCAGCTTGGACAGCGTCAAGGGGCGGTAGCTGTTTATCTGGATGTTTGGCATAAAGATATTTTCACATTCCTGGATCTTAAATTGAATAACGGAGATGAGCGTCTTCGCGCACATGATATTTTCACAGGTGTCTGCTTGCCTGACTTATTCATGGAAGCTGTCGATGCCCGTGCTGACTGGCATTTGTTTGACCCGCATGAAGTTCGTACGGTAATGGGATATTCACTAGAAGACTCTTATGATGAAGCGAAGGGTGCCGGTACATTCCGCGAACGCTACGAAGCGTGTGTGAATCATCCGGAAATTTCGAAAGAGACTGTGCCGGCGATTGAAATTATGAAACGTATTATGCGCAGCCAGCTTGAAACAGGTACGCCATATATGTTCTACCGGGATGAAGTGAATCGTGCAAACCCGAATAAGCACGCAGGTATCGTGTATTCAAGTAACTTATGTTCAGAAATCATGCAAAACATGAGTGCTACGGAATTTGAGTCTGTCACATTGGAAGACGATATCGTAGTGACACGTTCAAAACCAGGTGACTTCGTAGTTTGTAACTTATCCTCCGTCAACTTAGGGAAAGCTGTTCCTGCAGGCGTGCTGGAGCGTTTAATTCCCATTCAAGTCCGCATGCTCGATAACGTAATTGATTTGAACAAGATTCCTGTCGTTCAAGCACAGCGTACCAATAGCCGTTACCGCGGAATTGGACTTGGCACTTTCGGATGGCACCACCTGCTTGCACTTGAAGGCATTCAATGGGAGTCGGATGATGCAGTTGAATTTGCGGATCGTCTGTACGAGCAAATTGCATACTTAACGATTCGATCATCTATGGAAATTGCCGGTGAAAAGGGAGCATATCCATTATTCGAAGGTTCAGACTGGGAAACAGGTGCATACTTCGACAAACGCGAATACGTATCAGAAGAATGGAATGAACTGCGTAAAAGTGTTGCTGAAACGGGCATACGCAACGGATATCTAATGGCCGTTGCACCGAACAGTTCAACGTCTGTTATCGCAGGCTCTACAGCTTCGATTGACCCTGTATTCAAGCCGTTCTATCATGAAGAAAAGAAAGATTATAAATTACCGGTCATTGCACCGGATTTGAACCACAATACGTACGATGTTTACCGTCGTTCTGCATATATTGTCGATCAGCGCTGGTCGATTAAGCAAAACGCTGCGCGTCAGCGTCACATTGACCAATCAATTTCGTTCAACTTCTATGTACCGAATAATATCCGTGCTTCCGTGTTGCTTAATCTCCACTTGCAAGCTTGGAAATCGGGCATGAAAACAACGTACTATACGCGTTCAACTGCTTCAGAAATTGAGGAGTGCGAATGGTGTCATTCTTAATTGCCTATGCTTCATGGAGCGGCAATACTGCAGAAACTGCGGAACTGATTGAACAGACATTAGCTGCCGGCGGAGCATCTGTTAAGATGCATCGCATTGGCACGGGTCCTGTGCCGGATTATCGAGAGTTCGATGCGATGATCGTCGGTTCCTTCACATGGGACCAAGGTTCTACACCTGACGAAGTGAAGGATTTCGTACTGGATGTTGGAGCAAAACCAGATCATGTGTATGTATTTGGAACGGGTGATACACAATTCGGCGGTGATGAGTTGTTTTGCAGCGCTGCTGTGAAGTTGGCCCGTTTTTATAACTCAGCGCTTGAGCCGCTGAAAATTGAACAAAGCCCGCGTGGTGCGCAAGAAATTCGCGTGACAGCCTGGGCAGAAGGAGTGCTAGACCATTGGAGACACTTACACGAGTTAACGTACTGAATCCAGCAAATCCAAACAAAGCAACTGCGATTTTTGGCGGGGAAGCGAGTGGTATCCTGAACTGGAACAACTTAGCGCACCCTCATTTCTATACATTGCGCCAGCGAATCCGTGCATTGTTCTGGACAGCGAACGAAGTGGATATGACACAAGATGTGAAGCAATTCGCCAATCTCTCTAAAGCGGAGCAAGATGCTTTTTTAAAGATTATCGGTTTGTTAGCAACGCTTGACGGTCCGCAGACAGTTATCGCGATGAAGATTGCAGACTTTGCGACGGATCCATCCGTTAAGTCAATCATGGCAACAATCGCTGACCAAGAGAGCGAGCATAACCACAGCTACGCATACGTACTGTCCTCGGTGACTACTTACGACAAGCAAGTGGAATCGTTTGAGATGGGACGATCAGACGAAGTACTAATGAAGCGAAACGAACGCATTGTTGAGATTTACAATGAATTCGCAACAAATCCAACGATTGAAACCGTACTGAAAGCAATGGTTTACACAACGCTGCTTGAAGGGCTGTTTTTCTACAGTGGATTTGCGTTCTTCTACAATTTAGCCCGTCATCAGAAGATGGTCGGTACGTCAACAATGATTTCGTACATTAACCGTGACGAGCTGCAGCACGGAAAAGCAATCAGTGACATCTTCCGCGCGGCGCTTGCGGAAAACCCAGAGTACAATACAGAAGAGTTCACGGAATGGATTTACGATCAGTTCCGTTACTCCGTAGAGCAAGAAACAATCTGGAGCCGCTATGTGCTCGCTGATATCGACGGTATTGACTTGGATGAAATGGACGGCTATGTAAAATACCGCGCCAACAAAATGCTTCGCATGCTCGGGCTCAGTGAGATCTATCCGGAATTCATCGACAATCCTATGAAGTGGATCCGTGCGTATACGGACAACTTTGATGGCACGAAAACGGACTTCTTTGAGCAGACTTCCCGTCAATACGTGAAAACTAGTGACTTAAACGGTTTCGACGATCTATAAACAATTAAAAAGCCAAGCATTCAGCGTCTTGCTGAATGCTTGGCTTTTTCTATGGGAGAACATTAGACTGCAAGTACGGTTTTTCCAATTATACCTATGTAACTTTTCTGGAGATAGGGAAACCTCCTATCTTTTTATCAACCCTGTACTAATTATTGAAAAGGGCGATTCGTCAAAGAACAGTACCGAAAACTTAAAAGTATCTACATGGACTCAATCAGTCCGTTTCAACGGAACTTTTTGAGTAAACTTCCGTATATAGATTAAGAAAGAGTTAATTGAGATATTATAATTATTAGGCGGGATGCAAATGATTATTATGCTATCGGTTATTGTATTGTTTCTAGGATTAGGAGTTGTATTAATAAACGGCAAAGGATCTTTTTTAATTGCAGGATTTAACACACTGCCTTCAGAAGAGAAAGAAAAGGTTAATGTGATTGCGCTCTGTAAATTTATGGGTAAAATGATGTTTGCTTTGTCATTTAGTATGCTTTTTTGGTTACTTGGTGAAGCTTACGATAGTAATTGGTTGTTCTGCATGGGTCTAATTCTATTTTTAGCTTTAGTGGTCTTTATGCTTATATTTATAAATACCGGAAATAGATTTAAAAAGTAGAAAACGTTTCTATTCAAATACCAACCCGTTATAAGTTTTAATTTCACAAATGAGAGCATTAATCCAACGTGGTTTGCGCTTTAAACAGCACACTTTGTCGGGAGGATAACCACATTAGGAATGATAGTTGTGCAGGTATAATCATATTGGTAGCTATCTGCACATTTTTTTAAAAATGAGCGCAATCCGGTTATGAGGATTGCGTTTTAATTTTTCTTGTCGGGTTTTCTTAGACCTTCCATTACTTGATAAAATACTTTTTTGAACATCGTTCTGTTTACATATGTGAAAGTTGAAAAAGGTTCAAAAGACGAAGTAAGCGATTTTATAAAAAGTATTTTGTTTCTAATATTAAAACCGATACTTTTTGTTAAATCATACGTCTATGTTTGTTAAGGGGTTTGAAAATCTTGGTAGATGATTTTGAAGAAGTCTATTTGGAGTATAGCGACAAGATTTATGGCTTTATTTTTCTGCTTGTACGACATAAAGAAACTGCTGAAGATTTGACGCAGGAAACGTTTTATAAGGCCATAAAGAGGCTAGATCATTTTAAAAACCAAGCTTCACTTTTAACATGGCTCTTGAAAATAGCTCGAAATGTGACCTATGACCACTTTAGAAGGAAAAGAATTATCCGATTTATTAGTTTGGGAAATGAAAACGAGATTGACTCTGAAAGTCCATCTCCTGAGAGCACAGCAATGAATAAAGAGGAAATCACTCAATTATATTCAGCCTTATACAGACTGAAAAATGACTATAGAGATGTACTGATTCTTAGAAAAGTAAATGAATGTTCTATTAAAGAAACGGCCTATATATTGGGGTGGACGGAAGCGAAAGTGAAAGCGAAAATGACCAGGGGATTCGTGGCATTAAGAAAGGAATTTGACGGAAAGGAAGGTTTTATAAATGGATCCATCAAAAGAATTTGATGAACTTTTCCAGAGAATGAAGAATATTGAACGTGCCAACGAAGCACGGAGAGATAGTCTGCACAAACTGCAAGATAAAGTAAGAAGAAAAAAAAGAAATGGAACACCAATATTCATTTTTATCGCAATGGTAGCAATAGCCTCTTTCCTCGTTTTAAGTTTAGGTAAAACCGAAGAGCCTCCTACTCCTTTAGCTGCGGGCGTTGTGGAGAAGGATCCCAACATAGGTGCTATTCAAGCTGTTCTTGAACACGAATTTACGGGTCCTGACGAAGAATACCTGCAAATTGCTGAAGACATATATAAGCAACAGACAGATCCATCCTATGAAGGATATGTTGGAACGGACAGATCACCAGATGAGGCAGAGAGGATCACGTATCTCGAAGATGCCTACTTATCTTATTTTACTAAAGCTGGATTCGACTCTTTTGTTAAAAATACCCCTGCAATGGCAGCACACATTTTTGGATTGGATTATCGATTGACTATCTCTGATATTACAGCATCACAAGTTGAGAATCAGAATTCACCTACAGCGTATGGTTTCACTGGACAAGTGAAATATGAAGACAAAACAGATGTGACGACATCATTCAAAATCAGCGGGGTTGCAATTATTTCAGAGGAAGGCAAGATTGATATGATTTCTATTTCTCATGGCGGATTACTAGATTGGATAGATGAAAAGCTTAAGTAGATAGCCTTAGTGCAGCAAAAGGGTGCATTTACGAGAGGATTAGACTTTTTTGGATTGGCATTATCTTTCTGATTCTGCTGTTACCGATTCATTAACGTGGTAGAATATATGTAAGCAGCTACATAAAGCGGATGGGCGGTTGGCACTCCCTTGAGAAAGGGGGTGCTTACATGGTGACATACGAGGCAATGAACATGTTATTCCAATTTGGGATGTTCCTCGCAGCAATGGCGACAGCCGTTGTAGCGACGATTGCTCTATTCATCAACAGAAAAAAGTAACCACCCTCCGCTAACGGCAAAGTAAGCAGGGTAGTTACCTTTTTGTAAAGACTCTTTGATTACTGGCCAACCGCACTTCATGCGGATGTCAGCTGCGCGACCGGGTGTTTGCGCACCTGGTCTTTTTTTAGTATATGCTTAGTTTACCACAATTATAATAAGAATACACATGTTTACAGACTTCTTTGAGAATGAACGGAATTGAAGATAACGTATTCCGTGTTCAGAGGCTTAAACAGTATAAGGCTTGTGTTTCAAACGTGCCAATTTACAGGAAAACACTAAGGGGGAATATACTTTGCAATTAGGACTAAAAAACGATGAAGTCAGATTAGAAAGCTACACACCCGAATGGAAAGATGAATTTATTAAAGTCAAAAAAGAATTAATGGAGTACACAAAGCTTGAGGATTATCGCATTGAGCATATTGGAAGTACAGCGATCACAGGTATGTCTGCAAAACCATTAATAGATATCGTAGTAGGCGTTGATGATCTACAAGAGGTGGATAAACCGTTATTGAAAAGCTTTAGTAAGGCAGGTTTCTTAAGGTTGAGAGTCGAGAGACCTGGGGAGATTGTGCTAGCATAGTTTTCCGATGACACCTACAAAGAAAAGACTCATTTTGTCCACTTAGTCGAATATCAAAAAGAACTTTGGAACAATCTTATCTATTTTAGAGACCATCTAAATTCAAATGAAGACGCAAGCAAGCAAGCAAGCAAGCAAGCAAGCAGTATTTGGAAATAAAACTAGATTATCTAAAAGCATCTCTATGATGTGCTTTTTTGCAACCAATGAAATGTATATAAGATTGTATATGAGTATTGCCATACAAGATTATAAAATTGCTTTTTCCTAGGTTTTTAAACTTGCTGAGATTAAGAAAATCAGAGTCCTCGCAAAAAAACAATAGGTAATGATTCTAGATATAACGTTTGGATGGCACTTTCTAAATACGGAACTAATTTTAAATTCAAACTCACGCGTCCGTCTTAAACGCAGATCAACAGGTTCACATATAACTCTATATAAGTGCCAATGTGAAACTCATGGATTGATCATAATATTAAGCGATATCATTTCATTCACATGTATAAAAATCACATTCCATGTTTAGTGATCATACTAGCCGACACACCGGCTGCCATTGAAGATATCTTAGTCGATTCGCTTTTTTTGTAAGTATTACTCTCTGAGCGTTTAACTTCTTGTATGCAACTCCTCGTTTTCCAACAACTCCTGCCTCCCACCTACTTAAAGCTTTCATACTCATTCAAAAGCAAGGCAATCTGCTGAATTTGATGCTTATTTGCTGTAGAGAGTTCAGTGCCTCCATGAGGAATGATGCTATAGCCTGCAAATAACACCTTATCTGATAGTCCTAATAACGATGCCCGTGGAATATTTGTGATCTCTGCGAACTGTGTTAAACGCTTAGATGTCATACGACGGTCCCCTTTTAAGAGCCCTTGTAAAAGCACTTCGCTTACATCCATCAATTGAGCCATTTTTGTATTCGTCATTTGATTTTCTTCCATCCATTGATTCAGTAATAATGCCGTGTGTTTAACGTCCATCGCAATCACCTCATTACTAGTATAGTGTAATTCGCGGGGATTGTACGTGATTCAAAATCCGGATGTACGAATTAATCTGTACTTCCTAAATAGACGGTTTCAGAAACCGCTTCTCCAATTCTACACTTCGCAAAAGTAGAAATTTCTACTTTTGATTTTAATTGAACACAGGTTGCGCATACTCCATTGCAATGGATTTCCCGATTTGCCTGTTGAATTTCCGAAGTAACCTCCAGCGTCTACCTCTATGTTTCCACATGAGCTTTGTGAGAGTGGCTAGTTCATCAAACAGTGCATCCATATGCTCATTGTACAGGCTCTCTGTTTGCACCCCCTCCAAATCCCTTACTTAACCGGAAATCAGACCTGATACTGGGAGAGCGAAATAGGACTTCCCCTCATATCTGTTGAAAGGATTCAAAGCTATACTCAAGCAAAGGCACAATTCATGACAGTGAAATTGTGTGAATTTAAGGGTTTTATTCTGAAAATTCTTACCGGTGATAGATGCCTGAAAATAGCGGGGTTTCTATATTCCCGGGGATTAGAGTTATTAAACTGATACTTTATATCAAGATTTTTTGTGAGAAAAAAGAACTGATTTTGGTAATAGGGAAAACCCTAATATGAAATATTCAGAATAGGGTATAGGATGAAACCATAGAAGGATTTTTAGATTGCAGTTTTTTTGCATATCCTGTTGGTTATTAGGAAGGGAGCATGAAATTCAATGAAGAAAACGAAATTCAATTTGAATTACTTCAAGCCAGTTGAAAAGTATTCGGGTAATTGGTCTGTGCTTGAAGAGAAAAATCGTGATTGGGAAAACATGTACCGCCAGCGTTGGTCGCATGACAAAGTAGTCCGGACAACACACGGGGTCAACTGTACAGGTTCATGCAGTTGGAAAGTGTTCGTCAAGAACGGAATCATTACTTGGGAAAACCAACAAATCGACTACCCTTCCTGTGGCCCGGATATGCCGGAGTTCGAACCGCGCGGCTGCCCTCGGGGAGCATCATTCTCTTGGTACGAATATAGCCCGCTCCGTATTAAATACCCGTACATCAGAGGGAAGTTGTGGCGCATGTGGGGCCAGGCGCTGACAGAGCATAAAGATCCTGTCAAAGCGTGGGCAAGCATTGTAGAAGATCCAGAGAAGTCAACAGAATATAAACAAGCCCGAGGAAAAGGCGGTCATGTTCGTATTCATTGGCGTGATGCAACGATGCTCATCTCCGCTCAGCTCATTTATACGATTCAAAAATACGGTCCTGACCGTATTGCAGGCTTTACTCCGATTCCTGCGATGTCGATGGTCAGTTATGCATCTGGAGCGCGTTTCATTTCCCTGATTGGTGGAGAAATGCTCAGTTTCTACGATTGGTATGCGGATCTGCCGCCATCTTCACCGCAAATATGGGGTGAGCAGACAGATGTACCTGAGTCGAGTGACTGGTTCAATGCAGGATACATCATCATGTGGGGTTCAAACGTGCCGCTAACTCGGACACCGGATGCGCACTTCATGACGGAAGTCCGATATAAGGGAACGAAGGTAGTATCGGTTGCACCGGACTATGCAGAAAGCGTTACGCATGCGGATGACTGGATCGCAGCAAACCCAGGAACCGACGCGGCTGTCGCTCAAGCGATGACGCATGTCATTCTTGACGAATTCTACGAACAGCGCAAAGAGCCGATGTTCATGAATTATGCTAAACAATATACAGACATGCCGTTCCTCGTCTTTTTGGATGAGCACGAAGGGGCATATAAAGCTGGACGATTCCTGCGCGCGAGTGATATCGGTCAAGAATCACAGCACGCAGAGTGGAAGCCGGTCATTCTCGACGAAAGCGTCAATGAAATCATCGTTCCAAATGGAACAATGGGACAGCGCTGGGAGGATGACGTTAAATGGAACTTATTGCTCGATAAAGAAGATGGTACATGCGTTGAACCTGCACTCTCAATTGCAGATGCAGACGCGGAATGGAAAGAAATCCATTTCCCATTCTTCGATAATTTATCGAATGGGGTATTCACCCGTCCGATTCCAACGAAAGTACTTACAATGGCAGACGGTACAACCAGACGCGTCGCAACTGTTTACGACATCATGCTCAGCCAATATGGTGTGAAACGGATTGGCAGTGACTTGGAAGCGAAAGATTACTTCGATAAATCTTCCATCTATACGCCTGCTTGGCAAGAGAAGATTACAAGCGTGAAACCGGAACTTGTGATCCAGATTGCTCGGGAATTTGCACAGAATGCACTTGATACAGGCGGACGCTCCATGATCATTATGGGCGCAGGAATTAACCACTGGTTTAACAGTGACACGATTTACCGTGCAATCTTGAACTTGGTAACGCTGACAGCTTCACAAGGTGTGAATGGCGGAGGCTGGGCGCATTACGTTGGACAAGAGAAATGCCGTCCGATCGAAGGCTGGAGCACGATTGCCTTTGCGCGTGACTGGCAGGCACCGCCGCGTTTGCAGAACGCAACGTCCTTCTTCTACTTCGCGACGAATCAGTGGAAATATGAAGAAGCTGGAACTCAATCCTTGATGTCGCCGCTCGGCGGTCAAGCTAGATATGAACACCCGGCGGACTACAATGTCCTGGCAGCACGTCTTGGCTGGCTTCCTTCCTATCCGCAGTTCAATAAGAATAGTCTTCAGTTAACAGAAGAAGCTGCGAAAGAAGGGAAAACAACAACACCTGAAATTGTAGAGTATGTGAAAGAGCAGCTGACTTCAGGAAAAATGGACTTTGCAGTAGAAGATCCGGATGCACCGGAAAACTTCCCGAGAAGCCTATTCGTCTGGCGTTCAAACTTGGTGTCCAGTTCAGCGAAAGGTCAAGAATACTTCATGAAGCACCTATTCGGAGCTTCTGATGGATTGCTGGCTAAACCTAACGAACGCATGAAACCGGAAGAAGTCGTCTGGCGCGATGAAGTAGAAGGCAAACTCGACTTGCTCGTAGCGCTCGATTTCCGAATGACCACAACACCGTTATACGCGGATATCGTACTGCCTGCAGCAACGTGGTATGAAAAAGTAGACTTGTCTTCAACGGACATGCACCCATTCGTTCACCCGTTCAATCCGGCGGTTGACCCGCTTTGGGAATCCCGTTCTGACTGGGATATTTATCGATCCATTGCAGAAACGTTCTCAGAAATGGCGAAAACCCATTTGCCTGGTGTTTACAAAGACCTGGTCACATCACCGCTTGCTCACGACTCCATTCAAGAGATTGCTCAGCCGCACGGCGATGTGAAAGATTGGAAGAAAGGCGAAGTTGAAGCTATCCCAGGGAAGACGATGCCAGGAATGACAATCGTGGAGCGTGATTATACAAAAGTCTATGACAAATACGTCACACTCGGTCCGCTTTTATCAACAGGGAAAGTCGGAGCACACGGTGTAAGCTTCTCAGTAGCTGAGGAGTACGAGATGATGAAAGGCATCAACGGTGTCTACGAAGACGACACCATCAAGGATGGATTGCCTAAACTGCACACTGCGAAACATGCAGCCGAAGCGATGTTGACTCTATCTTCTGCGACAAATGGCCGCGTCTCTCAAAAAGCATTCGTATCAGCGGAACACGACACTGGCGTAGAGTTGAAAGATATTTCGGCAGACCGTGCAGCAGAACGCTTCACATTCGCGAGCATCACAGCCCAGCCGCGTGAGGTCATCCCGACGCCAGTCTTCAGCGGATCTAACAAACTAGGCCGCAGATATTCACCATTTACAACGAATATTGAACGCAAGGTGCCGTTCAGAACACTGACAGGGCGTCAGCATTTCTATTTAGACCATGAATTGTTCTTAGACTTTGGAGAAGCGCTGCCGGTCTATAAACCGACGTTGCCGCCGCTAGTACTCGGACCGCATGACCGTCCGGTTGCAGGAACAGAAGATTCACTAGTCTTGCGCTATTTGACACCGCACGGAAAGTGGAACATTCACTCGACGTATCAGGACAACCAGCACATGCTGACGCTGTTCCGCGGAGGACCGACTGTATGGATCTCCGATGTAGATGCGATAGCACATGATATTGATGATAATGCTTGGCTTGAAGTGTATAACCGGAATGGTGTCGTAACTGCACGTGCTGTAGTCAGTCACCGGATTCCTAAAGGCACGATGTACATGTACCATGCACAAGACAAACACATTCAAGTTCCTGGTTCAGAAATTACGGAAGAACGCGGAGGCAGTCACAACGCACCAACTCGTATTCATATGAAACCTACTCAAATGGTAGGCGGCTATGCACAGCTCAGTTATGGATTTAACTATTATGGACCGATTGGAAATCAGCGTGACGAATACGTAGCTGTCCGTAAAATGAAGGAGGTCAACTGGCTTGAAGATTAAAGCGCAAATTGCAATGGTGATGAACTTGGACAAATGCATCGGCTGCCATACATGCAGTGTGACATGCAAAACGACATGGACGAACCGCGAAGGTGCTGAATACATGTGGTTCAACAACGTGGAAACAAAACCTGGAATCGGCTATCCAAAACGCTGGGAAGACCAAGAGATTTATAAAGGCGGATGGAACTTGCGAAATGGAAAGTTGGAGCTCAAGTCGGGCTCCAAGCTCTCCAAAATCGCACTTGGTAAGATTTTCTATAACCCGGATATGCCTGAGATGAAAGACTACTACGAGCCGTGGACGTACGATTATGAAAAGCTGACGACTGCACCGGAAAGTAAACATACCCCGGTTGCACGTGCTAAGTCAGTAGTAACAGGCGATTACATGGACCTTGAGTGGGGACCGAACTGGGAAGACCAATTGGCAGGCGGCCACATCACTGGACCGACTGACCCGAATATCGTAAAGATCGAAGAAGAGATTAAGTTCAACTTTGAGCAGGCTTTCATGATGTACTTGCCTAGATTGTGTGAGCACTGCTTGAATCCAAGCTGTGTCGCATCTTGTCCATCAGGTGCGATGTACAAACGCGATGAAGACGGAATTGTACTCGTGGACCAGGAAGCATGCCGGGGATGGCGCTATTGCATGACTGGCTGTCCGTATAAGAAAGTGTACTTTAACTGGAAAACGAACAAAGCTGAGAAATGTACATTCTGTTTCCCTAGAATCGAATCCGGATTGCCGACTGTCTGTTCTGAGACTTGTACAGGAAGAATCCGTTATCTAGGTGTCTTGCTGTATGATGCAGACCGTGTACTTGAAGCTGCAGCAACGCCGGATCCGAAAGACTTATACAAAGCTCAATGTGATTTGTTCCTTGATCCGAATGATCCTGAAGTGATGGAGCAGGCACGAAAAGATGGGATTTCGGAAGACTGGATTACGGCAGCACAAAATTCACCAGTGTATAAGCTTGCGATTGAATACAAACTCGCATTCCCATTACACCCTGAATATCGTACATTGCCAATGGTTTGGTACGTTCCGCCGCTAAGCCCGATCATGAACTATTTTGAAGGGAAAGATTCCATCCAGAACCCGGATATGATTTTCCCTGCGATTGAAGAAATGCGTATTCCGATTCAATATTTAGCGAATATGCTCACTGCTGGAGATACGGAAACCGTTAAAGGATCCTTGCAGCGGATGGCGATGATGCGCTCCTTCATGAGAGCACAAACGTCCGGAAAAGACTTTGATGAGTCAAAACTGGAACGCGTCGGATTAACAGCATCATCTACCAAGAAGATGTATCGATTACTCGCGATTGCGAAGTACGAAGATCGATTTGTCATCCCTACTTCTCACAAAGAAGGCCAGATGAACGTTTACCGTTCACAAGGTTCTGCAGGATATACCGATATGGGAACATACGGCGAGGCGATTCAATCCGATAACTATTCAGTAATGGGATCAAACGGGAGTTGTGATGGATGCGGACCTGCATCACCAGGTGCTCCTGTAAAGACAGGTAAGGAAATTTACGAAGAGAACTTCTATGGGGGGATCTGGCGTGATTGACTTAGACCTTCTCTACGAAAAGAAACAGATCTTTGGGTTTTTTGCCAAACAGTTTTCATATCCTGACAAAATGACGTTTCATCCAAGTGTATTGGAAGGGTCTTTGAACCCTTCCGATCCATCTTATAAAGATGTCAAAGAGTATTGGGATCTGATGCAGACATACAGTCTCGATGAAATCCAAGAGATGTATACGTACACGCTGGACTTTCAAAAAGATGCAACGCTGTTCATGACGTATGTGAAATACGGTGATTCCAAAGAACGCGGTCAAACACTGGCTCGTCTAAAAGTGCTGTATGAAATGTTTGGTCTCGTTATGCCGGATAGTGAACTTTCAGATTCACTCCCGCTTATGTGTGAATTCATCTATGCAGCTGAGTGGAAAGGAGATCCACGCGCACAGCAAAGTTTTTCGATGCTGTTAGCGGTTCTCGAAGACGGCTCTTATCATTTGATGAAAGCGTTAGAAAAATACGAAAGCCCGTATCATCCGCTTGTGAAAGGGATGAGAGAGGAATTTAAAGCATGTATCCGCCGGGAGGTTCCAGCCAATGACTAGTCAATTCTTATGGGTGATTTTCCCCTATCTCTGTATAGCAGTATTCATAGTCGGACATATCTTTCGCTACAGACACGATCAGTTTGGCTGGACGGCGAAGTCCAGTGAATTCATCGAGAAAAAGCAACTGATGATTGGGAGTCTGCTGTTCCATATCGGAATCTTCCCCGTGATACTTGGTCACGTAGCGGGGCTCGGTATCCCGAAAGAGTGGACGCGCGCAATGGGCGTCAGTGATCATATGTACCACATCGGTGCAGTGTGGGGCGGCGGTTTTTTCGGTGTCGTAACACTTGCAGGTATGATTATTTTAACAAGCAGACGGTTTACGAATAGTAACGTCCGGCACTTATCATCTGCTTCAGACTTGATTGTCAATACATTCTTGCTGGTAATCGTTATTCTAGGGGTATACAGTTCACTGATTACGAACACGATGACGCCGGGATTCGACTACCGCTCAACGATTTCAATCTGGTTCCGGTCCCTGCTCATTTTACAGCCTCAGGCCGAGTTCATGGCATCTGTTCCAATTGCATTTAAACTGCATATTCTCACAGGGTTCCTTATTTTTGCAATGTGGCCATTCACACGACTCGTTCACGTATGGAGTGTGCCGTTGAATTATGTAGGCAGAAGTTATATCCTTTACAGAAAGGATAAGAGAAACTGATGAAGAGAGAGGCGAAGTGAGCCCTTTCTCTAATTAGAGGGAGGAAGTCTCATGGCAAGCCAAGCAGCATTTGATTACCAGCAGCAAGTCGAAGAGATTCGGCAGGCTATGCAATGTGATTTCGTCGCACTGGCACTTGTGCAATCTGAGGAACGTCACTTCCAGATTCGCTGGGAGTATGCCTCAGGCAACTTGAGCCAGCGGTTCCGAAGAATAATTTTGCAGTCCGGAAAAGGCGTTGCTGGAATTGTCTTCAAAACAGGGAAGCCGATTTTTGCGCCTGAAGCTGAAAAGTATTGTACGAAAGAAGACTTATACAGCTACCCTATTATTGCAGCAGAACAGTTGGAAAGTTTCGCGGCGATTCCGTTGTTTAAATACAATCGTGTAAAGGGGATCTTGCTGGCAGGGTGCCGCAAGAATAACTGTATGTCCTTCGAAAAATTTGAATTGCTGCAATCCTTGATTGCACCCACTTTCGGACCTTATTACAGTGAGGAGTTGACCGGGAATTGAATGGAATTAGTCAAAGTGGTATGAGTAATCTTTTAGAGCAGTTATATGAAAACTCAACGGAAGCGATCTTCTTCTTCAGCTTGGATGGAAGAGTACTTTCGATGAATAAAGCCGCTGAACAAATTCTCGATCCCCAGGTCGCTCAGCTTATGAAAGCCGGAAGTGCAGATGCAATCTGTATGGCGTGCAAAGGGTTTACCAGTGCGGAAGAAGAGCAGACATGCATTTCTTGCTATATGTCAGATCCAAATCGGAATATCCCATCATTTCAAGTGTTCTTGGAAACTGTCGGACGGGGGATAGTTCCTTATACAGGAAGTATTCAGATGATCGATCCAGACACAGGGATACGAGTGTTTATGCTTCGGGACTTGACAGAGCAGTACAGAACGCAAGAAACGCTGCATCAGAAAACGCTGGTTAAACGAGTGATCAAAGCTCAAGAAGATGAGCGGAAGCGAATCTCCCGGGAGCTCCATGATAGTGTCGCACAGGAAATGCTGAGTTCTTTAGTGGATTTGCGTGTCTTGAAGTACATGAACGTGGAAGACGATGTATTGAAGAAAGTTCGGCAAACGGAAGGATCACTTATGCGTCTGCTCGATGACATCCGTCATTTATCGGTTCAGCTAAGACCCGCCACATTGGATGATTTAGGATTAGAAGCAGCCTTTCGCACACACTTTAAATGGACGGAAAAAAATTATGGACTTCTGGTCCGCTTTACGAGTAACATGCAGTCCCGGCGTTTCGAGGGCGAAATTGAAACCGTTGTCTACCGAGTATGTCAAGAGGCAGTATTCAATGCGTTAAAGTATGCGGAAGTGGAGGAAGTCGATGTCGAGCTTTTACTGGCTTCAGATAAGTTAACACTTACAATACGAGACAACGGAGTGGGCTTTAACTTGAATGCTCCAACGTACAAAGGTACAGGGCTTGGATTATTCGGGATGCAGGAACGGGCGGAGCTGGTAGATGCTGCGTTAACTGTTCAAACAGGCATTGGAAACGGAACGACAATTTTACTCACCGTGCCTCTAATGAAGGAGGAGACGGAAGTTGAAAATAATCATCGCGGATGATCATGCAGTGGTAAGAAGCGGATTCATGCACATATTGAATTTCCAGCGGGACATGGAAGTTGTAGCAACAGCGGCAGATGGTTTAGAGGCATATGATTTAGTCGCTAAACATAAACCGGATGTCTTGCTGATGGATCTAAGCATGCCCCCTGGAGAAAGCGGTTTAATCGCCACTGGGAAGATTAACGAAGACTTCCCGGATACAAAAATTGTGATTTTAACAATGTATGATGATGAAGAATACTTGTTTCATGTATTGAAAAACGGTGCTTCCGGATACGTCTTGAAAAACTCGCCTGATGAGGAACTATTTGCAGCGATTCGTACGGTGTATGACGGAGGCACGTACATTCAACCGTCTATGGCAACTTCGCTAGTTCGAGAGTTTGTGAAAAAAGATGGCGAACAAGTAGAAACGGATCCATTTAAAATTCTATCTAAGCGTGAAATTGAAGTGCTGCCGCTGGTTGCGAAAGGGTACGGCAATAAAGAAATTGCTGAAAAGCTCTATATCTCTGTTAAAACAGTAGAAGCGCACAAAGCGAAGTTGATGGAGAAGTTGAACTTGAAAAGTAAACCAGAGCTGGTCGAATACGCGCTAAAGAAAAAGTTCTTGAATTTTTAAATCTGGTGTCGTTGAAACGGAGGCTTCGTCATGGAAACTAAGCGATTCAAATTCGATTTGCCTGCGTTGCAGGTATTGGAGAACGAGCATCAGTACTTGACGTATTTAATGGATAATTGGCATCCCATTGTACTTGGATTCGAGCGGAACATTTACTCACTGGAAGAAGCGCGCGAAGCAATCGGTTCATTGCGAAAAGCCCTTATTGAGTTTATCGAGCCGTTCAAAAATCATACGGAGAAAGAAGAAGACATTTTGTTTCCTGAGCTTGCACAATACATCGGGGGCGATCAGGGCCCGGTCAAGGCAGTCGAAGAAGAGCACGAAGAACTCGATGCCTATATCGGACATTTCCTTCATCACACGCGGGGCAGCCTGGAGGACTTGTCACTGAAAGACCTGGAGGCTGTTGCGAGAGACGCGGGAGAAGCGTATGAAGCAATTACAGTGCATTTCATCAAGGAAGAGTCAATTGTTTTTCCGATGGTGGAGTCGATGCTGCGAATTGAGCAGCAAGATGCGTTATTCGAAAAGTTATATACACCCATTTTGTAAGTGAAAGAAGAAATATCTGATTTACACTAGCCTTTCATTCCCTATAGAAATGGACTGATTTGGATGATTAAAAAAGTGCAACTGCCGCTGCAAACGGCAAACTTAGTCGTAGGTTTCATGGTGTGGGTGCTCATTTCGTCACTGCTTCCATTCATTCGTGAAGACGTTGCGATTCCGGCGTCACGTGTTGCGATCGTCACTGCAGTTCCAGTCGTTCTCGGATCCATCTTGCGTATACCGCTTGGCTATTATGCAAACGTTTTTGGAGCGAGGATCATCTTTGCAGTGAGTTTCATTTTATTACTATTTCCAGTATTTTACATAAGCTCCGCATCATCTTTTGCGGATTTGATAATTGGCGGAACGTTTCTCGGTATCGGTGGAGCTGTGTTCTCTGTCGGAGTAACTTCATTGCCGAAGTACTATCCAAAAGAAAAACATGGGTTAATCAACGGAATCTATGGAATGGGGAACGTCGGTACAGCCGTTACAACGTTCGCAGCACCTGTCTTGGCGGTTCAATTCGGATGGAGTGCCACGGTTAAATTCTATCTGATTCTCCTGCTTGCGTTCGCGGCATTGAACTTTGTACTTGGCGATCGCAAAGAACCTAAAGTGAAAACATCGATGATCGGACAAATCAAAGGCGTTTATAAAAATGAAAAACTGTGGTTCTTCTCACTGTTTTACTTCATCACTTTTGGCTCATTTGTTGCCTTCACGATCTTTTTGCCGAACTTCCTAGTCGATTATTTCGAATTGGAAAAAGTCGATGCAGGAATGCGAACTGCCGGCTTCATCATTGTAGCAACGCTATTCCGACCAGTGGGCGGGTGGCTCGCGGACCGGTTCCAACCGTTATTCTTATTGATGGGTGTCTTTGCAGGGCTGACATTTGCAGCAGTATTACTGGCATTCTCACCCTCCATCTTGCTTTATACAATCGGAATCATGCTTATTGCTTTAACAGCTGGTATCGGAAACGGTGTTATTTTCAAACTCGTTCCGTTTTACTTCAGTAAACAAGCAGGAACAGCAAACGGGATTGTCTCCATGATGGGCGGTCTCGGCGGATTCTTCCCGCCTTTGCTCTTATCTGCGGTACACTCGTTGACAGGGTCTTACTCAATTGGATTCATGGCGTTTGCTCAATTTGCACTCGTCAGCCTGGTTCTTGTTATCTGGCTCTATTACATGGATCGTCTGTCTACCGCAAAAGAAGTATTTGACTCGACAGGTTCTGGAATTATGGTCACAGACGCATCCGGAAAAATCTTATCGGTCAATCCCGCCTTTACCCGATTGACAGGTTACCCGGCCGACGACGTCATTGGAGAAAATCCAAATGTACTCAGCTCCGGCAGGCAGTCTAAAGAATTCTATACAACTATGTGGAGTGTCATTGGGAACGAAGGATTTTGGCAAGGGGAAATATGGAACAAGCGTAGAGATGGTTCTGAATACTTGGAACTGCTGACCATCAATGCTATTAAAAATAATGACGGCGACGTAACCCGTTACGTAGGAACATTCAACGATATAACTAGAGCTTAAACACGGGGACGGCCAGTCAATTTGACTGGCGGTCCTCTGCTTACTTTACGCGAAATGAAGGTGCCTAATTTGGAACAGCGATACTCTAGACAAGTTTTGTTCAATCCAATTGGAGAAAAAGGACAGCGGAAATTGGAATCTTCTCATGCGTTTGTCCTCGGATGCGGGGCGCTTGGATCTGCGATTGCTGAGACTCTTGTGCGTGCAGGTATTCAGAAACTGACGATAGCGGACCGGGATTATGTAGAGCCTTCGAATCTGCAAAGGCAGCAACTGTTCACAGAGCAGGACGCGGTTCAAGGAATGCCGAAAGTGATTGCTGCAGAAGCAAGATTGCGAGCAATCCGCAGTGATGTAATCATCGTACCGCTGCTTGACCATGTTGATGGACAGCTTTTGGAGCACTATGCGCAGGACGCGGATATGTTACTTGATGCCACAGATAACTTTGAAGCCAGATTATTATTAAATGATTTCGCATGGAAACAGGGGATTCCATGGGTGTATGGAGCGTGTGTCGGAAGTTCCAGCAGCGTATTTCCGTTCATCCCGGGAAAAACACCTTGTTTCAGATGCTTGCTGCCCGCACTTCCTTCTGTCAATGAAACCTGTGATACTGCTGGCATCATTGCACCAGCTGTTCAACTTACAGCTGCGCACCAAAGTACAGAAGCGTTAAAATGGTTAACAGGGAATGAAGACGCGATGCGTACAAAATTGCTGCACACAGACATTTGGCATAATACGCAAGTGGAAGCTGGTATTACACGTTTGAAGAAGGAAACGTGTGAAACGTGCGGAAGCAGTCCTGCATACCCTTCCTTGAATTCCGAGTCAGGCACGAACTACGCCGTATTATGCGGCCGGGAAACGGTTCAAATCATCCCGGCTGCAGAGCGCAAGTTGACTGGAGAAGATGTCTTTCGGGTTGCGGAACGTCTCGGGACAGTGGAAAAGCATACTCCGTTTTTTGTGGAGTTTTACGCAGAAGGGTATCGGTGTGTGGGGTTCTCAAATGGAAGAATGCTCATTCATGGACTGAAAGATATTAAGAAAGGGCGCAAAATTTATCACCAGCTGTTCGGATAAGGGGGGGACGTACTGTGCATAAAGGAAACTCAGAAATGAAAAGGAAGTTGAATGTGTGTGTATTAACAGTAAGCGATACACGTACGGAAGAAGACGACAATAGCGGAAGATTGATCAGAGAAAAAGTGGAAGAGGCTGGACATGAAGTCATTGCCCGGATCATTTGTCCGGATGATAAAAACGCAATTTTAAAAGCGGTGGAATCATGGATTGGCAAGAAGGATGCGAATGCGATTATCATCACTGGCGGAACAGGGATCAGCTATCGGGATGTGACAATTGAAACAATCCGTCCGTTTTTTACAAAAGAATTAACGGGTTTCGGAGAGTTGTTCCGTTATATCAGCTACGCAGAGGATGTCGGATCGAAAGCACTGTTAAGCCGTGCAGCTGCCGGAGCTGTCGGAGAGAAAGTTCTTTTTGCGCTGCCAGGATCCGTAAAGGCAGTTGCACTTGCGATGGATCGCCTTGTAATGCCGGAATTGCTGCACATTCACTATGAGCTGACGAAGCATTTGTGAGGGATATACAAAAAACGGACGCGGGTTACGCCTCCGTCCTTGTATAGTCCCCGTTTTTTCCGCCCGTTTTAGATTGCAGCATCGTAGGGCCGATGACCATCTCTTTACCAGCTGCTTTACACATATCATACACGGTTAAGGCAGTCGCTGATGCGGCTGTGAGTGCTTCCATTTCAACGCCGGTGAGTCCTGTTGTTTTCACTTCTGCGCGAATGAGTACTTCATAATGCTTTACAGATTCATCGATATTCCATTCAAATCGGATGTCGACACCCGTTAAAGGCAGGGGGTGACACATAGGGATGATGGTCGCCGTATTTTTAGCAGCCATGATTCCTGCGACTTGTGCGACCGCGAAGACATCCCCTTTTTTATTTTTACCGTCTTTAATTTGATTGTAAATCGTTTCGTTGACCAGGATGGACGTGCTCGCAACAGCAGTTCGGGATGTAATGGATTTGTCGGATACGTCGACCATGCGTGCGCGTCCTTGGTCATTAAAATGAGTGAGTTCAGACATTCGAATCATTCCTTTCAACTCTGATACACTTAGTATAACAGAAGAAAGCAGGTGCTTTTGGTGGAAATAAGAAAGCCGATCCCGGTTGCTGAAGCAGTAGCGCAAGTAATTGGACACGTTCAACGGTTAGGAACCGAATCGATTTCATTGGAACAGTCTATGGGCCGTATTTTAGCTGAACCAATTGTTGCCCGGCACAATGTCCCGCCATTTGACCGGTCACCGTATGATGGATTTGCGATCCGGGCAATAGACAGCAAAGGAGCATCAGGTGATAACCGTGTTCCGTTTAAAGTCATCGGAGAAATTGGTGCGGGCTACGTAGGCGGGCTGCCAGTCGGACCGCATGAAGCGTATCGAATCATGACAGGCGCTCAAATCCCTGAAAGTGCAGATGCTGTTGTGATGTTTGAACAGACAGTTGAAACTGAAGAAGGATTTACGATTAGAAAACCATTTGAAACCGGGGACAATATCTCTTACGCAGGAGAAGATGCTTCTAAAGGCGAGATGCTGATTCCGAGCGGTACTCTTATTCATGCAGGAACGATTGCATTGCTTGCGACTTTTGGATATGCAGATGCAGTGGTTTATCGGCAGCCGGTCGTCGGGGTCTTATCTACGGGAACGGAATTATTGGACGTGTCGGATGACTTGGTGCCGGGTAAAATCAGAAACTCCAATGGCCCAATGGTGAAAGCGCAGCTAAAGCGACTGGGCGTACCATACAAATCATATGGCACTTCTTCAGACGACTTGGATGCGTGCACAGAAGTGATTGAGCGTGCGCTGCAAGAAACGGATGCACTCATTACAACAGGCGGCGTTTCAGTAGGAGATTTCGATCATTTGCCTGCCATCTATGAACGGTTAGGTGCAAAAGTGTTATTCAACAAAGTTGCCATGCGTCCGGGAAGTGTGACGACGGTTGCAGTCCTGGGAGACAAGTTCTTATTCGGACTTTCGGGCAATCCATCAGCTTGTTTTACAGGATTTGAATTGTTCGCACGTCCTGCCTTGCTGTCACTGATGGGATGCACGGCACCATATCTGCCTTATTTAAAAGCCAAATTAGCAGAGGATTTCACAAAACCGAACCCATTCACTCGATTCATCCGTGCGGTGTGGCAAATGACTGGTAACGGTGTAACCGCAGCTCCAGCAGGATTCAATAAATCCAATGCAGTATCATCGATTGCCCGAGGAAACTGTCTAATTGTGTTACCAAGCGGTACAAGAGGGTATTCTACAGGGGATGAAGTGGATTTATTGCTGATTGGCGCGGAACAAGGTGCAGAGGATTGGGTCCTTTGAAGACGCTCCATATTGTTGGCTATAAAAACAGCGGAAAGACGACGCTGCTGGAACGCTGGATCGGTTATGTGAAAGCGAAAGGACTGACGGTTGCTGTGCTGAAGCACCATGGCCACGGGGGACAGATTGAGCTTCCTTCAGCAAGCACGGATACCAGCCGTTTTTTCGACAAAGGCGCAGATGTGACTCTCGTTGCTGGCGGCGGCAGTGCCCAGCTTTTATTGAACAATGAGCCTTCGTTTGAAGCATTAAAAGCGCTAGTTACATACGATTCACCAGATGTGCTGCTGATTGAGGGCTATAAAGAGGAACGCGGGGAAAAGGTTGTCCTCATTCGAAAGGATGAAGACTGGGGTCCGTTGCAAGAACTTGAAGGAATTCAGCTGATCATTGGGGAAGTCGACTCTAGTGATTATCCAGTTATCAGAGAACGAAGCGATGCGGTGCAGCTCGATAGCTGGTTTGCAGATTGGTTGAATAGGGAGGGACATTATGAAACCATTTGAAGTGGTGGAAGCACCGATTGAAGCGCAAGTATATTCGGATTATGTGCTCCATGCGGGCGCCGGCGCGGTCACAGTGTTTACGGGTCACGTTCGGGAATGGACGCACGGCGTACGAACCGTCTATTTAGCGTATGAAGCATACGTACCAATGGCGGAAAAAAAGCTCGCGGAAATCGGTGCGGAAATGGAAGCGAAATGGCCGGGGGTCAAAGTTGCGATTGCACATCGTATCGGTGAATTGCACATATCTGATATTGCAGTCGTGATCGCGGTTTCATCTCCGCATCGAAAAGCAGCTTACGAAGCGAATGAATACGCAATTGAGCGTATTAAAGAAGTTGTTCCCATCTGGAAAAAAGAGATTTGGGAAGACGGAGAAGAATGGCTGGGCGCCCAAAAGAAATATCCTGACAAAGGAGTGGATTCTGTATGATTCGCGTTCAATATTTTGCAAGACTAAGAGAGCTTGCCGGTAAAGGCCAAGAAACGCTGGACCGTGAACAGATGACTGTGCAACAGCTGTTAGACTGGGCGGAAGAGACTTATCCTGGCTTTGGTAAAGATGATATACAAGTGGCGGTGAATGAAGAATATGCTCTTCCTGAAGACGTCATTCAATCAGGTGATGAGTGTGCGTTCATTCCACCTGTCAGTGGAGGGTGAGGTCGTGATTGGTATCGTATTAGCAGGAGGTCAGTCGAGACGGTTTGGGTCGCCTAAGGCATTCGCAACGTACAATGGAAAATGCTTTTACGAGTATGCAATCGCTGCATTAACGCCTCATTGTACCGAAATTGCAGTCGTCGCCAGACCTGAAGACGCTGCCCGCTTTCCTGGCACACTGCATGTCACCACGGATCTGCAAGAGTTTGCGGGGCAAGGCCCTCTAGCAGGGATTTTAACAGGAATGAATACCATTCAAAGCGACTGGTATGCGGTGCTGCCGTGTGATGTTCCGTTTGCAGATGACTCGATTATCCGGGAATTAATGAACCACCGGGCGGGCAACCTGTCCGTTGCGATCGAAGAAGACGGAAAGTGTCATCCGCTGCTCTCCATTTGGAGCAAGGGGGCGGAACCGCTGATCCGCTCATCGCTCGAGATGGGGAACCGAAGTGTCCGGCCGCTCATTCAACATTGGGTGGATGGACAAGCATTATTGGGGATGAAGCCATCACTTTTTAATAATGTAAACAGGCCTGAACAACTAGAAGGGAGATGACAGCATGGAGCCAATAACAGATAAGTTTGGCCGTCCGATTCGGGACTTGAGAATATCCGTGACAGACCGCTGTAACTTCAGATGCTCCTATTGCATGCCGAAAGAGATTTTTGGAGACGATTATGTATTCCTTCCCAAAAATGAGTTGTTGTCATTTGAAGAAATTGAACGTCTGGCGCACCTTTTTGCGAAGCTTGGCGTGAAGAAGTTGCGGCTAACAGGCGGTGAACCGCTTATGAGAAGAGGACTCCCTGAACTTGTAGAGAAACTGATGCAAATTGAAGGAATTGAAGATATCGGGCTTACGACAAACGCCGTGCTGCTCGGTCAATATGCAAAGCCATTATATGACGCAGGCTTACGCAGGTTGAATATTAGTCTGGATGCACTGGACCCGGTATTATTCGGAGAGATGAACGGCCGCGGAGTCAAGCCTGAAGTCATACTTAAAAATATCGATAAGGCTCACGCGTTAGGGTTTACGATAAAAATGAACATGGTCGTGAAAAAAGGAACGAATGAGCAAGAAATTCTGCCCATGGCCCAATACTTCAAAGAGCGCGGCATCACGTTGCGATTCATTGAATTCATGGATGTCGGTAATGACAATGGCTGGAGCTTTGAGAAGGTTGTGACGAAGAAGGAGATTTTGGAACGGCTGCAAGGTGTTCATGAACTTGATCCGGTGGAAGAAGAGTATTATGGCGAAGTGGCGAAGCGCTGGCGGTATAAGGACAACGGAGCCGAGGTTGGTTTCATCACATCGGTATCTGAGTCATTCTGTTCAACGTGCACACGTGCTCGTCTTTCATCCGAAGGGAAGTTATTTACGTGTTTGTTTGCGTCAGAAGGATTCGATGTCCGCGCGCTCATTCGTGATGGGGCGACAGACGAAGAACTTGCTGCAGCAGTAACGGGAGTATGGGAAAATCGTGCAGACCGTTATTCAGATGAACGTACAGAACAAACGGTGAAAAATCGCAAAAACAAAAAGATTAACATGAGTTATATCGGAGGCTGACTAACAGCCTCCTTAACTAGTCGGGGGGATTTGAACATGACGGGACGAAACGAACCATGCCCATGCGGCAGCGGTAAAAAATATAAAAAATGCTGCGGGAAAGTTGGCGATGATCTGCTCAGTGCTGTCGTCAATGAAGAGCTTGACCGTATACTAAGTCAATTTTTCGATACATATCCAACGGAAGACAAGCGCGAATCCATGATGCTTCTCATGCGTCAGTGGGCTGAAAAACTTCGTGGCAGCTGGGAACCGGCGCATATTGAAGAAGCAGCCTCTGAATTTTATTTATTCGTAGAAGACAATTCACAATGGAAAGAGTACATCCGCAAGCAAGAAATCGCTGCGGCCCGCGGCACGGTGCAGGATGTTTTAAAGAAATGGGAAGAGCCATTTATGCTGCTGGGTGAAATTACAGCGGCAAAGCCAAATACGCTGGAGATTACAAAGCTATTGACGGGCGATGTTATTGAACTTGCGCGCATAGAGGGAATGCCTGCAGATGAAGGTACGTTGCTGTTTGGCGTTGTTCTGCCGGATACGCGCCGCGGTGATAATGCAGTAGCACCGGTTTCATCTATGCTGTTTTTAGCGAAATGGAGCAAACAGACGAAAAAATCCTTGCTTGAATTATGGGAGAAATCATCCGATCAAACGCCTGAGGAGTTCATCCGCAAACATACGCTTGAAATCTATGAGCTGCTCGTAAAACGCAGCATGGCTTCTATGAATGAAATGATTGAAGATGTGCTGGCGCCGGCACAGTTAACTGCCTTGAAGCAGCTTGACGAAAAACTTGCAGAAGCAGATGAGCCTGCAGATGTCAGAGAAATGCTTCAGAAATTAGCGGTTGCTTACTTTTTGAATACGGAAGTAACGGATGATGCTGAACTCGATGGGTCTGCGTTTGTACAGGCATCACTTCAAGTCGGACAGTCGTTATCACTTGTGAAAGACGGGACTGCGATTGAACCGGCAGAGGATACGGAAGAGGTTGAACGCTTCGCGAAAGAATTGAGAGAGTTATACGATGCAATGATGGCAGACGGAGACGCTGCAGCCGCTGCAATTTACGAAATTGGTACAGACCCAAGACCGACAGAATCGGAGTTATGGGAAACGGCGATGACGACTTCAGGTGTTGTCGAACCAGAGCGCCGTCCGGGGGTAGATGAAGGGCGTGCACAGCGGCTTGCATATGAAGCGTTTGGCGCAGAAGACGAAGAAACGCGCCGGAAGCTGGCAGATTCGGCATTGTCCATTGTTCCTGACTTGTCTGACGGGTTATTGCTGAAAGCAGAAACGGAAGAAGATGTAGAGAAGGCAAGCGGGCTTTATGAGCGGGCGATTCGGGAGGCGAGTAAGCGTTTCGAAGCGGGCGAGAACCCGTGGCAAAACATTCCGAATCGGCCGTTCATGCGTGCCGCATTTTCATATGGCACTCATTTGTTCATGCACGGGGAGTTCAACGAAGCTGCCGAAGTGTTCTTGGATCTCGTTCGCATGAATACGACCGATAACCAAGGGGCGCGCTATGAAGCGATGGCTTCGCTGATTCATGCAGGACGTTTCAACGAAGCAGGAGAGTTATTAGTTCGTTACGAACGCGGATCGGAAAACGACGCCACGTATTGTTACTTGGATTGGAAGCTCGAAAACGAAGCATCTGGCGGCGAGTCCGAGGAAGAGGCGGATATGCTGAAGAAAGCATCTGCAGCAAACGGCAACGTCATGCATTTGATGGCGTTCCGTGCCCAAACGATTGAATACCCGCGCCACGAGCGTCTTGAACCGGGCAGTAAAGAGGAATCTCGCTATATTTGGCTGTTGTTGAATGGACCAAGCGGCGTGAAGGAAACATTGGAAAAAAGAAAGCAAAGCGCTGTAAAGTAATCTTTTAGCGATGGAGTCATCGTATAGACAAAGTGAAGAGCGGAAAAGATTTGATTGGTTAAGGGCACTAAGTGCTTGGCTATTTTTTGCGAGGACGGGAGTCACTGCTAGATGGATGTGAGGAAGGATAAAGCTCATAAACTTCTGGAAGCGCTCATAACTCGTGAAAATAGCTCATAAACATAGGAATATGCTCATAAAATCTGGGATAGCGCTCATAAATTTTGAAAAATGATCATAAGTCCAGAAATGTGATCATAACTCATGAAAAAAGCTCATAAAACATGAAACGTGCTCATAAACTCCAAGCGCAACGCAATTGCGCACCCAATAAACAACCAAAAAAGCTGTCCGCAGAAGCGGGCAGCTTTTCGTATTCATTTAAAAATTATTTTCCGCCTAACAAATCGAATAATCCACCTGCAACGCTGCCTTCGCCTTTAGAACTGCTCCCTGGCATTTGAGGTGCGGAAGCAAATACCCGGCTTGCAAGACGTGAGAACGGAAGGGATTGAATCCATACAGTTCCAGGTCCGCGCAATGTTGCAAAGAATAGTCCCTCGCCACCGAAAAGTGCAGTTTTCACACCTTTTACAGTTTCAATCGAATAGTCAATGTCGTGCGTCATTGCAACTAAGCATCCAGTATCTACACGTAATGATTCCCCGGGCTGCAGTTTCTTTTCAATGATGGTCCCGCCAGCATGCACAAATGCCAGACCGTCACCTTCCAGCTTCTGCATAATGAACCCTTCGCCGCCGAAGAATCCAGTACCGAGCTTGCGCTGAAACTCAATTCCGACAGATACACCTTTAGCTGCTGCTAAAAATGCATCCTTCTGACAAATGATTTTGCCGCTATGTTCACTTAAATCCATAGGAATGATTTTTCCTGGATAAGGGGAGGCGAATGAGACATGACGTTTGCCGGATCCAGTATTAGTGAAAGTCGTCATGAACAAACTTTCTCCAGTCAGCACCCGTTTGCCGGCACCCATAATCTTTCCAAACAAGCCGCCGCCACTGCCTGATCCATCGCCAAAGATGGTTTCCATTTCAATGTGATCTTCCATCATCATGAGGGCGCCAGCTTCAGCTACGACCGTTTCCTGGGGATCCAGTTCAACTTCAACAAACTGCATGTCATCGCCGTGAATTTTATAGTCAATTTCGTGATTATTCATTGTCAGTACCTCCGAGTTTAAATTTGTTACTCAGTTATACGTTGCGGCCAGGAGGAAGGTTTCATTAATTCGCAGTGCAAGTTCCTTTTTCCCGCAGCTCTTTCACTACTTTAATTTGACAGCACAACTTCGAGATATCGTCGGCATACATTGTAGATGAAAAGTGTTCTTGAAACGAAGCCGTAACGGATTCCAAAATCGTCGGCCCGCTATTTCCTGTGACAAGCTCTTCTAAAAGAAATGTTACATATTCGATTCCTTTTTCTTCCCGATCTTTTTCGAAACAAGAAAGGAAGTTACGGAGTTCTTTCATGAGAACTTCTTTAGTATTTTCGTTATCTGTGTATGTCAACTTGTCTAGCAATGCTTTACCCAGCAGTTTATCTCCGCTGGCTGTCATCCCCGCCATTAGATCGTCAAGCCGCCGAATTGCGAATGGAACAAGCTGCTCATAATTGAATGAATTCTTTTCTCTTCCGCCGATTTTCACGAAATGATGGATATGCTGCATCATACCAACGAGCATCACAGCTCCATCCGCATTATAGGGTTCAGACTCTGGACCATACACTTCGAGTAACCGTCCGGATAACCAGGAGATTTCGGAGAGGTATTGTTTTTTTACGAAAGATCGCATCTCTTTATCATTAGAGAAGAAAACCGCTTCATAGATAGGAAGTAAATTACGTTCCCGGTCAACATGTGCGCGAGTTACAATTTGCATCGCAAAAATTGTTTTGTCGGTTCGATCTTGTCCTAGAAGTAACTTGCGTCTTCTCGTGATTGATTCTTCATTGGCCATTTCAAGAATGGCCAATAGGCATTCATTCTTTGAAGTGAAATAATTGTAAAATGTACCTTTTGAAATTCCTGCTGCTGTTAAAATATCTTGTACGGAAGTTGCAATAATCCCTTTATCTTGAAAAACTTTTTGAGCAGCTAGAATCACTTTCATTTTGCGCTCGTTCATTACATCACCTTTTTGTTTTAAGAGTATACTGGTAGTCTACTCCCAAAACCCTTATTTATCAATGTAATTAATTCTCCGGAATTTTTTTGTTGATTTATTTGGACTGTGAGTATAAAATGTTCTTCATGATGTTTTTCGAACTTCGAACTAACTAGAAAATGGAGGAATTGCTGGATGGACACTACTGAACAAGTTAAGAAAATGCATGATAAGCCGCCATACGGCATTATTGCGATACTATTCATCGGGGCATTTGTCGCGATCTTGAACAATACATTGCTCAACATTGCACTCCCGACAATCATGGACGAATTTAAGATCACCCCTTCGCAGGTGCAATGGTTAACGACGGGCTACATGCTTGTCGGCGGTATAATGATGCCGGCCAGCGCTTTTTTCATTCTTAAATTTAAAAACCGACACCTATTTTTAACAGCGATGACGTTGTTCTCATTAGGAACTCTTTTGGCGATTGTCACGCCGAACTTCTCATTATTAGTTGCAGCACGAATGATTCAAGCTTCCGGTGCAGCACTTCTAATGCCACTTTTAATGAACGTCATGCTCGTTGCGTTTCCTATTGAAAAACGCGGGCAGGCACTTGGTTACTTCGGACTTGTCATGTTTACGGCTCCGGCGATAGGACCAACACTTTCAGGTTTCGTCGTGGAACACTATTCATGGCGTGCATTATTCATCATCGTGTTGCCGATTGCACTATTCACGATGGTCTATGCTTATTTCAAACTGCACAATATTACACCGAATAAACCAGTCAAAGTCGATGTCTTTTCTATCGTACTTTCAAGTATTGGATTCGGCGGACTGCTTTACGGATTCAGTTCAGCGGGAAGTAAAGGCTGGTCAGCGATTGAAGTGTACGGAACGATCATTATTGGTGCCATCGGTCTTCTACTATTCGTGACTAGACAGCTTAGAAAAAAAGATCCGATGCTCGATTTCAAAATCTACAAGTATCCGATGTTTGCGCTCTCGTCAGTCATTTCGGTCGTCGTATCGGTTGCTATGTTCTCTGGTATGATTCTGACACCGCTTTACGTTCAAAGCGTACGTCACATTTCACCTTTAGACTCTGGATTACTGATGCTGCCAGGTGCGGTTTTGATGGGAATTATGTCTCCGATTACAGGAAAGCTGTTCGATAAATACGGACCCAAAGCGCTTGCAATTACAGGGCTAGCGATTACAATGCTGACAACGTATATGCTGAGCCAACTTACGATGGATACAGGCTATTACGAACTGATGTTTATATACAGTGCGCGGATGTTCGGATTATCCATGGTGACAATGCCGATTATGACAAACGGTATGAATCAGCTGCCGATGGTATCGAACCCGCACGGTACGGCTATGAACAGTACAGTTCAGCAAGTCTCCGGTGCAATTGGTTCCGCGATTCTATTGACACTTATGACAAAACGCGCGGAATCAGCAGGTGCTGATATTGCAGCGGATGCAGCGAAGTCAGGCAGTCTGCCTACAGATGCAGCTGGAATGGCTGACTTCAAAGTGCAAGTAGCCCAGCAAGCTCAGCTCGACGGTATTAACCATGCGTTCTTCATCTCAACAGTTATTGCAGGTGTCGCACTTGTATTAACGTTCTTCATGAAACGTGTGATGCCGCCGAAGTTTAAAGATCAAGCTAACCCGCTGAAGCCAGCGGAAAAGCAGGCTCAAACACAGCTGAATAGCGACAATGCATAATCAAAAGCCTTCTATTGGGATGGAATTTCCAATAGAAGGCTTTTTGTTTGGAATTAATTCAATTAAGCAGGCTCATCTCTATCCCGCGAAAGGAATGCCATGCTTTCACCTAACACTATCACGCGACCAATTAATAGGACTGGGGAGAGCGCTCATAACTGGCGGGAAGTGATCATAACCATGGAAAAGAGCTCATAAACCGCGGAAAGTGATCATAACCCCGGGGAAGCGCTCATAAACCGCGGAAAGTGATCATAACCACGGAGAAGCGCTCATAAATCTAGGAAAATGATCATAACCATGGAGAAGCGCTCATAAACCGCGGAAAGTGATCATAACCACGGAGAAGCGCTCATAAATCTAGGAAAGTGATTATAACCCCGGGGAAGCGCTCATAAATCACAGAAAGTGATCATAACCCATAACCCTAAGGCTGCTTACATAACATCACACCGCACCCCTCAATCAGAATCTACAACTATCTACCGAAAGGAAATACTTAACTCCTGTCGAATAGAATAAGAAAGGGCTTACAAATCTATCAACCTATTTTGAAAGGGGAATGCAGCAATGAAACTGAACAATTACATCAATGGACAATGGGGTACAGATACAGGAGCAGACTATACAGCAGTGAAAAATCCTGCAAACGGGAAGACACTTGCGGAAGTACGGTTATCCACCGCAGATGACGTCAGCGAAGCGGTCGCTGCCGCGAAAGCCGCTCAAAAGAAATGGGCGCGTGTCCCTGCGCCGAAACGGGCGGATTACTTATATGAAATCGGTCGGATCATGATTGAAAAGAAAGAGCATCTATCCCAAGTACTCACAAAAGAAATGGGGAAAGTCATAGAAGAAGCGCGCGGTGAAGTTCAAGAAGGCATCGACATGGCTTATTATATGGCAGGCGAAGGCCGCCGTCTCTTCGGTGAAACGGTGCCATCTGAACTTGATAACAAATTTGCGATGAGCGTTCGTGCGCCAATCGGTGTCGTCGGATTGATCACACCGTGGAACTTCCCGGTTGCGATTGCTACGTGGAAATCGTTCCCGGCAATTGTTGCGGGCAACACATTCATTTGGAAGCCGGCTACTGAAACACCGATGATGGCGTATGAAATGGCGCTCATATTTGAAGAAGCTGGTTTGCCTGAAGGCGTGGCGAATGTCGTATTCGGAAGCGGCGGCACAGTCGGAACTGCAATGATTGAAAACCCGGATGTCCGTGTTATTTCATTCACCGGATCGACGGAAACAGGACGACGCGTCGCAGAGCTGGGCGGGCGCCACTTGAAAAAGGTATCCCTTGAAATGGGGGGCAAAAACGCAATTATCGTCATGGACGATGCGGACATTGACCTCGCAGTTGATGGCATCCTCTGGAGTGCATTTGGAACCGCTGGACAGAGATGCACTGCATGCAGCAGGGTCATCGCGCATACGCATATAAAGCAGGAACTTGAGCAAAAGCTGCTGGAAGCGATGAAAGGTTTGACCATTGGCGACGGGGCAGACGAATCGAACAAAATCGGTCCGGTCATTAATGCAAAAGCACTCGAGAAAATCAGCTATTACGTGAACGTTGGGAAAGAAGAAGGAGCGAAACTGCTGGCAGGCGGAAATACGCTGACGGAGGGCCATTATACAGGCGGGCACTACTTCGAACCGACCCTTTTCACAAACGTTGCAGCAGACAGCCGTCTCGCACAAGAAGAAATCTTCGGACCTGTCATTTCCTTGATTGAAATCAGCAGCTTGGAGGAAGCGATTGAAGTGAACAATAGTGTCGTGTATGGCTTGTCCAGCTCGATATTCTCTCGCGATGTCAACAAGATTTTCCAAGCACAGCGTGACCTCGATACAGGGATTGTCTATGTGAATGCTGGAACTACTGGTGCAGAAATCCACTTGCCATTTGGCGGGACAAAAGGAACGGGCAACGGTCACCGTGACTCAGGTGTTGCGGCGCTTGACGTCTTTACGGAGTGGAAAAGCATTTACGTTGATTTCAGCGGCAAGCTGCAGCGGGCGCAGATCGATAACAACTAAAAGGAGGATGATTGGATGAAAGTCGTCGTATTAGGTGCAGGGTTAATGGGAAAAGAAGCCGTTCGGGACTTGGTGAAGAGCGATGAGGTCACAGCTGTCTATTTAGCGGATCAAGACGTTCGAAAAGCGGAGAATTTTGCAGATGAACTTTTGTCCGACAAACTTAGTATTTTAGTACTGGATGCTCGCAATGAACTACAGCTGAGTGAAGTCATTGCACTCGGCGACGTCGTCATCAATGCCTTGTTCTATACATTCAATGAAACGGTTGCCAAACTGGCGATAGCAGCTGGCGTTCATAGTGTAGATCTCGGCGGACATATCGGCGGAGCAACAGATGCTGTTCTTAATATGAAAGAACAAGCCGAAGCGCGCGGAGTCACGCTTATTCCAGACTTAGGGGTGGCGCCTGGGATGATCAACATTCTCGCAGGTTACGGTGCGAATAAGTTGGATCATGTAGAATCCATCCGTTTGTTTGTTGGCGGTGTACCCGTCAATCCTGATCCGCCGTTTAACTACAACATCGTGTTTTCATTGGAGGGCGTATTTGATCACTACACGGACTCGTCACGAGTAATCCGGGATGGCAAAGTTTTAGAACTGCCATCACTGTCTGAAATTGAAACCGTCTATTTTGAGGATTTCGGCAACATGGAAGCTTTCCATACATCAGGCGGCACATCGACACTCATTGAATCCTTTCCGGATGTCAAAACGCTTGAATACAAGACTTTGCGCTATCCAGGACATGCGGAAAAGTTCCAATTGCTCGTCGACCTGGGCTTGCTGTCACGTGAATCGACCATCCAAGTTGATGGGAAGCCGCTGCGTGTGCGTGACGTCATGCGTGCGCACCTAACACCGCAAATGCTGCTGGGTGACAAAAAAGATGCAGTCCTGCTCCGCGTTCTCGTAAGCGGTGAAGCTTCCGGCATGCCAGCAACTTATGAATACAACATGACCGTAACAAAAGATACGGATATGAATGAAACCGCAATGGCTCTCGCGACTGCAAATACCATTTCGGTGGTTGCACAAATGATTGGCGGAGGTACGATTACGAAACGCGGCGTTTATCCGCCTGAATCGATCGTACCGGGCGAACTCTATATCGAAGAGATGGGCAAACGCGGGGTCCTCATTACCGAAACTATTCATACAGGTGAAGCTGCACGCTAATCCGAGCACTTCGAGGAGGGACAGAAATGGATTTCAACTTTACGGAAGAACAGCAGTTGCTGCGTAAAACAGTGAGACGTTATGTCGATGATCGAATCCTTCCGAATATCGCAAAGTGGGATGCGGAGGGTGGTTTTGATCCTGAAGTTTGGAAAGAACTTGCTGAACTCGGGTTTATGGGGACGTGTATTCCCGAACAGTACGGCGGAAGCGGTATGGACTATAATGCGCTGGCTATTTTGTGTGAAGAACTGGAACGCGGGGATACCGCGTTCCGAACCGCGGTATCGGTTCATACGGGTCTGAATTCGTTAACGCTTCTGCAGTGGGGAACGGAAGAACAGAAGCAGAAGTATTTGATTCCCCAAGCTAAGGGGGAGAAAGTCGGTGCGTTTGGTCTGACGGAGCCCGGTGCGGGATCAGACGTTGCAGCAATGGGATCTACTGCTATTCGTAATGGAGAGTATTATGTATTGAACGGTCAGAAAACTTGGATCTCATTATGCGACAGTGCCGATCATTTTCTCGTCTTTGCCTATACGGATAAATCGAAAAAACATCACGGAATATCTGCGTTCATCGTGGAACGGACGATGCCCGGTTTTTCATCCAGAGCCATCAAAAACAAATACGGCATCAAAGCCGGGAATACGGGCGAACTGTTTTTTGAAGACATCCGCGTACCAGTTGCGAACTTGCTTGGAGAAGAGGGAGAAGGGTTCAAAATCGCCATGTCTGCACTCGATAACGGTCGTTTCACAGTTGCTGCAGGTGCGGTAGGTTTAATTCAAGCCTGTATGGAAGCGAGTGTTGCGTATTGTGAAGAACGCAGTACATTCGGAAAGCCGATTGGACAGCATCAGCTCGTTCAGCAAATGATTGCACGGATGGAAGCAGGTTATCAAATGAGCCGTTTGCTCGTCTATCGGGCCGGGGAGATGAAAAACACAGGGCAGCGAAATACACGTGAAACGTCGCTGGCTAAGTGGCAAGCGTGCGATTTTGCCAATCAAGCTGCGGACGATGCTTTCCAAATCCATGGAGCCTATGGGTATTCGGACGATTACCCCGTAGCGCGGTTCTTGCGCAATTCGAAAGCTCCGGTGATCTATGAAGGAACACGGGAAATCCATACGATTATGCAAGCGGAGTATGTGCTTGGATATCGGCAGGACAAGCCCCTCAGCAACATGCTGCCATCTTGGCCATTTGACGAAAACGTGTAACTATCCTGCTTCAAAACCGACTCATCTAGTAAAGGAGATGAGACTATGTACAAAAAAGCTGTACTTGCGGTGGCGGTCGGGGCTGCGGTTGTCTTATCCGCGTGCGGAACGGTCCATGCCCCCGTGAAAAAAGAAGAATCGAAGCCAGACAAAGCAGCTGTAAGTTTTGATGAAGACGACTTTTTGAAACTGAGTGACCCGGCTAACGAGCTCGGTAAGCAGCTGGTAACCATGGTAAAACCAGATGAAGACGGCAATGTTTTCGTATCTCCAGTCAGTCTCTTGATGGCATTGTCCATGCTTCAAAATGGGGCGAATGGAGAGACAAGGGACGAAATTCTGGAAGCGGTACAATTAAAAGGCATGGATGAAGAAGCCATTAATCGTGCGAATGCATCGTTGCTGGATTATCTTCAGCGTTCAGACGAAGAGTTGACGCTGAAAACAGCAAATTCCCTATGGATGAATGATACTTACACGCTTCAAGACGCTTTCAAAAGTGTCATCCATGACTATTTTTCAGCGGATGCAGAAGAAATCGATATCAGCGACTCGAAATCTGCAGCCCGTATAAATGCCTGGGTGAAGGCTTCGACGAACGGTAAAATTGAGAAGATGGTTGACGCACCCCTGGATAGTGATCTTGTCATGTATTTGATGAATGCAGTGTACTTCAAAGGATCTTGGACGTATCCGTTCAACGAAGAAATGACAGAAAACGGGATCTTCAATCTTGAAGACGGCAGTGAAGCAACAGTGCCATTCATGACGCTGCACGAATCTCTTCCTTATTTCGAGAATGACCAGTTCCAAGCGGTCTCGCTGACTTACGGGGATGAAGGAAAGATGACGATGGACGTGTTTGTGCCGAAAGAAGGTCAAGACGTGGAGTCCTTCCTAAAGTCATGGACGGCTGAAAACCGTACAGCATGGAACGATTCTTTTGAAACTGCGCCCGGCTCAATCCGGATGCCGAAGCTTCAACTGGACTATGAAGCGGATATGAAAGCCCCGCTAATGGAATTAGGGATGCAAAAAGCCTTTAATGGCGGATCAGCGGATTTAAGTTTATTGGTACAAGAAGAAAAAGAAAGATTATTTGTCAGTAAGGTGAAACAGAAGACGTATCTATCGATTGATGAAAAAGGGACAGAGGCGGCTGGCGTCACTTCCGTTACAGTGAGTATTGAATCAGCACTTAGCGGCGAGCCGTTTGAAATGTCTGCAGACAAGCCATTCTTCATCACCATCCGCGACAAAGAAGCAGATGTGTTGTTGTTTGCAGGGAAGATTGCAAATCCTGTTCAAGGAAACTAGTTGTTTAACGTCTCGATGCCAGCAAAGGTCATTGAGACTTTTTCTTTTATGATGAATATATGTCTGATAAATCTAATAAAATAGTTTTTTATTGGAAACTATGATAAAATAGAGTAGTTGAAATGAATCAGCATTTTTTTGCACTAGATTGTGAAGAATTTCACAAGAGAGGGGAAACTAAAATTGAATATTACGATTGTTGGTTCAGGGCACGGAGGTTCTACCGCGGCAGCTTGTCTCGCGCGCGATGGTCACCAAGTGAGTATGTTGAAGCTAAGCAATCAGCCAAACGAGCATTTCGCAAGACTGGAAGAAACAAAGTGCATCACATTGAAAGAGGGGGAAAAGGAACAAACCGTCCCGCTTCATGCTGTGACACGCAATCCTGCAGAAGTAATCCCACACGCAGATATTATCCTCATTTATTACGTCTCAAATTACCACAAGTCCCTCGCGAGCGCTCTAGCTCCGCACTTGCAAAAGCATCAAACGGTTTATATTTGTCCGGGGTATCTCGGCAGTATATTCTTCTTGCATGAGTTAAAACGAATCGGCAGAACAGGAGACGCACCGCTATTTGCAGAAGGTGAAACGCTGCCGTACAGCTGCAGAATTACAAATCCAGGTGAGGTTACACTGTATTCCGTGAACTACGGTCATCCAATTGCGACCATTCCGGCTGATCGTGTTCAAGAGGCATGCCGCACGTTAAAACCAATTCTCGGCAATTGTATTCCGCGTGAGCATATTGCTGAAGTGGCACTGCACAACCCGAACCTCATTATGCATACCGTCGGGATTGCATTAAACGCAGCGTACATCGAAAACTCGGATGGTCAATTTTCGATGTATACGGAAGGGTTCACTCCATCTACATGGAAAGTGGCAAACGAGTTAGATCAGGAAAAGATGGATATGCTTGAAAAGATCGGTTCGAAGCCCCGTTCATACATTGAAGAGTTCAAAGTGCGCACGTTCACTGACCCGGATGCCCAATCAGATGATGAAGCGTTCGCCTTTTACGCAGACAGTGTTAAAGATCTGCATACGAAATCCGTTAATAACCGGTATATTACAGAAGACGTACCGATGGGCCTAGGACTTCTGCACTCTCTTGGCAAGCATATTGGCATGCCAACACCCGTCGCAGACTCCATCATTACGCTTGCAGGTACAATGGTTGGGGACGATTATTTCGTCGAAGCCCGTACAATTGAAGAATTAGGATTTTCTACGGCAGAGGAATTGTTAACCTTCATCAGTCCTAACAAAATGACAAAAGTATAATAACGAGTGAAAACGGAGGAGCAAGTATGTCCTTCGTTTTTACTTGTCAACAATTTGAGAAAAAAGGTTGCAATCTAATTATAGGGAGCGTATTATAAGGAATGACCGAATGACCATAATTGAATTATAGTCATTTTATGATGAAAGAGGTGGGCACATGGATCGCAGAACGGAGATTTTAGAAGCCGCTGCAAAATCCTTCTCACTGTTTGGCTACAAAGCGACTACGATGGACCAAGTCGCTAAAATTGCAAACGTTGGGAAAGGTACGATTTACACATTCTTCGCGAACAAAGAAGAACTGTTCAACGCCATTGTCGTCGGAATGATTGAAGAGATGAGGACAGAAGCGGAAGCCGCTGCAATTGAAGGGGCAACATTTGAAGAAAATGCGCACGCTCGTCTTATGTCAATTTTGAAATTTAGAACGACGCACCAACTGTACGCCAAACTGATTGATGAAGGGAAAGAAATCCGGACGCCTGCCGTACAAGAAGTCCTCGTAGATATCGAGAAACAGATTGTAAAATTCATTGCCGAGAAAATCCAAAAAGGCATTAATCGCGGTGAAGTCAAACCATGTAACGTTGAAATGGTCGCGTATTTGCTGTTTAAATCGTATATGGCACTCGTTGTAGACTGGGGGAAAACCCACGGTACAGAGTTGGATCAAACAGAGATCATCGATTTACTGAGTAGTACCATTTTTAAAAGTCTCTTAATTTGAGACTTCTTTTTTCAAGCATTAATGACCAGAAAGCAAAAGCGGTCAACCAGTCAAGGAGGAGAAAAGATGAAGAAGACAATGACAGGAGCGGAATGGAAGCAGTTATTGCGCACACGAAAAATGATTGTGCCGATGATTGCGATTCTATTTATACCGGTATTATACGCAGGAATGTTTTTATGGGCGTTTTGGGATCCGTACGCAAACATGGATGCATTACCCGTTGCAGTTGTAAATATGGACGAAGGCGCAGAGTTTGAAGGGAAAGACTTGGATCTAGGGACCGAACTGGTCGATAAACTCGTCGACAGTAAGCAGTTTGACTTTCAAAGTATAACGGAATCCGAAGCTAAAAAAGGTCTTACGGATCAGGATTACTACATGACGATCGAAATTCCAGATAATTTTTCGCAGCACGCGACAACGTTATTGGATGAAACACCTGAGAAACTAGCATTAATCTACAAACCGAACGAAGGTTACAACTTCCTATCGGCGCAAATCGGTGAAACAGCGATGGATCGCATCAAAGCGGAAGTGAATGAAAAAGTATCATCCACGTATGCGGAACAGCTTTTTGACTCCATTAAAAAAATGGGGGATGGGTTCGGAGACGCAGCAGACGGTGCAGGAAAACTTCATGACGGTTCTGGCAAACTTGTTTCAGGAACAGACGATTTAAAAGGATACTTGGCGCAGCTTGCTTCAAGTACAGTAACACTTGCAGACGGCTCGGATAAGTTGAAAAAAGGTGTTATCGAAGCTGCAAATGGCGCGTCTTCATTAAATTCGGGACTAGGAACATTATCGTCAGGTGCTGGCGAGCTTCAAAACGGTGCTCAAAAAGCATCTGCGGGTGCAAGCGATTTGAATGCAGGCCTGACTCAATATACGCAAGGTGTTGGGAAACTTGCAAGCAGTTATCAGCAGATTGGTGCAAAAGAAAAAGAATTCGGAGCAGGTGTGAACAACCTTGCTGAAAAGTCAGGCTCCCTCAATGCAGCAGCTGGTCAGCTAACTGGCGGAGCGCAGCAAGTGAACGCAGGACTCGGTCAATTATCGGAACAGCTTGCACCGATTTTAGCTTCCCTTCCTGAAGAACAAAAAGCAGCAATACAAGGCGCTCTTGGTGAATTGAAAGCAGGCAGTGCCCAAGTAGCAGGCGGACTTGGCGAGTTATCACAAGGAACTGCGGCACTTCAATCAGGAGCAAAAGAATTGAATGGAGCAGCCGGTCAATTAGCTGGGGCACACGCTCAAGCTCTTGCAGGAGTCAATGAATTGAACAGTAAATCCGGACAATTGCTTGCAGGATCCTCTGCGCTGGCTGAAGGAAACAGCGCGTTGAATGCAGGTGCTGGCAAACTCGCTGCAGGCGCAACTGCTGCAAAAGAAGGATCTGGCAAGCTGGTCGATGGACTATCGGCGTTATCAGCTGGAACAAAAACATTAACAGATGGAACAGGGACACTTGCTTCGAAATCACAAGACTTAGCAACGGGTTCAGCAGCACTTGCTGACGGAGCGAAAGAATTGGATGAAGGAACAGGAACCCTTCAAGAAAAATTGACTGAAGCGAACGATACCGCTTCCGAAGTCAATCCATCAGACAAAACTTATGACATGGTAGCCGCTCCAGTAGATGTAGAGAAGTCAGCGGTCAACGAAGTACCGAACTACGGAACAGGATTTGCACCATACTTCCTATCCCTGGGATTATTCGTCGGTGCGTTACTATTATCCATCGTATTCCCGCTAGTTCAACCAGCAATTTCACCAACAGGTCCATTCCGCTGGTTCGCAAGTAAAGTTTCTGTGCTCGCAGTCGTCGGGCTCATTCAAGCATTGATTGCTGTAGGCGTCATTAAATACGGGTTAGGCATGGATACCATCAACACCCCAATGTTCATTCTTACAGCGATTATCACAAGTTACACATTCATCGCGCTCGTACAATTGTTTGTTTCTGTATTCAGTGACGCAGGACGCTTCCTGGCGATTCTCGTCTTGATCATGCAGCTCGTCACAAGCGCGGGAACGTTCCCATTGGAATTGATTCCAGAACCGCTTCAGATTTTCAATAAATTCTTGCCGATGACATACTCTGTTCAGGCATTTAAAGCATCAATTTCTACAGGCGATATGACACATCTCTGGACGTCGAATGGCATATTGCTTGGCTTTATGGTTGTGTGTCTGGCGTTGACAGCAGGCTATTTCGCATTGTTGTTCAAAAAACGTCATTCTGCACCAGAAGTTGCAGAAGCATAAGAAAAAATTCAAAACCGGCAGACGGAATACACGTCTGCCGGTTTTTTGTGGATAAAAAGTAAGGGGTTTGAAAAGTTATCGACGGACAGCGATGAAGTTATGCCCAATTGGGGATTGAAGCGGGGTTATCCACAGAGAAATTATTTTGTTATGTGTCAAGTTGGTGTTGGATAAGAGTTATCCACTTGTTATGGGTATGAATCGGTGATATCTCTGCAGGATGGAGTGTTTGCTGAGCGGCGATGTAGTTTCTAGATCAGCTTGGTTGACTTGTCGGTCACTCTCGGGTGTTTCTCGATCAGAGATGTTGACTTGTCCGACACCGGCTGGGATTTCTCCGACACATAGGAGAGTTTGTCGATAACGGGACACAATTCAAGTGCGAAAAGGGATTAATTGGTAGCGCTGCGCTTGTTTTTGCAGTGAATTCTTGTGGCCAGGGGTGAATCGGCCAGATGGGAGTAGAAATCGGCCACATTGCGTGATGAATCAGCCAGATCCAGAGATGAATCGGCCAACTCGAGACGACAATCGGCCAGATGAGCAAATGAATCAGCCACCGCACACAATTAATCAACTTAAGAGGGCTTCCCCCAGGCAGCGGGCTACCGCACTAAGAACCTTAGATCAACAAAAAAGCAGCAATCCCCGACACTCGGGAATTGCTGCGCTCGTATGAAATTACGATCCCACAAAGTCTCCGCCATCGACGTGGATGGTTTGGCCTGTCATATAGCTGGAATCGTTTGAAGCGAGAAACACGTAGGCGGGTGCGTTTTCTGCAGGCTCGCCGCGGCGCTTCATCGGTGTATTATCTCCATGTTTTTTAACGGTCGCTGCATCGAACGTCGATGGGATGAGGGGCGTCCAGATTGGACCTGGCGCAACGGCATTTACACGAATCTTTTGATCGGCCAGATTTAGGGCAAGCGAGCGTGTAAACGTCGTAATTGCTCCTTTGGTTGCGGAATAATCGAGAAGCCCTGGAGATCCGTTATAAGCGGTAACTGAAGAGGTGTTGACGATTGAGCTCCCTTCCTTCAAGTGAGGCAGCGCGGCTCTAGTCAGATAGAAGAGTCCGAAGAAGTTCGTTTCAAACGTTTCACGCAGCTGGTCGCCTGAAATATCCAGCAATGATTTTTGCGGAAATTGCTTTCCAGCATTGTTCACGAGCACGTCAAGTCCGCCAAATTCTTCAACGACGGCCTCGACCAACTCTTCGCAATTCTCTTCTTCACTAATATCGATACGTTTTGCAAATGCTTTTCCGCCGTACTTTTCAATGAGTTTAACGGTTTTATCCGCATCCACATCTTCTTCCGGACTTAAATAAGCAATTGCCACGTCTGCGCCTTCTTTTGCGAAAGCAACGGCTACTGCGCGTCCGATTCCGCTGTCTCCTCCCGTGATTAACGTCTTCTTCCCAGCTAGCTTTCCAGAACCTTTATACAGTTCATCGTCGTAAATCGGCTGGGGTGACATTTCTGCTTCTACACCAGGCTGCTGGTCTTGGGTTTGGGGTTTTACGTTCTCGTCGATTTCTTCGTATTTATCTTTTGTCATTTTAAATCCTCCTAACCGGTTATCTAATAAAAGTATTCCCATATGCAATAGTGGCAAACCTCGTGTGTTTTTGAATATACTATTAGGGAAGAGTAAGATTAATAGGTGTATCAAGTGGGGGGATGTTGGTGTGAAAAGTGTTACCCTTTGGCAGCGGCTTCAAATGCCAATCGCTGCAATCGTTTGGCTGACATCTGCTGCGGTATTGCTGTGGCTGCAGAGTGATCAGAATTCCTTATACGTGTTAGTAGGATTTGTCGGGGCTGCGGTCCTATTTTTCTTAGCAACTGACCGCATGGCTTTTTTTATTTTTATTTTATTAACGTTAGCGACGGTTTTTTACTTTTTGTACGAAGCATTTTTGGAGGGCTGGTCACCAGGTGAGCAAGCTGCCGGAATTGGCACTCACTTTTTGTTCCTGCTGCATCTTTTTGCACTTTACAGTATTGCAAAGTACGTCTATTCATATCGTTTAGAAAATATGACCTTGAAAAGTCGTTTGGAAGAGTTGCAGGAATACATTTCTGAACATGGTGTATTGACGAAACGAGAATTTGAAAAGCAATCTTCCTTAGTGCTGTCCACCATGGCAAGACATAGTGAACCGGGATACTTCATTCAAGTAGATTTATCGGAACTCCGCAAAACAGCACGTAAACAAGCGTTAATTACGTGTTCATCTATCATTTTCGGTACATTGCGGAAGCATTATGATCTCGTAGGTCATTTTAACGACAAGACGATTGTTGTGTTATTGCAAAACATTAGTGAAGACGGATTCAAGATTGTCGAGGAACGGCTGAAAGAAAAGATGAAAGTACAAATCGAAGAGGGAGCTTACGAGCAAATCAACTGGAACGTCCGTCAAATAGAAGGAGAGCGTTCCATTGAAGAATTGTTGGTGATTCGATGAATAAACGTCTCGTCCTTATGCTCGTTTTAGCAACTGTCTTTCTAGTGGGACTTGTGCTGGCTGCAATCTTTAACGTGAAAATTCTTCTGTTTATCACAACAGCTCTGTTTTTGACATTGCTTGGCTACTATTCACTCTTGACGCTCGCGGGTCTTTATAATCGCTTGAAGAAACGTGAGATCCCGGAATTGAAGTTTTATCCGGGCGTTGATATTTTAATACCAGCTCATAATGAAGGTGTGGTCATCAAAGATACGATTGAAGCGATGACGGCGCTTAATTACCCGGGAGATTTGCAAATCTACGTGTTGAATGATAATTCGTCAGATGAAACCGGAGAGATCGCGGACGATTTTGCAGCCACTTTCAAAAACGTCCATCACATTGAAGTACCTCCTGGTGAACCGCGCGGAAAGTCCCGAGTGCTCAATTACGGGTTAAGTATTTCATCGAATAAGTATTATTGTGTCTATGATGCGGATAATCAGCCAGATTCAGAAGCGCTGATCAAGTTAGTCGCAACAGCTGAAGAAAACAAGAAATCAGCCGGTGCTGTGGGGTATGTGAGAACGATTAACGAGCAGAAAAACTGGCTGACTCGCATGATTTCAATTGAGTTCCAAGTGTTTCAATTGCTGATGCAATCAGGACGCTGGCAATTATTCAAAACGGGTTCATTAACTGGAACGAACATGCTCGTAAAACGCAGTGTGATTGAGGAACTCGGCGGATATGATCCGTATGCGATTGCAGAAGATGCTGAACTGACGCTTCGAATTACGAAAGCGGGATACTATTTACCGATTGTTCCGGATTCCATTACATGGGAACAGGAACCTGAGACGCTCGGAGTTTACTTAAAGCAGCGGACACGATGGCTGCAAGGGAACTTGTATATTGTTGAAAAAACGTTAACAGAACCAGGCTATTTCAAAGGAAAGCTTCTCGTTCACTCAATTCATCAGTTACTCGTGTACGTGATCTTTTGGCTGTTCCTCATCATTTCGTATGTGTGGTTTGCGTTAGGGATCTTGGATATCTTCTACATCGAGTATACGTATCCGCTGCTGTTCATCTGGTATTTAGCGTACATTGTCTACACGACGCAGCTGTTTGCCGCACAGGCAACGCAGCGAACCTTCACTCCGCTCAATGTGTTCATTAGCGTGATTATGTACTTCACCTATGCGCAGCTGTTTTCGTACTTGTTCGTCCGCAGTCTGATTTTGTATGTGAAAGCGAAAAAGAATCGACAAGTGATCGGCTGGGATAAGACGCAGCGTTTTAAATCGAAATGAGCACCTGCACCAAAAAAGAGCAATTCCAAGTCCCTGCGAAAGGGGTTCGGAAAAGCTCTTTTTATTGGAGTCACTTAATGAGTTTTTCTGCCGGAACCGGAGCACCGATATAATACCCTTGGACGGCATCGATTCCCATCGTTTTCAGCAAGTCGTATTGTGCTTTATGTTCGACTCCTTCAGCAATTGTGTAAAGGCCCATCGATTTACTGAATTGAATCATTCCTTCAACAAGCTGTTGTGTTTTTGGATGCGAGAGAAGGCTGTTCATATAGACTTTGTCGATTTTCACTTTTGAAATCGGCAAATGCTGCATATAGCGGAAAGATGCATAGCCTGTACCAAAGTCATCGAGGATGAATTCAACTCCGGCATCCTGCAATTCTTTCATCTGCTGGATAATGGATTGCTCTTCTTCAGCTTGGAATGCGAACTTTTCCGTGATTTCTAATTCAAGCTGACCCGGTCGGCACGAAGTCTCCTGCAGGATGCCAAGAATATTGTCTTTCATCGGATTGTTGGAGAATTCACGAACGGACGTGTTGACTGAAACGTGAGGCGAACCTTTCTTTCTATCCAGTTTAACAGCTAACTGCGCAGCCTCCGTCATTACGTATGCACCAATATTGGCAATCAATCCATTCGCCTCGGCAATCGGAATGAGCTCATCAGGCGTTACAGTGCCAAGCTCATCATCTTCCCAGCGAACGAGGGCCTCGTAGACTGAGATTTTATCGGAAGCAATATCGTATTGCGGCTGATAGACGACTTGCAGTCTATTATGATCAAGTGCGGTTAATAACTTCCGGTTAATGAGTGAACGGCGGTCAAGCACTTTGTGAGAAGATGCGGATAACGAAACAATCTTCCCGCCGCCTTGCTGCCGGACTTCTTCTAATGTCATAGCGGATGCTTCCAATAAATTCACAAAGCTTTTCTGGTCCTCAGGGTAGCGGGCAATCCCGCCGCTAATCGAGAGAGGCAGGGCTTCGTTGCCCACATAGATCGGCTGCTGTTCAAGAAATTCCAGGAATCCTTGAACGTACCAGTCGCCAAAAGGAGTTAAAATGACAAATTGACTTCCTCCGACGCGTGCAATCGGGTTATCTTGGAAGTAGCGCTTTAAGCGATTGGCAAAGGCTTGGGTAAGCTCTGTCTCGGCAGTTCCTGCCTGAAGTTCTTTTAACGTATAATAATGGTCGATTGACAAGTAGACGAAGGAAAAACTTTTTTCATCCTTTATCATCTCGTTCACGAGCACTTCTAATTTATGACGGCTCATTAGACCCGTTTCTACATCGATGAATGCAATCTGTTCAAGGCGTTCTTTCAAATGCACTTCTTCCGTAATATCAAGTTCAAGGAACATCGTACTTTCCAGCATCCCGTCTTCTGACATGGAAGGGACAGCGAGCAAGTTGGTATAGTACGTTTCACCTGTGCGTTTCAGCTTTTGTGCAGTTCCGAACCAAGTCTTACCTTCTTTGAGCTGTTCCCAAATAACATGGATAGCATCTTGTGCTTCCTCGTTTTCATCGAACATTTGCCAAATAGTTTTGCCTAAAATACGTTTAGGAGTCCAATTGCTTACGTTCAGAAAATTTTTATTTACCGAAATTACGAGACCTTCGGCATCAGTTCGGGTTACCATATAGTAATGATCAAGACTGCGACGGATGTCAGGCATGTCCGGATCGATTTGTTCACGCAAGGTTGTCATGCTGTGTTCCCCTTTCAACTAGTTCATAAGACTAGTATATAGGAAAACAAAGAACTTTTCACCTATAAGTGAAAATAAAAATAGTGTAATTTGATATAGATAGATTTTATAGAAATGAAGGTGATTTAATGGAGCGGATAAAAGGACTAGCAATGATTATCATCGGTGCGTCATTATGGGGACTATCGGGTCCGATGATGGAATGGACGCTTGGGCATAGCGGGATGTCCGTCTCATTTTTACTGACAATTCGCCTTCTTACAGCAGGTTTGCTGCTAATTGCCTATTTAAAAATAAAAGGGAAGCAAGTGACGCGGCCATGGCGCCAAAAAGTATGGGCCCGCCAAATGCTGATATTTGGGGTTGTGGGAATGCTGGGTGTGCAGTTTTCATTCACCTCTGCAATCGCACAGAGTAACGCAGTTATTGCGACACTCTTCCAATTTTTGTCGCCCATCTATGTCATTCTGTTCGTGTCAATCCGTCAGCGGTTCATCCCGCCCGCTGCGCAGATCATTGGCATGTTTGTGACGTTAGGCGGTCTCTTCTTATTACTGACAAATGGATCTTTATCCGGCTTCAGTTTAAGCCCGAGTGCTGTATTCTGGGGAATTGCAGTGGGATTTGCATTCACATTTTACACGCTTTATCCAGTTCGACTCATGCAAGAGTGGGGCGTGCTGCTATCCATTGGCTGGGCAATGGTTGTTGGAGGATCCACCTTGCTAATTACGAACCCAGTCATGATGGTCCGGGATTTCAAGTATCTGTTTGACTGGAAAATTACGCTGATGCTGCTGGGGGTTATCATTGTCGGAACGGTTGCATTCTTGCTGTTCTTATCCAGTATGAAATACATCTCTCCAATTGAAACAAGTATCCTTTCCAGTTTCGAACCGCTGACTGCCATGATCGTATCGGTTATTTGGCTCGGTGCTGTTCTCGGTGTCTGGCAGCTGACAGGCGCAATCGTCATGCTGCTGGGGGTTACAGGAATTTCCATTGCCGGAGGACGGATGAAAACATAGTATTTTGAACGCTCTCCTTTGAGGGCGTTTTTTTATACATTAAATAGCTTCATCATAAAATCCGGGGTTCTGATAATTCTGTTCAATTGCTATACAGCCTTTAAGGAATATGGCATACTTATGATAACTAAGTAGTTCGAGAAACGAAACAGTTCAGGAAGGATTATGCCGATGAAAACAGTATTTTCTTATGCAAAGCCATATAAATGGCCGATAGTCATTGCACTCGTTCTAATGTTAATTGAGTTGAGTGTTGAGCTCATACAGCCTCTTCTCATCGCTAAAATAATTGACGACGGAATTACCGCAGGCAACCGGGAAACCATCATCCTTTATGGAAGCATCATGATGGGGCTCGCGATTCTCGCATTAATATCAGGTGTGACAAATTCTTTCTTTGCGGCTCATGCCGCGCAAAGTTTTGGGTATGACTTGCGACAAGCGCTTTTCAAGCAGATTCAGGCATTCTCCATGGCGACATTTTTACGTTTTCCGACGTCTTCTCTCATTACAAGATTGACGAGTGATGTGACGATGGCGCAAAACATTCTGTTCATGGGGCTCAGAATTTTACTGCGGGCTCCGCTCGTTGTCATTGGCAGTCTGGTGATGGCAATGCTTGTGAATGTGAAGCTAGCATCGTTCCTGTTAATAGGCATCCCATTTCTATTTGTCTTTCTATTTGTTATGGCTCGAAAAGGAGTCGGGTATTTCTCGGACGTGCAGCGCCGCCTGGATCGCGTGAATCGGGTCATTCAGGAAAATCTGCAAGCTGTCCGTCTTATTAAAGCCTATTTACGCGGCGTCTATGAAGGAAGCCGTTTTTCAAAGGTCGCTGATTTATTAAGAAAAGATACGGTGAAGGCATTCCGGATGATGGAACTGATTATGCCGATTTTACTGCTCATTATGAACGGAAGTCTGATGATTGTGCTGTGGTTTGGAGTAGGGGTCGTTCGTACAGGGGATGCGCAAGTCGGTGAAATCGTTGCGATTGTGAATTACGCATTCCGAATCACTGGCGGCTTCTCGATGTTTTCATTCCTCATTGTCGCATTCTCACGTGCTCAAGCGTCTTCTGTCCGTATGGAGGAGGTACTGCTTGCGGATGATGACAGTGAGATCATCGTGCCGGGTGAATCTGAGAATGGAAATGAAAAGCGCGGTGCGTTGGAGTTTAATCATGTAACATTCCACTATCCGGGTCATCCGGAAAAGGTATTATCCGATGTTTCGTTCGCCATTAATCCCGGAGAGAAAATTGCCGTAATGGGAGCTACAGGATCGGGTAAGTCAACCATGCTGAACTTGATTCCCCGGATTTTCACAGCAACTTCAGGAGTAATCCTACTTGACGGAAAAAGTATTGAAGACTGGCCGCTGGAAGAGCTGCGTAATGCAATCGGTCTCGTGCCGCAGCAATCAGTTCTCTTCACAGGGACAATCCGTGAAAACTTAGCATGGGGAGATCCTGAAGCGCGTGCGGATGAACTGGAAGCTGCAGCGGAAAAAGCTCAGATTCATGCATCCATTCAACGTTTTCCGGCGACTTATGAAACGCGTGTCGGCCAAAAAGGAGTCAATTTATCCGGCGGCCAAAAACAACGGTTATCCATTGCTCGGGCGCTCGTTCGAAAGCCTGCTATTCTTTTGCTGGATGACAGTACGAGTGCGCTCGATGTGAAAACGGAGAACGCGTTATGGGAAGCGCTGGAGGGTGAACGGGCAACGATGATTGTCATCACTCAAAAGATCCATACCGCTCAAGGAGCTGACCGCATCCTTTTGCTGGATGAAGGGGAAGTGGCTGCGTATGGCACACATGAACAGCTCATGGACCAATCGGAATTATATCGAAAAATAGCTGAGTCCCAGTTGGATGAGGAGGTGGCGGACGATGGTGAACAACGCAAGGAAGCCCTTCGGTTACGAACCGATCATTAAACGCGAGAATTTGAAAAAAGGCGCTAAACGCAAACGGGAAGAAGTGGGCGACTGGAAGCAGGCATTGCTTAACGTGTGGCGGCTTGTAGATGAACAGCGCGGGCTTCTCATAACTGTGCTGGTTCTGGTGTTCGCGAGCTCCGGGCTTACGCTGCTAGGTCCTTTTCTAATCGGGAAGACCATTGATAACTTCATCATTCCGATGAAAACGGATGGACTTGCTATGCAGATTGGCTTGTTGTTATCGATTTATGCAGGAACGTCACTCACCATGTACTTCCAAAACTTCTGGATGGTCGGGATTGCTCAAAATACAGTTTATAAATTGCGTTCCGGACTATTTAATCACTTGCAGAAACTCCCTGTATCGTTCTTCGATAAGCGCCAGCACGGGGAACTCATGAGCAGGATGACAAACGATATCGAAAACATTAGCCAGACGCTGAATTCATCGTTCATCCAAGTATTCTCGAGCATTTTAACCCTGGGCGGGACACTTGCAGTCATGCTTTATCTCAGTCCGCTGCTCACTGTGCTGACGATGACGATCGTTCCTGTAATGTTCATCGCCATGCGCTGGATCACGCGGCGTACTGGAATTTTATTTAAAGAACAGCAGCGCGCCATTGGTGAGTTGAACGGAATGATTGAAGAGACAATGTCCGGTCAGCGCATTGTTAAAGCATTTTCTCAAGAAGAACGGATGAAAGAAGAGTTCGCAGCGAAAAGTGACCGGTTGAAGAAAACCGGTTTCTGGGCATTGACGTATTCAGGGTTCATCCCAAAAGTAATGAATATGTTAAACAACGCGGCATTTGCGATTGTTGCTGGAGTCGGCGGCTTGCTGGCTCTCCGAGGGGATGGAATTGTAACAATCGGTACAATCGTTGTGTTCGCAGAGTATGCGCGCCAATTCACACGCCCGCTAAACGATTTGGCGAACCAATTCAATACGGTGCTGTCCGCAATTGCCGGTGCGGAACGAGTATTTTCAATTATGGAAGAAGACGTTGAACGGGATGCTGCGGAGGCGAATGGAGAGATCCAGCTAAAAGGGGACGTTGAATTCCGTAATGTTTCATTCGGTTATGCGCCAGAAACGGATGGATACACAGTGGAGAATGTCTCGTTACATGTGAAAGCAGGGGAGACCGCGGCACTTCTAGGTGCAACGGGTGCCGGGAAAACGACGCTTGTTCAATTGATTGCGAGGTTCTATGAAGTTGATGCAGGAACGATTTTGATAGACGGGATTCCGATTGACGAGCTGCCGCGTGCGACCTTGCGCAGTCAGACTGCATTCGTTTTGCAAGATCCGTTCTTATTTGAATCGACAGTACGGGAAAACATTCGATATGGAAAACTGGATGCGACGGATGAAGAGATTGAAGAGGCTGCGAAGAAAGCAAACGCTCATGAATTCATCAGCCGTCTAGAAGAGGGGTACGATACGCTGCTCACGGCTGACGGAAGTGAAATCTCCCAAGGGCAGAAACAGTTACTGTCCATTGCGCGGGCGTTCGTTGCAGATCCAGTGCTGCTATTGCTGGATGAAGCGACGAGCAGTATTGATACAGTGACGGAGTTGGAAATCCAAGCGGCACTTGAAAAGCTCATGACTGGCCGCACCAGTTTCGTCATTGCCCACCGGCTGAATACGGTGAAAAAGGCGGATACCATCTATGTCATGGACCAAGGCAAGCTCATTGAGTCCGGGAGTCAATCGGACTTGATCGCCCAAAAGGGTATGTATTATACGATGCTGCAACAATCGAAGTTATAAAACGAAGGCGCTCCCCAATTGGCGGGAGCGTCTTTTTGCGGGATGTGGGGAACGTGCTCGTTTCGTCACTGAACCCGCACGTTTCGGCGTCCAACCCGCTCGTTCCGTCACTGAACCCGCTCATTCAGGCGTCCAACCCGCTCGTTCCGTCACTGAACCCGCTCATTCAGGCGTCCGACCCGCTCGTTCCGTCACTGAACCCGCTCATTTCGGCGTCCAACCCGCTCGTTCCGTCACTGAACCCGCTCGTTTCGGCGTCCAACCCGCTCGTTCCGTCACTGAACCCGCTCATTTCGGCGTCCAACCCGCTCGTTCCGTGTCCGCCCCACTCGTTTCGGCGTCCAACCTGCTCGTTCCGTCACTGAACCCGCTCATTCAGGCGTCCAACCCGCTCATTCCGTCACTGAACCCGCTCATTTCGGCGTCCAACCCGCTCGTTCCGTCACTGAACCCGCTCATTTCGGCGTCCAACCCGCTCGTTCCGTGTCTAAACTCGCTCATTCCCGCATCAAATCCCTTCCACACCCCCGCCCTACCAAAACCCTGCAAAACAAAAAAGCCACTAGAGCAGCGGCTTTCCATTAACGACTTATTGTTTATCCTCATAATTCATCTTGGTGCCATCATCAAACTCGACGTCGAGCTTGAACTTCGAATACAGGTCAATCTGGAAGTACTCTAAGATTTTTTCTCGCGCTTCCTCACCGGACATATCGTGTTGAAGGTTAATGGTCGAGAACATCTTGTCGAGCTCGGCCATAGCGTCCTCGTCTTTTAAGTCGATGTTGGTCAACTTATTTTGGAATTCCGGCTCAAAGTCTTTTTCGACCTCATACTCGGCCTCGACCGCGTCTTGGTTGTCGACGTCAATCTCCAAATCGAATTTGGTGAAACCAAATCCATCACCCGTATCCCGGTCGCCGCCTTCTTTTTGCTCATTTGTTATAATGTCTGCTTCTTCACGGTTGTCTTTGTTTGCATCTTTACCCATATTTCCGCATCCATTGACAAATAGAACGCTCGCAAACACTACAGAACCCATTGCTGCTAGCTTATTCAACGTCTCACGTCCTCTCTGAATAATTCGACTGCTTGATACTACTGTACCTTTTTTCGAACGAATTTAAACGAGAGGGGTCAGTGAACGATTACCACTTCGCTTGAAACGCCTCACAGGATCCTAAAAGGCTGCGAACCGACAGCCATTCTCCAGACTCCAACTGTACTTTCCCGTTGAAGTAGCCGAATAGCTGAGTGAAATCTGCTTTTAATCCCCGGCGATGGGCATTCGCTTCCCGTTCGAAAAAAGGGGTGAATGACAAATCTACGCAATCTGTGAACTTAGTATGGATTGTCCAGGGCTCCATCATACGTTCCGGATTAAAAGTGAAAATCACATCTTCATGGATTTTCGTCATTACGCCGTCGACGAATACCGCATTTTCTGTCATACCTGTGCCATCTGTCCAAGAACCTCCGAAGTTTAATCCGATCCGCCGGCCTCTAGAACGCTGGGAAGCCATTGCCCAGTTCCATTTCGTCATCTTTGGCCAGACGCCACGCGTATAATTCAATACCGTGAAACTGTAATCCGGGTTGAATTCATACCGTTTTTCACCAATTTTCAAGAATCCGGAAGTGGGTAACGTATGGTGCTTTGCGGTAAGTTGGAACGTATTCCTGTTTTTCGGAACGACGACATTTAATGATTGATCTTCTGCAGGATGGCTGATGTGAAGATCTGCATGCAAGGTTTCATTATCAAACTCAGCGATGGAGACAAATAAGTGCGTCTCTTCAGTGGAATAGGTCGCATGTATTGAGAGACGATTATCTGCAAATTTAATATCCGTGAGCACATCTTCAGGCATCTTCACATGACGTGCAAAGGGCAAGGAAATCCGCTTCTCGAAAAAGCGCTCCGTTTCATAGTCGAGGAAATAGACCAGACAGACAGCACCGATGTCAAAGTGAGCAATGGTAGCTGTGAACAAGACTTCTTCTCCGTAAACGGTCCACGTATTCCACTTTTTCTTGTTTGGGAACTGTCCCTTTAAATTACTTTGGATAATCGGCTTCTGAGCATAGCCAATCGCTTCAGGATTCAGTAATCCTTTGCTGTCACAAAGCAATACAGGCGAAGTCAGTTCGCGTTCTGCATGTTGCATAAGCCGTCCTCCTAAACATTGTCATCTATCGCAGTTGTTGCTATACTTTTAATTGTATCAGATTGGAACTGAATTAGCGTTATCCAGCAACGCCATTTTCCAATTGAAAATCTGTGAAATCACGGGGCATTAGTTCAGCGGGAGAATACTTCGCTGGCAGCGAAGGGGTCACCGGTTCGAATCCGGTATGCTCCATATTACCAGCGTCCGCTCAGCGGGCGTTTTTATGTATAATTTTAAGGATGAAACTCTGGCTTCTCACATAGAATAGGGTGAGGAGGCGAATCGATGTATGACCGCGAAGCCGCTGTTTGGTATGCGGACAAATGGTGGGATGGGCGAAATCCACAATATCCTTCATTCGATGTCGATTGTACAAATTTCATCTCACAATGCTTGCGTGCAGGCGGAGCACCTATGCACGGAAGCCCGGTGCGTGATCGAGGATGGTGGATTACAAATTCGAGCTGGAGTTTCAGTTGGTCTGTAGCACATTCCCTGCGTTGGTACTTGGGAGGTTCCAAGAAAGGATTAACTGCCTATCAAGTTCAATCAGCTGAAGAACTGAACCTAGGAGACGTCATTTTATATGACTTTCAAGGAGATGGCCGCTTTGACCATTCAACAATCGTGACAGCTAAAGATGGTGCATCACCGCTCGTCAATGCCCACACGTATGACGTGCAAAGAAGAAGCTGGGATTACAAGGATTCCTATGCATATCGGCCAAACGCAAAATACATCTTCTTTCGGATAAACGACGAGTTTTCGTAACAGCATACTTACTAATGAAATTAGAAACTAGACATCGAAATGATGTATACTGAAATTTAACAATGACAAAAGGGGATACAAAAATGGATGAACAAGCACTATCAGTAAGAGATGCAATTATTTCGCGCCGTTCCATCAAGAGCTTTAATGGACAGCCTGTAGAACAAAGCGAAATTGACGATATCTTAGAAGATGCAATTTGGGCACCCAATCACGGCAATCGTAATCCTTGGCGTTTCGTTCTTGCTGCGGAAGATAACTACGAGCAATTTTTAGAAGTCTTGCGTGAGTTCGGTGTACCGAAATGGAAAGAGTTATCGGATGAAACTTTGGAAAAACAAATGGGTAAATTTACAAGTGCAAGTGCAGCGATGTTTGTTATCGTCCCGGAAGATGCTCGTCAAAAGCAACGTCTGGAAGACTTTGCAGCAGCCAGTACGATGATTCAAAACATTCAATTGCTCGCTTGGGATAAAGGCATCGGCACATGCTGGAAAACACCTGGATTCATAGATGACCCGAAGTTTCGCAATGTACTGGGCGTCCAGCCGGGCGAACGAATCATTAGCATGCTCCAGTTCGGTCATTTTGATGAATTGCCAAAAACGAAACCGCGCACACCGGTTGAAGACATCGTCACTTACTGGCAAGCTGAACCAACTGAATAATCGACAGCCTCTTCCCTTTATGCGGAAGAGGCTTTTTTATTGGGAATCAACCTATTAATACCCTTGCCGACAAGGTATTAATCTTCCTCAACACAAACCTTCACCTGCTTAGAGAGGGATATACTTAGAAGTCTTGCACATCTACTGCAAAAAATCCCCTTATCGCGACCAATCGCAATAAAGGGATTCAAAGAATTATTTTTTCAGCTCGTCTTTAGACAGCGCAGAAAGTGCTTGGTAATAGTCGCCAAGTACGCGCAATCCTTTGTCGAAGTTCTCAAGTGTTAAGTGTTCGTTCGGTCCGTGCAGGTTCTCTGTTTCAAGCCCGAAGCCCATGAGGACTACCGGTAAGCCTAAAATTTCATCGAAATCAGCAACAATCGGAATCGATCCGCCCCCGCGTGTATACACAGTCGGTACCTTGTACACTTTTTCATATGAATCACTGGCAGCTTTAAGTGCCGGATGATCGAATGGGGTGATGAACGGACGTCCTTGGTCGAACGGTGTTACCGTTACTTTTACGCCTTCAGGCTTGTGCTTTTCGACGTGTGCTTTCAACTTTTCAACGATCTCAGCTGGATCTTGATCCGGAACTAGACGGCACGTGATTTTTGCACCGGCTTCTGCAGGTAAAACAGTCTTGATGCCTTCACCGCTGAATCCGCCGAATACGCCGTTAACTTCAAGTGTTGGACGGGCAGAAGTACGTTCAAGGAACGAATAACCAGGTTCTCCGAACAGTTCGGTAACTCCAAGTTCCTGTTTTAATGCTTCTTCATCAAAATTAAGGTCTTTGTAAGCCTGACGCTCTTCTTCGTTCAAATTGCGGACGCTATCATAGAAACCGTCCACAGCAATTGTTCCTTCCTGATCGTGGAAAGATGCTAAAATTTCTGCAACTGCATGGATCGGGTTCTGAAGACCGCCCCCGTAAACGCCGGAGTGCAGGTCGCTTTTCGCACCGTACACATCAATTTGTACGCCGCTCAATCCGCGAAGCGCATAACAAATTGCAGGCTGACCGGGTGCATGAAGCGCAGTATCAGAAATAACTAGTGTATCCGCAGCTAGCTGTTCCTTATGGTCTTCAATGAATGGCACTAAGTTCGGACTTCCAACTTCCTCTTCACCTTCGATAATGAATTTGACGTTAAGCGGAAGCTTGCCGTCCAATTGCATAAGCGCTTCGACTGCTTTTACGTGCATGAACACTTGTCCTTTGTCGTCTGTAGATCCGCGAGCGAACATTTTATCATCCCGGATTTCCGGCTCAAATGGTGCGCTTTCCCATAAGTGCAGCGGGTCAACAGGCTGCACGTCGTAGTGGCCGTAAATCAGAATGGTCGGCTGGCCCCCTGCATGAAGCCAGTCTGCGTAGACGACTGGATGTCCTTCAGTCGATTCGATGGAGATGTTTTCAAGTCCAGCTTCTTTGAAAGATGAAGACAGCCATTCTGCTGCTTTTTTCATATCCGCTTTGTGCTCAGACAGAGCACTGATGCTTGGAATACTCAAAAATTCTTTCATCTGATTAAGATGTGTGTCGCGATTCTTTTCGAAGTACTCATTCATTTGGTCAAGCGTTGCCATGAAAATTACCCCTTTTCGTTTTCATTTAGATACATGCAAGTCTGCAGCAGGGGAAACCCCTGTGAATTCCCATCATCCGCCATCAGAATTCAGCGCAATCCATACAAATGGAAAGGGATCACTGAGACGATGCTGATTCCTTTAGTATAGCAGAATTAGAGCGGATTCGAAAAAGAGGAGACTTCTGAATCCTTTTCTCTCTGGTACTTATGCTATACTATTTCAACAGCTATAAAATCGGATTCAAATTGTAGCCGTCTTAGGTTTGCAACTTCTGCAACTAGATATACGTCTATATATGCAAATCGAAACGAACCACGAATTTCTCGGGAGGAATCGCTCTTGTTCATCGCACTTGCTTTCTTTTTGGTGATGTCATTTTTCTTATCAGGAAGTGAAACTGCACTAACTGCCGTTAATCGGATGAAAATCCAAATGCGTGCAGAGCAAGGAGACCCTAAAGCAATTCGGCTCCGCGCCCTCGTTTCGAAACCAGATCGAATGATTACCGCAATTTTAATCGGTAATAATATCGCAAACATCATGATGCCGACCATCGTAACTATGATCGCCATCGACAAAGGCCTGAATGTCGGTCTGCTCACTGGACTTTTAACAGTGGTGCTCATCATTTTCGGAGAAGTGCTGCCGAAAACCATCGCTGCCACCTTTGCAGATAAGTTAGCCTATACGGTCGCGCCTGTCATCCGGGTGATTGTTAAATTACTAACGCCGCTCACGTACTTGTTAGCGCTTTTCACGAATCTGTTCATCCGCATCCTGTCAAAAGGTGCAGTGACGGAAGCAACATTGACTAAAGAAGATTTACGTTCGATGGTCGATCTCGCGTCAACGGAAGGGACGTTCCAGCAAGAGGAATCACTGCGGTTAAAAGGAGTCCTCGACTTTCCAGAAAAAGACGTCTCAGACGTCATGGGAACCCACCGGACGGACGTTGTTGCTCTGCCGCTCGATTCAACCTATGAAGAGGTTCGGGGGACGGTGCTCGAGTATTTCTATACACGGTATCCGATCTATGAGGAAAGCATCGATAAGATAATTGGTGTGTTCTATTCTAAACGGTTAATTGAATGGTCTATGACACCCGAAGAACCATTCAAGGATATGATTGACCACGATCCATTGTTTGTCGTCCAGACGGCGAGTGTCGAGAAAGTATTTAAAATGATGCTTGCCCACAAGAAGCATATGGCAATTGTACTGGACGAGTATGGCGGAACGCTTGGTATTGTCACGCATGAAGACATTATCGAAGAAATGATCGGTCAGGAAATTGAAGATGAAACCGACGAAGCTGAAGACGCAATGGTCTATGAACATACCGAAGACACACTCGTTTGTCAGGGACGTCTTGAAATCGAAGAGGCGGTAAGACTTCTCGGAATCGACCTGCCGACAGAAAACGAAACCATCGGCGGCTTTGCGTTCCAGGAGCTGGATCATGTACCGGAAACCGGGGAACGTTTCACATACGGTCCTTTACTGTTTGAGATCGAAGAGATGGACCGCAACCGGATTGTCCGCCTCAGAATCATACGCCGTCCGGAAGAATTGATAGACGACGAATCTTAATATACAGCAACCTTACACGTTTGTAAGGTAACTGAAAGAAACTCCGATAGTTCAGCATCGTGTTCTAGTGCATACTAAACGTAACAGCTAGAACACGGAGGCGTTAACGGATGAAACCAACACTCAATGAATTACATGATGAATATGGCAGATACTTATATCACTTATGTTTGAAACTAACACGAAACAAAGAAGAAGCAGAAGATCTTATGCAAGACGTTTGGGTTAAAGTAGTCCGTACGAGCGATCGGATGGAAGGCGTAGACCGCATGAAAGCATGGCTGACGACGATTTGCATGAATACGTTCAGAGATCGTTATCGTAAGGATGTGCGTCGCAGCAAGTATGTCATGAATCAGCCGGACACCCTGGACGTTCCATTGCTCGATTTAGTGCCGAGCGGCAGTCCGCTGCCGGGCGAAATCGTTGAGAAACAGGATCTTCGCGCTGCCGTTCAAAGTAAAATCAATGAGCTGGATGCAATCTACAAGACGACGATCGAGTACTTCTATGTCAATCAATACTCACTTATTGAAATTGCTGAAATGATGCAAGTTTCTATCGGTACAGTAAAGTCTCGCTTGTTCCGTGCGAAAAAGTATTTAAAAGAGCTATTAACGCAAGATCAGTCGGTTAACGAACTCGTGATTGCTTGATAATAACAATTTTGGACTTCTCCTGGTTTAGGGGAAGTTTTTTTGTTTTACTAATAGTTTGACGCAATAGCAGATAGGGAATGCTACAGTGATGAACTCAGAGCGGGGGAGAAGGCGTGGGAAAGAATAAACAGAAGCGCAAGCGTTTTACAAAAAAACAGAAACGGATCATATGGCTCGTGCTGGGTGTGTTTATACTCATCTATATTGCTGTCATTTTGTATCATACATATAAGCCATTACCAAAAGGTGTTAGTTATGAAGGAGATGTCCATTGGACAGATGATGTGGAAGTATTCACTGATCTGACCTACTCAACAGATAAGAAAAAAGAAAATATGAAACATGAGCAGAATATCTTCCAGGAAGTATATTCAATGATTGACGAAGCCGATGAGTTCATCGTGCTGGATTTCTTCTTAATGGATCATTATTCAGATGAAGACCTCGACTTCCCGAAGATTGCTGAAACCATCACGAAGAAGCTGGTGGATAAAAAGAGTGAACATCCGGATATGCCAATTGTCTTTATCACGGATCCAATCAATAACGGGTATGGCTCTTACGAATCGAAATGGTTTGGAAAGCTGAAAGATGCAGGGGTGGAAGTGGTGTATACCGACTTGGATCCGCTGCGTGACTCCATGCCGCTCTATTCAGGATTGTACCGGACATTATTCCGCTGGGGGGACGTCGGAGGGAAAGGATGGATACCGAATGCAATGGCGTCTGAAGCACCAAAGTTTCGTTTGGCTTCGTATGTTAAATTACTGAATGTGAAGTCCAATCATCGGAAAATGATTGCCACGGAAAAAGCAGGACTAGTGACATCTTCCAATCCGCATGACGCGAGTGGTTTCCATGGAAACGTTGCATTTAAAGTAACAGGGCCGATCATTAACGATATGTTGGAATCCGAAGAAGCCGTACTGAATTATACGACAGGGCAGTCTGGACAAACGCTGCCGCGTATTGAAGCGGAAGAACCCGAAGACGGGGAATACGCTGTTCAATACGTAACTGAAGGTAAAATTAAAGAGGTGCTGATGGACGAACTCATCGCCGCGCAATCCGGTGACCGCATCCGGATGGGCATGTTTTTCATTGCTGAACCAAGTGTTGTGAAAGAAGTAACGGAAGCTGCTAAACGCGGTGTCGAAGTGAAACTCATTTTAGATCCGAACAAAAACTCGTTTGGGAATGAAAAATCAGGACTGCCGAATCGTCCTGTCGTACAAAAACTCGTTGAAGACAGCGATGGCGCAATCGAAGTCCGCTGGTACAATACCGTCGTAGGCCAGTACCATACGAAGCTCGTTATGATTGAACGGGATGACAACGTGCATATTTTAAACGGGTCTGCCAATTTAACGGAGCGTACACTTGATAACTATAATTTGGAGAACGATTTGTATGTCATTGCGCCGACAGACAGCGAACTTGCGGATGAGCTGGATGCGTATTTCGAACGGTTATGGACGAACAAAGATGCACTTTTCACACTGGATATGGAAGAATATCAAAATACCTTTACTCGCCCGCAGCGTGTCATTTATGCACTGCAAGAGTGGTTGAAATTGACTTCCTATTAAATTGAATGAAAGACCGGGAAACAACAAAAAATCCTCTTACCTGTTGCGGGTGAGAGGATTTTAGTTTTCATTCACAATGAATTGTTGATCATCGGGAAGCAGTATTCAAAAAGCAGCTAGCTGTTCGTTAAGTTCTGCGAGACGATCTTCCATTTTAGCGAGGCGTGCTTCGGCTTTTTGGACAGAGTCACCATGGCCGGTGGACTCCAGTTTTTCAATATCCCCTTGGAGACTGATGTAGTCCATTTTAAGTTCTGCGATTTCGGATTCGATTTGTGATTTCGTCATGTCGATCGTCCTCCCCGTACAGTTTCCCTCAGTTTACCACATCACGAAGGGGTTTGCCGGGGACTGCGCGCTTCGGATGATCCAGTAAATAACGAGCGGTTTCAAACAAAGTATCTGCCTCTTCACCAAGCGGCAAGGCAAGCTGACGGTCAATGTCCCGCTTCCGCAGGGAGTCGTGCAGCAGGGGCTCCATGATTGCGTTCAATAGGTTGGACTGCTTCACTTTGCGTCCAAGTCCTAAATGGGAGAACCCGTCGCGGTCAGTTGGAAATTGAAGCTCGGATTCGAAACTGCTTTGTGCAAGTACGATACACGGTACCCCGATGCTTGCCACGTCATATGGCATATAGCCTCCTCCGCAGAGCACAATGTCCGCTTCTGCAGCAAGGTCAAGGAAGTCATGAGGTGCTTTTTTGACAGACGTATTTCTTCGGCTCAATGCCATCATTTGCAGTGTGCTCGCATCGTGTTCATACGATTTACCGAGCAAAATCGTGACATTCAGCGGGATTTGCAGGTTCATCACATGACGGAACGCGCGGAATGTCAAGTTGCCTGGATCTTTTTCCCCGAATGCAATGAGCAGGCGTGGAGGATCGCCGAAAGTTTGCAAATCCCGCTTTGCGCGTAATTCTTCGCAGCGTGGATCGGGCATGAATGTTCGAATTCCTGTTTTGAATTGATCCGTAACATCCACAGCATTTTCTCCATATAATGTTTGGATAACGAAGTCAGCGGCATGTCCGCCTTCACCGAAATCATCGAAATGTAAGATGGAAGGAACGAGTTTCCAAATCGCTTCCACTTCGTCTTTCACGGTGCTGCCCGTATCGCGTATAAGAAGATCGGGTTTCAAAAAGGATACAACTTGAAGAAGGGTACGATGAGTAGCGGCCTCCATAGTTCGATACGCTGTGGGAATATCAGGCAGAGGGACATCTGTGATGAAAACAATGGTAGCTTCAGAAGACAGTTCTTCTGCAATCCTTAACGCTCTCCGTAAGGGATAGCCATTTTTTTCTTCAGTAGATGAAAGACAGAGTGCAATCAGCTTTTTGGGTTGAGTCGTAATAGGAATCATCCTTTCTATGAAGTCTCTTCACCTCCTACTCTATGAAGAGAGTACTGGACTTATGAAGAATTCTATTGAAAGGTTTTCCAAGCTGATTTTTAAGAGGGGATAAAACGGACAGTTGGAATGGTGTGAGGGATGATTAAGGGGAGTCATGATCAGGTTCGCAGAGTTATGATCATATTTCAGGATTTATGAGCGGAACTATTGAGTTATGATCACATTTAGGGAGTTATGAGCGGAAATCCAGATTTATGATCACATTCAGGGATTTATGAGCGGAATTCTAAATTTATGATCAGAATCCAAAGTTTATGAGCAAATCATCTTGATCCGTTGAATGGTTGTGTGTGTTTGATCCATAGGAAACAGGTTTATAGGGTTCCAGCTGGATTATTCATCACAAAACCGCAAAAAAGTGGTTTCATAGAGTAGATGTGGTACACTAATACGAAATTTCAACTGATAGGAGTGGCGACATCCAATGTTCGGATCTATAGCTGCAGACCTTATGCTCGTTGTGCTGATTGGTATCCTTTCACAATGGGTGGCCTGGCGGTATCGCCTTCCTGCGATTGTCGTTATGGCGATTGCCGGTTTGCTCGTCGGGCCTGTATTCGGATTCATCAACCCGAAAGAAACGTTGGGAGAGCTATTCAGTCCGATTATCTCGTTTGCGGTTGCAATTATATTATTTGAAGGAAGTCTGAACCTCGACTTCCGTGAAATTAAAGGGTTCAGTAAACCTCTGACGCGCATCGTCACGTTCGGTGCATTCATTGCTTGGATCGCAGGATCGCTTGCGGCACACTATTTGGCGGGGCTGTCCTGGGCAGTTGCCTTCATTATTGGCGGGTTGTTCATCGTCACAGGTCCAACGGTGATTCTGCCGATGCTCAGGCAGGCGAAACTGAAGCCGCGCCCAGCAGCACTTCTTAAATGGGAAGGGATTATTGTCGATCCATTCGGCGCACTGCTTGCCGTATTTGCTTTTGAGTTCATTAAGTTCATCAATGGGCAGGCGTCTCTTTCCGCGCTTGGATTATTCATTGCAGCGTCTGTTTTCGCTGTATTCATCGGTTGGGCGTCTGCACGAATTCTGGGATACGCATTTGAAAAGGGCGGCGTACCGGAATTTCTGAAAGCCCCCGTGCTATTTGCTGTCGTTTTGTTTGCGTTCGTCATTTCGGATGAACTCATGCACGAAACAGGATTGCTCGCAGTCACGGCGATGGGGATTGTCATGGCCAATATGCATTTGACGTCCATTCATGATATTCGTCAATTTAAAGAGAATATTTCTGTGCTTCTCATTTCAGGGATCTTTGTGATGCTCACGGCATCATTAAACCCCCATATCCTCATTGAAATTTTTGACTGGCATATTATTACGTACGTGCTGGCGATGTTGTTCATCGTCCGGCCGCTATCCATATGGGTGTCTACAGTTGGCACGGATTTATCGAACCGGGAAAAGAATTTGCTTGGATGGGTCGCACCGCGCGGCATTGTGGCCCTCACCGTTTCAGGGTACTTTGCATCGATTCTTCTGGAAAATGGCTACAAAGATGCGGAATTGCTCACTGCGCTCACGTTTGCGTTAGTGCTCTCAACGGTTGTGCTGCATGGATTCACAATTGGACCATTTGCGCGGAGATTGAACTTGACGACGACGGATGAATCAGGTGTCCTGCTCGTTGGGGGAACCAAGTTTGCGGCTGAACTTGCACGGTCGATTCAAGACACAGGCAATGACGTGCTGCTGATGGACACTTCCTGGGCAGGGTTATCTCATGCGCGTAAACTCGGCTTATCGAGTCACGTCGGGGATATTTTGACGGAGCAGACCGAGTATACGCTAGATTTGTCGCCGTATCGATATATGCTTGCGATGACGAAAGCGGACACGTACAATGCGCATATTTGCGCAGATTTCCTGTATGACGTAGGACGGGAGAATTTATTCCAAACCTCCTTCCATGTTGGAGAAGGGGTAGAATCGTTTAATGTTACTGGGGGCCGTACACTATTCACACCGGCACTATCGATCTATGATTTGGAAGAACGTATGAATTCGGGCCACGTATTCAGGAAAACCGTGCTTACTAAGCAGTACAGTTACACACAATACTTGCGTGAGCGAGACGATCGATCCGTGCTGCTCTACATTTTACGGGTGGATGGCACCGTTGAATTTTATACGCCAAACGAAGAACTGCAGGCTGTTGCCGGTGATACAATTGTCGCGCTTTCACATCCGATTAAACAGATAGAACGGGCCAAAGAACGGATTGCCGAGGAAAAAGGCGAGGAAGAAGTTCAGCATGAGAAAATAGAAAAACGTTTCAGTGAGGATCAAGGGAAAACAAAATCACCTATCCCTGGCCAAGCGCCGCCGCCGATTCAAAGCGGACCGGCAAGAAATCCATCAAGCTGATTGCAAGGAAATTTCCTTACATTCTGATAGGATGTAGAGTGAGAATATTACTGGGAGGTACGGTCATTTTGAAAGTTTTGTTTGTGGACGGGACCATTATCGGCAACAAAACGGGTGTAGTGCTCGAAGCTGTACAGCAATATATAGAAGAAACAGGCTGCGGTTTTGAAATAGAGAGATTGAATTTCTCAGAGTATGATCACCAGTTTGTCGATGGGCGACCTGCAGGAGAATATAATGAAGATATGAAGAAACTAATCCGGAAGTTTGAGGAAGCGGACGGATATATTATTGCAACGCCGGTATTCCAGGGGTCAATTCCAGGCGTACTGAAAAATGCGTTTGATATGCTTCACCCGCGCACGATGCGCTACAAACCTGTATCTATCGTAGCAAACGGCGGTACGTATCAGCACCACCTCGTCGTAGAAAATCAGATGAAACCGATACTCGACTATTTCCGATGTCTCGTAACACCGAACTATGTGTATACGCATCGTGATCATTTTGATGAAAATAGTAAAATCATAGACGAAGATGTACACGACCGCTTGAAGGAATTAGCGCGTGTATTCGTGAAGTATACAGAAATGGGTAAAGAACTGACCCACGGCATGCTTGACGCACAATAATGAATCAGAACGTCCGTCCGAGCGGAATTTCCGCGGGATGGACGTTTTTCATATGGTCAGAACTGAAGAAACTGGGCAACTTGCGTATAATGGAAACAACGAAAGGGGATTGAACGATGTCTAAATCACTCGTACTTGCAGAAAAGCCATCTGTCGCACGCGATATTGCGCGTGTGCTTGGCTGTCATAAAAAAGGAAACGGATTTCTTGAAGGAGACCGGTACATCGTCACATGGGCCCTTGGCCACTTAGTGACTCATGCAGATCCTGAAGGATACGGTCAGGAATTCAAAGAATGGAAAATGGAGCATTTGCCAATCATTCCGGAACCCTTTAAGCTGACGCCGATTAAACAAACAACAAAACAATATAACGCTGTGAAAGCGCAATTGCGCCGCGGAGATGTGAAAGATGTCATCATCGCAACAGACGCGGGGCGCGAAGGAGAGCTCGTCGCACGCTGGATATTGGAACTTGCGAAAAACCGTAAGCCGATCAAACGATTATGGATTTCATCTGTAACCGATAAGGCCATCAAAGACGGATTCGCCAATCTAAAGGATGGCAAAGCTTACGATAACTTATATGAAGCAGCGGCTGCTCGTGCAGAAGCCGATTGGGTCGTAGGCATCAATGCCACGCGCGCGCTCACTGTTAAACACAATGCTCAATTATCAACAGGACGTGTTCAGACTCCGACGCTTGCGATGATTGCGAAACGCGAACAGGCAATTCAGAAATTCCAGCCGAAACCGTACTGGGGCATGCAGGCACTGACTGAAGCCGGACGTTTTACTTGGCGCGATGGGGGCGGGCAAACTCAAGTATTCGATGAAACCGTCATTGATGCGAAGATGAATGCATTGGAAGGCGTTACAGAAGGCAAAATCATCGACCTGAAATCGACACCTAAATCTCAGCCGGCCCCTCATTTATTTGACTTGACGGAACTTCAAAAAGAAGCGCACCGCCGCTGGTCATGGTCTGCCAAAGAGACGTTATCGACACTGCAAAACTTGTACGAACGGCATAAAGCAGTGACATACCCGCGGACGGATTCGAAGCACTTAACTGCAGATATGACGAGTACGTTGAAAGATCGTGTGAAAGCGGTTGAAATCGGTCCGTATCGTAAAGCTGTCAATTCATTGCTGCGTAAAGGTCCCGTCAAACCTCAAAAAGGTGTCATTAATGACAGCAAAGTATCCGATCACCATGCGATTATCCCAACGGAGGAAAGTCCGTCATTGCATTCGCTTTCGGACAAAGAACAACGTCTCTATGACATTATCGTTAAGAGATTCTTAGCTGTGTTCTATCCGCCGTTCCAATATGAGCAATTGAGTGCGGAATTACAAGCTGGCAATGAAATCTTTACATTGAAAGGCCGGACCGTGACGGATGAAGGCTGGAAAGCTGTTTATTCATCAGATGAAGAAGAAGCGGATACAGACGCTTTGCCTGCTATGAAAAAGGGTGAGACACTTCAAATACGTGCAGTTTCTCGAACTGAAGGCAAAACTAAGCCCCCTGCGCGGTTCAATGAAGGAACGCTGCTGGCTGCGATGGAAAATCCGGCACAGTTCATGGCGGGAGAATCGAAAGAATTGATCAAAACAATCGGGGAAACCGGCGGATTAGGGACAGTTGCGACACGTGCAGATGTTATCGAGCGGTTATTCGGCATGTTTGTCATCGAGAAAAAAGGGAATGATATTTACACTACGTCTAAAGGACGCCAGTTGCTGGAACTCGTCCCGGAGGATTTAAAATCACCGGCACTCACTGCGGAATGGGAGAGCGACTTATCTAAAATTGCAGCTGGAAAACTGAAGAAAAATCAATTCATCCGCACGATGATTGACTTTTCGAAGAAGACAATCGTCGATATTAAAGCGGACGAAACGAAATTCAAACATGATAACGTTACCGGGAAGAAGTGTCCGGACTGTGGAAAGCCGATGCTTGAAGTGAACGGCAAACGCGGTAAGATGCTTGTCTGCCAAGATCGCGAATGCGGTCACCGTCAGACGGTTTCCACACTTACGAATGCACGCTGTCCTACTTGTAAGAAAAAGTTGGAACTTCGCGGTCATGGCGATGGTAAAATCTTCGTTTGTAAATGCGGGTATCGTGAAAAGCTGTCCTCGTTTGAAAAGCGGAGAGCACAAACAACAGGTAAAAAGGCCGACAAACGTGATGTTCAAAAGTATCTTAAGAAGCAAGAGAACGAAGAACCTGAAAATACGGCAATGGCAGATGCGCTAAAGAAACTATTTGACAAGTAAAAAAATGAAATCGTTCGGCTCATGAAAGCTGAGCGGATAAGCTATATAATTAAAAGACTAATTTATGACGGGGTGAGTTCATGGTCTCAATTTCATCAAATCCGGCAGTTACGGAAAATACAAGATATGAGAATGCAAGAAAACGTTCTGCAGAAGTGGCTTATACCCGTCATGCGGATTATGCCGGCGGCAACGAGGCGAAACGGAACGAGTTGGCGCAGCGGTTAACGAATACTCAGGCGGATGCACAACCTAATGAGTTTAAAAAACTGAATGCCGGTCTACTGAAGCAAGTCGTGTTGCCGCTCGGAGAAACATTGGAAGAAACGATTCAGAGCTGGCGTCAAGTACGAAGTGAAGCGCTTTCTAACCCAGAGCCCTCTGAAATGGACCATCAGCTTGCTGCAGTGGCATCAGCTAAAATTGCGGAAACCCAAGCGCAGCTCGCGTTGGAAGATCGTTTGCGTTCGGCGCAACTAGCGGAAGCAAGTCGTGAAAACTCATTGATGCAGCCGCAGCAGCAGAACTCGGAAGCGAATTCCTCACTGGCGGATGCAATGCGGAAACTGTACGATCAAGCTGCAGCAGCCTACGCAATTCAAACAGGTGCAAAACAGCATGGATATATGACGGCAAGCCCGGCATACTCACTTATTGCATAATATGTATTGATAACCCGCCTTCGTGTTGGCGGGTTTTTGCATTGAATAAAGGGAGGCACCCATCATGGCGAAGAAGAATAAACATATTAAAACGAATGCGATTCGTATTTTAGAGACTGAAGGAATCCCCCATGAGCTGCTCGAGCGCGATTTGTCAGAGGAAGCAAATGCCGCAGCAGACGGCGGGCTCGAAGCTGATGTCTATAAAACACTTGTGACGACAGCGGGTACTGCACGCAATTATGTATTTGTCATCCCGGTATTATGTGAGCTTGACTTGAAAAAGGCGGCACGCGCAGCAGGAGAGAAAAAGCTGGAGATGCTCCCGCTTAAACAGCTGACAGACGTGACGGGGTATATCCGCGGCGGATGTTCGGCAATCGGGATGAAAAAGACGTTTCCTACTTTTCTGGATGTCTCTGCCCAATCGAAACCAGCCATCTACGCCAGCGCAGGGAAACCAGGATTCCAGATGAAACTCGCGCCTTCCGATTACGCGAAAGTAACGGATGCACCGTTTGTGGACTTGTGTAAATAAAACCCGCGCCCGCAGATGGACGCCTACTTTTAATACATCTCCATCACGTGACCAATTAAGTACTTTCTTCAGGCAGTTGGAGAAGGTGCTCATAAATCACGGGAAGTGCTTATAACGCAGTGGTGGCCGCTCATAAACCGTGGAAAGTGATCATAACGCGGAGGGGAACGCTCATAAACCGTGGAAAGTGATCATAACGCGGAGGGGAACGCTCATAAACCGTGGAAAGTGATCATAACGCATGGGGAACGCTCATAACTCATGGAAAGTGATCATAACGCATGGGGAACGCTCATAACTCGCGAAAAGTGATCATAACGCAGAGAAAGCGCTCATAACTCATGGAAAGTGATCATAACGCAGAGAAGAACGCTCATAAACTCCCAAAAGTGATCATAACCCAAAGAGCACACACAACACCCTCTCACAAAATCCCCTCACCCGCCTGCACGCCAGACATGCTACAATTGCGTATAGAGAATACGCCGCCCGGTTCATTCAGCGGCTCGCGGAAAGAAGAATGCAGATGATGACGTTAAAAAAATGGAGATGGGTCTTTTTCATAGTAGGACAAATGATCCTCTCGTTAGGGATAGCGATGACTATTAAAGGGCAACTGCTTGGCATTGGGCCATGGGATGTCCTGCATGTCGGTCTCTATCAAAATATCGGACTGTCCATCGGATCGTGGAGCATCATTACAGGATTGCTCATCGTACTGATCACTGCAGCTGCGCAAAAAAAGTGGCCGAAATACGGGACATGGCTCAATATGCTGCTGCTCGGAACATTTATTGATCTGTTCAATTGGCTGCTGCCAGACGTCACGTCAATTGCAGCTCAATTAATCTTTTTCATCTTGGGTGTCGTAATTATGTCATACGGCATCGGACTGTATGTGTCTCCTAATATGGGGGCAGGTCCGCGGGACAGCTTAATGCTGCTGATCGTGCACAAATTCAACATCAGTGTAAAAATTGTACGGACGTCCATAGAAGTCATTGTTGCCTTACTCGGCTGGGCACTCGGGGGACCGGTTGGTATAGGTACCGTGCTCATCGCATTGCTGATAGGACAATTCGTCCACTATGCGATGCCGCAATGTCAGCGGCTATTACTGAAAGTAGCAAAGCAGGAAAATAGTGAAATTCTATTATAATGAAGGGCACAGTCAACCCGGGCTGTGCTTTTTTTCGTCGCCATTTCATAAGCTATTCTGAAGAACTTCAGAAAGGGATGGTCACGATGAATGGAAACTTAACAGAATCGATGGGCACGGCCTATACAGGAGGAGGGCTGTCTCACAAGTACGAGCACCTCATCCAGCAAGCAGCGACAACTGTCTTCATTAAATCACCGCCTACCTTTGCGCTGTCTAACATTTTGAATGAGCTGGCAATCTTCTATGTGAAACGAGGATTTGACGTTGACCGTTTCAGAAGTCCATTGCATACCGAAAAAACGGATGGCATTTATGTGAAAGGCCACGAACTTTTTTATATCGCCGCCTCCTATCCAGTGCCGCTGGAACCCACAGACCTTGGCGGGAAACATCGCGTTGTCAGCTTTTATGATGTTTATGACGAAAACAAATTACGTGCAAATAACCCGCAAATCGCAGGTCACTTAGAAGAGGCCGCCACCTATTTGGAAAAAGCACTCGCAGCGCTTTTTGAAGCAAAATCGATTCATGATGAATGGGAAACCGTCAACATCCGACGAATGGACTGGAAAGCGCACGAAGCAAAGATTCAGTCACTCGCAGCTGATTTATTTGGCACACTTGATTTACACAAAAATGCGGCCGTTTCACATCGCATTATTGGGTCGTTATCTACAAAAGGAGCACATGACTTCATTCCATCTATTACTAAATCCCTGAAGCGCAGAATTTTAATCAAAGCCCTTCCTGGAACAGGAAAGTCCACGATGATGAGAGCGCTCGGAGAAGAAGCGGAAAAGCGTGGCATCGATGTCCTGTATGGCTGGTGCGGATTGGATGCGGGAAGTATCGATCTCGTCCAGTTCCCGGAGCTGTCTGTTTGTCTGTTCGACGCAACGGAACCTCACGTGTATGATGCAGAACGGGAAGGCGATGAGATTCTGGATTTGGTTGCCATGTGTGCACCGAGTGAAAAAGCAGAGCAGGAAATTGATGGAATCCGTCTGCGGTACAAAGAAGCGATTGCGAATGCTGCCGGATACATGCAGTCGTACGCACGATTGACGAGTCAAATAGATGCAGGGATGGACAGTGCGCTCGATTTGAAAGCATTCCATGAAAAAGCAGAACAACTGACAGAACTTATCGCTCCGTAACGCGCTTCAGTTATCGGGAAAGGCACAAATATGCTACACTATTAGCATCACGTGTCTGAAAGGAAGATTAGTTTGTCTACTATATTAAATGCATTTCTAGACGAGAACTTGCAAGAACTTCGAGATCAGGGACTTTACAACGAAATTGAGCCAGTCGAAGGTCCGAATGGTCCAATCATTAAAATTAAAGGCAGCGACCTCATTAACTTATCATCGAACAACTATTTAGGTCTTGCAACAGACGAAGACTTGAAAAAATTGAACATTGCAGCTGTGAATAAATACGGTGTCGGAGCAGGAGCGGTGCGTACCATCAACGGTACACTTGACATCCACATCGAACTAGAGAAAAAGCTGGCGGAGTTCAAAGGAACAGAAGCTGCGATTTCATTCCAATCTGGATTCAACTGCAACATGGCGGCAATTTCCGCAGTCATGAACAAAAACGATGCAATTTTATCAGATGAATTAAACCACGCATCCATCATCGACGGCTGCCGTCTTTCTGGCGCTAAGATCATCCGAGTCAAGCACCAGGACATGGACGATTTGCGTGCAAAAGCAAAAGAAGCGACAGAGTCCGGGTTATACGGAAAAGTCATGTACATCACGGATGGCGTATTCTCGATGGATGGAGATATCGCAAACCTTCCGGGTGCTGTTAAAGTTGCGAAAGAGTTTGACCTGATCACATACGTGGACGATGCTCACGGTTCAGGCGTAACTGGTAAAGGGAAGGGAACTGTCAAGCATTTCGGACTTGAAAAAGAGATTGATATGCAGATGGGAACACTTTCAAAAGCAGTCGGAGTTGTCGGCGGTTACGTAGCTGGAACACAAAAGCTGATTGACTGGTTAAAGGTCCGTTCACGTCCGTTCTTGTTCTCAACAGCGGTACCGCCAGGCGATGTTGCAGCAATCATGGGTGCGCTTGATAAAATCAGTGCATCCACTGAACTGCACGACAAGCTATGGGAGAACGGGGACTATTTGAAAGCGGGCTTGAAGAAACTCGGCTTCAATATCGGGAACTCAGAAACCCCAATCACGCCTTGTATCATCGGCGAAGAAAAACTGACACAGCAATTCTCGAAACGTCTGGCTGAAGAAGGCGTCTATGCAAAATCCATCGTATTCCCAACAGTTCCAAAAGGGACAGGCCGCGTTCGCAACATGCCAACCGCTGCCCACACGAAAGAAATGCTGGACGATGCACTTAAGATTTATGAAAAAGTCGGTAAGGAACTCGGCGTTATTCAATAACGTACAGGATCTTAACTAAATTCCATATGAAAACAAAAAGCAGTCTGGAGAGTTTTATCCTCTCCAGACTGCTTTTATTTCGTTGTATTTTCGACAGGCCGCACAACCTCTTCATGGTACACAGTCGTTAATTCCCCATTCGCAAGTTCGATGTCATACTGCGTACGCTCGTCAACTCGAACAAGTACAATCAGCCCTTTGCGGCCGTCATGCAATTCTACATAAGTCTCTTCTTCATAAATCATGGCCATCCCTCCTCTTAAATAATGGGAGATACTTGGTCTTGACGCTGGAACAGGGAAACCAATACATAGTGCTGAATACCGCATGCGTGAGAGGTGGAGAGCTCCACTTCTTTGCGATAAGCAGTTTGGTCACCGGACTGCTTGGCGATACTGGCTTGAAGGGCGTGTTTCATCCATTGCTTTTTAATGGCAGTTTGCAAGGTTTGAGCGCGCTCTAGATTTCCTTCCATTAACAATGCGCTTGCCGTATAGTAATTCACATAATCCGCTGTCGGCAAGTGAATCGCAAGGCGATGCAGCGCCTCCATATCTTGTTGCCAAACCGCCAGATTCGCGGCGTACACTGCCTGGACTTTAGGTTGTTTATGAGTTTGTAAAACGGTTTCAATGGTTTCGATAATCGTTTCATCGGATTCATGAGCAATTGCATAAGCGTAAGCGAATAATGTATTGGACCGATTCTTCGTTAAGAACTTATCGATTTTGTCCAAGTTTTTCGTTCCATAAATGATATAAATCGGCCAGCCAAGTGTAATTGCCATATATACAGCCATGACAATAACGAACACAGCCCAAAAGGGAATATTCGCGAACAATAGGATTACGGTAAGGAGAACTCCACCGCCAAATAATAATAGCCAGCGGGCTGCACCGCGGATGAGAAAAGGATTATCTTTCAAGTTGTACACCCTCCAATTACCTTCATTATAACATACAATTCCGATAACGAGAGAGAATGCTATTGAACGAATTGTATTTTCCAGCAGAACAGTTTATAATCAATTTCAGCTAATAAAACTAGAAATTTCACTTGATAAATAACGACTGTCCTCTCCAAAAATACAAACATTCATAGGGGGAATACACGATGAAAAAAATTATGGTGACCGGAGCACTCGGTCAGATCGGATCAGAATTGATCACCAAACTGCGGGCTGAATATGGAACGGAAAATGTCCTGGCAACAGACATTCGCGAACCGCAAACAGAAATGGATGGACCATTTGCAATTCTTGACGTCACAGATGGAGCGAAAATGACAGGACTTGCACAAGAGTTCGGTGCAGACACGCTCATGCACATGGCGGCATTACTTTCCGCGAAAGCAGAAGAGAACCCGATGCTCGCATGGAACTTGAACATGGGAGGACTCGTAAATGCGCTGGAGACAGCACGTGAACTGGACCTTCAATTCTTCACACCAAGCTCAATCGGCTCATTCGGACCATCTACACCAAAGGACAACACGCCGCAAGATACATTGCAGCGTCCGACGACTATGTACGGAGTGAACAAAGTATCGGGTGAACTGCTTTGTGACTATTATTATCAAAAATTTGGCGTTGATACGCGCGGAGTTCGATTCCCTGGGCTCATTTCATACGTTGCCCAGCCAGGCGGCGGTACAACCGATTACGCGGTCGACATTTTCTACAAAGCGGTAGAAGAAGGCAAGTACACATCCTTCATCGCTGAAGGTACCTACATGGATATGATGTACATGCCAGATGCGCTTCAAGCGATTGTGGACTTAATGGAAACGGATGCAGCTAACTTGAAGCATCGCAACGCGTTCAACGTAACAGCAATGAGCTTCGAGCCATCTGAGCTTGCGGCCGCTATCCAAAAATACATTCCAACATTCGAAATCAGCTATGACGTCGATCCGGTACGCCAATCCATCGCAGACAGCTGGCCGAACTCCCTCGACATTTCCGTCGCAGAAACAGAGTGGGGCTTCAAAGCCACTTACGGTCTCGACGCAATGGTGTCAGATATGCTAGAAAAGATCCGCGAAAAAGTGAATGCTTGATAGAATGAACCCCCACGCGCCTGTAACAACCAGGACGAGGGGGTTTTTGCGTGGAATGGGGATGGGGAGAGGCAGTGTGTGCTTTTAAAATATGGGGAAAGTGCTCATAAACCAAGGAAAGTGTTCATAAGCCAGGGGAAGTGCTCATAAGCCAGGGATAGTGATCATAAGCCAGGGGAAATGATCATAAGCCAGGAAAAGTGATCATAAGCCAGGAAAAGTGCTCATAAATCAGGAAAAGTGATCATAAGCTTGTGAAAGTGCTTATAAACCAAGGAAAGTAATCATAAGCCAGGGGAAGTGCTCATTAACCAGGAAAAATGATCATAAGCCAGGGAAAGTACTCATAAACCAGGAAAAGTGATCATAAACCAGGGGAAGTGCTCATAAACCAGAAAAAGTGATCATAAGCCGGGGAAAGTGCTCATAAATCAGGAAAAGTGATCATAAGCCAGGAAAAGTGATCATAAACCAGGAAAAGTGATCATAAGCCAGGGGAAATGCTCATAAACCAGAAAAAGTGATCATAACCCCAAAAAACACAATCATACCCACCGTCAACTTCCGCGCATCACAACTATAATCCCCGCACAATCCAATCTCGCGACCAGTCAAGCACTGCCCTAACCACACAAAAAACTCCCCCCTGCAGCCAACCAGCCGCAGGGGGGAGTTCCTAATTTTATTTAAAACAACAAGTGTGCAACGCCTGCTACGATTGGCAGCGCGATGATTGTACGCAGTAAGAAGATTACAATCAAATCCCAGATGTTGACGGGAATCTTAGTTCCGAGTATCAACCCGCCCACTTCAGATAAGTAGATAAGCTGAACGACAGAGACAGTCGCCACTGTGAAAAGGGTAATCGGATCAGAAATCATTCCGTCTGCAAGAAGAGCAGGCAGGAACATATCTGTAATCCCGACAACCATTAGCGAACCAGCTTCAGCTGCTTCAGGAATTTGAAGCAGATTCAAGTATGGAACAAATGGTTTTCCGAGAATCGTAAATAGACTCGTATACTCTGCAAGCATCGTTGCAATCGTACCAAACGCCATAACGATTGGAGCTACGCCAATCCACATATCCAGAACGTTACGGAATCCGTCGCCAACAACTTTACCTGCAGAACGGTTTTTATCCGCAGTTGCAAGAGCGTTTTCAATACCATGAGAGAAGACATTGTATCCCTCAGGCAGACTTTCTTCTGTTCCTGTCTGAGGCGTGCCATCAATGAATTCGTCCGGTTTCTTAGAAAGTGGATAAATTCTTGGCATGATAAGTCCCAATACAAGACCAACCACTGCAACTGTTGCGTAAAACGGAACGAAGTAGTCTTCGAGACCAACCGTCCTAATAATAACAAGAGAGAAGGTAATGGAAACAATCGAAAACGTCGTAGCGATTACAGCTGCTTCACGTTTCGTGTAATGTCCATCTTCATATTGCTTGCTCGTCAACAGGACACCAATCGTCCCGTCTCCAACCCAAGACGTCAACGCGTCGATGGAAGATCGTCCAGGAAGTTTGAACAACGGACGCATGATTTTCACCATCATTGTTCCGAAAAACTCAAGCAATCCAAAATTCAAAAGAAGCGGCAGGAACAATCCTGCAAATAGGAAAATCGTAAACAGGAATGAAACCAGACCATCTGGAGAGAGCAGCAAACCACCCGTGTTCTCACTCCAAATCGCTTCAGGTCCGAGCTTGAACGTTACCATGACTGCAAAAATCGCACCGACTACACGAGTCAGTGTCCAAAATGGTGTCACTTTGAATAAAGTTTGCATAAAAGTGGGTTTTGCTGTTCGATCTGCCGAAACAAATAAGAATAATACCGATCCAACTGCAGAAATGATAATGAGCACCATTGCTGCGAAAGGCATCGCAGGTTCTATAAACCCAGAGAGCTTATCGGCAAGGACTGCAATCGGTACTTTCCAGCCGTCGCCGATCTTCAGTGGAATCATGAACAAGATGACTCCGATAATAGATGGAACTAAAAACAATAACCAGTTGGATAAAGACGCTTTTTTCATGGATGAGCTCCTTCGTAAATAGTAATGCATACTATGTATATTTATTCATATTAATGAATGAATACCGAAAAGTAAACTAGAATTTTTCTCCAAAGCCCTATATGTATACCCGGATTCACTAGCTAGAAAACTAGTGAACCGAGAACTGCCGCATTGAAAGCGGTTTCCTTACTTAAAGGAATATGTGTAGAAATGTTCTGTCTTTAACCATTTTAACGCATCAGGATCCTGCGCGTCCAGACGTTTTTGCATATCTTCCATCATCCAAACGGTTTGGGATGCATGAGCATTCATGGCACCGAGCTTTTTCTCTGTCACACCAGACACATCATGATGGACATCCGGATGCCCAATTTGCTCAACTGTTTTATTGTCGAACGCAATTGTGTACAGCTTTGGACGGTCAAATTCTGTCATTCTGCGAACCGCTTCCACAACTGCACGGCCTGTAGCATCATGATCTGGATGTACGGATAAACCTGGATAGAAGGAGATAAGCAATGAAGGATTTAATTCTTCAATCAAATCTGCAACAAGCTTCACCATTTTTTCATCGTCCTCAAACTCTACAGTTTTGTCGCGAAGACCCATCATGCGTAAATCCGTTAGTCCCATCGCGTCCGCGGATGCTTGAAGTTCTTTTTTGCGGATCATTGGCAGCGTTTCGCGGTTGGCAAATGGCGGATTCCCGAGATTCCGTCCCATTTCACCGAGTGTTAAACAAGCGTATGTCACAGGGACGCCCATTTCGATATAAGTTGAAATTGTTCCCGAAACACCGAAGGCTTCATCATCCGGGTGCGGGAAAATGACTAATACGTGACGTTCTTTTTCCATCTCTATTGGTCCTCCTTCTATTAATACGTAAACGGAGTTTCGCTGATTTCGAGGGCTACGGCCAATTTACCATCTGGTCCAAGACCCGCCATTAGCAGACGTCCGTGTTCATCCAATTCATAGTGTGTAATTCCTTGTGCGTAAATCCACCCTGAAGGCAGTTTCAACCCGATGCGGTGAGGGGAGTCGCCCGCCACTTTTCCAAGTTCGTAATTCACGACAATATTGCGGATGAACGCACCTGCGTTAAAGAATCCTTCTTGAAAATGCGCAGCATAAGAGCCGTTTGTCGTCTCCAAATGAATGTAAACATCTTTGCCCGCAAAGGAATCGATCAAGCGTTGCAGCTGATCTTGTTGTACAAGTTCCACATGTCTTCCTCCTCTGGCTGTTTTTTTACTCTGCCTTCAATTATATCCGGTAAACGAAACAATTGCGATTATGCCGTTTCAGCAACAAAAAAGCACGGAAGGACAAGTCCCGCCAGTGCTTGAAAAATTTAAACTTCAGTTGTTGTAATTTCAGGTCCGCCAAAACGGCTCTTAGCGCCGTGCATGACAGGTCCTACATACTCGTTCAACTTCCATCCGTTTGCGATGGCAGCAGCAACGAAAGCTTTTGCTTCAATTACAGCATCCTTAATATCTTTCCCATTTGCCAAGTTTGCTGTAATCGCAGCTGCGAACGTACATCCAGCTCCATGGTTATAGTGGGTATCCGTTTTTTCGGATTCCAATAAAAGATGCGTCTTTCCGTCATAGAACAAGTCCGCTGCTTTATCGTGCTGCAGCTGTTTGCCGCCTTTAATGACAACATTACGAGCACCGAGTGAATGGATTTTCTCAGCTGTTGCTTTCATTTGCTCAATCGTGCTGGGGGTCTTCATGCCAGCCAGCTGTCCGGCTTCAAATAAGTTTGGCGTCACGATTTCAGCACGCGGAAGCAAGTATTCAATCATCGCGTCGACAGTTCCAGGATTCAAGACTTCATCTTCACCTTTACAAACCATAACAGGGTCAATTACGACGTGTGACAGTTCAGTTTCTGCGATTGCTTCACCTGCAGTTTGAATGACTTCTTCTGTACTCAACATGCCTGTTTTAATCGCATCGATTCCAGTAGAAAGGGCAGTTTTGATCTGCGCTTTGACGACATCGATGGGAAGGGAGTAGACATTATGGCTCCAATGCTTGTCCGGATCCATTGTGACGACAACCGTTAATGCAGTCATGCCGTATGTACCAAGTTCTTGGAAAGTTTTAAGGTCCGCTTGTATACCGGCGCCGCCGGATGTATCTGATCCTGCAATTGTCAAAGTCTTTTTCAACGTCATTATAGAGGACTCCTTTACGAATAGGGTATACTTAAGTGTACTCAATCAGAAAAGCAAATACAAATTGTGCGAATTATGCTCGTGCCAGCTTGAGTAGGATGAATCCAAGGCCGCCTCCTGCGACTAAACAGGTTGCACTTCCTATATAATGGCCGCCTTGTGCGAGACCGATAGTCAGGGCAATTAGAAACAATACGGCGATGCCGAAGATGCCGTAAAAGAACAGCATGCCTGCACTTTTAGAGGACTCGGAATACGATTCCCCATCTTTTGCAGCAGCTGCAATACGCTTCACTTTTTCGCGGATTGGAACATTGGACACATCAATCCCTCCTTCGCGCCATCATACCATGACAGAATACTTGTCTGCACGAGAACTTTCCCGCAAACTGAACGTACTGATTCCGGCTGCTTTTTATGACTATAATGAAAGACCAATAGCTGGAATCGCTGCGGAAAAGGAGGACTGACATGAAACGGGGCAACAACTCGAATGACGAACAGAAACTGAAAGAAATCGAGAAATTACTGAAAGAGTTAAAAGCATCGGACAAGGAAAGTGCAGTTACGGTGGAAGAAGCCTATGGCCGCCCCAGAAAGAAGCGCAGAAGTTTATGGAACATTCTTACACTGTTCTTTTCACTTTGGCGCAAATCCTTTCTTATTATCGCGTTAATCGTGATCCTGCTCGTCGCTTCACTGCCGTTCATTGCGTTCTATCTATTGAAGCAAGGAAGCACATATACGGAACAGAAAACTAGTTTCCTTGAGCAAATCCAGGATTTGAACGAAATGGCAACTGCGGAAGCGTACACGAAAGTTATTATCGAACGCCAGGATAACCAGTTGTTTGGACAAAGCATCGGCCTCAATCTGCCGGGTACTAAGCGCCAGCTGCTCGTCGTCATTCCGGGAGCTATCAAAGCCGGCGTGGATTTATCGACACTAAGCAAGAAAGACCTGGATATTAATGAGGCCAATAAAACTGCAACGCTTACTTTGCCGAAACCGGAATTCCTGGGCGGTGCTGAAATCTTCTTTGACCAAGTAAAAGTATATTCGTTTGAAGGGGTATTCAGAGAGAAAGCCGATATCGAAGAAGCATACGACCTCGCAGAAGAAGCGAAGAAACTAATTCGTGAAGAAAGCGCAGGGCAAGGTGTATTGGAAACCGCAGAAAAAAATGCAGAACAGACGCTGCGTGAAATGTTTTCACTGGCAGGATACGATGTGACCATCCAGTTTGAGGAGTGATAAGTTGAAACCGCAGTTTGGAAGTCAATGGGATGAAGTGCTTCAGGACGCATTTAAAGCGCCATCCTATGTGCAATTACGTGAATTCTTAAAGAAAGAATACGGCGAGCAGGTCATTTATCCTAAAATGGATTATATATGGAATGCTTTTAGACAGACCCCTTATGAATCGGTGAAAGTGGTGATTTTAGGCCAAGACCCTTACCACGGTCCTGGACAAGCCCATGGATTGAGTTTCTCGGTTCAACCAGGAGTGAAAATACCGCCGAGTCTGCGGAACATATTTAAAGAACTTGTCAGTGATATCGGCTGTTCTATTCCTGAATCAGGCTCATTGCTGGGCTGGGCAGAGCAGGGCGTGCTTCTGATGAACACCGTGTTGACGGTTCGTGAGGGAGAAGCGCACTCTCATCGCAAGCAAGGATGGGAGACGTTCACAGATGAAGTGATTCGCAAGCTTTCAGACCGCGACGAGCCGATTGTGTTCATTCTCTGGGGGCGTCCGGCACAGGAGAAAAAGCGACTCATCGATTTGACAAAGCATGTTACCATTGAGTCAGTGCATCCAAGTCCGCTCAGTGCAAATCGCGGATTCTTCGGCTCGCGTCCGTTTTCGAAGACGAACGAACAGCTATTATCTTGGGGAGAATCTGAAATTGACTGGTGCAAGACCGGACAGCAGGGATTAAGTTAACATTAAATGAAGGAAGGTGGCCGCTGTTATGGCTGTGAATTGTTTTCAATGCTGTCATTTCTACGTGACGTGGGATCCAAAGCATCCGCGTGGCTGCAAAGCGTACGGATTTAAAACGCGTGAGCTGCCTTCTGCAGTGGTTTTACGTTCTTCAGGTATGGAATGCATGAAGTTCGAACCGAAGAAAGGAAGCGGTGGCGCATGATTACAACGAATCGTGTTCTGGAAGAAATGCAACGGCAGCTGACAAATGCGATAACGACATCAGATGAAGCGAAGATGCGCGAGTCCATTTCAGCTATGCAGTCGCTGTGCGGGTTAATTCTCGAAGAGACGCCCCAGCAGGTGCCATCTTCTGAAGGCAAGCTGCAGTTCTTGTCTGGAAATTCAGCAGTAACGGCAGCTTCTCCAATGGAACTGTCTCCAGCGAAAGAAACATTTTCCACTCCAGTTCAAACTGGGCTTGAAGGCAAGGTATTAGATGAAAAAGATGCAAATGGCGGTTCGCTGTTTGACTTTTAATGTAAATCACTCGGAAAGAAGGAAGAAAACATGCCATTTTTCATTATCGCAGGTGCAGTAAACGGTGCGATTGCGGTCGCGCTTGGAGCTTTCGGCGCGCACGCGTTAGCTGACAGATTATCTGCACATTACTTAGACATTTGGGAGAAGGCTGTTCACTATCAGATGTTCCATGCGGTTGCATTACTCGCAATCGGAATTTTGATGAGTCCTGCACTCTTTGGCTCATCGACAGCCTTATCATGGGCAGGCTATCTCTTGTTAGCGGGAATCATCATTTTCTCCGGCAGTCTGTATGTGTTGAGCTTATCTGGAATCGGAATATTGGGTGCAATCACACCGATTGGCGGCGTTGCATTCATCGCTGGGTGGATTATGCTCATTGTAGCGGCTTCGAAGTTTGGGAATTAATCAACTAAAAACAGCTGCACCGTCTCTCAAATAGAGGCGGTGCAGCTGTTTTTTTCACGGGCGCTGCGGGAAGTAATTGAGCTCTTCGTTGAACTCGGCATAATCAAAGTAAATCATTGGGAAGAGGAACCGTTTTCCAGTACTTTGCTCACTCAAAATCACATGGTCACGACCGGCAGCTTCGACCATGCCTGTTACAGCTTTTACATTCGTGCCGGCCTCCATTGCATTTTCAAACGAAAAGTGGAACGTCCCGACTTTCCCGCGGTTAAGCCGTAAAATATTCTCGATGTAGGATTCTTCACGAAATGCGCCAGCGGGTGCACGCCCGCTCGGAATGGTGACTGGGGGCGGAACGTTTTGTTGTTGTTGCTGAGGTGGAAAGGCAAATTGCGGTTGCTGCTGGTAGTTCGGTGACCATTGATATTGAACCATGCTGTCATCCTTTCAAAGTTAGATGGTTGGGCAGTCTTGTTCGGTTGGCGAGAAGAAACAGTGTGATTTGTAACGTCCGGTATTGTATTGACCGTACCATTGCTCCGGACAATCCCCGGCAGGCATGAAAAACCAGAGAGACCGTTCGGCGGGGCTGAACCGTTCGCCGTTTACCGCGCGCCGTGCCAATTTGCGATCAACTTCGCGTGCGCGTTGATAAAAGTAGCCTTTCGTCGTCGCTTCAAAGCCGCCGGGACGTTGAAATACCATATCGTCCAAGTTTCGAATATCCGTAAAATCAAGGCAGTCCGCTCGCACTCGATTCACGCCGACATTGCCGACCATCAGCATACCGAGCTGACCTTCGCCTTCCGCTTCCGCGCGCATCAAGCGCGCCAGCAAATCGATATGCTTATTCGTCGTCTTAATCACCGCCACACGATAACCCCCTCACACGTATCCTATGAACGAGCAGAAGGAAACATACCAAGTCTTGTGAGAGGGGAGTGAATATCTTAGAGCTGCTTACTGCTCCTGTGGATCGCTCATAAAGTGTGGAAAAGTGATCATAACCCAGGGGAAGCGCTCATAAAGTGTGGAAAGTGATCATAACCCAGGAGAAGCGCTCATAAAGTGTGGAAAGTGATCATAACCCAGGGGAAGCGCTCATAAAGTGTGGAAAGTGATCATAACCCAGGGAAAGCGCTCATAAAGTGAGGAAAGTGATCATAACCCTGGAGAAGCGCTCATAAAGTGAGGAAAGTGATCATAACCCAGGGAAAGCGCTCATAAAGTGTGGAAAATGATCATAACCCAGGGGAAGCGCTCATAAAGTGTGGAAAGTGATCATAACCCAGGGGAAGCGCTCATAAAGTGTGGAAAGTGATCATAACCCAGGGGAAGCGCTCATAAAGTGTGGAAAGTGATCATAACCCAGGGGAAGCGCTCATAAAGTGTGGAAAGTGATCATAACCCAGGGAAAGCGCTCATAAAGTGTGGAAAGTGATCATAACCCTGGAGAAGCGCTCATAAAGTGTGGAAAGTGATCATAACCCAGGGGAAGCGCTCATAAAGTGAGGAAAGTGATCATAACCCAGGGAAAGCGCTCATAAAGTGAGAAAAATAATCATAAATCACAAAAAGTCCTCAAAATAAACCACCTATTTCTCAGACATGAACCCATTCCAACAAGACCCAGCAAAAAATAAGCGAAGCGCCAACAAATCAAGCCCTTACAAGGTTTCAAGCACAACGCATTATAGTTTACAAAAGCTGTGAAGCAGGAAATGTGCCAATCAAACTTCAAGTTTGCCCCATGAAAATAGCCCAAAATGCGAACTTGGCAAAATCTATTCCAATTACTATGTAAACTAGCTATACTCAATGAAAATGAAGGGAAGGTTGCCAATGCTTTATAAACAACGGACAAAACCGAAGCAGTTAGAGGGACTTCAATCACTCGCAAGGAGATTGTCTCCCGCGCACGAAAAGTATCGATTCATCCAAGAAGAATTATATAAAATACGTGCTGGATTCGGGGGCGAACAGGAATACGACCGCTGCATGAAAGAAGTCCATACCGACTTCCCGCATGCAATCCTGCATGACATCAGTCTTCAGCAAAATGGAGTGCAATTTCAAATTGATTCATTATTCATTGCTCCCGATCGAATCATTATTACTGAAGTTAAGAATGTTGCGGATAAAATCATAGTCAAAGCGAATCCGACACAATTTCTAAAAGAATCGCAAACGGGCTCGCGTGCTGTTTTTAGAAATCCAATTGCCGAAGTTGAACGCAAAATCCATTTTTTAAAAGGTTGGTTACACGAAAAGAACATTCAATTACCAGTAACTGGACTCATCACATTTGCCCACAACAACGAAATCCTCATTGAAGAACCACTAACAATGCCAATCCTGCCGAATTACGAAGCACCTGCCTTTTTCAGGGAATTACCTCTTGAGTCACCCATACTATCCAAACAAGATATCTACAAACTTGCACACACATTCCTATCCAGTCATCAAGAATACAATCCATTTCCATTAACTTCACGGTATGGAATTCATCCAGCTGAATTAAAAAATGGAGTCTTATGTGACAATTGCTCCAATGAACAGGCAATCGTGCGTGAAGGAAACACATGGAGCTGTCCTTTTTGCGGACATAGAAGCCGGGCACCTTATGAGCAAGCCATTAAGGAGTATTTCATGCTGATCGGGAAATCGCTGACCAATCGCGAGTTTTGCGGATTTACGGGGTTGACGTGCCGCCATACAGCAAAACGGCTGCTGTCCAGTCCGATACTTCAGAAGGCAGGGACACGAAAAGCAACAACTTATACGCTCGCCAGGGAAAACCAAGATTGATTTGCTGCGCTTCGCATTGCGAAGCGTTTTTTGGTGCGGTTACTTGCTTGAATGTAGAGTTTGTATGGATAAATCTATGTGTCTGTTGGTGGCTTTATTGCAGTGGGAGTCGATAGTGATCATAAATCCCAGAATGTGATCATAACCATGAGGAAGCGCTCATAACACAGGAAAAACGATCATAACCCAAGCAAATCGCTCATAACTCAGGAAAAGTGATCATAACCCAAGCAAATCGCTCATAACTCAGGAAAAGTGATCATAACCCAAGCCACCCGCTCCCTCATAACTCACGAAAAAGTGATTCTACTCCCAGCAACCCCTCCACAAATCACCAAACTACTCCAAAACACAAAAAAGCCGCACCCAGGATCACTCCCGGGTACAGCTAAAACGAACTTCTGCATCACACCGTGAAGAAATCGGCGCGTGTCTCGTCCTGTAAAATGGTTCCTACGAAGAACTCGCCAAACTCGCTGTAGCGCGCGCTCACTTCGTCAAAACGCATTTCATAGATTAACTTCTTGAACTGAAGCACGTCATCTGCGAACAGAGTAACGCCCCATTCGTGGTCGTCGAAACCGACTGAACCAGAGATGATTTGCTTCACTTTTCCAGCATAGCTGCGGCCGATTAAACCGTGGCTGCGCATCATTTCTTTACGTACATCCATGTCGAGCATGTACCAGTTGACATCGCCTTCGCGCTTCTTGTCCATAGGGTAGAAGCAAACGTATTGGCTGCGTGGAAGTTCAGGATACAAACGTCCGCGAACGTATGGGTTTTGATATGGATCTTCATCTGAATCCCCACCCGCCAAGTAGTTGGAAAGTTCCACTACTGATACGTAAGAATACGCAGGAAGCGTGAAGTCTGCGATCGAAAGTTTGTTGAATTCCGCTTCAAGCTGTTGCAATTCGTCCATCGTTGGACGCAACGTCATGAGCATGAAATCCGCCTTTTGACCGACGATTGTATAAAATGCATGGCTGCCTGTTTTGTTTTCATCCGCTTTATTCAGCTTATCTAGGAACGCGACGAACTCGTCAACCGCGTGCTGGCGCTCTTCTTTGGAAATGAGTTTCCAAGAGGTCCAGTCCATTGTGCGGAAGTCGTGTAATACATACCAGCCATCCAGCGTCTGTGCTGCTTCAATCATGTGAAATCGAACTCCTTTAAATTGAGATTCGTACGGGTGGACGAAGAATTATCTCCGAGGCAGCCGTTCTTTTCTCAGTGTACCATAATGGACAACTTCAATTCAGCCGTGACACCGGTTGTCACGAATTCGACACCCGGAAGCGAGTGGAAGAGGAACGGCTTGTAGTGTAAACTGAGTGTAATCAAACCTAAAACTTTTACACACAGGAGTCTGCTTATGTCAGCAATTGAATCGTATTTATCCATCCCGACTTGGCGTTATATAGATGAATCCCTATCGGGCAAAAGTCGTTCCGCATTAGAATCCTTCGCAGCAGACGATACCCTTTGTCAGCTGGTCGGCCAGCAGCAAAGTGCTCCTGCTGTCAGAACATGGGTCCACGACAACACCATCGTACTCGGTGTCCAGGATCATCGGCTTCCGCATTTAGAACGTGCCTTACCGGCAATTCACAATGCAGGATACAAAACCATCGTCCGAAATTCGGGCGGGCTTGCCGTCGTACTCGACAGCGGAGTGCTCAATATTTCTATCGTATTATCCGAACAGAGCGGTTCCATCGATATCTCCGTCGGGTATGACGTCATGCTGGAATTTATCCGCATGCTGTTTCCTGAAGCCGGTGACCGTATCGAAGCCTACGAAATCGCAGGATCGTATTGTCCGGGAAGCTATGATCTTAGCATCGGCGGGAAAAAGTTCGCGGGCATTTCCCAGCGCAGATTAAGACAAGGCGTCGCCGTGCAAGTCTATCTATGTATCGAAGGCAGCGGCAGCGAACGGGCAGCACTCGTCCAAGGCTTATATGAAACGGGCCTTGGCGGAGAGGCAACGAAATTTGCTTATCCTGTCATTCAACCAGAAACGATGGCTTCCTTATCCGAACTGCTCGACCATCCGCTTACTGTCCAAGACGTCAATCTCCGGATCCAAAAGCAATTGCACGTACTTGCAGAAAATGTGCAGTCTGGCGGCTTCCGCGAAGAGGAAATGGAACTTTATGCGTTCTATTTAAATCGTGTGGTTGAACGGAATGCGAAAATGATAGTTAAAGTGTAATGAAAACATAAAAAAGCCGCCTATTAGTGAATAGGCGGTTCTTTTGAGATTAAATTTCCGTTTTGCTCCATTTTGAAAGCCGGTGCAGTATGCTTGCCCTCTTCGTTTAATGTGACCAAGCGGCGTGCGCGGTTCATGATTTCAACAAATTGCTCATAATCATCCCGGATTGTCCTGTTATCTTTTTTCAGACGCTCTATCATATTTTCAAGCTCAGCCACGCGGGCTTGGGCAGTTTTTGCGGTTTGCTGCCAACGAAGCGCATCATTATTTGTACCGCCTGAGTGATGCATGCGAATGAGGAATGCGATCACCGTGTCCATGGAAAGGGCAGACAGCGGGACGGATGCTGCGCGTTGTTCTTCTTCATTCGTCTGGACGGAATAAAGCGGAGTCGCACGACGTTTGAAATCTGAACCTAGCACTCGCAATGCTTGTTTGCGTTCTTTCTTCGCTTGTGATAATTCTTTCTCGTAGTCTTGTCTTACCACAGCGTTCCAGCGAAACCCGCATGCCGCTGCAGTTCGATTCAGCGCATCTCCAACTTCTTCAAATGCACTCAACTGTGTGCTGCCCTCACGAACGTGACGGAGTACCGTCTCTGCCAATAGTGTATCGTTTTCTTCTAACCATGCATCTTGTCTAATTTTAACCATCTCCAATGCCTCCCATAATTCGTTCTCTCTTTCTACTGACATTATGGACAGCTCGTAAGATTTTTATACAGAACAAAAGATTGATACTTTCATTCTTTTTTTGAATGTGCCATTTGCCGCTGTCGAACGTGCTGATTTTTGGTATACTGGAGAAACGTTGAACGGAGGTGCGATATGCCGTACGAGCATGAGAAACTGACAGAAGAAAAGGTGTTTAAAGACCCGGTACACCGCTATATTCACGTGAGAGATCGCGTCATCTGGGATGTCATCGGCACCCGGGAATTTCAGCGGCTGCGCAGAATCCGGCAGCTCGGCACAACGTATCTCGTATTTCACGGAGCGGAGCACAGCCGATTCCAGCACTCGCTCGGCGTCTATGAAATTGTCCGCCGCATCATCGACAGCGGTTTCGGAGGGCGTCCTGAATGGAATGAGGATGAACGACTGGTTGCGCTGTGCGCAGCACTCCTTCATGACCTCGGCCATGGACCGTTTTCACATGCATTTGAGAAAGTTTTCGACTTGGACCACGAAAAGTTCACCCAAGCGATTTTATTAGGAGACACGGAAGTGAATGCCGTGCTCAGCCGCGTAAGCCCGGAGTTTCCGCAGCGTGTCGCGGATGTCGTAGGCAAAACATACAAGGACAAGCTCGTGATCAGCCTGATCTCCAGCCAAATTGACGCAGACCGTATGGATTACTTACAGCGAGACGCTTATTATACAGGCGTTCAGTACGGTCACTTCGACATGGAGCGGATTTTGCGCGTCATGCGTCCTGCTGAAGAACAAGTCGTCATCAAGTCGAGCGGCATGCACGCCGTCGAAGACTACATCATGAGCCGCTACCAAATGTACTGGCAAGTGTATTTCCACCCCGTTTCGCGCAGTGCAGAAGTGATCCTCATCAAGATCCTGCATCGCGCAAAAGCACTGTATAAGGATGGCTATCGCTTCCAGCAAGAACCTGTACCATTCAGTTCTTTTTTCGATAAAACCATCACGCTTGAAGACTATATTTCTCTAGACGAAGGCGTCCTATTTACATATTTCCAGCTTTGGATGAAAGAGAAGGACCCGATTCTATCTGATTTATGCCGCCGGTTCATTAATCGTAAGCTATTTCAATATGCCGAGTTCGATCCTGCGAAAGAGTATCGTAAAATCGGACAGCTCGATGCATTGTTCAAAGAAGCAGGCATTGATCCCGAGTATTATTTAGTCACGGACTCTTCTTCCGATTTGCCGTACGATTTTTATCGTCCGGGAGAAGAAAACGAACGCGTTCCAATCTATTTACAACTTCCAAATGGGGAGTTGAGCGAACTGTCCCGGTCATCCGATATCGTCGATGCCATTTCCGGCAAACGCCGTACGGACCACAAAATCTATTTCCCTGAAGACATACTTGAAGCAGGACAAAAGGACAATCCTCTATATAAAGAAATTTTACAGCTGGTAAGAGGCTAGAAAGGAGCGTGCGCAATGCTTGCGGAACACGCGAAAATCGTTCAAATGATTTCCCTGGCGGATGAAGTGAATGGCAGAAAAAAGCTGCAGAAGATGGTCTATATATTAAAAAAGATGGCATTTCCTTTCGTAGAAAAATACGAACTGCACATGTACGGCCCCTATTCAGAGGAGCTGACGCTGCGCGTTGAAGAGCTGTGTGAAATGGGCTTTTTGGATGAAACCTGCACGGACAAAGGGTCATACGTCCAATATACGTACCACGCAACCGAAGACGGGCTTAAGTTTTCAGAGACAGGGGATGCCCCTAAGCAATCACTTGCACCATGCATCAGCAAGTTAAACGGCCAGAGTTCACGCTTTTTGGAACTCGTATCCACGTTACTCTATTTCGACCATTTAGAGCGTGCCGAACAAATTGAAAAGGTGCGCATCGTTAAAAATAAATTGAACTTTTCGGATGAAGAGATGGATGCTGCCTTTGAATTCATCACAGAAATGGCAGCGTGTGCTGCCGCATAATCCATTCCGCAAAAAAGCCGGATGCACAAGGGAATTCCTTGATGCATCCGGCTTATTGTTATTGATCGCTTAATCGTTTTCCGCCCACCGCGTAATGATTCTTCGGCATTTCTTCAATGAACACAACAATGTTTTCCCGAGGTGCATTCGCTGTTTCCATAACAGCTTCCGTCACTTTTTCGACCATCGCACGCTTTTGTTCTTCCGTGCGCCCCTCCAGCATTTTAACAGTTACATACGGCATACAATTTCCACCTTTCGAATAACTTCGGTATAGTAGATATACTACCAGATAGAAAGGGGTTTGCGGAAATGCCAGACGAACAGCAACCGAAACCAAAGCAAAAGTTAGGGTTTACCATTATAAAGAATGATCCAACGGACGGGCACAAAGGATTCGGCATCGGATCATTATCTTTGGAAAACATTACACCTGTCATGGTGGACACGGAAGAAGGACTGGCGTCTATCGAAATTGGCGCCATGCATGCGAAAAGCGACATCGAGCGGGGCATCAAGTTCACAACAAACCGTGAAGACTCCGAGGGCGGCAAGCTGTATTGGCTCGTATGGGTTACGATTGATTTCAACCAAAACGGACCGTACTATGCAGGAGTCACGTCATGCGAAATGATCGTCAATCGCGAAAAAAGACGCGGCTACAAGCTGCTCGCAGATCACGTGAATTTGATGGACAAATCCATGAAGCGCCGCATTATCGTCGACAATATGGATGAAAAATCGAAAAAGATTTTAGCGGATTTCCTGAAAGAGCACAATGAAGAAATGTGGAACAACAGCGAACCCAAACTGCACATCGATCTCAGTGAATCATCCCCGCATTTATGAAATGATTCGAAAAATCACGGAAAGTCGACAATCGATGGTTGTATGTCGCGACAAAACGAAGTAAACTAAGGATAGCTTGCAATTGCTAAGCTAGGACACTCGGGCTCGCCCGACACAAAAAGCTTCCCGCCCGTTAGACCCAACAGGCAGGAAGCTTTTTTGTTGTAATAAAATCTGCTGGGCAACCCGCTCGTTTGGGCGCTGACCCGCCCGTTCCGTCACTGAACCCGCTCGTTCTGGCGCTCGACCCGCTCATTCTGGCGCTGAACCCGCTCGTTCCGCCATCCGACCCGCTCATTCCGGCGCTGAACCCGCCCGTTCCGCCATCCGACCCGCTCATTCCGACTCAGAACCCGCTCGTTTCGCCGTCCGACCCGCTCGTTACCACGCCCAAACCGCTCATTCCAGCCAAAAACCCGCTCCATCCCGAAATCCAACCTGCCAGCCTCACTCAAAAAACGAAAATGGGAACAACTCGAACTCCTTTTCCTTCTTCGAACCTTTCAATCGCGACTCGCGCAGCGTCTTATCCGTGCACAGCTGCTTCGGAACGTCCTTCTCTTTCAGATATACAAGCCGCTGCTTGCTGCAGCCTTCAACTGCTAATCCGCCCGTCTCGATATCCACCGTTACGCCTTTCACGCCCTTTGGCGGCAGGAACGGCTCAGGACTCAACCCTTCATGCGCTCCTTCCATGAATTCAATCCAAATTTGCTTCGACACCGATTTATCGATTGCATTTTCCAGCTGTTTCCCGACGTCATAGCCTGTCCAAATACCCGCAGTCAGCGTCGGGGAGTAGCCAATCAAATATTGATCGGAAATCGTCGTTCCGGACTTCGCTGCATATGGACGCGACTGTTTCGCGCGCATCGAAATGCCTGTCGAAGTTAAATAATCATTGAATACAGGGTCAAACATGCCAGTCAATAAATGCGTTAACACAGAAGCATTCTGCTCCGTCATTGCGCGTTTCTTGGTTTGCTCGGGATGCTCATACACAAGCTTTCCTCGAGAATCCTCAATGGATAAAATCATCACAGGTTCAATTTTCTTCCCGCCGGACGCAATCCGATTATACGCACTCGTCATTTCAAAGAGTGTCACGGAAGACGTCCCAAGTGCAACCGCTGGAGACTCTGGGAATTTCACGTTGATCCCCAACTTTTCGGCCATCGCATTATACTTTTTATAGCCAACCTCCTCCAGCGTTTTCACCGCGTAAATGTTATCCGACACGGCAACTGCCTGCGCAAGTGAAATTGGGTGGTCCCCGAATTTCCCATTCACATTACTCGGTTCATACGAAGAACGACCATCGTCGTACGTGAAAATCGTCTGCTCCGTCGAAATATAAGTGAGTGGATTAAACCCGTCCTCTAACGCCGCTGCATACAAAATGGGTTTCATCGCAGAACCAGGCTGACGTTTTGCCTGGGTCACCCGGTTGAACGGACTGCCTGCATAACTGCGCCCGCCGACCATTGCCGTCACTTCACCGGTCTCAGGTTTCATCGCAACGAACCCAAGCTGCAGTTCATTTTTCGGCATCCGGTCCGCAATCACATCTTCTGCCGTCTTTTGGTGCTTCAAGTCGAGCGTCGTCTTAATGGTCCAGCCGCCTTCAGCAGGGTATCGGCCTTTATCCGTCAAAATCTTTTCAGCCTCCTGCCACACCTCATTTAAAAAATAGGGAGCGACATCTTTAGTGCTGGACCAATCCTCAGTTTTCAATGCGATCGTCTGCTCAGCCGCACGTTCTTTCTGCTCGGAGGATATGAAACCTTGTTCTTCCATCAGCCGCAGCACGATTTTTTTCCGATACGTTGATTTCTCCATATTGGCAGCAGGGGAATAAATCGAAGGGCCTTTTGGAATCGCAGCGATCGTAGCCGCCTCTTCTAGTGTCAGTTCGCCCACCGGCTTTCCGAAGAAATACCGGCTCGCCGCTTCCACGCCATACATTCCATGTCCAAAATAGACAGTATTCAAATAGCCTTCTAAGATTTTTTCTTTATCGTAAAATATCTCCATCCGGTAGGCGTAAAGCGCTTCGTTGGCCTTGCGGGTCCAAGACTTTTCGTTGGATAAATACAAATTCCGTGCGTATTGCTGCGTAATTGTACTCGCACCTTCCACTTTTCGACGTGCCTTCACGTCTTTCAGCACAGCGCCGCCAATCCGTTTGTAGTCAAATCCGTTATGCTTGTAAAAGTTTCGATCCTCAACAGCGACAAACGCATCGATCAAAGAAGGGGACATTTTGTCAATATCGACCCAATAACGCCGCTCGCCTGAAAAACGATCACCGATTTGCCGATCATTCCGGTCCATAAAAACGGATGCTTCAGGGACGCTCAACGAAGGAGGACCCGCGATTTGTGCATACACTCTTAGACAGACAAGCACTGTAAACAGCGCAGTGGCCGCAGTAATCGCAAGCAGCCCGGCGAACCGGAACCGTGCTCTGCGTTTATTCTTCTTTACATAGTCCGTTCGCCGCATATCATCCCATCCTTCTCGACACTCTTTTAAGAGTAGTATGCGAAAGGTCTAGTCAAATTAAACGGAAGACTTGGAAAAAACGCACCTCATCAAGCAATGATTGAAAAAAGGACAGTGGAACGGCTATAATAGAGAGATATATGAATTTAAAGGCGGTGAGCGGATGGGAACGCAAAACTCGGCGATGCCGGTAACGATTAAGCTAAAGTCGGCAATCCAACATCCCGGACAGGAAACCGATAAATACGAGCTCGAAGTAGAAGGAACCATCATTGAAAAATCAGGCAATCGTTATTTGCGCTATGAAGAAGAGCAAAACCGTGAAATCATAAAAACGATGATCAAGCTTGACCCGGAAGATGCGCTTGTCATGCGGACGGGCGCCATAAGAATGCGGCTGCCGTTTGAATTGCACGGCAAACGTGTCGGGACATACGCTAACGGACCACTCGCGATGGACCTGCTCGTCGTAACAAAAGCACTTTCCATTAAAAATGAACAAACAACAGGAGAATTCCATGTGCATTACGACATGCACTCCGAACAATCCTTGCTTGGCACGTACCAACTAACTATTCACTATGCGGAGGGAAACTTATGAATGCAGTAGAACAGATTCAGCACGAAGTTAAAACCGCGTTGCACAACGCAGTTCTAGCAACAGGCTTAGTAGAAGAGACAGACGTACCGGCCATTAAGCTGGAAACCTCGAGAAGTAAAGAAAACGGCGATTACGCAACGAACATTGCCATGCAGCTTACGAAATTAGCGAAAAAGCCTCCGCGTGCGATTGCAGAAGCAATTCTTGAAAAGTTGGATAAAACCGGAACATCTATCGAATCGATCGACATTGCAGGACCAGGATTCATGAACATCGTCTTGAAAAAGGATTACTTGGATGACGTGGTGAAAACAGTAGTCGAGCAATCGGCGAAATACGGCCGCAATGATTCAGGTAAAAACGAGAAAATCCAAGTCGAGTTTGTATCAGCAAACCCAACAGGAGATTTGCACTTAGGACATGCTCGCGGTGCATCACTCGGCGATTCCCTGTGCAACATCCTCGACTTTGCCGGTTACGACGTATCCCGCGAATACTACATTAACGATGCGGGAAAACAAGTGGAAAACTTGGCGTATTCAGTAGAAGCACGTTACTTTGGCGAACTGGGACTTGAAAAGGAAATGCCGGAAGACGGCTATCAAGGTCCTGACATCATTGAAATCGCTAAACAGCTAGTAGAAGAATACGGCGACAAATTCGTGCACGTGTCTGATGAAGAGCGTTACGCATTTTTCCGCGAATATGGCTTGAAAATCGAGCTTGGCAAACTGCAGCAAGATTTAGCAGACTTCCGTGTGCCATTTGATGTCTGGTTCTCAGAGACTTCATTGTACAAAGACGGCAAAATCGACGTTGCGCTGAACAAGCTTCGCGAAAATGGCCACGTATTTGAAGAAGAAGGCGCGACATGGTTCCGTTCGACTGAATTCGGCGACGACAAAGACCGTGTGCTCATTAAGAACGATGGTTCATACACATATTTAATGCCGGATATCGCGTATCACGAAGACAAATTGAATCGAGGATTTGATAAACTCATCAACATTTGGGGTGCTGATCACCACGGCTACATTCCTCGTATGAAAGCAGCTATCCAAGCGCTTGGCTATGACCGCGACACGCTGGAAGTGGAAGTCGCGCAAATGGTGCAGCTTTATAAAGATGGCGAAAAGTTCAAGATGAGTAAACGTACAGGTAAAGCCGTTACACTTCGCGAACTCGTTGAACTCGTTGGATTAGACGCAACGCGCTACTTCTTTGCAATGCGTTCCGGCGATGCGCAGATGGACTTCGACTTGGACCTGGCTGTTTCGAAATCAAATGAAAACCCGGTGTACTACGCACAATACGCGTACGCTCGAATTTCATCGATTTTACGTGCAGCTGAAGAAAAAGGCGTATCCGCATCTGTTGCGAATGTTTCCTTGCTGAAAGCGGAAAAAGAGATTGATTTGATCAAAAAAATCGGGGACTTCCCGCAACTCGTCAGTGACGCTGCACGCCTCCGCGCACCGCACCGCATCACGACGTACATTCAGGAACTCGCATCCACATTCCACAGTTTCTACAACGCGGAAAAAGTATTGGATGATGACAACCGCGAGCTATCTGAAGCACGCCTGGCGCTAATCACAGCAGCCCGCACAACGATTGCCAATGCATTGAAACTCGTTGGCGTCGCAGCACTAGAACGTATGTAATTTATATTTTTAGGCCCTCCACTCCACGTGGAGGGCTTTTTTCGTATTAAGATAGAAGCGAAGCGCTACCAATTAATCTCTCAAACCGGGCTGAATTGTGTCCCGTTATCGAGAAACTTCGCTAAGTGATGGAGAAATGCCCGTATGTGTCGGAGAAACTTCCGTGAATGTAGAACAAATCTCCCAAGTGTCCGACACCCCAAACCTTCCATCTCCCATCCCCATGACAATATTCACCAGCAGCTCTCGACATTTGCAGACACTTCTGTATAATAGGAATGTAGCAAATTACATAACAAACGCGAAAAAGGTGCCTCGAACGATCGGGGTTAAAAGGGAAGCCGGTTAGAGTCCGGCGCGGTCCCGCCACTGTACGTGCGAGCTTATTTGAGAATGCCAGCGAAAACCCTTCGCAGCCGGCACAAAATAAGCATTGATGCACAAGCCAGGATACCTGCCTATTTTCGATAATCACCCGAGATCTACGAGGATAGACATGGTGAAATTTGGCGAAGTCTGCCTCATTTCCAATGCGCTCATCCTCCGAAAACAGTACGGGGGATTTTTGTTTGGACAAAACAGGAGGAACTTTCCATGAAAAAAATGTGGCAACTGTGGCTGACAGCCGTACTTGCTGTCTTGCTTTTAACCGCTTGTGGCGGAGCAGACGACAACAAAGACAAAGGAACAGATAACAACGCAGCAACAACTGAGCAATCCGACAAAGATAACGGATCCGATTCAGAAGCAAGTGAAGATGCCGACGCCGCAACTTACCCAATGACACTAAAAGATGCAACTGGTGTAGAAATCACACTTGAAAAAGCACCAGAAACCATCATTTCTACACTTCCAAGCAACACGGAAATTCTATTTGCACTCGGACTCGACGACGAAATCGTTGCAGTCGATGACTATTCCGACTACCCGGAAGACGCATTAGAGAAAGAAAAAATAGGTGACATGAACCTCAACATTGAAAAAATCATTTCCATGAATCCCGAAATGGTATTCGGACACGAAATGTCACTTCCTGGTTCTGAAGCGGGCTACCAACAAATCCGTGATGCTGGAATTCCCGTTTACATCGTGAAGAATGCGATGAACTTCGACGAAACGTACAGCACAATCGAAGCAATTGGCGAAGCAACTGGCAAATCAGAAGAAGCGGCAAAAGTCGTGGAAGACATGAAAGCGAAAGTGGAAGAAGTCGTAGCAAAAACTGACGACATCGAAACTCCTAAACGTGTCATCGTAGAAACATCAGACGTACCTGAAATTTACGTGCCTGGTAAAAACACATTCATGCAAGAAATCCTCGACAAGATCGGCGCTGAAAACGTCGTAACCGAAGATGGATGGATCATGATCAGCCCTGAAGAAATCGTAAAACAAAATCCGGACGTCATGGTCATCATGCACGACTACACACCTGACGTGATCAACAGCGTCAAAAAGCGTGACGGCTTCGCTGACATTACAGCTGTCAAAGAAGATCAAGTTGTTCAAGTCGACTCAAACTTAACTAGCCGAACAGGTCCGCGTCTTGCTGAAGGACTTGAAGAAGTCGCAAAAGCAGTCTACCCAGAGGCATTTAAGTGAGAAACCCGCTGATCGCCTACATCGTTTCAGCTGCCGTTCTTTTAACGGCAGTTGGCCTCGGTGTATCTATCGGATCTGTCCACGTGCCGATCAGCACGTTATGGAACCAAGGAGCAGATACGACGGCGACCAATATTTTATGGAAAATCAGAATGCCGCGCGTTATCCTAGCTGGACTCGTCGGCGCCTCTCTTGCCATTGCTGGTGCTGCATTTCAAGGGTTACTTAAAAACCCGCTTGCAGATCCATACACCCTCGGAGTGTCATCCGGCGCCTCTGTAGGTGCTGTGATGACACTCTTTTTTGGCATTAGCATTCCATTCCTTGGTCTCTACACACTCCCAGTTTTCAGTATGGTGGGAGCCGCCATCACGATGTTTGTCGTCCTCGGCTTCGCCAAACTCGTCGACCGCGGTCTCAACATGGAAACGATCATATTAACTGGAATCATTTTCGGCTCGTTCCTCGGCTCAGTGCTTTCACTGATGATTGCGCTTACAGGTGAAGAACTGCGTCAAATCATCGGCTGGCTTCTCGGAAGCGTCTCAATGCGCGGCTGGAATTACATCAACATGATTCTCCCATTCACCATCATTGGTTCATTTTTATTGTGGATGAACCGCAGAGAACTGAACGCAATGCTATTCGGAGAAGACCGGGCGAAGCACTTAGGCGTCGACGTCAAACGACGCAAGCTCGTCATCTTAATCGGCGGCTCCATCCTGACCGGGGCAGCTGTCTCTGTTTCCGGCACCATCGGTTTCGTCGGACTCGTCGTCCCGCACATGACACGCCTGCTTTGGGGGTCGGATCATCGTCACCTGCTGACGCTGTCGTTCATGAACGGGGCAACGCTGCTCATCATTTGTGACCTTCTTGCACGCACAATTATTTCGCCGACGGAACTGCCTGTAGGCGTCATCACTGCATTAATCGGAGCACCCGTGTTTGCATTCATCTTTTATCGGCAACGGAAAGGAGGGACAGCGTAATGTTACAAGTAACGGGAGTAACAGGCGGATATGGCAAGGAACCGATTGTCAAAAACGTATCGTTCAACGTGCAGCCTGGAGAAATTCTGGGCATTCTCGGTCCGAACGGCAGCGGGAAATCGACGCTTCTGAAAATGATTTCGGGCATTTTACCAAAACAAGAGGGATCGGTTGAAATCGGTGGAAAAGATGCAGACAGGTACTCACCGAAAGAGTTCGCACGCAACGTTGCGGTTCTTCCTCAAATGCACGCACACGCATTTTCACACACGGTCCGTGCAACCGTTGAACTCGGACGCTATCCCTACCAGACGGGACTTTTCTCTTCGTGGACTGCTGAAGATGAGGCAGCCGTAACTCACGCAATGGAACGGACAGGGGTAACGCGCTATGAAAATACGTTGATCGAATCGTTATCAGGCGGAGAACAGCAGCGAGTTTTTGTCGCACAAGCCTTAGCCCAGCAAGCCCCGCTTTTGTTATTGGATGAACCCACAAACCATCTGGACATCGCGTACCAGCAGCAATTGCTCGACACCGTCAGAAGTCTCGCAATAGACGAAGGCAAAACAGTCGTATCCGTTTTCCATGACATAAATTTGGCGGCACTCTATTGCGATCGGTTATTGCTCATGGAAAAAGGGGGAATCGCAAAAATCGGCTTGCCGCAAGACGTTGTACGGGAACCCATTATTCATTCCGTCTACAAAGCAGCAGTCAAAACGCAAGCACATCCGGAATTGCCAAAACCGCAAATGACGCTGCTGCCGTCCCTGAATAACACCCCAACAAAACCTTTCGTTGTGGATGAAACCCAGTTCACCGTTACCGCAGACAGTGTTCAATTTCACGCACCTCAATCACTCAAAACGGTTTCATCTGCCGTCCATAATCCTGGAACTGGCTGGTATACAACGTTCGTCAATCGTCATGTAGACGCAGCTTATGATTGCGACGATGTGAAAAAGGAAATGGAAGAGTACCTTGAAAAGGGAGGTCATCATCTGACCGATACAGTCGGCATGATGACCGCTGTCCAAACGCTGCATGCTGAAATTGCGACGTATGCAGATGAAGGCCTTTCTATCATTATCGCAGTGACGGCGGGGGTAGGGAATGCAGTCGATGTCTCAAAAGCCATTGAAAGAGAAGCGCATGTCGGCACCATTAACACGTGGATGATTGTCAACGGAAGGCTTTCTGATGAAGCATTCATCCAAGCAATGATCACCGCAACGGAAGCGAAAACACGTGCGCTTCAAACGGAAAACATCCTGGATCCGTTAACTAGGACTCAAGCAACAGGCACTTCCACGGATAGTTTACTTGTCGCAGCAACGCAAACAGGTCCAGAACTTCCTTACGCAGGACCCATCACACCGCTCGGAAAATTGATTGGGACAGGCGTTTATGAATGCACGATCCGCGCAATCCAGACATATAAGGAGGCAAAAGGATGGGAGTCTTGATAGGTTCCCATCTGCTCGCTGTAACACTCGGGTTTTTCCTAGATAAGCTTATTGGAGATCCGCCCCATTGGCCGCATCCTGTGCGTTGGATTGGTACGTACATTTCTAAACTGACAAACGGCTTGAACAAAGGAAGCAAGCGCACTGCCAAAGGATTCATCTTGCTGCTCTTAGTTGTCCTGCCAACATTCCTAGTAGCGGCGCTATTATCATTCACAGCCTATTGGTGGAATCCGGCAGCTGGAGTTGCAGTCGAAACGGTTCTGATTGCAATCGGACTGGCACAAAAAAGTTTACGCACCGCAGCGCTAGACGTCGCGAAACCGCTCATGGCAAAGGATATGAAAGAAGCGCGTGTGAAACTTTCGTGGATTGTCGGACGTGATACGGACAGGCTGGACGAATCTGAAATCACCCGCGGTGTGGTAGAAACGGTATCGGAAAACATTTCAGACGGCGTCACGGCGCCCCTTTTCTTCGCATTCATTCTCGGGGCTCCGGGGTTGTGGCTGTACAAAGCTGTGAACACATTGGACTCGATGGTCGGCTATAAGGATGACCGGTATCGTCAATTCGGAACGGCCTCCGCACGCGCAGACGACGTACTGAATTTCATTCCAGCGAGAATTACAGGATTCTTTATCCTCATTCTGTCGAAAAATGAAGGAGGCATCCCGCTTCGGAAGCGACTCGAAGGATGGCGGACAGATGCGAAAAAACACCCGAGTCCGAACAGCGGCTACCTGGAAGCGGCTACCGCCTGGCAGCTTGGCGTCCAGCTTGGCGGAACAAATAGTTATAAAGGTGTCGCATCCCGCCGACCAAAGTTTGGTCCGAACTTACAAAAACTCACTGCCATTCATATCGATCAAACACTCGTCCAATTGAAACGCGCTGCCTCAGGCGTTTGGGCGCTCGGCATCATCATCGGAGGGATCATCTATGCCATTGCCTGACCATGGTGCGAACCCGCACAAATTATACGAAACATTGAACCTCAAGCGACCGCCAAAGATCCTCGATTTCAGCGAGAATTGTAATCCGATAGGTCCGCCTGTAGCGATTCAAACTAGCTGGATCGAACTTCTGCCGGCCATTGCCCGTTATCCAGATCCGACCGGTGAACCGTTCCGCTCAGCGGTCGCAGCGTTTCATAGAATCGAAGCTGCTCAACTCATTCTCGGCAATGGAGCAGCAGAAATTCTATCGCTCATTGCCAATCAATATCGGGGGAAACGAGCAATTCTCGTTCACCCGACGTTCTCGGAATACGAAGCGACGTTAACCGCTGCGGGGGCACACTTCACTCATGTCCAAGCACGCGAAGAAAACGGATTCGCACTGCCAGTCGACGAACTCAAAAGCACAATGGAAACAGCGGACGTCCTATACATATGTACACCCAACAATCCGACCGGTGTATTGCCGGGCCGATCTGAATTAGTCTCTCTTATTCAGCATGCAGCAACGGTTTCCTGCGATGTTGTTCTGGACGAAGCATTCATTGATTGGGTCGATGAAACCTTGTCGTTCATTCCGGAAATCGAGCACTATCCGAATGTGATTGTCGTCCGTTCGATGACGAAATTATACGCGATTCCAGGAATCCGCCTTGGATATGCGGTTGCACATCCTGATCGAATTGACTCGCTCAAGCAAAGTGCCCCCCATTGGAACATCAACGCGATTGCAGCGCAGCTCGGCGCGATTTGCTTGCAGCAAGCGGACTACCGCGAGCATTCCATTCAACAAGCAGTTGAAGAACGACTTAAAATGACCGGCTTTTTAACCGCACATGGCTGCAAAGTAATCGACTCTGTTGCGAACTTCATTCTATTCCAGCCGCCTGTAGATCGTGCTGCAAGTGACATATTCATTCAACTTCTTAACCAAGGAATCGTCGTTCGTCATACCGAGAACTTCAAAGGGCTCGACGGTCAATGGCTCCGAATCGGCATGAAATCTGCCGCTGAAATGGATCTCTTACGGAATGCATTAGCTCCTCTTTTGGATAAAACCTGCGGCACATTGACATTCATAAGCGGTGGGGTGCGAAGCGGTAAAAGTGCCTGCGCAGAACAACTTGTCCGAAAAGAAGCAAAACAGACTGGCGGCCGTCTCGTTTACATCGCTTCCGGTACCTCAACTGACGACGAAATGGCAGCAAGGATTGCGCGCCATCAATCAGATCGGGCGAACGACGGCTGGATGACGATTGAACAGCCAACTCATTTGGAGGATGTGCTGCTGCACTTGCTGCCAGGCGACCATGTCCTTTGGGACTGCGTCACGACATGGCTTGGAAACGAAGCATTTGAAGGCTGGGAGTCAGGGACACCTTGTATTTTGCAGAAGGACTGCATCGAGCAAAAGGTGAATACATTGCTGAAGACAATCGAGCAGATTCAACAACGTTCGAATCAATTCGTCATTGTTTCAAACGAAGTGTTTGATGAACCATTGAAAACGGAAGAAATCACACGTACGTACACACAGGTACTCGGAAACATCCATCAAGCAATTGTTGCGCTAGCGGATACTGCGATTGAAATGGACAGCGGATTGCCGATTGTCCATAAACAAGGAGGGATGCACGGATGAAAGGAATCATGGTCATGGGAACCGCCTCGGACGTAGGAAAAAGCCTAGTCTGCACAGCGCTATGCCGGCTGCTCGCGAATGACGGAATACGCGTGGCGCCGTTCAAATCCCAGAATTTATCCCCATATACTGAACTCGCAATGGACGGGACACCAATCAGCCGTGCGCAATTCATCCAAGCCGAAGCTGCACGGGTCGAGCCGGCTGCGGACATGAACCCAATCATCTTGCAGCCTGCGTCTGATGGAACATTGACTGGTACGTTTTGCGGCAAACGACTCGAACCTGTAAGTGGAATGGCGTATCGCGATGTCTATTATGAGCAGGCAATAAAAGCAATTGGACATTCACTCGAATCGTTAAACGAGTCATTTGAAGCGATTGTTATCGAAGGTGCCGGGAGCCCTGTTGAGATGAATTTACTCGCACGCGACATCGTAAACATGCGAGTCGCTGAACTGGCGGACGTTCCTGTCATACTTGTTGCGGACATCGACCGGGGCGGTGTGTTTGCATCCATCATAGGGACACTGGAATTGCTGAAGCCAACGGAGCGAAACCGTGTAAAAGCGATTATTGTCAATAAATTCAAAGGGGACCCCGCGGGATTCCAAGAGGGGATTGAATTCATCGAATCGTATACGGGGATTCCAGTAGCTGGCGTGCTGCCATTCAAAAGCGATCACGGAATCGCGGAAGAAGATACCGAACGACCGGAAACGCAAGCGCCGAGCGGAGTGGATCCTTATGATGCGTGGTCTGAACACGTACAGAATCATATCGACTGGACTTTGCTGAAAGAGATTATGGGAGTAGCCAGCCGATGAATGGCATATTGCTAGCGCTGCAGTTTTTCACAAGCATTCCCATCCGGAAAGAGCTGCCGATGGAAAAGCGGCATGTCACGGCGATGTATGGCGCGCTGCCGTTTGTCGGAATATTGATTGGCCTGGGGATGACTGCAAGTATTCTGTTAAGTGACTGGCTTGGATTCGGGTCAATTCTTGCTGCAGTCTTGACGCTGATTGTCGGGATTGCTCTCACGGGAGGCTTGCATTTGGACGGAGTGGCAGACACCAGTGATGCGTATTTTTCGTATCGTGATCAGACAAGGCGCCATGAAATTCTCGCGGATCCCCGAATCGGCGCATTCGGCACACTGGGACTCATCGTGTTCATCCTATTGAAATTCGCTTTGCTTCAAGAATTGATTGCAGCGAATCATGCAAGCGTCAGTGTCCTGATCGCAGTTCCGTTTTTTGCCCGTGGTGCTATGGTGATTTACTTTGTTACAGCGAAACCTGCGAAAGCAAGCGGCATGGCGTACTTTTTTCTGGAAAAGCTGAATCGCGGACCGCTTATTTGCTGGACGATTGTATGCTTGGCAGCAGGATTAATGGCCATCGGAATTGTTTTGGATACTGTTATTCTGCCGTTAGTCATTGCGGGTGTGACGGGTCTTTCACTTCTGCTCTATCGGTCGTGGACCATTCGTAATTTTGGAGGCGTCACGGGAGATTTAAGCGGGGCGTTCATTGAAGGAATGGAGGTCGTGTTATGGATCACGGTGTTGAGTTTGTTGTAATTCGGCATTTGCCGACTGCGGGGAATGGCAAACGGCAATACGTTGGCTGGACGGATGAACCCATCATTCCGTCTGACGCGGAGCCATATGATCGTACGATTCGGACGGTTCACGGCAGTGATTTGCTGCGGGCGAGACAAACTGCGGCATTGCTGTTTCCGAACGCGGCCTATGTTGCGGATCGCCGTTTTCGAGAATGTAATTTTGGTCAATTTGAAGGGAAAACGTATACTCAGCTTGAAAGGTATTCACATTACCGAAATTGGGTGGACGATCCGTCGGCGATTTCACCGCCTGACGGCGAATCACTGCAACAAGTAGAAACGCGCGTTTTGAAGGCGTTCCAGGAATTGCCTGCAGGGGCACATGTCGTGACACATGGCGGGCCGATTCGATTGCTTTTAGCGCGATTTGCTCCTGAACAACGTGAATTCTGGTCCTGGAATGTCCCGCACGGTTCAATCTGCCGGTTTCACTGGGAGTCAGAAGAACAGTGGAAGGAGGGACAGCGATGCACATCGTTATCGGTGGAAATGCGAACGGAAAACGGAAATTCGTCCGAGAAAGAATGCTAGAAGAAACCTGCTGGCTGGGGGATGAAACCTTGCTCGATTTAGCGGAAGTGTCTAAGCTGTCCAGCGATCAGCAGGCGGTTCTATGCAATATAGAAGAGTGGATGGAGACGCAGCTGGACGATGAAGACAAAGCGATTCAAGACTTCTTGTATGCTGTATCAGGGAAAAGCATAACGATCATTTTAACAGATATCGGAAGAGGGATTGTGCCAATGGATGCGAGTGAACGCGCGCTTCGCGATGCATGCGGACGGCTGAACCAGCATTTATTGAAAGAGGCTGCAGAAGTCACAAGGATTTGGTACGGCATTCCACAAAAATTGAAGTAAAGGGGAGAGTTTACATGAAAATCTATACAAAAACAGGGGACAAAGGGCAAACGAGTTTAATTGGAGGACGTGTCGACAAAGACAGCTTGCGCGTAGAAGCGTATGGCACGATTGATGAACTGAATTCATTCATCGGAAAAGCGATGGCAGAACTGGACTTAGAAACGTGCCGTGACATTTTTGACGACCTTGAAGCAGTTCAGAACGAATTGTTCGATGGCGGCGGAGACCTCGCGAATGTCATGAAAGAGCGTCATTACAAATTGTCCGATGAACCAATCGAAGTGCTGGAGCAGCGCATTGACGAACTGATGGAAGAAGCGCCGCCACTGGAGAAATTCATCCTGCCGGGCGGATCACATGCCGCTGCGTCCCTTCACATCTGCAGAACAGTTACGCGCCGTGCAGAACGAATTACGGTAACACTCATGAAGAATGAAGAAGACGTACCAGGTACTGTTCAGCGCTACTTGAACCGTCTATCGGACTATTTGTTCGTCGCAGCTCGTATTGTGAACAAGCGTGCAACTGTTTCAGACAACGAATACGTCCGCAGCGCGAAAGTGTTCCGTACGGGAGCGAAAGACAAAAAGGATAACGCAAGCGAATGACCGCATACCGGAACGCGATGCAGCTCGGTGACTGGATTGTCACGACGGACAATTCAGGAGGGATCGGGGAGAAGATGGATGATCTCGTCGCCGTTCCTGACCAGATTACTGCTCGTTTCGCAGCCCGCGTCGCACTGCTTGAACAGTGGGCAGCGGGAGCGGAACCTGCAGCTGTATTGCTCCATAACTTCAGCGGGGACGCGAGTTGGGATCGGTATTGCGAAGGAATCCGTGATGTATTCGATGAAATCGGAGCCGCGATGCCCCCCATCAGCGGCAGCAGTGAAACGAATATGTCAATGCGCCAATCCGCTGTTGCGGTGACGCTGCTGGGGAAGCAGACAGTCGAATCCAGCGAGTCAACCGGAGATTGGTATACATATGGAACCCCCCTCTCAGGTGAAGAGGTGCTTACAAAGGGTTCTGAAATTGCGTCGCTGACGGTCTTGGACGAAGCACGCCGCAGCGGACTGATTCAGCGCCTCTGGCCAGTCGGATCCAGCGGAATTTTGGCGGAATGGCGAGCAATCACGGAGGATCCGAATCGTTTAGTCACAAGTCCGCTCGACGGTACTTGCTCTGCAGGCCCATCGACCGTAGTGCTGCTCCAAATGGATTCGGAAAAACGAGCAGAGGCAAAACACCACTTTGGATCGTTACTGCATCCTTTGAAATGAAACTGTAAGCGCTGCTTCATCACAATCCTGAAGTTCAAAGGATTGATTGGCAGCGCTTCGCTTTTTCGTGCGGGTTTGTAGGGGAGTGAGCGGATTCTCTGAGCGTTGAAATCTAAGGGTGTGATCAAAAATAGAGGGATTTGATCATAAATCACGAATTATGCTCATAAATATGGGGAAGTGCTCATAAAGCTTGGAAAGTGATCATAACCATGTGAAAGTGATCATAACCATGTGGAAGTGATCATAAACATGGAGCAGTGATCATAACCATGTGGAAGTGCTTATAAAACTGGAGAAGTGCTCATAAACATGGGGAAATGCTTATAAAACTGGAGAAGTGCTCATAAACATGGGGAAATGCTCATAAACATGGGGAAATGCTCATAAACCAGGAGAAGTGATCATAAACCTGGGAAAGCGCTCATAAAGCAGGAGAAGTGATCATAAACCTGGGGAAATGCTCATAAAACTGGAGAAGCGCTCATAAACATGGGGAAATGCTCATAAACCAGCAGAAGTGATCATAACCATGTGGAAGTGCTCATAAAACTGTAGAAGTGCTCATAAACATGGAAAAGTGCTCATAAACCAGGAGAAGTGATCATAAACCTGGGAAAGCGCTCATAAAGCTTGGAAAGTGATCATAAACCTCTTAAACCTCAGAAACCACTCAAAACTTCAACCCCCCAATCAAACACTCGCGCGGCAATCTGGCTGCAACTAGTCAACTTGATTCGCGACCAGCCTGCACTTCATCAGAATTCACCGTTATTTCAAAATTTTCATTGACTGAATGCTCATTCATATCTTAAACTAGTAAGGAACGCATCGACAAACTGCCTCAATTCATCTAGACTAGTAAGAACATTCATTACATACACACAAAGGGGAGGACATCATGACACCTTTATTAATCGCCAACTGGGTTTTATTCCTGGGCGTTGTCGCATATGGACTGGCGCTGTTTACTTATTTAATTAAAACACGCACACAATTTATCCGACTCGGGCAAAAAGAGGACTTTGATAACAATGTACAGAAACGCCTCAAAGAAGTTTGGGTTAACGTATTCGGACAAAAGAAACTATTGAAAGATAAAAAGAGCGGTTCCATTCACGTGATGTTTTTCTATGGGTTCCTGCTCGTGCAATTTGGTGCAATCGATCTCATTTGGAAAGGATTAAAACCGGATTCACACTTACCGTTCGGACCGGTCTATCCCTTCTTCACATTCTTCCAGGAGATTGTTGTAGCAGTCATCCTTGTAGCGGTTGTTTGGGCATTCTACCGCCGTTACATGGAAAAACTTGTCCGCTTGAAACGCGGCTGGAAATCAGGACTTGTCCTCATCTTCATCGGTTCACTGATGATTTCGACGCTCGTTGCAAACGGTATGAACATGATTTGGCATAACCATGCAACGACTTGGACGGAGCCTATGGCGTCAGGAATTGCAAGCGTTTTCAGTTTCCTGTCCCCAACCGCTGCAGCAGCGATCTTCTTCGTAGCATGGTGGGTTCACTTGCTTACATTGCTCACATTCCTCGTGTATGTGCCGCAATCGAAGCACGCGCACTTGATTGCCGGACCTGTCAATACGTATATGATGCGTTTCGACCGCCGCGGAAAACTTGCGCCGATCGATTTTGAAGCACTAGAAGAAATTGAAGACGAAGATGAAATGCCGACACTTGGCGTCGGCAAAATCACGGACTTCACTCAGCTGCAGATGATTGACTTGTATGCGTGTGTGGAATGCGGCCGCTGTACGAATATGTGTCCGGCTACGGGAACAGGGAAAATGCTGTCCCCGATGGACTTGATCACAAAACTGCGCGATAACTTGACGAACACAGGCGCATTGACAACAAAACAAAAGCCTTGGGTGCCAAGTTTCATGTTCAGCAACACAAAAGGGAACCAAATCGCACTTGCCGCTGGTCTTGAAGGCGCAACGATGGACGACATTTACAATCCATCTTTGATTGGCGATGTCATCACTGAAGAAGAAATTTGGGCATGTACGACGTGCCGTAACTGTGAAGACCAATGTCCGGTAATGAACGAGCATGTTGATAAAATCATCGACCTTCGCCGTTATCTTGTCATGACAGAAGGTAAAATGGATGCAGATGCACAGCGCGCGATGACAAACATCGAACGCCAAGGAAATCCATGGGGACTGAACCGTAAAGAGAAAGAGAACTGGCGTGACGCACGTCCGGATCTTAAGATTCCAACGGTGAAAGAACTGAAAAAAGCTGACGAATCCTTCGAATACTTACTATGGGTCGGCTCAATGGGGGCATTCGACAACCGTTCACAAAAAATCGCGTTGTCCTTCGCGCACTTGCTGAACGAAGCAGGGGTTTCATTCGCCATCCTTGGAAATAAGGAGAAGAACTCCGGTGACACACCGCGCCGTCTTGGAAATGAATTCTTATTCCAAGAGCTTGCGACGGCTAACATCGCTGAATTCGAAAAAGCGGAAGTGAAAAAGATTGTCACGATTGACCCGCACGCATTCAACATTTTCAAAAACGAATATCCTGACTTTGGCTTCACTGCCGAAGTGTATCACCATACCGAGCTTTTACACGAACTTGTCCAACAAGGCCGTTTGAAGCCACAGCATGCAATCGAAGAAACGATTACATTCCACGATTCGTGTTACCTGGGCCGTTACAACGATGTGTACGACGCACCGCGTGAAATTTTGAAATCTATCCCAGGTGTCAACTTGGTAGAGATGAAACGAAACCGTCAAGACGGCATGTGCTGTGGCGCTGGCGGAGGTCTCATGTGGATGGAAGAAGACGCAGGTCACCGCATCAACGTCGCTCGTACAGAGCAGGCCATGGAAGTGACACCGGGTATTATTTCTTCCGGATGTCCGTATTGCTTAACGATGCTGTCGGACGGAACGAAAGCAATTGAAGTGGAAGAAACGGTCGGAACGTACGACATCGCTGAGCTTCTTGAACGTTCCGTATTTGGAGAAGGAATCGCAGACGGATCTGAATCTGAATTAGAACCAGTACTTCAGTAAAAAGGATTTGCCAGAATACCAGATTTGTCCTACAATTGAGACAGTCGAACAGAACAGAATTGTGAATTAAATTAACCGAGGGGGAGCACCAGTGCTTCCCCTTTCTGATGAAACCTAACCGAGCGAGCGTTCAGTCGCTCCTTGCACACCGAAATGTAAACGTTATCAAAAAACTGGAGGATGATGAAAATGGTTAAGACAGTATTGATTGACGGCGCACGAACTGCTTTTGGAAAAATGGGTGGCGCACTGCAAACCCTTACTGCAAGTGATTTAGGCGGAGCGGCGATTAAATCCGCGCTGGAACGCTCGGGAGTGGAAGCGGCAGACGTCGACGAAGTGATTTTTGGAACGGTGCTGCAAGCGGGGCAAGGACAAATTCCATCGAGACAAGCGGCGACAAAAGCCGGCCTTCCATGGAAAGTGAAAACAGAAACGATAAATAAAGTATGTGCATCCGGTATGCGCAGTGTAACGCTTGGCGATCAGCTGATTCGACTGGGGGATGAAGAAGTCATCGTTGCAGGCGGCATGGAGTCCATGTCGAACGCACCGTACTACTTGCCGAAAGGTCGTTTCGGATTACGCATGGGTGACGCAACCCTCGTCGATGGCATGATCTACGATGGGCTTTCCGATTCGTTTTCACCAGGAAATGTTCACATGGGGACATTCGGAAACTCAACAGCTGAAGCGTTTAATGTGACACGTGAACGTCAAGATGAGTGGGCATTGCGCAGTCATCAGCTTGCCGTAGCTGCGATGGAGAAAGGGCTGTTTGCTGAAGAAATCACACCAGTTGAAATTCCTCAGCGTAAAGGCGACCCCATCGTCGTTAATACAGACGAAGCGCCGCGGAAAGATACGTCACTCGAAGTGCTGGCGAAACTTCGCCCGGCATTCGGTAAAGATGGATCCGTCACTGCAGGGAACGCGCCTGGTGTAAACGACGGTGCATGTGCACTCGTATTAATGAGTGACGAGCGGGCAGACCGCGAAGGCAAAAACGTTCTCGCAACGGTGATCGGTCACGCAGAAGTTGCAGTGGAGCCTGAAAACTTCCCGCAAACTCCAGGGCTGGTGATCAATGAAATCCTTAAGAAAACAGGGAAATCGATTGAAGAGATCGACCTATTTGAAATCAATGAAGCATTCGCAGTCGTTGCACTCGCGAGTTCAGAAATTGCAAAACTCGATCCGGAAAAAGTGAACGTCAACGGCGGCGCAGTCGCACTCGGTCATCCCATCGGCGCGAGCGGTGCGCGGATCATTTTGACACTTGCGTACGAACTGAAGCGCCGCGGCGGCGGAATCGGCGTTGCAGCAATCTGCTCCGGCGGAGGTCAGGGCGACGCAATCATGATTGAAGTTCCGAAACAATAACCAGCTGGGCTGTTGTTTGGGAAGTTTATGGGCAGAAAACAAGATTTATGGTCAAAGTCAGAGGGGAAGGAAAGGGCTGGATTCAATGAAAGAGCCAAATGCCCCCTCCTCCCTGCAGAAAATGCTTCGCGAAGCGGAGCACACCAATTAATCTTGGTTTTGATTGGTAAAGTGCACTTGGCGCGGCAGGTGAAGGCATTTGTAATATGTGATTCTGCCGCGTGCGATTGGTTATGAGCGTAATTCACAAGTTTATGATCACTTTTTGCTGCTTATGAGCGGAAATTTGAGTTTATGATCACAATTCTAGTTTTATGATCGTAATCACAAGTTTATGAGCATATTTCAAGGTTTATGATCGTAATCGCGAGTTTATGATCATTTCTAGATTATGAAATTGGCAACATCCATCAACACGACTCTGAAAGGATGAATCGATATGAACATTCAAAACGTAATGGTAATCGGCGCTGGTCAAATGGGCGGCGGCATCGCGCAAGTCTGCGCGCAGGCTGGATTCAATGTAACGCTCAATGATGTGAAAGAAGAATCGTATGCAAAAGGGATCGCAGTCATCGAGAAAAACTTAGCACGCAACGTTGAAAAACAGCGAATGACTGAAGACGAAAAACAAGCTGTCCTTGGACGCATTACGAAATCACTCGACATCAATGATGCGAAAAACGTTGATATCGTGATTGAGGCAGCTGTTGAAAACATGGATATCAAAAAATCCATATTCAAACAACTGGATGAAATTGCACCTTCCCATACGATTCTCGCGACGAACACATCATCATTGCCCATTACTGAAATCGCAGCGGCAACGAAACGGCCGGAACACGTCATCGGCATGCATTATATGAACCCGGTGCCTGTTATGAAACTTGTCGAAATCATTCGCGGTTTATCCACATCAGATGACGTGTATCAAGCGGTGGAAGAGATGACGAACAAACTTGGTAAAGTACCTGTGGAAGTGAACGACTATCCAGGATTTGTCGCAAACCGCGTGCTTATGCCGATGATCAACGAAGCGATTTTCACACTGCAAGAAGGAGTAGCAACGAAAGAAGCAATCGACGAAGTGATGAAACTTGGAATGAACCACCCAATGGGGCCGCTTCAACTCGCAGATTTCATCGGACTCGACACATGCTTGTACATTTTAGAAACGCTGCAAGAGGGTTATGGCGATCCGAAATACCGTCCGTGTGCATTGCTTCGTAAATACGTAAACGCTGGATGGCTTGGCAAAAAATCAGGGCGGGGCTTCTACTCGTACTCATAAAAGGGGACTAACATATGGATTTCCATTTCACCGAAGAACAACAGATGATGCGCAAACTGGTCAAGGACTTTGCCAAAGCGGAAATCGAACCATTCATTCCTAATTTGGAAGCAGATGAATTCCCGGCGGAAATCGTTAAAAAGATGGGTGAACTCGGGCTTATGGGGATCACCGTTCCTGAAGAGTACGGGGGCGCCGGTATGGATTTCGTCTCGTACATCAGTGCAATCCACGAACTTTCAAAAGTACACGCAACGGTGGGAGTCATTTTGTCTGTACATACATCGGTCGGAACGAATCCGATTCTTTACTTCGGAACAGAGGAGCAGAAAGAACGCTACTTGAAGAGAATGGCGGCCGGCGAATTACTGGGTGCATTCTGTCTGACAGAACCTGCATCGGGCTCAGACGCAGGCTCCCTTAAAACGCGCGCTGTGAAAAAAGACGGCGGTTATGTGTTGAACGGTTCGAAAGTATTCATCACTAATGGCGGGGAAGCGGACGTATATATCGTCTTCGCCGCAACGGATCCATCAAAAGGTTCGTATGGAATATCAGCGTTCATCGTGGACGGCGACACTCCAGGATTAATTATCGGAAAGAACGAAGAGAAGATGGGTATGCATGGCTCACGTACCGTCCAGCTCACGTTCGAAGACATGTTTGTACCTGAAGCCAACTTGCTGGGTGAAGAAAATGCCGGTTTCAAAATCGCAATGGCCAACCTAGACGTCGGCCGAATCGGAATCGCCGCACAAGCGCTCGGCATTTCAGAAGCTGCGCTTGAAGCAGCTGTTGATTATTCAAAAGAACGTGTCCAATTCGGCAAACCAATTGCTGCGAACCAAGGAATCGGCTTCAAGATTGCTGACATGGCGACCGCTGCAGAAGCGGCGCGATTACTCGTATACAGAGCAGCTCAACTGCGCGCTGAAGGCAAACCATGCGCACAAGAAGCTTCAATGGCGAAATTATTCGCTTCCCAAACGGCAATGGACAACGCCATCGAAGCTGTCCAAGTATTCGGCGGCTATGGCTACACGAAAGACTATCCCGTCGAGCGCTACTTCCGTGACGCGAAAGTCACTCAAATCTACGAGGGCACAAGCGAAATCCAACGCATCGTAATTTCTAAGAATCTGACGAAGTAATTTATAGATTAGTATTGGAATAAACCCCGCTGGGCGATGTGATCAAGCAGGCAGTGAATCCGCTCAAGCCAGCGGGAAAGTGATCAAGCAAGACACGAAACCGCTCAAGCAACCAACGAATCCAATAGAAAAGAGGAACTCACTATGAACTTTACACTTTCTGAAGAACACGAAATGATCCGCAAGATGGTCCGCGACTTTGCAGAAAAAGATGTCGCGCCGACAGCAGCTGAACGCGATGAAGAAGAACGCTTCGACATGGATATTTTTAAAAAGATGGCAGAACTCGGACTAACGGGGATTCCTTGGCCGGAAGAATACGGCGGCATTGGCGGCGATTATCTCGCATACGTGATCGCAGTCGAAGAATTGTCACGCGTTTGTGCATCAACTGGCGTTACACTTTCCGCGCACACATCTCTCGCTGGATGGCCTGTTTTCAAATACGGAACGGAAGAACAGAAGCAAAAATACCTCCGTCCAATGGCTGAAGGATCTAAAATCGGTGCGTATGGGCTGACAGAACCTCAATCAGGATCGGACGCGGGCGGCATGAAAACAACGGCTAAGCTCGACGGTGACGACTATATCCTGAACGGATCGAAAATCTTCATCACAAACGGCGGCATCGCGGATATTTACATCGTCTTCGCTGTCACAGATGCAGACTCGAAACATAAAGGGACGACTGCATTTATTGTGGAAGCAGACTACCCAGGCTTCTCTGTTGGGAAAAAAGAGAAAAAGCTTGGCATTCGTTCATCACCAACTACGGAAATCATCTTTGACAACTGCCGTGTGCCGAAAGAAAACATGCTCGGTGAAGAAGGTCAAGGTTTCATTATCGCAATGAAAACGCTCGATGGCGGACGCAACGGAATCGCTGCACAAGCGGTCGGAATTGCTCAAGGTGCACTGGATGCTGCAACAGGTTACGCAAAAGAGCGCGTGCAATTCGGGAAGCCGATTGCTGCGAACCAGGGAATCGGGTTCAAACTCGCTGATATGGCGACTGCAACGGAAGCGTCTCGTCTATTGACTTACCAGGCTGCATGGCTCGAGTCCAACAATCTGCCATACGGAAAAGCATCTGCAATGGCGAAACTCATGGCGGGTGACACAGCGATGAAAGTTACAACAGAAGCGGTTCAAGTCTATGGCGGATACGGATATACGAAAGACTATCCAGTTGAGCGCTTCATGCGTGATGCGAAAATCACACAAATCTATGAAGGCACGCAAGAAGTGCAGCGCCTCGTCATCTCCCGTATGCTGACGAAGTAAAAAGGGGGTCAGATGATGGAACTGAAGCACCAAGTAAAGTCGTCTGTAAAAGATGGCGAGTTAATCGAAAAAAGACGCGAGCAAATCATTCATGGCGCCGTCCGATTGTTCAAGCAAAAAGGGTTTCATCGGTCAACGACGCGTGAAATCGCAAAAGAAGCAGGCTTTAGTATCGGGACACTTTACGAATACATCCGTACGAAAGAAGACGTACTGTACCTCGTTTGTGACACGATTTACGATGAAGTGCAGCACCGGCTTTCAGGAATCGCCGACGAAGAAGCAACAATTGGCGGCCTGACCCGCGCAATCGACGTCTACTATCGGCTGGTCGATGATTTATCGGATGAATTCGTCGTCATGTACCAGGAATCGAAATCATTGCCAAAAGGCGCACTTGATTATGTACTGAAAAAAGAACGCGCAATGACGGGATTATTTGAATCGCTGCTTAGTGCGTGTGCTGCAGCCGGGGAGCTTCGCATTGCGGATAGCAGCGTTAAGCTCGCTGCCCATCACATTGTCATCCAAGGACAAATGTGGGCATTCCGCAGATGGGAACTGCAGCAAATGTATCAGTTAGATGGCTATATAGAATTTCAAACCGATCAGTTACTGAACGGATTAGTGAAGCCAGCGAGCAATTAATGATTGGGGAAATGGAATACAACGCAAAAGGGGTGCACGAATATGGCAACAGCAGAAACGCAGCAGGAAATTTATAAACCGACACATCACGTGCGATTTGTTACGGCATCGAGTCTATTTGACGGACATGATGCGAGCATTAATATTATGCGCCGCATTTTACAGTCAACAGGCGCTGAAGTAATTCACCTCGGACACAACCGCTCTGTCGAAGAGGTCGTGAACGCGGCAATCCAGGAAGACGTCCAGGGAATCGCGATTTCATCGTACCAAGGCGGACACGTTGAGTACTTCAAATACATGTACGACTTATTGAAAGAACGCGGCGCAGGTCATATTAAAATCTATGGCGGCGGGGGCGGAGTCATTATCCCGAAAGAAATCAAAGAGCTGCACCAATACGGTATTGCTTGGATTTTCTCTCCTGAAGACGGCCGTAAACTCGGCCTGCAAGGGATGATTAACCGCATGGTCGAAGAGTGTGATTACGCAACGGAAGTGAAGGACGAAATGGCTTATTTGGAGCAAGTCGAAACGACAAAGCCCGAACTGCTTGCGAACCTCATCACGTATGCTGAAGAGCATTATGCCGATCAAGACGAGAAAGCTACAACGCTATTAAATCGTGCGCGCGAAATGTCGAAAGGGACACCAGTTCTCGGGATAACGGGAACAGGCGGAGCCGGAAAGAGTTCATTAACAGATGAATTGATTCGCAGATTCCTTCATGAACTGCCCGATCGGAAAGTCGCGATTCTATCCATCGACCCGACGAAACAAAAAACGGGCGGTGCGCTTCTCGGTGACCGGATCCGGATGAATGCGATCTTCAACAAACGTGTATTCATGCGCAGTCTCGCAACTCGCGGGTCTCGTACGGAACTTTCAGGTGCGTTAAAAGATGTACTCGATATCGTCAAAGTGGCGGGGTATGATCTGATCATCGTGGAAACGAGCGGAATCGGGCAAGGGGACGCAGAAATCGACGAAGTTTCAGACGTTTCGATGTACGTCATGACGAGTGAATTCGGTGCGCCATCTCAACTTGAGAAAATTGACATGATCGACTTTGCAGATTTGATCGCCATCAATAAATTCGAGCGTAAAGGTTCGGAAGACGCTTTGAGTCAAGTCCAAAAGCAATATCAGCGCAGTCGACTGCTTTTTGATCAGCCTTTGGAGTCGATGCCAGTTTATGGCACAATCGCTAGTCAGTTCAATGACAAAGGAACGAACACGTTATTTGCTGCAATTGTGGATACGCTCAACAAAAAGTGCGGCAGTGACTGGACGACTTCTTACACGGAATTCGTGAAAACACAGAAACAAAACGTCATCATTCCGAACGACCGTCTGCAATATTTGCGTGAAATTGCGAACACGGTCCGCGGCTACCATAAACATGCAGAACAGCAAGCACACCTCGCAACACGGTTGTATCAGCTCGAAGGAGCGCTCGCAGAAGTACGTGAGAAAACGCCAGATGATGCACTCGTGAAATCACTTGAAACGCTTCATGATAATGTGCGCGATGAAATGACAGCGGAATCCCGCCGTATTCTCGATAACTGGAACACGTTGAAAGATTCGTATGCACAAGACGAATTCGTGACGAAAATTCGGGATAAAGAACTTCGGACGGCACTTACAACAACGAGTTTATCCGGATTAAAAATTCCTAAAGTCGCGCTGCCGAAGTTTAAAGACTACGGCGAAATCATTCGTTGGGTCTACAAAGAAAATGTTCCTGGATCGTATCCGTACACAGCGGGCGTATTCCCGTTCAAACGCGAAGGGGAAGATCCGAAGCGTCAGTTCGCGGGAGAAGGAACACCGGAACGCACCAATCGCCGGTTCCATTACTTGTCGAAAGACGACGATGCCAAACGTTTGTCGACTGCCTTTGACTCTGTGACACTTTACGGAGAAGACCCGGATGAGCGTCCGGATATTTACGGAAAAGTAGGAGAGTCTGGCGTCAATATCTGTACATTAGAGGATATGAAGAAACTCTATGATGGATTTGACTTATGCGCGCCTGCCACATCCGTTTCGATGACAATCAATGGCCCAGCGCCGATTATCCTCGCGATGTTCATGAACACTGCGATTGATCAGCAAGTGAAGAAACAGGAAGAAGAACTTGGCCGCACGTTATCTGTAGATGAATTCACGGAAGTCCGGGAAGCAACGCTGAAAGTCGTACGCGGGACGGTGCAAGCCGATATTTTGAAAGAAGACCAAGGGCAAAATACATGTATCTTCTCGACAGAATTTGCGCTTCGTATGATGGGGGATATCCAGCAGTATTTCATCAATAAAAAGGTAAGAAACTATTATTCTGTTTCCATTTCGGGCTATCACATTGCAGAAGCCGGTGCGAATCCGATTTCACAGCTCGCATTCACACTCGCGAACGGCTTCACGTACGTTGAATACTACTTGAGCCGCGGGATGAACATCGATGACTTCGCACCGAACTTATCGTTCTTCTTCTCGAACGGTCTCGATCCCGAGTACACAGTGATTGGCCGCGTGGCACGCCGCATCTGGGCGGTCGCGATGCGCGAGAAATACGGCGCAAACGACCGCAGCCAGAAGCTGAAGTATCACGTCCAGACATCCGGCCGTTCGCTTCATGCACAAGAAATCGATTTCAATGATATCCGGACAACATTGCAAGCGCTTATGGCATTGCAGGATAACTGCAACTCGCTCCACACCAATGCGTATGATGAAGCGATCACGACACCAACGGAGGAATCCGTTCGCCGCGCAATGGCAATCCAGATGATCATTACAAAAGAGCACGGTCTTTCGAAGAACGAAAACCCGCTCCAAGGATCATTCATCGCAGAAGAATTGACAGACCTTGTCGAAGAAGCAGTCCTTCAGGAATTCGACAAACTGAACGACCGCGGAGGCGTTCTCGGCTCAATGGAAACGCAGTACCAACGCGGGAAAATTCAAGAAGAATCCATGCTGTATGAGATGAAAAAGCATTCAGGCGAACTCCCGATCATCGGAGTCAATACGTATTTGAACCCGAACCCGCCATCTGAAGAAGACATCGACAGCATGGAACTGGCACGCGCCACTCAAGAAGAAAAAGAAACACAAATCAAAAACTTGCGCGCTTTCCAATCCGCGCACAGCAGCGAAGCAGAACAAGCCCTAACAGATCTGAAACAACTCGCCATCTCTGGCGGCAACATCTTCGAGGCCCTCATGGACACCGTAAAAGTCGCAAGCCTCGGCCAAATCACCAACGCCCTATACGAAGTAGGCGGCCAATACCGCCGCAACATGTAACAAAAAAGAGCGGGGGGAAACCCCTCGCTCTATTTAGTGCTTATTTGTATGTTACTTGTAGAATTGGAATAGGACTTGCTTACTATTATCCATCTAAGTAATGTGAAAGGTAGTTATGATTTTCGGTTTCTAAGTTTATCAATACTTTCAAAGAAATCTCCTTCGACTCAAAAGTCTCAAAGTATACTCAGTATAGCTAGATTATCCGTTGATCGAAACGAAAGGCGGCGACTCCTGGGGGATAAGCGAAGAATGAAGACCCCGCAAGAAGCGAAGCGAACTGAGGAGGCTGAATTCAAGCCCCCCGGAAAGCGTCCGCCTGAAGTGCAGATCAACACCGTCCTACTACCCCACCCGAATTTATTCACAAACAAAATGAATTTCAGTGGATTTTAAACCCAATACCCGAGTATACTATATAGAATGGCCGAAAAGGGGTGCGGAAGTTGAAGATAGCACTTCATCTTGTTATCATAATCACACTAATCGTACTGACATATCTCCTCTACGGAGAAGGATTCGGTGCAATTCCCTTCCTGCTCGCGGCCGTCTACTTACTCGTGATCAGCTGGAAAGAATTCAAGCGATTCCGTAGAACTAGAAAAACTCAGTAACAAAGCACCAGTCGAATACATGAAAAAGGCTTCAGAAAGGGCGTGCAACTCATGGACTACAAAAACATGACAAAAGAACAACTACTTGAGGAATCAATGATCGACATCAGCTTTGCAATTTTTGAAGAGCGTCGCGAACCCATTGCATTTCAAAAACTATTGGACGAAATCCGCAGTCTTACAGGACGCAGCAAAAAAGAAATAGAAGAACGCCTTCCACAATTCTATACTGACATCAACGTCGATGGCCGTTTCATGGCAATGAACGATGGCGGCTGGGCACTTCGTGAATGGTATCCAGTTGACCAAATCGAAGAAGAAACAGCGCCTGTCGTTAAAACTCGTAAGAAAAAGAAAAAAGCTACAGACGATGACGACGAAGAATTGGAAGACCTGGATGACTTGGACGAGGATGAAATCTTCGAAGAAGACTATGAAGAACTAGGTGACGAAAAAGACCTCGATGACGAAGAAGAAACAGATCCGGACGAGGATGAAGTCGAAGATCCTGCCGAAGGTCTTGAAATCATTCCAGATGAAGATATCGAATTGGACGAAGAAGATGAGGAAGAAGAGGACGACGAAGAAGAGGAAATATAATCTTTTCTTGACTTATAAAGTCCTCCGCTATACAATCTAATTGGGCTCCTTTTTAAAGGACAAACGAACGGATGTTTAAGCGCTCCTTCTGCAGTGAAGACTGCAGCAGGGGCGTTTTTTCGTTATTGAACCGGTTGAAAATCAGCTTTTCCCGACTATAAAACACATTGGAGGAATCATTCATGACGAAATATATATTCATTACAGGCGGTGTCGTTTCCTCACTCGGAAAAGGCATAAATGCAGCATCCCTAGGAAGACTTCTTAAAAATCGCGGCTTACAAGTGACGATGCAAAAGTTCGATCCATACATCAATATCGACCCGACGATGATGAGCCCGCTTCAGCACGGTGAAGTGTTCGTCACTCAAGATGGTGCAGAGACGGATCTTGACATTGGTCACTATGAGCGCTTCATCGACATCGATTTAAACCAGTATTCTAATATTACGATGGGTAAAGTGTACTCGCTTGTTCTTCAAAAAGAACGGAACGGAGAGTATAACGGAGCGACTGTTCAAGTCATTCCGCACATCACAAACGAAATTAAAACACTCATCAAGCGCGCAGGACAAGAAATGCACGCAGATGTTGTTATAACTGAAATCGGCGGAAGTGTCGGCGACTTCGAATCATTGCCGTACCTTGAAGCAATCCGTCAAATGAAAACGGACTTAGGCAAAAACGATGTGATGTACATTCACAATACACTCGTTCCTTATTTGAAAGCTGCAGGCGAATTGAAAACAAAACCGACACAACACAGTGTAAAAGAGCTCCGCAGCCTGGGCATCCAGCCAAACATGATTGTATTGCGCAGTGAATATCCGGTTCCACAAGAAATGAAAGACAAGATTTCATTGTTCTGTAACATCAAGCCTGAAGAAGTAATCGAAGCAAGAGACGCAGAAACGTTATACGAAGTACCGCTTCGCTTGCACGAACAAAAAATGGACGATATTGTCGTCGATTTCCTCGGTTTAGAAGTGAAGCAGCCTGAAATGGACGAAGTGAAAAAACTTGTCAGCCTTGTGAAAAACCTATCGAAAACGGTACGTGTAGCACTTGTAGGTAAATACGTGGAGCTGCAAGATGCATACATTTCACTCGTTGAAGCGATGTATCATGCAGGGTATGCATTTGATGCAGATATTGACATTAAGTGGATTAATTCTGAAGAGATCACTTCGGCAAATGTTGCAGAATTACTGTCAGACGTTGACGGCTTGCTGGTACCGGCTGGTTTCGGAGAGCGCGGCGTAGATGGCATGATTCATGCAATTGCGTATGCACGTAAAAACGATCTTCCGTTCCTCGGAACAGGTCTAGGTATGCAACTCTCTGCAGTTGAATATGCACGCGATGTTATGGGACTTGGACAAGCGCATTCTGTTGAATTCGATGCACATACGAAGGATCCAATCTTCTTATTGCACCCGGACTTCCGCAACGGCCGCGAAGACGAAAGCGAATTGCGCCTGGGAAGCTATCCATGTGAAGTGAAAAAAGGTTCAAAAGCTCACGAAGCATATGGCTCAGAGCTTGTGGAAGAACGTCACCGTCACCGTTATGAGTTCAATACTGCGTATAAAAAGCAGTTTGAAGAAGCAGGCATGGTGATTTCAGGCATTAGCCCGGATGAGCGTCTAGTTGAAATTATCGAAGTGCCAAGTCATCCATTCTTCATCGGATGTCAGTTCCATCCGGAATTCGTTTCACGTCCAACGCGTCCGCAACCTCTTATTAAGAGCTTTGTGGAAGCGGCACTTGCACACCAAAAATAATAGTTAAAACCCCTCAATTCCGCTTCGCTGCGGAATTGAGGGGTTTTTCTTTGTATAAGCTGGGATTTTGCAGATTTATTTATTCCGTGCCGGAATCGGCTGGCTCACCTCGTGAACCGGCTCGTTTGGGGTGGCAACCCGCTCGTTCCGGGCGAACCCGCTCATTCCGGGCGTGAACCCGCTCGTTCCGGGCGTGAACCCGCCCGTTCCCGGTGGCAACCCGCTCGTTCTCGGGGACAACCCGCTCGTTCCCGCGAGAAACCCGCTCATTCCGGGGGGCAACCCGCTCGTTCCGGGCGTGAACCCGCTCGTTCCGGGCGTGAACCCGCTCGTTCCGGGCGTGAACCCGCTCGTTTGGGGTGGCAACCCGCTCGTTCCCGGTGGCAACCCGCTCGTTCCCGCTAGCAACCCGCTCATTCCACCCCCACAACGCAAGCCTTACCAATCTGCAATCCCTTAAAAATCCGCCAGCATTTCATCATAAGAAAGCTTAGCGGCCTCATAAACAAACAAGGATGCCAGCAAATGGGGCTGTACAACCCGTTGGCCTTCATCATTCGGGAGCAATCCTTTTGAAATTCCTGTTGAAATGTACACATCTGCAAGCTCGGAAAGTTCATTCTCTTCAGATGCTTTTTCTGAAGACACCACCGCAAACAAGACCTCCTGTGCTGCCAAATTCCGGGCAAGTTCAAGAGCCGCTGAATCCGCGGACTTCCTTGTGAATAACCAAACTCGATCCATGGAGCCTAACTTAAGATCACTAGAATAACGAGCCGCGTTTGAAAAAGGTTCAGCACCTTCAATTGCATTTGTGACAACGCCATTCAATTCGTTTATCCCAACCAGCACTACACGCCCGTCACCAACCGCTGCCTGGGCAAGAAGCCGAGCCGTATCTTCAATCGCTTCTTCATGGTTCGTTCCAATGCGCTGCAAAAGACCAGCAACTTGTGTTGTTAACATTTTCATAACTGCACCTCCGTAAGTAGTAGTATAGTGAAAACGAAAACATTTCGCGATAAAAGAAGGATTATTTGGGTTTTTGTCTAATAACTATTAATATTCGCAATAGTTTCGTAGAACTTACAGAAGGACAATTTAAAAGGAGTGGACAGTTTGAAAAAGTTGTTGATTGTAGATGACCAGGCTGGCATACGCCTGTTGCTTGATGAAGTTTTTAAAAAAGAAGGGTATGAAACCGTCCTCGCCTCAAATGGCAAAGAGGCGTTGCTTCGTGTGGAGAACGATCATCCGGATTGTATTCTGCTGGACATGAAAATGCCCGGGATGAACGGATCTGAAGTGCTTCAGGAAGTGAAAAACGACAGACCGGATATCCCAGTGGTCATGATGACGGCATACGACGAAATCGAATCTGCAAATCAAAAAACAACACATCAAGCTGACCACTATTTTACGAAACCATTTGATATCCATGAAGTGCGGCAGACAATTGAACAGTTATTGCGAGAACGATAGTGCCTGTTCCCTTAAGTGGAAGTGAATCGGTTTTTTTGATATGATGAAGTAGGAATACATCTGAAAAATGAATCGAGCACAATCCGTTTCCATATTCGAAGGAGGAACTGCACATGGCACTCGTATCAATGAAAGAAATGATGATTAAAGGTAAGCGGGAAGGATATGCAATCGGGCAATTCAACTTGAACAACTTGGAGTACACGCAAGCGATTTTACAAGCAGCTCAAGCTGAACAATCCCCAGTCATCCTAGGCGTATCTGAAGGCGCAGCACGTTACATGGGTGGTTTTACTACGGTCGTTCACATGGTAAAAGGACTTATGCACGATTATAAAATCACAGTACCAGTAGCAATTCACCTAGATCATGGATCGAGTCTTGAAAAGTGTAAAGAAGCGATTGACGCTGGATTTACATCCGTCATGATTGATGCTTCTGCAAAACCTATCGAAGAAAATATTGCGATTACAAAGCAAGTTGTAGATTATGCACATCCTAAAAATGTTTCCGTTGAAGCGGAACTTGGTCTAGTCGGCGGTCAGGAAGACGATACAATTGCTGAAGGCGTTATGTACGCGGATCCTGCAGAATGTAAACGTCTGGTCGATGAAACAAATATCGATTGTCTTGCGCCGGCACTGGGTTCTGTACACGGTCCTTATAAAGGTGAACCGAATCTTGGATTCAAAGAAATGGAAGAGATTTCGAACCAATCGGATCTTCCACTCGTCTTACATGGCGGCACTGGAATTCCAACAAAAGATATCCAGCGTTCCATTTCACTTGGCACTGCAAAAATTAATGTGAATACAGAAAATCAGATTCAAGGAACGAAAAAAGTACGTGAAGTGCTTGCAGCTGATTCAGAAGTTTACGATCCTCGTAAATTCCTTACACCAATGCGCGAAGCGATTCAAGCAACTGTTGTTGGGAAAATGCGTGAATTCGGCAGCTCTCAAAAAGCGTAACGTACACAGTGTTTCTTGCATGAACGTTTAGACTAAACCTATAGGGGGAGACATCCCGTAATCGGATGAATCTCCTCCTTTTCAATTTTAAGGAGGAACACGGACTATGAAATTTTTCATTGACACAGCGAATTTTGAAGAAATTAAAGAAGCCCACAGCTGGGGGATTTTGTCTGGAGTCACAACAAATCCTTCACTCGTAGCGAAAGAGAATATCTCATTCCACGACCGGTTAAAAGAAATCACGGCACTCGTTCCAGGTTCAGTCAGTGCTGAAGTCATTGCACTCGATGCTGAAGGAATGATCAAAGAAGGCCGTGAACTTGCAGCGCTCGCGCCGAATATTACGGTAAAATTACCAATGACTCCTGAAGGCTTGAAAGCTTGTTCAGTTTTCGCAGCTGAAGGTATTAAAACCAACGTAACGCTTATTTTCAGTGCAAACCAAGCATTGATGGCAGCGCGTGCCGGAGCTACATACGTGTCTCCGTTCATCGGCAGACTCGATGATATCGGTCAAGACGGGTTAGCGTTGATTGAGACAATTGCAGATATCTTTACCATCCACAACATTGACACGGAAATTATTGCAGCATCGATTCGCAGCCCGCAGCAAATTACAAACGGGGCACTTGCAGGCGCTCATATTTCAACAGTGCCATTCAAAGTATTACAGCAGCTGTTCAGCCATCCACTGACAGATAAAGGGATTGAACAATTCTTAAAGGATTGGGAAGCCCGCGACAACAAGTGATTGTGTAAAGGAGATTGAAATGAAAGTATATAAAATACAAGGCGGCACCCCTCTAAAGGGAAACATTAAAGTTAGCGGAGCGAAAAACAGTGCGGTTGCATTGATTCCTGCGTCCATTTTAGCGGATTCCCCAGTTACGATAGAAGGATTGCCCGAAATTTCCGATGTCCATACGCTGCAGAACTTGCTGGAAGATATCGGAGGAAACGTTGATTTTCAAGATGGAACCATGACTATCGATCCGTCCGAAATGATTTCCATGCCGCTTCCGAATGGCAACGTGAAAAAGTTGCGTGCCTCTTACTACTTAATGGGTGCAATGCTCGGGAAGTTCAAAAAAGCTGTCATCGGATTACCTGGCGGCTGTCATTTAGGACCGCGTCCGATTGATCAGCATATTAAAGGATTCGAAGCACTTGGAGCTAAAGTCACGAACGAACATGGCGCAATCTATCTGCGTGCTGACGAACTGAAAGGTGCTAAAATCTACCTGGATATCGTCAGTGTCGGGGCGACAATCAATATTATGCTCGCTGCGGTTCTTGCAAAAGGTAAAACAGTCATTGAAAACGCTGCTAAAGAGCCGGAAATCATTGACGTAGCTACGTTGCTGTCCAACATGGGCGCAAACATTAAAGGTGCGGGGACGAATGTGATTCGTATCGAGGGCGTCGAAAGTTTAAGCGGAACCCGTCATACGATTATTCCTGACCGCATTGAAGCTGGGACATTCATGATTATGGCAGCAGTTGCAGGAGATGGCGTTACAATTGATAACGTTATCCCGTTACACGTAGAAGCGGTAACCGCGAAACTCCGTGAAATGGGTGTTGTGGTTGAAGAGGATGAAGAGAGGCTTTTCATTCCGAAAACGAAATCGCTTAAAGCAGTTGATGTGAAAACACTGGTTTATCCAGGATTCCCAACAGACTTGCAGCAACCGTTTTGCGTACTGTCTACTCAGGCTGAAGGTGCATCTATGCTTACAGATACAATTTATTCTGCCAGATTCAAACAAATTGATGAGCTGCGCAGAATGAATGCAAGCAGCAAAGTTGAAGGACGATCAGCAATCATTCATGGTCCGACACCGCTTCACGCGGCAAAAGTGAAAGCAAGTGATTTGCGTGCAGGCGCTTCGCTTGTCATCGCAGGGCTAATTGCTGAAGGGGAAACTGAAATTCAAGGCATCTCCCATATTGAACGGGGCTATGGCGGATTAATCGAAAAACTGCGCGGTCTCGGCGCTTCCATTCAAAAAGTGGAAGTTCCTGATGAAGATGAAGCTCAAAGCAATTCATAAAACAGTTTAGTGCTTATTCAATCGTGTGCTATAATAGAGCGAACGATTGAGACAGTTACACAATCTGCAACTAGCAGAAAACGGGAGGAATTCTAGAGATGGAACGCAGTTTATCGATGGAACTTGTACGTGTGACAGAGGCAGCGGCAGTTGCCGCATCGCACTGGATGGGACGAGGTTTGAAAAACGAAGCGGATGACGCAGCAACAACAGCAATGCGCACGGTGTTTGATACAATTCCGATGCAAGGTGTCGTTGTGATTGGTGAAGGTGAAATGGACGAAGCGCCAATGTTGTACATTGGAGAAGAGCTTGGAACAGGTACTGGACCTTTCGTAGACGTTGCGGTCGATCCGCTTGAAGGGACAAACATCGTAGCATCGGGCGGTTGGAACGCACTTGCTGTTCTCGCTATCGCGGACAAAGGAAATCTCCTGAATGCTCCTGATATGTATATGGACAAAATTGCAGTGGGCCCTGAGTGTGTCGGTAAAATTGACATCAATGCGTCAGTAACAGACAACTTGAATGCTGTTGCAAAAGCAAAAAACATGAAATTGAATGAAATCACAGCAACCGTATTAAATCGCGAACGTCATGCAGACATCATCGCTGAAATTCGTGCTGCGGGTGCCCGCATCAAGCTTATTAACGATGGAGACGTAGCGGGTGCGATCAACACAGCATTCGAAGGTACCGGCGTCGACATTCTTTTCGGACTTGGCGGAGCGCCAGAAGGTGTTATTGCAGCGGTAGGATTGAAATGTCTTGGCGGAGAAATTCAAGGAAAACTTATTCCTATGAATGATGCTGAACGTGAGCGCTGCGTTAAGATGGGCATCGATGTGGACAAAGTTCTTTACATGGACGACCTCGTGAAAGGGGACGACGCAATCTTTGCAGCAACTGGTGTGACAGATGGCGAGCTCCTTCGCGGCGTGCAATTCACAGGCGGCCATTCTAAAACACATTCACTTGTAATGCGTTCGAAGTCCGGTACGATCCGTTTTGTTGAAGGACGTCATAGCATGGACAAAAAACCTCATCTTGTGATGAAAGACTGAGTAACCTCTAAATTGCCCGGCGCTTCAGCCGGGCAATTCTTTTGTACCCCGGCAGCATTCGCTGCACCCCCAAAACATAGAAATCCTAAACTTTAAAAGAGTGGTGCCAATAATGACAATGATAACCCTAGCTGACTTGGAAAACATGACGCTCAAAGAGCTTTATGCACTGGCCAAGCAGTTCAAAATCAGCTATTACAGCAAACTGACTAAAAAAGAACTGATCTTTTCCATACTGAAATCACGCGCTGAACAAGAAGGCTTCTTCTTCATGGAAGGTGTTCTCGAAATCATTCAATCCGAAGGGTATGGTTTCTTACGGCCGATCAACTACTCCTCAAGTTCTGAAGACATCTACATTTCAGCTTCCCAAATCCGTCGATTCGACTTGCGCAACGGCGATAAAGTAACAGGAAAAGTGCGCCCGCCAAAAGAAAACGAACGATATTACGGACTTTTACAAGTAGAAGCGGTTAACGGACAAAACCCAGAAGTTGCAAGAGAGCGTGTGCATTTCCCGGCATTGACGCCGCTTTATCCGACGCGGCATATTAAGCTGGAAACGGTGTCAAGCAATCTATCCACGAGAATCATGGACTTAGTATCACCAGTCGGATTCGGGCAGCGCGGTTTGATCGTGGCACCGCCTAAAGCAGGTAAAACGATGCTCTTGAAAGAGATTGCAAATGCTATCACTACGAACCATCCGGATGCAGAACTCATCGTCCTGCTCATCGACGAACGTCCCGAGGAAGTAACGGACATCGAGCGTTCGGTGAATGCGGATGTCGTCAGTTCGACTTTTGATGAAGTCCCTGAAAACCACGTGAAAGTGGCAGAATTAGTGCTGGAGCGGGCAATGCGACTCGTTGAACACAAACGCGATGTCGTCATTCTCATGGACTCGATCACTCGTTTAGCACGAGCGTACAACCTCATTATTCCGCCAAGCGGACGCACATTATCCGGAGGAATCGATCCAGCGGCATTCCACCGTCCGAAACGATTCTTCGGTGCAGCCCGAAACTTGGAAGAAGGCGGCAGTTTGACCATTCTCGCAACAGCCCTCATCGACACGGGCTCAAGAATGGACGAAGTCATCTACGAGGAATTCAAAGGTACTGGCAACATGGAACTGCACTTAGATCGTACACTCGCAGAACGCAGAATCTTCCCAGCCATCGACATCCGTCGCTCAGGTACACGGAAAGAAGAACTCCTCGTCCCTGCAAACCAGCTTGAAAAACTATGGGCGATCCGAAAAACCTTCTCCGACGCACATGACTTCGGGGAGCGGTTCCTAAAGAAACTCCGTCAATCCAAATCCAACGCCGAATTCTTTGATAAACTAAACGGCGACATGAAAAACCAAACAAACGGTAAAGGGTTACTCTAAAGCGAAGGCGGCTCGGGAGTCCCGACAGGCGTTGGAGGACTTGAAGAAAAGGCGAACTTTGCCTTTACTAAAAGACCGAAACGACCCCGAGGGACTAGCCGCCGGAGCTGGATGAAATGAAAGCGAAGGCGGCTAGATGATAACCCCAAAAGCAGGCGGCCAACAAATGGCTGCCTGCTTTTCGTTTCTAAACAGGGAAATTAAATAGGAATTCGACGATTAGAACTTTCGTCAGCAAGTTTATGAGCGTTTTAGAAGATTTATGAGCGCCATTTTTAGGTTATGATCACTTTTCTGAAGTTATGAGCGGAATTCGGGATTTATGATCACATTCACGCGTTTATGAGCGAAATAACGTTTTTATGATCATTTTCCGGGATTTATGAGCGAAATCCCCATGCTCAAGAACTTTTTCTTTAGCAGAAACTAATCCCCAAACTGTGTCGTTCAAAAACAATAAGCAATCACCAAATTTCTCAAACAAAAACCTTGCACACATCCACACAATTTGCTAAAATTAACTCATATGATTCATATACGGCTGACATACACGGGCCGTGTAAGGCATCTGTCTTTTACTGGAAAGGCGAAAGCCGACCAGAATAAAAACTCTGTACCAGATGGTCCAGGGCGAGAGGAGAGAGACCGATGAAAGCAGGAATTCACCCGGATTACAAACTATCAACTGTTTCATGTTCATGTGGTAACACATTCGAAACAGGTTCTGTCAAAGAAGACATTAAAGTAGAAGTTTGTTCAGAATGCCACCCATTCTACACTGGACGTCAGAAATTTGCTGCAGCGGACGGCCGTGTCGACCGCTTCAACAAGAAATATGGCATCAAAGAAGAAGGCAAGTAAGAACAGCTTTCGAGTTCCCGTCCGGTGCATTGCGCCGGGCGGGAATTTTAGTTTAACGAGCATTTATCCTTATTTTTCAGATAGACGAAAGGGGATTCACCATGTACGTTTCCATGCAAGGCGGATGGGTTGAAGTCATTTGTGGGAGTATGTTCTCCGGGAAATCGGAAGAACTCATTCGCAGAATCCGCCGCTCTCAATTTGCCAAGCAAAAAATTGCTGTCTTCAAACCCGAACTCGACAACCGGTACAGTGAAGAAGCGGTCGTCAGCCATAATGGGACAACCGTGATCGCCATGCCTGTTGCATGTTCAGCCGACATTGCTGCACAAGTGACCGATGACTGTGACGTCATCGCGATTGACGAAGCACAGTTTTTTGATGACGGAATTGTCGATACGGTTATGGACTTGGCAAACCACGGATTCCGTGTCATCGTGGCGGGTCTGGACCAAGACTTCCGCGGTGAGCCCTTCGGCCCGATGCCTAGATTGATGGCGATTGCAGAAATCGTCACGAAACTTCAAGCGGTCTGTACGATTTGCGGTTCCCCTTCAAGTCGGACACAGCGGCTCATCAACGGGAAACCCGCGGGCTTTGACGATCCGATTATTCTGGTCGGCGCCTCTGAAGCGTACGAACCGAGATGCCGTATGCATCATGACGTTCCAAAAGGTGTTTCCATCCAGCCGAACGCAAAATAACAACATGCTGAAGAGACAAGCTGCCTGGCAGATTGTCTCTTTATTGCTTTATCCAAAAGAAAATTTTCCGCGGTCTTGGATAGCAGCGCATGCACTGTATATTTGCGCGCCCCAATACCGTACAATAATACTAAGACCAAACTAATTAGAGGTGAATCGATTATGTATGACAGACTCCAAGCCGTTGAAGACAGATACGATAAGCTAAACGAGTTGCTGAGTGACCCTGACGTTGTCAGCGACTTAAACAAACTTCGTACGTATTCCAAAGAACAATCGGATCTGCAGGAAACTGTGGATGCTTATCGTGAATATAAACAAGCAACGGAAGCAAAACGTGATGCGAAAGAAATGCTCGAAGAATCTGCAGATGCTGAGATGGAAGAATTAATCAAAGCTGAGCTCTCTGAACTTTCGGCAACAATTGAAACGCTGGAAGACCGTCTTAAATTATTGCTTGTACCGAAAGACCCGAACGACAGCAAAAACGTGATTATGGAAATCCGAGGTGCCGCAGGCGGGGATGAAGCGGCATTATTTGCTGCAAAACTTTACCGCATGTATAGCCGGTTCGCAGAATTGAATCACTGGAAAATTGAAGTGATGGACGCTGCGCCAACTGAACTGGGCGGTTTCAAGGAAATCATTTTCATGGTCAGCGGAAATGGAGCATTCTCCAAACTGAAATTTGAAAATGGCGCTCACCGCGTTCAGCGAGTGCCGGAAACGGAGTCAGGCGGCCGCATCCATACATCTACCGCTACAGTCGCGGTCTTGCCTGAAACGGAAGAAGTCGAAATTGAGCTGCACGACAAAGATATCAGAACCGATACCTTCGCATCATCAGGTCCGGGCGGTCAATCTGTCAACACGACGATGTCAGCGGTCCGGCTCACGCACTTGCCTACAGGCATTACAGTCTCAATTCAGGATGAAAAATCACAAATCAAAAACAAAGAGAAAGCGATGAAAGTCTTGCGTGCCCGGGTGTATGATAAATTCCATTCCGAAGCACAAGCGGAATACGATGAAAAACGTAAATCCGCAGTCGGTACAGGTGATCGCTCTGAACGGATTCGTACGTACAACTTCCCGCAAAACCGTGTCACGGATCACCGCATTGGATTCACCATTCAAAAGCTGGATCAGATCATCGAAGGGAAAATGGATGAATTAATCGAGGCGCTCACGCTGGAAGACCAGGCACGCCGGTTAGAAAGTGTGGAAGCCAATGACTAATACGATCCACCACGCGTTAAAATCTTTAGAGGCGCAGCTTGCGGAACAACAACTGGACGTCAACGCAGCGTTTTTACTGCTCGAGCATGTGACGCAAAAATCCCGTGCGTCGCTGCTTGCGGACCTGCGAGAACCGCTTACCGAGCATCAGTCACTTCAATTCGATGATCTGTCAGCGGAGTTGTTAACAGGAAAACCGATTCAGCACATCATTGGAGAAGAATGGTTTTACGGCAGATCGTTCATTGTATCAAAAGATGTACTGATCCCGAGGCCTGAAACGGAAGAACTTGTTCAAGGCGCTTTGCATCGTACCGTCAAGTTATTTGGAAATAATCCAATTCAAGTTGCGGATATCGGGACAGGAAGCGGTGCAATTGCAGTGACGTTCCAGCTCGAATCTCCTGAAGCGAACGTGACTGCAACTGATATTAGCGAAGCGGCACTTAACGTTGCGCGAAGAAATGCAGAGCGGAACCATGCGAGAATCACTTTTTTGCAAGGGGATTTAGCGCAGCCGTTAGCAAACGGCAAGTGGGATGTTGTTTTATCCAACCCTCCTTATATTGGACTGGACGAAGCGTCTTCCATGTCTTCAACAGTACTCGATCACGAACCCCACAACGCGCTTTTTGCAGATGAAAACGGTCTCGTACTCTATCGAAAGCTTGCTGAAACACTTCCTGCACTCATGAAGAAACCGGGTTTGATAGGCTTGGAAATAGGCTATCTGCAAGGCGAAGCTGTGAAACGACTCTTCCAAAATGCTTTTCCGACAAGCGAGGTTGAAGTCGTTCAAGATATGAATGGGAAAGACCGAATGATATTTTGTGAGATTCAGTGAATAAACTCTTTCGAACCTGTCAACAATGAAGGTTAGGAGGGGATGACATGTTACCAGATTATCCACAGTTCGCACAACAGCCGATATTGACAACTGCACCGACCCATAAATGGAGAAAAAAAGCGATAGCTCTCATAGAATTTCTATTAATACTAGTTATGCTTCAAGCAATTCTTACACTCTTTCAAGAACACACGAGTGAGGAACCGATTCGCTATCGTATCCTCGCACACTCAGATGCTCCAGCCGATCAAGCCGTTAAAATCCGTATTCAGCAGGCAATTGAACCGATGATTGCGGGTGCAATTGCGCGTTCAGCTACTGAAGAGCAATTGCTAAGCGAGCTGGAAGGTCTGGAAGCGGAGATGCTTGCAGCTGCTGCCTTGCATGCATCAGATCGTACAGTTACTCTTGAGCGGAAAAATGCACTGTTTCCAGCGAAGCGCGTTGGATTCGAAATTTATCCGCAAGACGTATATGAAGCGTATGTATTAACAATCGGAAGCGGGCGTGGAGCAAACTGGTGGTGTTCCATTTTTCCGAAAGTATGTTACCCGGAAGAAGAGACAGTAGAGAGTGAAGAAGAAGTGAAATTCTTCGTCTGGGAGTGGATAACTTCTTGGTTCGAATGAGGATATCCACTGGATTCTGTGGATAACTTTACTGAAAGCGGTGAAAAGGAGGATGAGATTATGAACACTCAGACGTTGGAAGTGGATAAAGGTGTGGATAACGATTATAGTTATCAACAAACTGTGGATTGTTTGCGAAATGGAGGTCTTGTAGCATTTCCGACAGAAACGGTATATGGACTTGGTGCACTCGCAACCGATCCAGATGCGACCAAACAAATTTTTGAAGCAAAAGGACGCCCCTCAGACAATCCATTGATTGTACATATAGGAACGAAAGAAGAAGTGAACACGTATGCAGCAGAAATCCCTGAAACTGCGCATAAATTGATGGATGCATTTTGGCCGGGTCCGTTAACGTTGATTTTCAATGAAAAGCCTGGCGTCATTGCGGAAAATGTGACGGTTGGGAGAGGGACTGTCGGACTGCGTATGCCGGATCATCCCGTTGCGCTGAAATTGCTGCGTCTGCTGGGCGGACCTCTTGCAGCGCCGAGTGCAAACCGAAGCGGCAAACCGAGTCCGACGAAAGCGAGTCACGTCGCACGCGACTTAGATGGAAGAATTCCATTCATTTTAGATGGCGGTGCAACAGGCGTAGGAGTGGAGTCGACGGTCATCGATATGACCTCAACGCCTCCTGCTATTTTGCGTCCTGGCGGCATCACTGTTGAAATGATCGAGTCTGTCATCGGTCCTGTTCGATCGGAAACTCGTGTGGAAGAATCGGAAGCTCCGCGTGCGCCGGGCATGAAATACAAGCATTACTCTCCAGATGCTCCAGTGTGGCTCATTGAACCGGACCAGAATCAGATTGAACGAGCTGTGCAACATCTTATGAATGAAGGGAAGAAAGTTGCAATCATTGGACCGGATGAATTGAAAACGGACAAGCCTGCCTGGTATTTTGCAACAGGTGCGCATGCCGATCCCAGTCAGCTGGCGGCACATCTATATGATGCCCTTCGCAATTGCGATGAAACCGATGCGGATGTAATTTTGGCGGTGGAAACTCCTTCAGAAGGAATGGGGATCGCTGTCATGAACCGTTTAAAAAAAGCGGCGGACGGAAAACAGTTTACGGACTATACAATCGAATCATCCAATATGAAAACAGATTAACGAACTTTCATGAATGGCCTTCCCGGGCGCCGCATAAGATGGACTGGCGCAAAAATCGGGGAGGTTCTTCTATTGGTGGAAATCATTGCGGCTGGCGTGACGACAATCGATATCCTCGTCATCTACACATTGCTGCACGTTCGAAAAAGGAAATGGCTGATTGCCTTGTGGACAGCGTTCTTAAATGTAGCGTTTCCGCTGCTTGGATTTATGGCAGGAGAATTTTCTGCACAACTATTCTCGGAATGGAGCGGGATCCTCTCCAGTATATTGCTGGGACTGATTGGCTTACATATGGTACTGCAAGAGGATGACTCAGGAGAATCCAAAGTAACCGGTCCCCTCCTGATTGCTGTTGCAGTCAGTTTAGATGGATTTTCAGTAAGCATGTCTTTTGGATTAATGCATTTAGATAAATGGCTGTTTATTGTCTCAACCGGATTGATGTCTTTAGTTCTTTCCTACTTTGCTCTGCGCGCAAACTTAACAATGACGCCGCGTTCTAGATTAGTTTTGAGACGATTTGCGGGTCTTGTCTTAATTGGCATGGGGATATTGTCATGGATTTCTTAAAATAACTGTTTCGATTTCAGGACGAATCGGTTATGATGAAGATAGGTGATCGTGATGAATATTTGCTTTATTTGTACAGGAAATACATGTAGAAGTCCGCTTGCGGAAGGAATTTTAAAATCGAAGCAGCTAGAAGGCGTTTCGGTACGCTCTGCGGGTCTTTATGCAACAGATGGCGCACCCATTTCCAGTTATTCCTTTAATTTATTACAGGAACATGGAATGCCGGTAACGCCAGTGTCCCGGCGCTTTACAGAAGAAGATTTAGAGTGGGCGGATCTTATTCTTACAATGACAGCAGCCCACCGGGAAATGCTGCGAATTGCTGCTCCAAAGGAATCCGGCAAGATCATGACCTTAAAAGAGTACACAGGAGCGGCGCAATACGATGTGCAGGATCCGTATGGTGGAAATCTTGAAGTTTATCAACAGACGTTTGAAGAGTTGTCCGATCAGATTGATGTGCTAGCGCGCAAGTTAATGGGGGAACAGTGATGACAGAGACAAAGAAAAAGTTCGGATTGAAGTGGAAACTCGTCATATTCGTTACAATTCTAGCGATTGTAACGTATTCGACAAGTGCGGTGTTCATCAACATTTTACAGCCTCAATTTTTCCCGGATGCAAATACGATGTGGTTCGGAATTATGACATATGGGATGGGGATTTTTTGGTCTGCTGTACTCGCAGCGCTTTTCAGCACAATTTTAACGAAACCGCTTCAGCGGCTTGAATCAGAAGCGATGCGAATCGCGGATGGGAAAATCGGGACGGACATCGAATTGCCGAATTCGTCTGATGAAATCCGCTCGGTTGCAGAAGCGTTCCAGCAAGTCGTTGTCAATTTGCGCGGCATTGTCGGGCAGATTGAAACCAACTTTGAAAAAACATCACGCTCTGTAGATATATTGCACAACGAAACAGGATCCGCTTCCAGTCAAGCGGATGCAATTGCTTCAACAATTATTGAAATTTCATCGGGGGCAGAAGCGTCAGCGATTGCAATCCAGGAAACGGCAGAAGCGATGGAAGACATTCGTTCCCTTGCTTCAGATGTGAATGATCGCGCAGACCAGTCGTCCAAGCAGTCGAACGACATGCTCGCTGAATTGAAACGGACAACGGATGCATACCGGACACTTGTAGGCGGTATCCGTGAAATGTCCACACAAAGCGAAGAGTCCCTTACAACCATCCGGGATCTCGATCGAAACGCGCAAAAGATTGGTGAAATCGTTCAGCTCGTTGGCAACATTGCAGATCAGACGAACTTGCTTGCACTGAATGCTTCCATTGAGGCAGCGCGAGCAGGAGAACACGGAAAAGGGTTCGCAGTCGTAGCTGAAGAAGTGCGTGTTCTTGCAGATGAAAGTGCGAAGTCGGTTCAAATGATTGGCGGACTCGTAAGTACAATCCAATCAGACGTCACGAAAGTCGTGAAAGAAATGGAAGCGCAAGTGAAAACCGCAGCTCAAGAAGCTGGACGAGCAGATGAAACCAACAAAAGTATCATTGCGATGGCGACGACAGTTACCGGTATGGCAGGTTCCATCACGGGTATCACGGAGCTAGTGGAACATCAGCTCAGCAAAATTGAACAAACCGCTCATCAGTCGCAAGAAGTCGCAGCGATTGCAGAGGAAACTTCAGCAGGTGCAGAAGAAGTACAAGCAGCGACTGAAGAACAAGCGCATTCAATTGAACAAACAAGCGTCTTGGCAAGCGAACTCAAAGGGCAGTCAGAAGCTCTTTATGATGTGATCCGCCAATTTGATACGTCTCAATGAAAAAGTCGGCCATGTGCCGGCTTTTTGTATGGAATAAATGCCTGTTTACACAGGAAATCGATCTTAGCTGCTCTTCGAAAAATAGAACAATCTCTCACATTACTTCGCACTGTGTTTTTCTGGGGAACAATGATAGAATTAGTTGTAAGTATATTAAGAAAAGAGGGACGCACATGAAAGTCGCGATTTCTTCCGATCATGGCGGGAACAACTTGCGCCATGAAATTAAACAGCTATTAACAGAACTGACAATTGAATTTGAAGACTTTGGCCCGGAATCTGGTCAGTCTGTCGATTACCCGGATTACGCTGCACCTGTAACAAAAGGCGTCGCTTCCGGTGAATTCGATAAAGGCATCCTAATTTGCGGTACCGGTATCGGCATGTCGATAGCGGCCAATAAAGTAAATGGAATTCGCTGTGCACTCGTTCATGACGTATTCAGCGCGAAAGCGACGAGAGGCCATAACGATTCGAACGTTTTGGCGATGGGGGAACGAGTAATCGGTCCCGGCCTCGCACGCGAGATTGTCCAAACGTGGCTGGAAACACCTTTCGAAGGCGGCCGTCATGAGCGCCGGATTGAAAAACTGATGGAACTCGAAAACAACTAAGAAAGTGAGGGTGTGACATGGATGCGTATATCTTATGGAGATTGCAGCTGGAACAAACACTTGCAGAATTTGCCGAGCAAGCCACGCCGGTACCAGGAACTTTATTTGTCGTAGGCTGTTCCACTTCTGAAGTGGCAGGCAAGCGAATTGGTACAGCGGGTGCGCTCGAAGTAGCGGAATCACTCTATGGACCCCTCGCTCAATTTGCGAAAACGCATCAGTTGCATCTTGCTTTTCAAGGGTGCGAGCACATTAACCGTGCTCTCACAATCGAGCGGAAAACGGCGGAAAAGTTTGCACTTGAACCCGTTTCTGTCGTACCCGTCCGGACTGCAGGCGGTTCAATGTCCGCGTATGCATTCGAACATCTAGAGGATGCAGTCGTCGTTGAGTCCGTCCGTGCAAACGCCGGCATCGACATCGGACAAACGTTAATCGGCATGCAATTGAAACCGGTTGCAGTCCCGATCCGCACATCCGTTAAACAGATTGGTGAAGCTGTCGTTACCTGCGCAACCACTCGCCCGAAACTGATCGGCGGTGTTCGAGCGCAGTACGAATAACTCAAAGCATCAAGCTTTGAGGGTAGTAAGACTAATAGACGCTAAAGGGGAAATGAACATGGATTTGAGCAATGTGAAACGCGAAGATAGTGCTGTTTATGAAGCAATAATGGCAGAAAAGAATCGACAGAACGCTAACATCGAATTGATTGCATCAGAAAACTTTGTCTCTGAAGCGGTCATGGAAGCACAAGGTTCCTACTTGACGAACAAATACGCTGAAGGCTATCCGGGCAAGCGCTACTATGGCGGCTGCGAACACGTCGATGTCGTTGAAAATATCGCACGCGACCGGGCAAAAGAGCTATTTGGCGCAGCGTATGCAAACGTTCAAGCTCACTCAGGAGCACAAGCAAACATGGCAGTCTACTTCACAGTGTTAGAGCCAGGCGATACGGTTCTTGGAATGAACCTTTCTCACGGCGGTCACTTGACACACGGCAGCCCAGTGAACTTCTCGGGTAAGCTGTACAACTTTGTAGACTACGGCGTGAGTGAAACAGACGAGCGGATCGACTACGAAGACGTTCGTCAAAAAGCACTTGAACACAAGCCGAAGATGATCGTAGCAGGCGCAAGTGCATACCCGCGCGAAATCGATTTCAAGAAGTTCCGTGAAATTGCGGATGAAGTCGGCGCATTCTTAATGGTAGACATGGCGCACATCGCCGGACTTGTTGCAGTCGGAGAACACAACAGCCCAATACCATACGCACATTTCGTGACAACGACAACACACAAAACATTACGCGGACCACGCGGCGGACTCATTTTGATTAATGAAGAGTTTGCTGAGCAATACGGCAAAAAGATCGACAAAACGATCTTCCCGGGTGTTCAAGGCGGTCCATTGATGCACGTCATTTCAGCGAAAGCAGTGGCATTTGGCGAAGCGTTGCGTCCTGATTTCAAGACGTACATTCAGCAAGTGAAAAAGAATGCAGTCGCTCTTGGCGAAACTCTTGTCGCTGAAGGCATCGACATCGTTTCTGGCGGAACGGACAACCACTTGCTTCTATTGAACTTGACGAGCTTAGGCTTAACAGGAAAAGTTGCAGAGCACGTGTTGGACGAATGCGGAATCACCGTCAACAAAAATACAGTACCATTCGATAAAGAAAGCCCGTTCATCACTTCAGGTATCCGAATCGGTACACCAGCAGTAACATCCCGCGGTTTCAAAGAAGACGACATGAAAGAAGTCGGCGCGATTATCGCGAAACTTTTGAAAAACCACGAAGACGATGCTGTGAAAGAAGAAGCAAAGCAACGCGTTAAAACACTAACAGACCAGCACGCGCTGTATGCGTAATTGACAGCCTGGCCGCCATCCTTGTGATGGCGGTTTTTTTGGTGAGGGAAAGCTGATGAGTCCTTTTGACATAGATGAATTGTGTGCGTTGGCTGATTAATTCGCTCACATGACCGATTGTTCGCAGAATCTGGCCGATACTTCACGCCAAGTGTCCGATTCATTACAGAAAGTGTCTGATACTATCCGCCATCTGGCCGATTCCACCCGAGCTGTTGGAATAGCCCATCCCTCAACAAGCGAAGCGCCACCAATTAATCCCTTAATGCAGTTGAATTGTGTTCCGTTATCGAGAAACTCCGCTAACTGATGAAGAAATACAAAGAGTTGATTGGTAAAGTGCACTTAGTGATGAAGAACCTGTGATGAGTGTCTGACAATCCGCTATAAGTGATCAACAACGCAAAAGCTGCACAGCACAACCGTGTAAATGTTCCGGAAATTCCAAACTTCGCACCAGACAACCGTTGGCGGCATCATTCTGGTATACTGTATTGGACTAAGTAAAAGGAGCGATTCTAATGGCTAAAGTACACGTATTCGATCACCCGCTCATCCAGCACAAACTTACATTCATCCGCGATGTAAACACAGGAACCAAAGAATTCCGCGAACTCGTGGACGAAGTTGCGACATTAATGGCTTTTGAAATTACACGGGAGCTCCCCCTTCAAGAAGTAGACGTTGAAACGCCGGTTTGCATGGCGAAATCGAACGTACTTGCAGGGAAAAAACTTGGAATCGTGCCAATTCTGCGCGCAGGAATTGGAATGGTAGATGGGATTCTAAAACTGATCCCGGCAGCAAGAGTAGGACACGTCGGTTTATTCCGCGATCCGGATACTTTGCAGCCGCACGAATATTTCGTGAAATTGCCTTCTGACGTATCAGAACGTGAATTGATCGTCGTCGATCCAATGCTTGCGACAGGCGGAACAGCAGTAGAAGCCGTCAATTCATTGAAAAAGCGCGGAGCAAAACACATCAAATTCATGTGTCTGATCGCAGCACCTGAAGGCGTAAAAGTATTTACAGATGCACACCCTGACGTAGACGTTTACATCGCAGCACTTGATGAAAAACTGAACGATCACGGATACATCGTACCTGGACTCGGCGATGCCGGGGACCGTTTGTTCGGAACCAAATAATTGGGGAAGGCGTGAACAGTTTGAAACGCAAATGGAAAGTAATGACTATTTTCGGAACGCGTCCGGAAGCCATTAAAATGGCTCCGCTCGTTCTCGAACTGCAAAAGCATGAAGACGAAATCGAATCGATTGTGACTGTAACGGCTCAGCACCGTGAAATGTTGGACCAAGTGCTGAAAACATTCGGGATCACACCTGACTTCGACCTGAATATTATGAAAGACCGTCAAACTCTTATCGATGTCGCAACTCGCGGACTTGAAGGCCTTGACGGAATTATGAAAGAAGCACAGCCCGATATCGTACTCGTTCACGGTGACACGGCAACGACATTCGTCGGCAGTCTGGCAGCATTTTATAACAAAATCGCAGTCGGACACGTCGAAGCGGGTCTTCGTACATGGGACAAGTACTCTCCATATCCGGAGGAGATGAATCGTCAGCTGACGGGCGTCATTGCAGACCTTCATTTCTCACCAACAGAAAAGTCGGCGCAAAACCTTATTAATGAAGGGAAGCCGGAAAACCGGATCTACATCACGGGGAATACGGCGATCGATGCGCTGCATACAACTGTCGATGACGCGTACACGCATCCGATTTTTGAAAAGCTCGGAACTGACCGGCTTGTCTTACTGACAGCACACCGCCGCGAAAATTTAGGGGACCCGATGCGCAATATGTTCCGTGCGATTAACCGCCTGCTCGAAAAACACGGAGACATTCAAGTGATCTACCCAGTCCACATGAACCCTGCAGTCCGTGAAGTTGCGGATGAATTGCTCGGAAATAACGACCGGATTCATTTGATCGAACCGCTCGAAGTTGTGGATTTCCATAACTTTGCGGCACGTTCGCATATCATCTTAACGGATTCGGGCGGCATCCAAGAAGAAGCCCCTTCACTCGGCAAACCGGTTATCGTCCTTCGCGACACGACAGAACGGCCGGAAGGAATCGATGCTGGAACACTCAAATTAGCGGGAACGGACGAAGAGACGATCTTCAACTTAGCAGATGAACTTCTATCTAACCAAACCGCCTACGATTCGATGGCGAAAGCGTCCAATCCATACGGAGACGGCCACGCATCCGAACGAATCGTAGAAGCTTTGAAAAAATATTTAAACGAACAAAATTAATTGTATAAAAGTCAGTGAAAAAGCAGAGACTGAAAAGAGGCCACTGAAAAACTTGCGTTTTTTAAGCTAGCAGGTTGTAAAAACAAAAAAGAGGCACCATTTCGTTCGAAATTGAACGAAATGGTGCCTCTTCCTTTAATTTTTCTTACTGCGCTTCCTTCATTAAGGTGATAATTCGTTTAAGATTGACAGCGAAAATCGATAGGGCTCCTTGCATCTGCATGCCAAATAAACCCCGGTATGTGGCAACATCATACCCGTGTCGATTTTTCAATTCACTATTTTTCGCTTCGATTTTGTAGCGAGATTTCGCTTTCTCCTTAAATTCCTCACTATTTTGAAACTCTTCTTGTTCCTTGTGTTCTGTTGACTTAATGGAGACAGAATAGGTCTTGCTTTTCGCTCCTTCTTTATAACAGCCTTCGCGGAATGGACAAACCTTACACTTTTCTACATCAAAATAATAAGTTTGCATTTTATTGGTCCTGAGTTTTTTTGTTCCGGTCCGTGCCTTTCGAATTGCCATATGCCCAGCTTTACAGACGTACATGCCGGCATCTTTATTAAATTCAAATTCCTCTTCTTTTGTTCGGGTGCCATGCGTGATAAAAGGATGTAATTTAGAAACCAATTGAAGCTCATTTTCTTTTGCATACTGAATATTATTTTTTCCTGAATACGCGGCATCTCCAATGACCGTATCGATTTCCATTCCTGTGTTTTGACTCTTCACGATTAATTCCTGTAGATATTTCCCATCACTTCTTTCACCAGTTGTGACAATCGCAGCCGTAATCAGGCGTTCGTCGTTCATCGCAATATGAGTTTTATAACCAAAGAAAGAGGTGTCCGCTGTTTTATGTCCGACTCGGGCATCTGGATCCGCTGAGAACGTAAGCCCTTCTTCATAATCCTCAACTACTTCCTTCAACACATTCAATTTTTCCTGAACAGCAGGAATTCGTGCAATATGTTCTTCCTTTTCAATGACGGAGATGACTTCTCGGCAATAGTCTAGTTCATCCTGCACTTCGTCAGAGGAAGCCTTTTCAGGAAACTTATCTTTCATGGATTCATCAATTTGATAGACTGCTTTTCGTACATTTTTCGATTTCTCCGTTAGAAATTCTTTCGGTGATTTTTGGTTATAACGCGATTTAGTATGGGTGGCATCCACAATGATGTGTTTACTTTGGATCAGGTTCTTTTCCAGTGCAATCTCGATCGTCTTATAAATGAGCATGTCCAATAACCCCGCATCTTGAAGACGGAGTCTACGGAACTTCGTCAATGAACTAGGATCGATCACACCCTCTTCCGGTGCCATGTCCAAGAAGTATTTAAAGGACATATCATATCTTGAACGGTCTACTATATCCACGTCCGACAAATCAAAGATTGATTTTAACAGGAGGTATTTGAACATGCGAATGGGTGGCACGGCATTACGTCCGTTCACCAGGCAATACTTACTTTTTAATTCCTCGAGAATGAATGTGAAATCAACCAGTTCATTAATTTGACGAAGCGTATTGTCCGCGGGGACAACGAGATCGTAGATTGCCATATAAGGACTGAGTTGTAAGGTTTCTTGGTTAGAGATCATGGGGACACCACCTGAATGTAATACATTTATTATACAACAAACGCAAAGAGCTCATCACTCGTTTCACGGATGATGAGCTCGCTATATTTAAGAATGTACCACTGGTCATCCTTTATGGGTGAATGACAACGCCCGTTGATTGGAGCGGAAGGCGGCGACTCCGGAGGGATCAGCGAAGATTGAAGACCCCGCAGAAGCGAAGCGACGAGGAGGCTGAAATCAAGCCCCTCGGAAAGCGTCCGCCTGGAGCGCAAATCAACAGTCTCCTACGCTTAACCAACTATTAATGGACTTTTTCAGTGGCCTCTGAAAACCCTCTGCTTTTTCTATTTCTATAGTTCTCTCAAACAGTACAAGTAAGGAAAATAAGAGAGAAGTACTTCAAATATGCTGAAAATCTAAATCTGCAAGTGTTATCGCACGATACCTGTTGTGAAAATTCACACGGAAAAGCAAGGGGAATCCCTAAATTTTAGAAATACGGCAAAATCCTATGAAAGTGTGACGATTGTTTGACAGTGCTAATAGTATGTGAAGAATTTCACGGGAATCAATTGACATCAAAATACCGCTATTGTATGCTTACAGAGGGTAATAATGATAGGGTTTATACATAGATAAATCAGCTGAAACCGCTTGATTTTTTGGCTAAGTTCTATCATCACTCGTAGCCTATCGCACTTGAATTGTTGGGCATCTGTGCGATACGTTGGACAACGTGTCCTGGTGAACGCCAAGCAGGCGGCACTTTTCTTACCATCTTCGTCCGGAACCTTTCCGAGACATCTGATCAGTAAGTGGTTGCCGTGCATCTCGGACAAGCCAACGCGTACCAACCTGCGAACCCGCTCGCTGTTCGGCTTCTAAACCAAAAGCCGGGCGTTTCAGTTTCTAACTAAACTTATCGTAATAGGAGACTCACCTACCATGCAGACAATGCAGGAAATTTTCGCAAGGCAAAAGAGAGCTCTATTTTTTTTGCTCGCATTGCTGATTTTAGGCTGGGCCTTTACGGGAGCGAAGGAGATTTTTGCTGGTCTTTTGCTGGGATTAATCTTCGGATTGTATAATTTTTGGATACTTATCCGCAGAATGGAACAATTCGACAAGAAACTGGATCAGGGCAAAAAGGTTTCGCTCGGTTCGGGATTGCGTTTCGCTTCCGGAGTGGCTGCGGCCGCCATCGCGATGTCGATGCCAGAATACTTCAATCTGATCAGTACTGTGATTGGTTTGATGATTCCATATGCCCTATTGCTGGTTGATAGGATCTTTTATCATGTGAAGCATCAATCTTAAACTGGTCACAAAAGGGAGGTGAACGAAACGTGGAACATAAAAATCCGAATATTGATCTCTTCGGTATAAGCTTTAACCCGGCTAACATTATGATGCTCTTTATTACCTGTCTCATCGTGTTCATCATCGCTGTGCTGTCTACACGCAGAATGCAGATGAAACCGACGGGCATGCAGAACTTCATGGAATGGATCATGGACTTCGTTAAGGGCATTATTAAAAACAACATGGACTGGAAAACAGGCGGCCGTTTCCACGTACTCGGCATCACGCTTATCATGTTCGTATTTGTTGCCAATATGCTAGGGCTGCCCTTCTCAATATCATGGGATGGAGAACTTTGGTGGAAATCACCTACAGCAGATCCAGTCATTACGATGACGCTGGCAGCGACTGTTATTATCTTGACGCATTTCTATGGAGTAAAGATGCTCGGTGCTAAAGGATATTTCAAGTCATACCTTCAGCCGATGCCATTCCTGGCACCGCTGAAAATCATTGAAGAATTCGCAAACACGCTGACACTCGGTCTGCGTCTTTACGGTAACATCTTTGCGGGGGAAATCCTGATTGGACTTCTTGCAACACTTGCAGCCGGCAGCATCGGCGGCTTTGTTGGAGCAATCATTCCTGCACTCGCTTGGCAAGGGTTCTCGATTTTCATCGGAGCAATCCAGGCATTCATTTTCGTTATGTTGACGATGGTTTACATGGCACACAAAGTGTCCACTGACCACTAAACATAAATCCCGCACGCGGGAACTTGCACGGCCAAACCAAACAATACTAGGAGGAAATAACACTATGACAGGTTCATTAGGTCTATTAGCAGCAGCTATCGCAGTTGGTCTTGGCGCACTCGGCGCTGGTATCGGTAACGGATTAATCGTTTCAAAGACAGTTGAGGGGATTGCTCGCCAGCCGGAAGCACGCGGCGTTCTTCAAACAACAATGTTCATCGGTGTTGCATTGGTTGAGGCTTTGCCAATCATCGCTACAGTTATCGCTTTCATCGTTATGAACAAGTAATTTACACAGATTCAATCCAGGTAGTTAATGAAACGGATAGGGCCTGGGCTGCAATGCGGTCTTGCCAGCCTGTATGACTCCTTCTATTATCTAACCACTTTATAAGAACGTTAAACAATGGCGAAGAATGGAAAAAGATGTATCCTTCGCCATTCGTTTATGTCATCGGATATCGGGCATGTCTATGCTCGAACTAATCATTCTAACCAGAACGTTTGTAGATCAGACGTAAGTTTTTGAAGGGAGTGAAACAATCGTGTTTTTGGATACCTTCGTCCTTTTGTCAAGCAATGCTGACTCAGGATTCTTATCCAGCCTGAACCAACGGCTGAACTTAGGTGATATCATTGCAACAGTGGTCTTCTTCACAATTCTCATGCTTCTTTTGAAGAAATTCGCATGGGGACCGTTGATGGGGATTATGGATCAGCGTGCTGAGATGATTGCAAATGAAATCGAAGCGGCTGAACAAAGTCGTCTAGACTCACAGAAATTGTTAGAAGAGCAGCGTGCTCTTTTAAAAGAAGCACATACAAACGCGTTAGTCATCGTTGAAAACGCGAAGAAGCAAGGCGAAGCACAGCGTGAGGAACTCATTCAAACGACACGCGCAGAAGTGGGTCGTATGAAAGAAAACGCAGCGCTCGAAATCGCAACAGAGAGAGAAAAAGCAATCGCGGCTGTCCGCGAAGAATTCGTATCTCTTTCAATCATGGCAGCGACTAAAGTACTCGGTAAAGAAGTATCCGAGGAGGATAACCGCGCATTGATCGAAGAAACGATTGTGAAGGCAGGGGAAGGCCGATGAGCCGTTCTATCGTAGCGGAACGTTATGCAACTGGGCTGTTCAAAGCAGCTCAGGAACAAGGCGTCTTGCTCGCAGTCCACACTGACGTTCGAGAGCTCCAAGCAGCACTCGACGGCAACAAAGACTTCGGGGAGCTTATGAGCTTACCACAACTGTCATTGATCAAAAAACGTGAATTGATTGCTAATGTCCTGCCGGGTGCACAAGAGTTATTACTCAATGCACTGTACGTGATGCTTGATGCGGACCGTATGGATGAACTTAGCGACGTTCTCGAAGACTTCCACCAGTTAGCAAACGATGCATCGGGTGTTGCGGAAGCGACAGTTTATGCAACACGTCCATTAACTGAACAGGAAGAAACAGCAATTTCCAGCGCGTTTGCTCACAAAGTCGGCAAACAGTCGCTTCAGATTCAAACAATTATTGAACCGAAATTGATCGGAGGCATCCGCCTTCAGATCGGAAACCAAATCTTCGACAGCAGCATTAGCAGCAAACTTGCTAAGCTGGAGCGTACGTTGATTGGTTAAAATCTTGAAAGATGAGGGGTGACATACATGGGCATTAAAGCTGAAGAAATCAGCACACTGATTAAGCAGCAGATTGCAGGCTATCAGTCTGAGATGGAAGTTAGCGAAGTAGGTACTGTTCTCGCAGTAGGTGACGGTATCGCCCGTGCTCATGGTCTCGACAATGTCATGGCCGGCGAACTCTTAGAGTTCTCCACAGGTGTACTTGGTATGGCGCAAAACTTGGAAGCGAACAACGTAGGTATCGTTATCCTTGGACCATATAAAGACATCAAAGAAGGCGATGAAGTACGTCGTACAGGCCGTATCATGGAAGTTCCAGTTGGAGAAGCATTGATTGGACGCGTCGTCAATTCACTTGGACAACCAGTGGATGGACTAGGTCCGATTAACACAACAAAAACTCGTCCGATCGAAAGCCCGGCGCAAGGCGTTATGGCTCGTAAATCGGTTGATGAGCCACTTCAAACAGGTATCAAAGCGATTGACGCACTTGTACCAATTGGTCGCGGACAACGTGAATTGATCATCGGTGACCGCCAAACAGGTAAAACGACTGTAGCGATCGATACAATTCTTAACCAAGCGGATCAGGATATGATCTGTATTTATGTAGCAATTGGTCAGAAGGAATCTACAGTACGCGGTGTTGTTGAAACGCTTCGTGAAAACGGCGCGCTTGACTACACAATCGTTGTAACTGCTTCTGCATCACAACCATCACCGCTTCTTTACCTTGCTCCTTATGCAGGTATTACAATGGGTGAAGAGTTCATGTTCCAAGGCAAGCACGTTTTGATCGTTTATGATGATCTTTCTAAACAAGCTGCTGCATACCGTGAGCTTTCGTTATTGCTGCGCCGTCCTCCAGGTCGCGAAGCATACCCAGGAGATGTATTCTACTTACACTCCCGTTTACTGGAACGTGCTGCTAAATTGAACGACTCCTTAGGTGGCGGATCAATCACAGCATTGCCATTCGTTGAAACACAAGCAGGCGATATCTCTGCATACATTCCGACGAACGTAATCTCCATCACAGATGGTCAGATTTTCCTTCAGTCCGATCTATTCTTCTCAGGTGTACGCCCAGCGATCAACGCCGGACTTTCCGTATCCCGTGTAGGTGGATCCGCACAGATCAAAGCAATGAAAAAGGTTGCAGGTACACTGCGTCTTGACCTTGCTGCGTTCCGTGAACTTGAAGCGTTCTCTGCGTTTGGATCAGATCTTGACCCAGCGACAAAAGCGAAACTTGACCGCGGACACCGTACCGTTGAAGTCTTGAAACAAGATTTGAACAAGCCGGTTAAGGTTGAGCACCAAGTTGTAATCCTTTACGCACTAACTCGCGGATTCCTTGACGATATCCCAGTTAAAGATATTCTTCGCTTTGAAAGTGAAATCAATATCTGGCTTGAAAGCAACCACACTGACGTATTGGAAACGATCCGTACTACGAAAGGTCTTCCTGCAGACGACGTATTTGCAGCAGCAATCAATGAGTTCAAAAAGAACTTTGCGGTTTCTGGACAATAAGTTAAGTAACGGACTACGGGACTAAAACTAAAAGGTGGTGAATAGCCAATGGCCTCATTACGCGAGGTAGAACAGCGCATTAAATCGACGAAGAGTACACGTCAGATCACAAAAGCGATGCAAATGGTCTCTGCTTCAAAATTGAGCCGTGCGGAAGCAAACGCGAAGAAATTCGTACCGTACATGGACAAGATTGAAGAAGTGGTCGGATCTATCGCTTCTGTTTCTCAAAACTCATCACATCCGATGCTCGTTACTCGCCCAGTCAAGAAGACAGGATACCTTATTGTCACATCTGACCGCGGACTTGTTGGGGGATACAACGCCAACGTTCTGCGTAAAGCGAAACGTGCAATCGAATCACGCCATGCATCTAAAGATGAAGTCGTGCTGATGGTAATCGGAAGTAAAGGAACTGATTTCTTTAAACGACTCGGATTCCAAGTTGAAGAGAGCCTTGTAGGTGTTTCTGATCATCCTTCGTTCGAAGAGATAAAAGACATCGCGAATAAAGCTGTTGGCATGTTCACGGAAGGCAATTATGATGAGTTGTATCTCTATTACAACCATTTCGTCTCCGCCATCTCCAACGAGCCGACGGAACGAAAATTGCTTCCGCTTACTGATCTTGAACCGTCTGGAGTGAGCTCATCTTATGAATTCGAACCTTCTGCTGAAGTGATTCTTGAATCCTTATTGCCGCAATATGCGGAGAGCCTCATTTTCGGTGCGGTCCTTGATGGGAAAGCAAGCGAACATGCATCCAGTATGACTGCGATGAAGACTGCTACAGATAATGCAACTGATTTGATAGATGACTTGACGCTTGTATTCAACCGTGCCCGTCAAGCTGCGATTACTCAGGAAATTACTGAAATCGTAGCCGGCGTTGCAGCTCTCGAATAGGCGTAACGAAAACGAACGTACCAGTACGACAGGAGGGAAAAGCATGAGTAAAGGACAAATTCTTCAGGTAATGGGTCCGGTTGTTGACGTTCGCTTTGCGGATGGACAGCTTCCACAGATCTACAACTCCCTGAAAGTCCAAATCAATCGCCCAGGTGCTGAAGCAGAAACGCTTACACTTGAAGTGGCCTTGCACCTTGGAGACGATTCTGTACGTACGATTGCAATGTCCTCTACAGATGGATTGAGACGCGGCGAAGAAGTAATAGATATGGGCGCGCCAATCTCAGTTCCAGTTGGAGACGTTACACTCGGACGAATTTTCAATGTTCTTGGTGAGGAAATCGATCATGGCACGCCGCTTGCGGCAGACGTCCAGCGCGATCCGATTCACCGTGAAGCACCGTCATTCGAATTCCTTTCTACGAAAGTAGAAATTCTTGAAACGGGTATTAAAGTTGTTGACTTGCTTGCTCCTTACATCAAGGGCGGTAAAATCGGTCTCTTCGGTGGTGCGGGTGTAGGTAAAACCGTTCTAATCCAGGAATTGATCAACAACATCGCACAAGAGCACGGCGGTATCTCTGTATTCGCTGGTGTTGGAGAGCGTACTCGTGAAGGAAACGACTTGTACTTTGAAATGACAGATTCAGGCGTAATTAAGAAAACGGCAATGGTCTTCGGTCAGATGAACGAGCCGCCTGGTGCACGTATGCGTGTTGCCTTGACTGGTTTGACAATGGCAGAACACTTCCGTGACGAACAGGGCGCTGACGTTCTGCTCTTCATCGATAACATCTACCGTTTCACACAAGCCGGTTCTGAAGTTTCTGCCTTGCTTGGCCGTATGCCATCTGCGGTTGGTTACCAGCCGACATTGGCGACTGAAATGGGTCAGCTTCAAGAGCGTATCACATCTACGAACCTCGGTTCTGTTACATCGATCCAAGCGATCTATGTACCAGCCGATGACTATACAGATCCAGCTCCTGCTACGACGTTTGCTCACCTTGATGCAACGACGAACCTTGAGCGTAAACTGTCTGAGATGGGTATTTACCCAGCGGTGGATCCACTTGCATCGACTTCACGTGCTCTAAGCGCGGATATCGTTGGTAAAGAACACTACGACATTGCAACGCAAGTACAGCAAACGTTGCAGCGTTACCGTGAACTTCAAGACATCATCGCAATCTTAGGTATGGATGAGTTGAGTGAAGATGACAAGCAGATCGTTGATCGCGCGCGTCGTGTTCAGTTCTTCCTGTCACAAAACTTCCACGTTGCCGAGCAATTTACGGGCCAAAAAGGTTCGTACGTTCCGGTTGCTGAAACTGTACAAGGCTTCAAGGGTATCCTTGAAGGCAAATACGACCACATTCCTGAAGATGCATTCCGACTTGTTGGACGCATCGAAGAAGTTGTGGCTAAAGCGAAAGAAATGGGCGTAGAAGTCTAATAAAAGGGACCAGGAGGGGAAATTATGAAGATAAAAGTTAATATCGTCACTCCCGACGGCCCTGTCAGCGAAACAGAAGCGGATATGGTGATTGCTGTTACCGAAACGGGTGAACTTGGTATTTTGCCAGGACACATCGCGATGGTAGCACCACTTGACATCGGCGCACTTCGTCTCAAAAACGGCAATTCCACAGAACACGTGGCAGTAAACGGCGGCTTCTTGGAAGTCCGTCCGGATGTTGTCACAGTGCTTGCCCAAAGTGCAGAACTTGCTTCTCACATTGACTTAGCACGTGCAGAACTTGCGCAGCGTAAAGCAGAAGTTGAACTCCAGCAGAAAAAGAACAAAGTGGAGCAGCAAATGGCTGAACTGAGCTTGCGCAGGGCCATTAACCGTATTAAAGTTTCCGGCATGTAAGGCGGATATGAGCGAATCGGACAGGGGAGAACCTTCTGTCCGATTTTTTAAAGCCGGCCAAAAACGTACTTCATGAAACTAAAGAAGTACGCGACGGGAGTAGATTATTATGAACGCATTAGGTGTCAATCCATTATTAGCAATCGGATCACACATTTTTTTCATCGGAATTTCGTTTTATGCTTTGCAAGCAATTATGCCGCAAGCGATCATTCGTAAAAATCGCGTGCTGCAAACACAACTATTATTTATTTTATTGAGTATTGCTATCGGTTCAGCGGTATCAAATTTCTTTTTAGACATATCCTATTGGTCGGGAAGACTTCCTTTCATCTTTTGATGATTCGTCTTATCGCCGCATAGACAATTTGTGCCTCTGGGGCAATGAGACGAAGTATTTCATTAGAATTTGATGAGATAGGTTTACGTGGAACCGCGCTAGGGAACAAAGTTGAATGTAACCTTTTTGTAATATAGCAGTCATAAAGAAATTGTAAAATACCCACACAGGACATCCCAGCCTTACATAATTTAGACTACAGCTATCTTTTGTCGGAAAGGGTCACAATGACGCTTGTGAACTGTGGCGTGTCGTTGTACAATGGACTGAGTTTGGATGATTTTTTTACCAGGTTATTTAATGGATTTTTGGATATGTAAACTTGTCACGCTTAAGAACGAATTATAACTTTGAGTCGGAGGGGCTTGTTTTGGATAAAATTATTATTAATGGTGGGCGACAACTGCACGGTACGGTGCGGGTTGAGGGAGCTAAGAATGCAGTGCTGCCGATACTCGCGGCTGCGTTGCTAGCTACTGAGGGCGTCAATGTCATCCGTGAAGTACCTAATTTGTCGGATGTTCGCACAATTAATGAAGTACTTAAAAGCTTATATGCAAAAACTGAATACAAACCTGAAATTGGCGAATTGATCATTGACTCTACGGAGACGCTGACGAGCGAAGCGCAATTCGAATACGTCCGTAAAATGCGCGCATCCATTCTAGTAATGGGTCCACTTCTAGCGCGTAATGGCTTTGCACGTGTTGCTATGCCGGGTGGCTGTGCGATTGGATCACGTCCGATTGACCAGCATTTAAAAGGTTTTGAAGCTATGGGCGCGGATATCTCGTTTGGACACGGATTTGTTGAAGCACGGGCTAAGAACGGTCTTCAAGGAGCAAAAATCTATTTGGACTTCCCAAGTGTTGGCGCAACTGAGAACATCATGACTGCAGCTGCACTCGCAACAGGAACGACATTGATCGAGAATGCTGCTAAAGAGCCTGAAATTGTGGACCTTGCGAACTTCATCAACGAAATGGGCGGAAGAGTCATCGGTGCAGGTACAGATGTTATCCGTATCGAAGGCGTGAAACAATTAGTAGGTGCTGTTCACAACATCATTCCTGACCGTATCGAAACAGGTACATTCATGGTCGCTGCAGCAATTACAGGCGGAGATGTAACGATTGAAAATGCATTGCCTGAACACAACGCAGCATTGATCTCTAAACTTCAAGAAATGGGCGTTGTCATTACTGAACTCGATGAAGGTCTTCGCATTACTGCGCAGCATCCATTGAAATCAGTTGACTTGAAAACAATGCCGCACCCTGGTTTCCCTACAGACATGCAGTCACAAATGATGGCACTTATGCTGAAATCAGAAGGTACGGGTGTTCTCACAGAAACAGTCTTCGAAAACCGGTTCATGCACGTGGAAGAATTCCGCCGCATGAATGCTGACATTAAAATTGAAGGACGTTCTGTTATCATGAATGGACCTTCCAATCTGCAAGGCGCTGAAGTCGCAGCAACTGATTTGCGCGCTGCAGCTGCACTAATCCTTGCCGGACTTGTTGCTGAAGGCGTTACAAGAGTCACTGAACTCATTCACTTAGATCGTGGCTACGTTAATTTCCATCAGAAACTGAAAGCACTTGGTGCAGATATCAGCCGCGTTTCCAGCGAATCTGAAACAGCTGACACAGAAATCGTGCATTCATAATAGTATGTAAAGCTGTCCCTTTCACCAGGGGCAGTTTTTTTATGCAGATAAATTCAAGGTGGTGTCATGTGTGCGCTCACTATTTGTCGGATGTTGTCACTGTTTCGCACAGACCTCTTCCAAACTTAAAATTGCCTCGTGCTCATAATTTATTGGAAACTAACATACCATGCAACATGGACAAACGACTATTAGCAGTATTCATCATTTTATTATTTTTTATACCTGTACTTCTAAACTTGAAGTACAACAGACCGCTAGACGTTAAGCCACCCGAGGAAATAGCTTGTGAGACCGAAATTACAGTAGAAGGAGAGGACAAGCCGCTGCCGCTCGAAGAGTACATTATCGGAGTCGTCGCATCTGAAATGCCAGTCGCTTACTCACTGGAAGCACTTAAAGCACAAGCGATTGCTGCACGCACTTATGCGCTTAAAGAAACGGCAGAAGGCACAAAACCAATCGGTCGGGACGTTACAGCACAAGTCTATTCAAACGAAAAAGAACGGAAAGAACGATGGGGCAAAAACTTCAAAGAAAACGAAAAAAAGATCCGTCAAGCAGTTGAAGAGACAGCGGGTTCCATAATTGTGCACGAAGAACAAATGATCACAGCTATGTTTTTCTCTACTTCAAACGGCAAAACCGAAACCGCAGAGAACTTCACGGGCAATTCAGTTCCCTATCTGCAAAGTGTGGACAGTCCCGACGAACAAACCGTATCTGAAGAAGTGGAACGAACAGTAGATATGCCGCTTACAGAGTGGAATAAAAAGCTCGGCATTTCTTGGAAGGAAAACGATTTCCGTGCACTTCAGCTCGTCAGAAACGAGACGGGACGAGTACAAAGCGTCCTCTCAGGCACATTCGAAACGAGCGGCCGGGAAGTTCGGGAAAAACTTAAACTTCCATCTACGGACTTCAATATAGGGTTCGATGTGGCCAATGAAATTGTCCACATTACTACTAAAGGATACGGCCACGGCGTTGGCATGAGCCAAAATGGAGCTGAAGCATATTCGAAAAAGGGATGGACCGCAGAACAGATTGTAAAACACTACTATACCGGCACAGAAATAAAAACTTTTAAAAAAACGAAAGAGGAATGTTTAAAAAATCCTTAACTTGCAGAGAATAGCGAGTGAGGTGATCATAAATGAGAGAAGAAAAAAAACCGAACGCCCCTTCTCAGAAAAACAAGAGCACGAAAAGCAACTGGTTCTGGCCATCTATCTATGCAAGTTTCGCCCTGCTGTTCGTTGGAATGGTATGGGGATATAATGCATTGACGAAACCAGACGCCGGGGATCAGGCAGCTGTAGACAAAGAGAAGCCACAAGAAGAAGTCACACTGGAAACAAACGCAGCAAACGAAACATTGAAGTATCCGTTTGACGAAGAACTTCTTGACCAAGTTGCTATTATTCAGGACTTCTATGATGCAAAAGCCGATGCATCCAGTCGTGAAAACGCACTGCTCGTATTTAAACAGACATACGTTACAAACGAAGGTGTTTCGATCGCGGTTGACGGCAAACCGTTCGATGTAGTCGCAGCGATGAGCGGAAAAGTGGAACAAATCGTATCAGATCCATTTAAAGGCAGTGAAATCGTACTCACGCACAAAGATGGATTGAAAACGATCTACCGCTCCGTTACTGGCATTCTCGTAAAAGAGGGTGACGAGATCCAGCAAGGTGAAGTCCTGGCACAAACTGCAGAAAACGAATGGAACCCGCAAGCGGGCGTCCACTTACACTTCGAAGTTCAAAAAGATGACGTAGCTGTGAATCCCCGATCTTTCTTGGCATTTTAATTAAATCATTGAGCCAGCCTGCCATCCTCCCGGCAGGTTTTTTTGTCGCTGGCGATAGAGCGTGTAGCATGTGCTCATAAAAGCGGGATAACGCTCATAAACTTGAGGAATCGCTCATAAATCCAGAATAGTGATCATAAACCTGCGAATATGATCATAACGCAGAGAAAGTGATCATAAACGCAAGAAGCTGCTCATAAGCATCCAAAAAGTGATCATAACACCAAAAATGGACCCCCTATTTTCACCGCAGTAAGCTTATACCCAATGAAATAGCCCGCCCAACAAGAGAAGCGCACCAATTAATCCCTGAACGACGTTGAAAATTCCTCAAAGTCTGAGAGAAGACCAAAGAGTTGATTGGTAAAGTGCACTTTAAAGATGAAGTGCATATTCTTAGAGATAGGAAATGCTCTGATCGTGAAAAGGAATAGCCCGCCGCCCTTTCGCATACAGTGAGAGAACAAATGGATTGACGGGAAAGGAAGAGGGTGTGCACGAACAAATTCGGAGACGCTGTGTTCGTCTCGGCAACCTGCTCATCGAAACCGGTCTTACTGTGAGAGCGCTCGCAAAAGCGACGGGCTACTCGAAAAGTACAGTTCACAAAGATTTGACAGAGCGTCTGCCTAATATTGATGCTCAATTGTCGGAAGAAGTTGCGAAAATCTTAGCCTATCACAAATCGATTCGTCATTTGCGAGGCGGGGAAGCGACACGTCAAAAATGGAAATTCGAACAGCGAAAACTGAATGAATCAGCAGCAACAGAGACGGACTAGCGGCTAACGCGGTCCGTTTTTTTGCTGGAAACGGTCAAATCCGAACTACCCGCCTCAAAACCGTGATAAAGCAAGGAAAATACCGTTTTTTTATGTTCTTTTTCGGAACACTGTGATAAAATGTTAAGTTAGGAGAACGTGTAAACGTACGAAATTACGCCTGAACGAATGGAAGGGGCAGGGATGAGATGTTTGCGAAAGATATCGGCATTGACCTGGGAACGGCAAATGTTTTAATACATGTAAAAGGAAAAGGGATTCTGCTTAACGAGCCATCAGTAGTTGCGGTCGACACGAAAACGCGCGAGATTATGGCGGTCGGAGAAAAAGCGAGACTAATGATTGGACGGACCCCTAGTAATATCCAGGTAATGCGACCATTGAAACACGGTGTCATTGCTGACTTTGACAGCACAGAAGCAATGCTGAAAGGTTTCATTGATCGTTTGAATGTCAAAGGGTGGTTTTCTAAACCGCGCATCTTAATCTGCTGTCCTACTGACGTGACAAGTGTAGAACAGAAAGCTATTAAAGAAGCTGTTCAAAAATCGGGCGGCCGGCAAGTATTTCTGGAAGCCGAACCGAAAGTGGCTGCAATTGGAGCAGGCATGGACATTTATCAGCCCAGCGGAAACATGGTCATTGACATCGGAGGCGGTACGACGGACGTCGCCGTTCTTTCCATGGGAGACATTGTCACATCCGAATCCATTAAGATTGCAGGCAATACGTTCGATCAAGACATTATCCAGCATATCAAGAAAACCCATAAGCTGTTAATCGGCGAACGTACGGCGGAAGACATCAAAATGAGCATCACATCCGTATTTCCAGATAGTCATTTTGAAGAATTGGACATTCGTGGACGCGATATGGTTTCAGGTCTTCCCCGGACGGTTACCGTCAATTCAACAGAAATCACAAAAGCGATGGAAGAGTCCATTGCGTGGATTCTTCATTCAGCAAAAAACGTTTTGGAAAAAACACCGCCAGAACTGTCAGCAGACATTATTGACCGAGGAATCATTTTAACTGGCGGCGGCGCACTTCTTCGGGGGCTGGACCAATTGCTCGCAGAAGAATTAAAAGTACCTGTTTTCATAGCGGACGACCCGCTTGGCTGTGTCGCTAAAGGGACAGGCATTATGCTAGATAGCTTAGATAGAAAACGAACCCGTTCTTAAACGACTTGCCACTGGATCATTTGCAACACACCTAAAAAGGAGGCGGGCTTATGTTCCGTGGATTTTATACAGCAGGATCAGGAATGATTGCACAGCAGCGCAGAACAGAATTACTATCAAACAATATGGCCAACGCGAACACTCCGGGTTTTAAGGCAGATCAGTCTTCGATCCGGTCATTTCCTGAAATGTACTTGTCAAACTTGGACGCAACCAAAGTGCCAGTTAAAAATAGCTTTCAGATGAAAGGCTTCGACCCGATAGGTGCTCTGTCAACAGGGACATACATGCAAGAGACAATGCCGCTGTTCACCCAAGGGCAGCTGAGGGAAACACAACTTACAACAGATATCGCACTTGTCGATGGGACGCTGCCTGTGAATCCTGATACAGGTAAACCAGGCGCAGTATTCTACACGTTGGAAGGAACAGATGGTGAACGCGCCTATACAAAGAGCGGCAACTTCGCATTGAACCCGGAAGGCTACTTAACGAATTCTGCAGGGAATTATGTGCTGGATCAAAACGGCCAGCGTATTCAATTGCCGAACGATGATTTCCAAGTGACGGAAGACGGCATCATCCAATACGGTGAACTGGAAGCCGCTGCAATCGGCATCAGCTATGCAGCGAATCCAGACTTGCTTGTAAAACGTGATAATGGACTGTTTTATGCACAGCAGGACTTGCCGAATGCAGCAGGTGCGCAAGGCGTCAGCTATTCATTCAAACAGGGGTTCATCGAGCAGTCGAACGTGGATGCATCGCGCACGATGACGGATATGATGACCGCTTACCGGGCTTTTGAAGCAAATCAGAAAGTATTGCAAGCATATGACCGCAGTATGGAAAAAGCGGTTTCGGAAATTGGCCGTGTCAATGGATAATCGCGAACTTCCGATAAGCGAAAGGGGTCAAACTAAATGATTCGTACGATGACAACAGCTGTTAATACGATGAACCAGCTGCAAAATAATCTGGATATCATCGGTAATAATTTATCCAATATAGGCACACACGGTTACCAGTCCAATCAGGCGAGTTTTCAGGAAATGCTGTATCAGCAGTTCAACAATGACAAAGCAGATACAGCGCAGCGCCAAACACCTGAAGGCATCCGATATGGTGTCGGAGCGATGCTGGGTCAAACGCAGATGAACTGGAAAGTGGGAACGCTGCAGCAAACAGGAAGAAACCTGGATTTCGCTCTCACGCAGCCGAAAAACTATTTCAACGTACTCGTGCAAGGTCCAGATGGTCCTGAAACGGTGTATACACGTCAGGGGAACTTCTATCTGTCACCTGGTCAGGGAAACCAGACAGCACTCGTTGACGGCGAAGGAAATGCCGTTGCAGACCGTGCGGGGAATGCGATCACGTTCAATGGTTCTGTAAATTCGTTTGAACTGAAGCCGGATGGCACAGTAGTCGCGAAGTCGGCAGATGGTACGGAGCAGACAGCTGAATTGGCAGTTACCTTAATCGAGCGACCCAACCTGATGACACGCTTGTCCTCGACGCATTTCACACTTCCTGCTAATTTGGATGAACTGAATGTAACGGAAGCCGATATTTTAACAGAAATTACTGGCCCGGACGTCGGTATACAGCAAGGTGCTCTTGAAGGGTCCAATGTTGACTATCAGAAAGAAATGACAGACCTCATCAACGTACAGCGAGCGTATCAATTCAACTCACGCACTGTTTCAATCGCTGATCAGATGCTCGGCCTGGTCAATAATATCCGGTGAGCTAAGTGGGGAGTATTGATATGACAGATGATAAAAGAACGACAGACATCCCGTCCAATTCGCCAGCAGAGCCGAATAAGCCAATTGCCAAAAGTCGAACCGAAGCAAGAGCGACCCATGCAGCAACGGCTCAATCTGCATCCGAAAACGAGCAGATAACGCGCAGTAAACGAAAATCTGAAGCGAAGCCTGTGAAAAAAGAGAAAGCTGTCCAAAAAACACGAGGCAAGCGCAGTGAGAAGACGGAAACCGAAGAAGCGGCGGAAGCAAAGCCGGTCCGCTGGGTTCAAATCCGGATTCTACCAATTTACGTACGCGTTCTTCTGGTGATTGTGCTGCTCGCTGCAGCTGCAGTGCTCGGGGCTTTAATCGGCTATAGCGTCCTTGGGGACGGGGCCGCAGGCGGGATCTTCCAAAAAGATACATGGATGCATATGTTTGATATTATGAGCGGTAAAGAGAAATGAACGAACGATTTCAGGACAACCTAAAAGGAGAATCACTATGCTGACAGCTGAACAAATCCAAGCAATCATTCCGCATCGCTATCCGTTCCTATTGGTTGACCGGATTCTTGAAGTTGAAGAAGGCGTGCGTGCAGTAGGGATCAAAAACGTAAGCATTAACGAAAACTACTTTAACGGTCACTTCCCGGGATACCCGGTTATGCCGGGTGTGCTGATCGTAGAAGCACTGGCGCAAGTCGGAGCTGTTGCGATTTTGCAAAAAGAAGAAAACAAAGGCCGCCTTGCATTTTTTGCGGGAATTGATAATTGCCGGTTCAAACGTCAAGTCGTCCCTGGCGACGTCATTCGTCTTGAAGTGGAAATCACACGTATGCGCGGTTCCATTGGTAAAGGGAAAGCAACAGCGACCGTCGAAGGCGACATCGCATGTGAAGCGGAAATCACATTCGCACTTGGGGCAAAAGAGTGATTTTCGGTTAATAGTTGCATCTGGCAGAAAAATCCGCTAAAATTTTACATAGTGTGTTTACACACTTTGGCGCGTGCAAATTTGCACAATCAGCCAATCAAGCATGCAGTTAACATAGCATGTACATTGTGGGAGGTACTAAACGAGAATGTTCAAAAGTCTTTCACCCAATCTAAAGAGCAGCATCACGAGGTCCATTACACAGACCTTTGAACAATACATGACGGAGATCGAATGGGATCCGGAACGCTATGATATGGCAGATTTCATGAAACGGTGGAGCGCGTACATTACGGAAAAAGCGCTTTGGTATGAGAAAATACCTGATGACGTCAAATACGCGACCCAATTTCACGAAGAAGTTGCAGTCCGTATCAATGAAGTCATAAAAAAAGTGTTAAGTGAGCCGCCATCGGAGGAGCAGATTGCATCGATTCAAAAAATGCAGGAAGCCCTGAATACGCAATTCGTATATGAATGTAAGGCTGAAGCTGCATTCGTTGAGGCAGAACTCAAAAAACGCTACGACGCATAAAAGAAATAATGGATAGTTCCCTTTTTTCAAGCCAAGCTATGTTGGATAGCTATTTGAAAGGAGGGAATTTTCATGTTGAAGAAAGTATTGCCGGCAGCACTTGTTGCAGGGTTCGTACTGGCTGGGTGTGGAACAACTAAGGACGAAATCCCAGACAAAAACGAAACACCGATGGAGGACTTGGACGACCGTATGCATGACGATCGTGATAAGGATTGGACACCGGAGATGGAAGGAAATGCGCCTAATGGTACAACAGGTCCTAATCTGGATGGACTGGAAGAAGATCGTACTGGCGGAGTTAACGAAGGTGTCTTAAACCGAGATGGCGTCGAAGATAACACGCTTGAAGGTGCGGGAAGTGGAGAAGGCGGTACAATTGGGGAAAACAGTACACCGGGAGGCGGAAATAGCGCTGGAACTGGTAACAATGGCGGTTCTCCAAAAGAAGATGACAGAAACATGTCTGGCGGGAAATAATTCATTAGAAAAACCACGGAGAACATTTTCCCGTGGTTTTTCTTTTCGTTCATTTCTTTTTTAAACGAGGTCTCGACCGCATGTCACTTTCAAATCGTTTGAGCAGATCCTGCCCCTCTAACCCCTGGTCCAGCAATTCGCTTAAGAGCTGTTCTGCATATTCAGAACGCTGACGCTTCAAACGGCCTTTTAACAGGACTGAAACGCGGTCTCCTATGTCATGAACGGCATCCACTGCAAGCACAAAGGCAGCCGGTTCGTTTTCGGGATAAGAAATCACTACTTTCGCTTCAATGAGTGCTTCTTCTGCTTTCAACTTTTCAAAACGCTCTTTGTGCGCTGCATCCAAAAACATCTCAAGAATCCACATGCGATGGCTGTTTTCCTGGTTAATAATAATACCGTCATGCATCGGTAAATAGTCGGCTGTATCGCCAGTCAGCAAGCCGAAGGAAATCATTTTAAAAGTCTTCATCCCGTCAGAATCCCCCTTTTTCACCCAGTATACCACAATCGCTTTAATCTTCTTTGAATATGGGGAAAGCCGAATTATCGCTAAAAGAACACAATTTGAAACCCTAGTCCCCCCAACGATAAAAGAGAAATCTTTGAAAAACGTATGTCCTCAAACTTCAGGTTCAGCTTTGAAATTCCCTTCAAATCCTGGAAACCCTCATTTGTCCAATTCCAACCTTATCCGTATGATGAAAGGAATTCAAAGAGAGGAGGGAACCAGGTGAATCATGTAGCACTAGTCGGGAGAATGACCAAAGATCCGGAAGTCCGAATGATTGGGGATGGAAGGATGCAAGCGAACTTTACTCTTGCGGTCAATCGCAGTTTCAAAAACCAGCAAGGCGATGTCGATGCGGATTTCATTTTATGTACCATTTGGGGCAAAACGGCAGAAAACACTGCGAAACATTGTGGCAAAGGATCTTTAATTGGAGTAAGCGGACGTATCCAAACTAGATCATACGAGCGTGAAGACCGGACGAGAGCGTACATCACGCAAGTTGCTGGAGAGGATGTTCGATTCCTTATTACAAAAAAGCCGTCTAACGAAGTACATGCTGCTGCCCAGCCGCAACGATCTTCTTCAGCAGCAGATCATTTTGAATTGCCTTCACAAAATCATGAAAAAGAAACCTTGCCGATTTTCTAATGCGCCCGTCAGATACATAGCGCATTGGGAAAGCAATGATCGAAGGGAGGAATGACAGCAAAAAACAACGGATAAACGATACGCCCATTGCCCATGGAAAGAGCAGTGTGAATGCGTAACGAGGGAGATACAAAGCAAAGAACAGCATCAGCAGGGGTGGGGATTCCTGCTGATCTAAGATGGAAGGTCAAGCAACAACCGTTGTTACAAGTGATCAGGCACAGGTAACAACGAAGCAGTACTCAAGAGGAGTGGTGGTTCCGCCACCAACTAACCGCCATTTTGCTGTCGGATCAGAAGAGACCGCTTCTTAAGTGGTCCGACTGCAAAATCGCCTAAAAGGAGAGAAGCGCATGGATTCAGACCATCAAATCATACTGCGTATGGAATTACAAATTGGACAGCTGATCCGGTTAGTAGCCAATTTGAACGAACGTGTGGATGAACTGGAACAGGAAAAAGGAAATCGCGAAATTCACAGAGTGCTTCAAATCAACCGGACTAATCGCGTATAACTGTTCATTTACATAAAAAAACCGCAAACCACGGGCGTGATTTGCGGATCAAGACTTCCGTTAGCCAAATGACAGCAAGTCATCCAATTCTCCATCGGATAGTTCTGTCAGCCACTGGCTGGATTGGATAAGGTCTGCTGACAATGCAGCTTTCTCCTCAAGCATTTTATCAATTTTTTCTTCAATAGTTCCGATCGTTACGAACTTATGGACATGCACGAACTTTTCTTGGCCAATTCGATATGCACGGTCTGTCGCTTGGTTTTCTACGGCAGGATTCCACCAGCGATCAGCATGCAACACATGATTCGCAGCAGTCAAATTCAGCCCGGTGCCTCCAGCTTTTAACGACAGAATGAAAATCGGGAACTCGCCTTTTTGGAACGCTTCGACAAGGTGATCACGCTGCCCTTTTGGCATACTTCCTGTCAGGAAAGGCACTTCGAATCCATAAAGCTCAGACAGGCATTGGCGAATAAGCTGTCCCATCCCAATATACTGCGTGAAGATTAAACACTGTTCACCATTACCCGCAATTTCTGCGGCCAATTTCACAATCCGCTCCAATTTGTCAGATCTCGACAGCATTTCATCGGCTTGCGTGAACGGTTCTTTCAAGAACAGCGCAGGGTGATTGCACAATTGCTTAAGCCGGCTCAACATTTTCAAAATGAGCCCTTTACGCTCAAATCCAGAGAGTGTCTGCAACTTGAACTTCGTCTCTTCGATGAAGCTCTCATAGATGGCGGCCTGTTCACTTGTAAGCGGAACATACTCATTTTGCTCCAGCTTTTTGGGCAGATTAAGCTGCAAGTCCGGATCACTTTTCGTTCTCCGCAATAAGAATGGGTGGATTTTAGAACGCAACCGACTTTTCGTCCGCTCGTCGTCATCCCGCTCAATCGGAATAATGAAGTCATCCGTGAATTTCCGGAAATTCCCGAAATACCCGCGGTGGATGAAGTCGAAAATTGCCCATAACTCCGCAAGACGGTTCTCGATAGGCGTTCCCGTTAACGCGATATGATGACCACCCCGCAGTTTTCGAATCGCCCTGGACTGCTTCGTTTGCATGTTCTTAATATTTTGCGCTTCATCCAATGTGATGCTCGCAAATGGAAATTCGATAAGGAATTCGCTGTCTTGCGTCGCGGTTCCGTATGTCGTCAGCACAACGTCAGGTTTCTCCTGAGCTAAAAACGCAGTGAACTGATCTTCTTTTAAGCGGCCAGGTCCATAGTGAATGGCCGCTTTCAAAGAAGGTGCAAAGCGTTCCAGCTCTTTCTGCCAGTTACCCAATACACTAGTCGGGCAAATGATGAGTGATGGAGTTGCGTCTGGATCGGAATGCACTTTCAACAAATAACTGATCAGCTGAACCGTTTTCCCGAGTCCCATATCATCAGCAAGACACGCACCGAAATGCTGTTCCCTCATAAACATAAGCCAATTGAAGCCTTCTTGCTGATAAGGCCGCAGCTCAGTTTGCAACGCCTCAGGGATTTTGACAGGAGGCAATCCTTTTTTATCCATAACCTGATCGACATAGCTTCGAAGGGACTGCTGCATCGTAAACGCAAGCAATGGATCCTCATCAAACTCATCGTCTTCACTCGGTACAATTTCTTCAGGGAGCTCCTGGAATAATAAATCTTTAACCGTCCACTCTCCGTTATCTGCTTGCTCCATTAATTCTTTAATGCGCTTTAACCAAGTCGGATCGATGTGGAACCATTCATCTCCCGTGCGGATGAATTCCCGATTTTCATCGACCATCTTTTGGAATGTATCCCGGTCGATTTCATTGCCTGCAAGTGAGAAACTCCAGTCAAACGAAAGAACTTCATCTAGACCGGCAGCTGATTTGTACGATTGAACGCCCGCATCTGTCCGAATCTTCATTTTCGTCTCAGTCACTGTCTTCAGCCAAGACGGCAAAAGAACCGCAAGTCCAAACGACTGGAATAACGGCAGATCATGCTGGATAAACATCCGGACTTCCGGATCGCTCATCGGCATATGGAGAAACGACTGTTCGTTCTCAGGTTCAATGGACTGCAGAAAAGAAATCATTTCAGATTGTTGCTCCGTAATAGCTGCTGCATATGGCTTCAATTTCGCTGGCAGCGCATTTTCGATGGAAGCCGACCGTTTCGATTTAGCCGGTACCCATTGTGTCCCGCGTTCATTCAGAATAACGGTTTCGAGCAACCAGTCTTCCATCCCTTCAGAATCAGGTTCTGTTAACCGAAGCGCAGGGCGGACTGGTATATCGGATTTAGTCTCTCCCGGCCACCCGTATGTTTTTAAATGAGGCAAGAGAGCAGGGACCATGTCAGCATGGACTCCGAGCGTTTGAAACTTGCTGGCAATGGCTTGCTTCGTCAGAAGTGCAGCCGATTCAGAAATGCCCGCTGCGTCACCCGCGAAACGAATAACTTGCTCAGCGTCCGGCTCGGTATAGGCCCACAAGTCTTTTGACAGCCACAGTTTCGCAGCTTCTTCTGCTGCTTCCAATTGCTCGGTATCTCTTTCTGTCGCACCTGTAAATTCAACGAACGGATGACGGTTTCCGCTTAATGCCTGAACCCACTCATGCGGATGCAGCAGGACAGTATTATCTTCGATGGGCACCGTTAATCCGAACAAGGATGTTTCGTCGGCAAAGAAGAAAAAGGAGACAAGTCGATCAGCAGGTATCGCTGTTCCATAGTCATCTGCAGCTGAAATCGCAAAGTTTCCGCGATCTGCAGGCTGGATGGTCAGTTGTAACTCACGTGCGAGTCGATGTGCAGGTCTCATAATTCAAGACTACCCCTCTCCATTTCTTCAACTAAAGCGCGAAGCCGGCGGTACTTATCCCGCACCGTTCGGATGTACCGGTTCCAAAATTCGGTTTGACCGCTTTTTTTGCAGGCAGTGCGCATGCGTTTGAACAGCTTCACTGCGCGGCGGTAGCTTAAGCGGTTCTTTTCGGCGATGAATTGCTGTGCGTAATCATGCAGTAAAGGAAGTGCCGCACCTGGCTGCTCAGCTAGCACAATCTTCAAGTCATCCTGTTCGACACTGTCGTACGGCACGTTGAAGCGGTGTAAAAGCGCCGCCCAATCCGAATACCGTTCCCGTTCGATTAAAAAATTTGAATATCTGGGAATCCCGATTTTTCCATACATGGCGAATACGGCTTCCCGTTCTTCATCAGTAAAATCACCGTTTGCGAGGAGCATGTCGATTTCGTGGGCAGCAGAAAGTTGTTCGCTCCGGCTTTTCTTTTCACTGAAATACCCTTCAATGGACGGATAAAGACCTCTGGCAATGGACGCAGCGGTAGGCGCAAGCGCTTCAGCGAGCGCAAATCTTGCGAGCGTCATCCAGCTGCCGAAGTCAGGATGCTCTTCTTCAGCAAGCGCATTTTCCAGGATGTCACCGCGTCCTTCGATGATGGCAAAATACATTGCGAACAACCGTGCATCAGCAGAAGCATCTTCTGCGAGCTGCAGTTTCTCTGCTTCGCGCTCGCTGCGGTCTATGAACAGCTGCCCCCATATGGCTTCGTAAATGCGGAATCGATATGGGAACAGATCGGTTTGATGGACACAGACGGAATGGACAAGCTCTTTTAACCGTTTCATGAACGGATCCGTTTCAAATAACTTTGGCTTGTTACTGAACGTCCCTGCTAATTTTTCAATATCGGAGATCTGATCATTAAGCCAAGTCGTGACTTGCCACGTCCCATAAGAATGTTGGGATTGACCGGATGAAAGTATAGAAGCGGCATACTCAAAAGCCGAATCCACTAAGTGCAGGCGATAGAATAAGTCGAAAAGCGGCTTCCACTCGTATTCAAACGGCATAAGCGGTTTGACACGATTCTCAATTTCCGCACATTCATATGTGAACACAGATGAGTTGGTCGATAAGGTAAGTTTACGAAGCGGGGCAGTGACCCGTGTCAAAACGGATTCCCACGCTTCAGGCGTACGCTCTGTAACTTTTAAGGCAAGCTGTTCTTTTACAGAAGTCCGCCATTCTTGAAACCACTCGGTTAATGAATGGAATTGAGAGTACAGGTCAAAGACGACCGTAAGCTGGTGGACGCAGCGTTCCTTGCGACCGCATGTGCAGCTTAACGTTTGCTCCTCGAACGAAAATCGTACAAATTCGGAAGCACGGTCATTGAGTTGTGCGAGGACTTCTCCGTCATCCTGAGAATAACGGTATGAAGAGATTGCCCCTCTTCTCACAGCAGTAATGGCGTTTCGGATGATCTCGGACTGGTCCGGATTATCGGGTCTAAATGTATAGTGGACATCATTCATCATCTTCTCGATTTCTCGTTCATGCAAATACGAAATACGTTCTGCAGCGACGCGCAAAATAAAACCACTCCCTAGACAAAGCATTCTTTCTATTATACATCAGTTCAGTGACCTTCGTAAATCATCACATACAGGAATCGAAAAAACATTTTAATCGTTATTACCTTATTCTATAAAAAAGGAGTGAACAGTTATTTCTGGACAAATGATCGTCTACATCCCGGGTTTGAGAAAACTGATTGCGAATCGGGAGAGTCTGTTGCAGACGAAACTGAAACCTGCGAGTTCGGCTGGAATTATCGATGTGCGAGAGCGTCAGACGATGTATATTATTTCGGCAACGGTAGGGGAGTCGTTTTTTGACTCGATTACAGTAGACTATTCAAGAGATACGATTACATTTAATCAGGTGAACCGATCGAATAGGCTGCTGGCGGAAGCTGTAAAAAAGGCATTGCGCGAATTTGGTATTGAAGAATTTCTGCCGCACAGCTTGTCCTTTTGCATGTTTTCACCTAATAATAACAAGGAATAAGCAATTAGCGAAATAGCCTCTCTCTCCGTAACATATAGTTACTTAAGTCAGGCATTTATCATTCACAAATAGAGCTCGGTTGTGATAAACTATAAATAATCGGAATATTCAAATTCGGAGGGGATTCAGATGCTATCAGTGAAACGAATGACTCCATTTTATACGAGTAAAGAAGATTTCCGTCTGCGACTAGTATTTGCATATCAGTACTTTTCGATTCTGAAAGGTCAAGAAGTCTTTCAATTTGTCCCGATTGAAGGGAAAGAAATCGTCATCAACATGAAAAGCCTGCAAGTCGAAAACTTAGGAGAGGTATTCGTTTTTCAGCGAGGCAGCCGGTTCATCCGATTACCGCTGTACCAATTGTTGCTGATTTCCGACTTGCACCTTCACTTATCAGGCGTATTAGAAGGCATCTTCCACCTGGCCCCGGAATTATCTGAACCGCAAGCACGTGAAATTGAGCAGCTGATTGGTGAATTGGAATTGGAGAACCGATTGCGTATGATTGATTATGCCTTGGAAAACAACGATAAAGCACTGTTCACTGAACTGACGGAAGGAATGCGCACACCGAATGTACAAACTGAATAACGCCACGTAAAAAAACACCTATCATTTGTTAAGAGATAGGTGTTTTTTAATGGATTTTTATGATTGGGTTTCTCATTATAGTCCAGTAAAAATGAATAATAGCACGACGAATAATGCTGATCCAGTTAGACCAAATGCAATATCTTGCCAAGACATATATACCATTTTTCGAGTTTGAGTATTATTTTCCATTGTACTCCGCTCCTTTTGTCGATTTCCCGGGAAATAACGCGCTATTTCCGGAAAGAATAATCCGTGATGTATGGAGTATAGTCAACTTGCTTACTAGTTATTCATTACCCACTTTAGGGGCACTTAGAAACACATTTCTAAAATTAAGTCTATCAATTTGTCTTTTATCGAATGTTTCCCACATGAAATCTTTGCAAATCTTGTAGATTTTGCTAAAGTAGAGCATAGGAAGTTATTATCAAAAATCCGTTTCCATCTTTGACAAGAAAGGAATTATCCCATGTTTTTCAACTTTTCGTTCTGGCGCTATGTAACGAATCCCTCACAACTCTCGATGAATCACCAAAGTTCGGCAATGCGCGGATTCAACTTACGAATTGTCTTCCTTTTTCTTTCTGGAATCGTAATCTTTGCATTACGTGACATATGGGGAATGACAACCGAATCTCTTAGCCCTATGCTTGCACTTGCAACAGATGGTGATTATACCATTGCGCGGTTTGTTTCCGTGATTGGTGCTATTTTATGGGCAGTACTCTACATAGCTTTTCATCTGTTCTTTGTTTCTTATATCCTTGGCCTGTTAACATCGATTCCGGTTCGTCGGATTGTGCCGCTTCAATTACTGGTTACCGGTGTGTTACTTATTGAAAAAGCACTTGTCTTCCTTGTGTTCACAGTAAAAGGGGAAGCGACAAATGTTTCATTTCTATCATTTGGTCCGCTGACTGCAACATTTTCGGACACATGGTTTTTAGTCATGTTCCTCAATCAGTTAACGATCATCTCTGCGCTCATCGTGAGTTTGCAGTTCAGTTTCATCCGGTCCTACACAAAAACGATGAACTGGAAAAGTCTGCTCGCAGTTCTTATCGGATTGCAGATCGTATTCGCTTTGCTGACAACGGCAATCGGGTACATTCCATTTGAACGCCTCTTCAACTATGTCACGTCAGGAGGCGCTTCATCATGAACAAAACTACAAATGCAGTAATTGCGGTTGTTGTCAGTGTTTTTGTCGCACTGAATCTTTACTTGATGTACTCGGATAAAAGTGTAATTCCGAAGTCAGTATATGTGAGCGACTACGAACGTATGTCAGCAAAAGAATATAAAGAAGTATTGCCGAAAGAAGGGCTTGTTGCGCCAGCTGAAACGTTCACAGTGTATACGAACGACAGCAATGCAATTGACACGTGGCTCGTACGTGAAGGCGATGCGGTGACGACTGGTGAGGAACTTGCGCGTCTGCAGACAGAACAAGCGGACGGTCAACGTGCCGTTTGGGAGTCTGAAAAAGAAGCGCTGCTCACTCAGCAAAATACAATCCGTTCGACAATTTCCGATTTAGAATCAGGAGATAAGACAAATAGCTCGAATTCATCCAAATCAGACCGGACTAAAACAGATGATGATACGAAAGTAGAGTTAAATGTCGATGTGAAAGTGGATGTTAACCAAACTGGATCTTATGCGCAAGCGGTCGCAGAAGCAAAACGGGATCTTGCAGATACGGAACGCCGACTGAAAGTAGTCGAATCCCAGTTAGAGCAAAACTCTGCAAGTCCAGCGCTGATCAGTCCGACAGATGGAGTCGTTGCACGCATTACGAGTGATAGCGATCAGCCGAAAATCATCATTTACAGCAATGAACAAGTGGTTGAAACGTACGCAGAAGACGAAGAGTGGAGCCGACTTGCGAACGGAGATCCAGCAGTGTTGGATGCAAAAGGCACAGAAGGTACGCTGGAAGGTTCTGTCGAATCGATTGATCAAGTCCCTGCAACACCCAACGAATTTTTGAAGGCGTACAAAGCGCTTGCGGATAAGAAGGTTACCAATCCTTTAGCCTATTACCGAGTTCGTTTGAATGCGAATGAAGGAGAAGTACCAGCTCCATTTGGAACACATGTAAACACAGTCATCACGACAAATGTTGCGCAAAACGCCGCAGCAGTCCGTACAAAATGGCTTACGGGCGCAGGCACGGATCAGGCACTTGTATGGCGACTGGATGAAAAGGGATATGCAGCCTCGACAGGAGTTGCGACGCCGTTTGAGTATCTCAATCGCACGGTTGTCTCAGAAGGTCTCGCTTCAGGGGATGTTGTGGTTCACAACAAATCCATCCGTGATCACGAAAGTGCGCCCCGTGTATTCTTCCCGATGCCTTTAGATATGCCGGCAAAAGCTGAATGGAAAGCATTTGGCTGGAAAAACTACTTTAAAGTGCTGTTGTTAAAACAGCCGTAAACCATTGACACGCAAAATTCATAAAAATAGTCCGTTTTGACAGTGAAACTGTTGAATCGGATTATTTTTATATAGTATTATGAAAACGATACCATGTAGATTTCAGAACACTGCAGCTAACCAATAGTCGGTATTTTATTGGAATTTAAAATAAATCTTGAATTCAGGAATACTTTTTAGAAAATGGGGAAATAGAAAGTTATTATACTAAGGGACGTGCAACTTATGGAGACTCAAAGAAAGATTGTCCAGGCGCTCTTGAATCAGCAGCCGATGCAGAAAAACATTCGTGTCAGAAAACAATCGAAAAGCAGCAATTATATAACAACAGAAGATTGTCATCAGGATTACGTAGTACTGGATTTTGAAACAACCGGAATGCGCGCAGGTGCAGATAAAATAATCAGTGTACTGGCAATCCGTTATGAAAACCATATTGAACAGGAGCGATTTGAATCGCTGGTAAATCCTCAACGGCATATTCCATTGGAAGTGACGCAACGGACAGGGTTATCGAATGAAGAGATCACAGCTTCACCGATTATGGAGGATGTGATTCAACCCTTAATTTCTTATATCGGGGAGTTGCCGATTGTCATCCATGACAGCTCTTTTGAAATGGGTTTTTTAGAGTCACTTCATGATTTCTCACTTATTCATTTACCTAAATATACCGTAGTAGATACAACGAAATTAGCGCGACAAGTAGCAAGTCAGTTAACGGATGTAGAAAAAATGAAAAAGTTAGCTTTTTTGCTCGGCACCAAGCAAGAATCCATGAGCGGCATAACTGACTGTCGTGCGACTGCGAATATTTATCAGTATTGCTGTAAGGTCAACGATGAATTGAATAATTGCTAATAAAGAAAACACTTCGTAATCGTGCGAAGTGTTTTTTTTGGGGGGGTGAGAAGGGAGAAGCTGATTATTTGGCTAAGCGCTCCATTCAGCGGGGGAAGCGCTCGTTACCGCCGGCTAAGCGCTCGATTCAGCCAAGTAACCGCTCGTTGCCGCCGGCTAACCGCTCCATTCAGCGGAGTAAGCGCTCGTTGCTGCCGGCTAAGCGCTCGATCCAGCCAAGTAAGCGCCCGATACCGCCACCGAACCGCTCCATTCCCGCGGCAATATACTTCCTCCAATCCACTTCCGATCTCGCGACCAATCCATCTTTCCCCGAGCAAAACCAAGACTGATTGGTGTGCTCCGCTACGCTACGCATTTAGGGATAAAAGAATGAGAGCTTGCAATGGTTCGCCGGGCTATCGTCCATGGACCCGCTCGTTTGGCTAAGCGCTCGATACCGCCGGCTAACCGCTCGATCCGGTCAAGTAACCGCTCGTTGCTGCCAGCTAAGCGCTCGATTCAGCCAAGTAAGCGCTCGTTGTCGCCGGCTAAGCGCTCCATCCAGCCAAGTACTCGCTCGTTGCACCGCCAAGCAACCCGCCCATACCCAAAATAAACCCCAAAAAACTCACCCCGCCAAATGACCTATACCACCTTAATCAGACATACATCACGGAATCCGAAATATCATCCACTTCCAACGAACTACTCCACATGACCCAAACGAATGCCTATTGAACGATTTTTCTGAAAATGGTGTCAAATCATGTAAACCTCGCCATTAAGCCATTCTCATATCTTCTAAACTATGATATTGTCATTCTGTCACTTAATTTAGTTAAGTCTGACAACAAAAGTTTAAGGGGGAAGAAGAATTGACCAATAAGAAATTCACGAGATTTCTCAGTACATTTCTAACACTCATCATGGTCCTTTCGCTTGTTCTGCCGTTTTCAAGCACTGCCAACGCAGCGCTGTTGAAACAGCCGTTCAAGCCGAATCCGCAAGATGAAAGTGTGCTCCAGCAAAAAGCTGCGATTGCACAGCAGACAAGCTTGCTGGAAGGGGATGCCAAGCTCCATAAAGATCTGCAGGATCTCTCTGGCAGCCAGGAAGTCCCTGTTATCATTCATTTATCCGAAAGCTCGGTCGGTTTGGAACAAGGGATTCAGAAGCTCAATGGGAAAAAGATGAGCCAAGCTGAAGTCACACAAAAAAAGAAAGATATTAAAACTCAGCAAAACACAACTCGAAAAGAAATGACGATCAAAAACGTCAAATTCGACCAAGTTTACGCATACGATACAGTCCTCAACGGTCTCTCCGGTACAGTCAAAGCGAACGACCTCAAGAAACTCCTAACTATTAGCGGCGTGAAATACGTCGAACCCGATACAACTGTCTATGCTTCTGAAGGTCTTCAAAAAGTAGACCCGAAACTAGATGCGAAAATGGACACAAGCATTCCATTCTTAGGCATTAACAAGCTTTGGGAAGAAGGAATTGAAGGACAAGGCGTCAAAGTTGCCGTCCTCGATACGGGCATTGACTCTTCTCATCCTGATTTGAAAGCGGTTTATAAAGGCGGTAAAAACTTCGTTCCTCACACAGACGGCGAGTATGCACGTCCGCGCGCAGATGACGACGGTTCTGAAACGTCACCGCTCGATCGTCCAGCAAACAAACCAGAAGTGAACGAGAAAGGAAGCACTTTCTACACAACTCACGGAACGCACGTAGCTGGAACAATCGCTGCACAAGGCAACAACGCATTCGGCATCAAAGGAATCGCACCGAAAGTTGACCTTTACTCGTATCGCGTTCTTGGCGCATACGGAAGCGGTTCAACTTCAGGCATCATCAAAGCAATCGACACAGCAGTAATCGAAAAAATCGATGTTATCAACCTATCGCTCGGCGGCGGTGCAAACTCTGAAACGGACGGCGCATCATTTGCCATCAACAACGCAATGCTTGCAGGAACGATTTCTGTGGTTGCGACAGGAAACTCAGGTCCGAACCGCGGAACAATGGGAACTCCTGCGACATCACGTCTAGGAATCGCAGTTGGTAATACAACAAACCCTGAAACACATTTCAAAGCGAACGTAAACGTAACAGCGGGAGACTTCACATATAGCAAAGTGAATGACCTGATGGCAACAACATTCGGTAAAGACGTAGAAACACAATTGACAGGCGACTTCGATCTAGTTGCAGTCCCTGGCGTAGGTGCTGAAAAAGACTACGCAGGTCTGAATGTAACTGGCAAAGTGGCACTCGTTTCCCGCGGAGAAATTGCGTTTGTCGATAAAGTCGCAGCGGCTAAAGAAAAAGGCGCAGCAGCGATTATCGTCCACAACTTTGCTGGCGGTACAAACGCACCGAACAAATCAGATGTATTCCTAGGGGATGCGTTCGAATTCATCCCGACATTTGATATGTCCGTAACAGACGGCGATGCTCTTCGCGCAGCTTTAGCAGCAGCGCCAGGAACGATCTCATTCGATCAATTCTCAAGCGTTAAAACAACAGGCGATGCAGTCAACGATTCAAGTTCACGCGGTCCATCCACACCGAACTTTGACATTAAGCCTGACGTATCAGCGCCTGGTACAAACATCATGTCCACAATTCCAATGTACGGGAACGACTTCCCGGACGCAGATTACAGCGAAGCCTACTCACGCAAGACAGGAACTTCCATGGCAACTCCGCACATTGCGGGAATTGCAGCACTCGTGAAACAAGCGAATCCGGCATGGAACGCATTTGACGTAAAAGTAGCGCTTTCGAACACAGCAACCATTCTTGATACGAAGAAATATGACGTCTTCGCTCAAGGTGCAGGACGCGTAGATGCTTACAAAGCAGCACACGCAGACGTTTTAGCATACGCAATCGACACAGCGAATAACGACGGCACAGAAGTTGAAAACTTAAAAGGAACAGTAACATTCGGTCCTCAAAAGTTGGATAAAGACCTATCCGTCACGAAGAAAATAAAAGTAAAAGATTTGAAATCAGCTGGCGGCGACTATAGCGTTTCTGTTGACGTGACAAAAGGATTTGGAGACGCGAAACTGACAGTCGACAAACCTGAATTCACATTGAATGGCGAACAAACGCTCAACGTCACGCTGACGGCATCTAAAGCAACGACAAAAGCTGGAGATGAAATTCTCGGCTACATCCACATTAAAGGCAATGGTAAAGATCTTTCATTGCCATTCGCTGCTGACTTCGGCGGCGCAGCTGCAGTTGCCGTAAAAGACATGAAAATTACAGAAACAGACCTTTCATTCGACGGTGACGGCGTGAAAGACGAAGCAGTTCTTTCATTCACAATCACAGGTGATGTAGGTGCGAACTATATTGAACTCTGGAATATCATGGATCCAACAGGTGGTGAATTTGAAGATGGTTACATTGGATACTTACATGCAGGTACTGAATTAGACGCAGGATCTTACACACTTCCAGTCAAGGGTGCCTATAAGCCATGGGGTGGAACTGGGGAAGCGCAGATCCCGGACGGCTTGTATACAATTGACTTTACAGCTGATCCGAAGTCAGGCAGTCCTAAGACAATCTCTGCTTACGTTGGACCCGTTGTCGTGAAATCGACAGCAGGCACAATCGAAGGATCCGTTGCAGACGGAAAAGCTTCTGGTAAAGTCATCGACAAGTACGTAGATTACCAGAAAGAACTTGTGAAATTCGGAATGGGCTATGACATCAACACAAAACTTGCAGCAACATACGAAGTGACAGCAGGGGGAACAGTTGTTAACTCTGGTGCGGTTAAACTTGAACAGGATGGTTCATTCGCATTCAACCTTCCAACGTTTGATAAAACCAAAAATAACGTCACTGTGAAATATGCAGACGCTGCAGGCAACAAAGCAGAACAAGTCATCTACACAGCAGTCGACACAGTTTCAGTTTCTGTGGATCAATCCGCACTTGACTTGAAAGCGGGCGACACGGCTCAGCTTCTAGTGATTGAAACAACAACGAAGCCAGACGGCACATCAACTGTCCGCGACGTAACAGCAAGTGCAACATTCGCTTCAAGCGATGCTGCTGTTGCAACAGTTGCAGGCGGGAAAGTTACTGCAATCGCTGCAGGTAAAGCGGGCATCACAGTCACTTTCAACGACTTCACGCAAACGGTTCCTGTGACAGTTACAGCTGAACCTGTGAAAGAAGAAGTCAGCTACGCACTGAACAAGAAAGAACTATCACTTGGGGTTGGTCAGCAAGAACAGCTGATCATCACTGAAACGAAAGTAAAAGCTGATGGCACAGTCGTGAAAACAGACGTAACGCCAACAGTAAGTTTCAACGTAGTGGATAACTCAATCGCGACAGTTCACCAAGGTCTTGTAACTGGGCACAAAGCAGGAAAAACGCAAGTCCGCGTCATGATCCCGGGACAAGATACACGCTTCGTTTATCTAGAAGTGAAAGATCTTCCTCAAGACACAGTGACGTATTCGGTGAATAAAAACGCGCTGAAACTAGGCGTTGGTCAGCAAGAACAATTGACAATTACAAAAACGACAGTGAAGCCGGACGGCACGGTCGTCGAAAAAGACTTCACACCATCCACAAGCTTCAACGTAGTGAATAACAAAATCGCAACAGTTTCAAAAGGACTTGTCACTGCACACAAAGCTGGTAAAACACAAGTCCGCGTGATGATTCCGGGAGAAGACACGATCTTCGTTTACATTGAAGTCGTCACACCACCCCAAAACATCGTCACATACTCTGTCAATAAAACCGACGTGAAAATGCAAGTGAATCAGCAAACACAACTAAAAGTAACAGAAAAGACAGTAACGCCAGATGGCAAAATCACTGAAAAAGACGTAACGGGCGCTAGCAGCTACAGCGTCGTCAACAACAAAATCGCAACTGTTAAAAAAGGGTTAATCAGCGCGCTGACACCTGGCAAAACGCAAGTGAAAGTTGTCTTGCCGAACGGTGAAAGCCTCCTCGTCTATTTGACAGTTAAAGGCGAGCCCGCTCCAATCATTACGTATTCACTGGATAAACATAGTGTCTCCTTGAAAGCGGGGGACACAGCGTCTGTCCAGCTTGTTGAAACAACAACGAAGGCAGACGGCACGTCAACTACAAAAGACGTAACCACAAACGCAGCTTACCAGTCCAATAATGCGAACGTCGCAAAAGTATTCCAAGGTAAAATCACAGCAATCGGAGCAGGAGACGCAGAAATCAGCGTCACTCTCGGCGACTTCACAACGACTGTTAAAGTTCACGTGGAAGCCGCTGCACCGAAGGCAGTAACAGTAACTGAAGAGATGATTGCTTCATTCATCGGAGACAAAAAAGCGAAACAGATCATCGTTGATGTACCTGCAGCAGCGGGCACAATGGACGTGGAATTCTCGAAAGTAGTATTGAAGCAAATCGAGAAGTCTGGCAAAGATCTTGTCCTGAAAGCAGGCAACGCAGCGTACACATTTGAAGACGATGCAGTGGAAGAATTGCTGAGCCGCGCAGGCGACGCAGTGATCACACTTGGCACATCTTCATCGGCTAACGTGAAAAATGCCGTCACAGATGTCTACTCAATCGAATTTTCAAAAGGCACAGCAGCTCAGAAATCAGCTGTTAAAAAGTTCGAAGAAGAAATCTCAGTGGCAATTCAATTGGATGAAGCAACAGCGAAACAGTTGAAGAAAGCAGAAGTCCTCAACGTAAGCACAAACAAGTCTTCAAAAGTCAAAGTGAAAAAGAACGAAGTGCAGTTTGAAATCGAAGCTGCCGGAAGCTACGTAATCGTACAGAAGTAAGGTAAAAGGCTGCCCTCCCTCAGGCAGCCTTTTTGCATGCGCTCGAATGTGCCGGTCAACCGCTCGATCCCGCCGCCGAAGCGCTCCATTCATCCGAGTAAGCGCTCGTTGCCGCCGGCCAAGCGCTCCATTCAGCCAAGTAAGCGCTCGATCCCACCGGCTAAGCGCTCCATTCAGCCAAGTAAGCGCTCGATCCCGCCACCGAACCGCTCCATTCCCGCGGCAGCATACCCCCTCCAATTCACTTTCAACCTCGCGACCACTCCATCTTTCCCCACTTCAAAACCAAGCCTGATTGGAGTGCTCCGCTTCGCTGCGCATTTAGGTGTGGAAGAATGAGAGCATTGGAGGACGTTGGTCACAGGCATAGGTAGAAAACTTTCCCTCCCCCCACCAAACAAAGTAACCCAACAGTTGACCCGCCACCTCAAATATCAACCAAGAGTAGATTGAATCTACCACCAATTAACATATACTAAAGAGAGAACAGTTAAGGAGGAGACACCATGCTCCGAATCGGCTCCATTATACTGCGTGAACGTCAGCGGATGAACATCACGCAAGAAACACTTGCCGCGCATTGCCAAGTCACAAAAGCATCCGTCTCGAAGTGGGAAAAAGGACAAAGCTATCCCGACATCACATTGTTGCCGAAACTCGCCGCTTACTTTGATATTACGGTCGACGAACTGCTTCACTACGAACAAGAAGTATCCAAGCAAACCATCCAAGAACTCTATAACGACTTCTCGCAAAAGTTCGGGAAAGAACCCTTTCCAGGCGTCTTCGAAGAAGTTGAAAACCGAGTGAAAACGCACTATCACCATCCTTCGCTGCTCCTGCAAATGAGCATTCTTATGCTCAATTATCATCATCTTGCAGAGGACAGCAAAACGATTCTGGACAAAATCACCCAATGGCTCGAGCGAATTCGCCAGATCAGCGACGACGTCTGGGTGCTCAGACAAGTGAACTCTCTGCAAGCACACGTTGCACTCATGCAAGCAAATCCGCAAAAAACACTCAAACTTTTAGACGGTGTCATCCAACCGACCATCGGAGACGAAGTGTTGCTCGCAACTGCCCACGAACAAGTCGGAAATACCGAAGAAGCAACACGGGTGATCCAAGTGATGATGTACCAGAGCATCCTTCAAATCGTTGGCAGCAGTCCAATCTATTTAAGACTCACAGCGTCCAAACCCGCTTCTTTCAATGAAACCGTCCGCCGCATCGACGGATTGATTGAGCTATACCAACTTCAACAGCTTCATCCGAATATGTGCATTCAATTTTATGTAAGCGTCGCACAAACAGCCGCCGCACAACAAAACCGCGACATGCTGTATACCTACCTCACGAAGTACGTCGACGTGTGTATCCACGATCTTTGGCCAATCGAACTCCGGGGAGACGACTACTTCAATCTATTAGAAGATTGGCTGGAGCAATTGGATCTAGGCAAAAATGCGCTGCGCAACAATGAAATCATCAAACAATCGATTCTTGATCTCGTGGAAGCACCATTTTTTGAATCCTATCAAGAAGATGAAGAAATGCGCACGTTAATAAAGAACTTACAATGGGGATTGGAGGATAAATAATGAACACAGATTTAGAACTGCTCATAGAGTATTTGCCGTTCATCATACCGCTCGTACTGCTCCAATTCGGACTCGCTATTTTTTCCGTCATTCACGTCATTCGCCACCCGCATTACCGGTTCGGCAACCAAGTCATGTGGCTGCTCATTGTGCTTTTCATTCAATTCATCGGACCGCTCATTTACTTTATCGCAGGAAGGGGAGACGAAGATGGTCGTGTCCATTCATAACGTCACCAAGCGATTTGGCGAAAAAGAAGTTCTCAAAAACGTCAATCTCGCCATACCTGAGCACTCGATTTTCGGCTTTGTCGGTGCGAATGGTGCCGGCAAAACGACACTCATGAAATGCATGTTGGGCCTGCTCCCGCTCACATCTGGCACCATCACAATCGCAGGTGAAACCGTTACTTTCGGTCAAACAACTACGAACGCTCATATCGGTTATTTGCCGGACGTCCCTGAATTTTATCCGTATTACACGGCACGCGAATACTTGCAGTTATGCGCCGTCATCACAAATATGCCGAAGTCAGAGCGTAAGCCGCGTATTGAAGAATTACTGAATCTTGTCGGATTAATCCAAGTAAAATCTCCCATCCGAACGTACTCAAGGGGTATGAAACAGCGGCTCGGCATTGCGCAAGCACTTCTAAACCGTCCAAAACTGCTCATTTGCGATGAACCCACGTCCGCTCTCGATCCAGTCGGACGCGCACAGATTTTATCCATTTTACAAGCAGCTAAATCCGAAACAACCGTATTCTTCTCCACGCACATTTTGTCCGACGCTGAGCAAATCTGTGACCGCGTCGCCATGCTGCATGACGGAACTATCATCTTTGAAGATGATCTCACTGTACTCCAGCAACAAGTAGACCATCAATTTGTCTTCACATTTACAGTAACGGCGGAGCAGGCGCTCTCACAACTCAAGGAAACGGAGTACTCCATATATATAGAAGAAAGTGCATTCATCGTACAGTTATCGAGCGACACCGAACGCTTGCAATTCATGCGCGAGCTCATAGATCGAAACCTTGTCATCCAATCCATGCATCCCCATACAAAACCGCTCGAACAAGTCGTTCTGGAGGTGCTGAAATGAGTGCATGGCTCGGTTTTTTCAAGAAAGAGTGGACAGAAAGTGTAAAGTCCTACAAGCTGCTGCTCACCATCCTGATTTTTTCTGTACTCGGTATCTTAAATCCGTTCACCGCAAAAATTACGCCTGCAATCATGGAGAACTTCATGCCTGAAGGTACGGTTTTAAATTTGCCTGAACCAACTGCACTCGATTCGTGGCTGCAATTCTACAAAAACTTTCCCCAGATGGGACTGTTCATCTTCATTCTTTTGTTCAGCACGATGATGTCGAAAGAACTGGAAAAAGGCACACTTGTGATCTTGCTCACAAAAGGGCTGCGCCGGAGCACGGTCATCACCGCGAAATTTGCGACGGGCTTTTCTTACTGGACGCTCGCATTTATGCTTACATTCATCATCACATACAGCTACACCGCTTTTTATTGGGATCAAACCATCGTCCAGCACGTGTTTCTCGCAGCGGGCTGCGTCTATGTATTCGGGTTGCTCCTATTTACAATCACCCTCTGGGGCAACACCTATTTCGCATCCGCGTATGGCGGTCTTTTAGTGACAGTCATCGCTGTCATCACATTATTCATCATCGCGATTTTCCCGGAAACTGCATCGTGGAATCCACTGCAATTGTTGACCTCACCTCCACGAATGCTGACAGGGGAAGTGGCATTGAAAGAAATGCGCACACCATGTATCATCGCAATTAGTGCACTATTCGTGTTTCTATTAGCAACCATTTTTCATTTTAATAAAAAACGTTTGTAACACTTTTGCAAATTAAACATACAGTCTGTTTTGTGCGGTCGTTCCGGGGTATACTAGCCATAATAGGTTCGTAGAGGGGGCAATCATGTGGATATCCACGAAAAAGCGATTCGGCTGCTGCAAGAAAAGGCCGAGCAGCCAAATCGTTCACGCAAAACAACTGCACAAAAATATAAAAAAAGTACAAAACCCGTAACCGATTACGTCGTGCTGGATTTTGAGACGACCGGATTACGGGCAGGCGCAGATAAAATCATTCAAATTGGTGCGATCCGTTATTTCAATCACTGGAAAGACGAAGAAATGGACGCCCTTATCAATCCACAGCGCTACATTTCACCGACCATCACCCGCATAACGGGCATCTCCAACGAAATGGTCGAAGAAGCACCGACGATCGATGAAAAAATTGAAGAACTGATCGAATTCATCGGGGAATTGCCGATCATCGCCCACAACGCCTCGTTCGACATGGGCTTCCTATACGCGCTCGAGGGGTTAAACGGCGTATCCATCCCGGAATACACCGTCATCGACACCGTCAAAATCGCACGCCAGAAAATCAAAGACACACCCAATCATAAACTCACAACACTCACGCAATACCTGCAACTCGAACACGACGCCCACAACGCAATCGGCGACTGCCTCGCAACCGCCGCAATTTATCAATACTGCACCAAGTAAAAACCCTGCCGCCGCAGGGTTTTTTTGGTGCCGTGAGCAAACAATTCCACTGAAACACTGTACATTTGCTCAAGCTGACTTCCGATCCGCTCAAGCAACGCGATATGTGATCAAGTTCCATGGCGATCTGCTCAAGCAACGCCAGAAGTGATCAAGGCGAATGGGAATCTGCTCAAGTCATCCTTACATATGATCAAGCCCTATCTGAATCCGCTCAAGCACCATCTCTACCTACGCCCGCGGAGTTGGACCAATAGCCACACAACTCAAACTCGCGACCAATTAATCTCTCCCATGCTTGAAAGCCGAAACCAAGATTGATTGGTGTGCGCCGCTCCGCGCCGCATTTTCGAGCAGAAATCTCTCCGAAGCTGGAAAAGGTGATCAAGAAAATGTGTGATCCGCTCAAGCAAAGCTGAAAGTGATCAAGCACAAAGCAATCCGCTCAAGCAGTCGAAAGAAGTGATCAAGCCCCCACACAATCCGCTCAAGCAAGCCCAAATGTGATCAAGCTAAACTCCAATCCGCTCAAGTAATCCAATCAACTAATCTTTCCACGCCTGAAAACCAAGATTGATTGGTGTGCGCCGCTCCGCGTCGCATTTTCAAGCGGAACTCCCCTAGAAATAGAAAAGGAGATCAATCTCCATTGAATTGTGTCAAAACCCCAATAATTCGGCTTTGCGACATTCTATATCTTTTCCGGGAGAGACAAGCTAGACTATATAAAAATGGAGGTGAATCTTTGTTATACAAACAACGAACAATGCCAAAACTACTTCAGGGACTTCTCTCCTTGGAGAAACGATTAGCGCCCACTCACCCGCAGTATGACTACATACAAAAGGAACTCTACAAAACACGTGCAGGCTATGGAGGTGAGGTGGAATACGACCGCTATATGAAAGAAGTCCGAACTAACTACCCGCACGCCATCCTCCATGATCTTTCCTTACAGCAAGAAGGCATCTATTTTCAAATCGATTCTCTGTTCATCACGCCAGATGCAATCATCATCACGGAAATCAAAAACAGGGCGGGAAAAATTCTTATCAAGACGAACCCAACGCAGTTCCTGCAAATATCTGCCGAGGGAGAATCTACAGTGTTTCGAAGTCCAATAGTAGAGGTGAATCGAAAAAAACAGTTTTTGGAAAGGTGGCTCGCCAAGCGGAATATTTATATCCCCGTGCGAGGTATTATTGTGTTTGCTCACAATAACGAGCTGCAAATAGAGGAACAACCTCCGATGCCGGTGCTAACTTCCTATGAGGCACCTGTTTATTTTAGATCCCTGGAGATTCAAGACCGCGTGTTGGAAAAGAGAATGATAGAAAAGATAGCGACCGCCCTTGTGCAAAGTAATCGACAATACAAACCTCCACTATTAAGTGAGCGCTACAGATTTTTCAAACACGATGTGATTCCAGGAGTGTTTTGTCCAGAATGTAGTGGAACTGAAGTAATGCAATGGGATAAACTTCGCTGGAATTGTCTGAGGTGCGGCAATGTAAGCGCAACTGAACATGAAAAAACATTAGTAGAATGGTTTCTGCTCGTCTCAGGAAATATCACTAATCAGGCGTTTTGTGAATTCACCGGAGTACCAGATCGGCATACCGCCAAGAGACTTCTAGCCCGAAGTCAGTTGCATAGGAGAGGGAAACGAGCTGGAAGTGTATACGTTCCTATCAATAAATAAATTTAAGATGCGCTTCGCTCAGTCGAAGCGTATTTCTATTGGACTAAGGGGGACGGGATTTGCTCAAGTGAGTATCCGATCCGCTCAAGGAACTATAAAATGATCATGAGCCAATGGAATCCGCTCAAGCAACACGAAAAATGATCAAGCGCAACATGAATCAGCTCAAGCAAGCCTCAAAAGTGATCAAGCACCCACACAATCCGCTCAAGCATCATCCATTCCCACGCCCGCGGAGTTGTACCAATAGCCACACAACCCAAACTCGCGACCAATTAATCTCTCCCTTACTTGAAAGCCAAAACCAAGATTGATTGGTGTGCGCCGCTGCGCGCCGCATTTTCGTAAGAAGAACTCTCGGAATTAGGGGAAGGGTGCTCAAGCAAGTGTCCAATCCGCTCAAGCAACTTGGATAGTGATCAAGCCCCTAGGTATTCCGCTCAAGCAAGCATCGAAAGTGATCAAGCACCCACACAATCCGCTCAAGCAAGCCCAAATGTGATCAAGCAACCCCAAAATCCGCCCAAACACCCCAAATTCCCCCTACCCCCCATCCACAAAATAGGCTATACTCAACAAAAACCCAACATACACAAAAAGGAGACACCGTCATGCGACCCGACACACCCAAATCACCAAACGCACCACAACCCAATCAATACAAACAAGACCCGCGCTTCAAAACCGCGCACAAAGAAGCATGGATCGGCGTCGCGCTCGCCATCTTCAACTTCATCTGGTGGTTCGGTTTTGCCTATGGACTCGGTGGCCGTCCCGTCGAAGAATACACATACATACTCGGCCTGCCCGACTGGTTCTTCTGGAGCTGCGTCGTCGGCTTCATTCTCATGAGCCTCATCACCGTCGTCCTGGCGAAATTCGTCCTCACCGACATGCCGCTCGACGACGACCCGGCCTACCATCCAAATCCACCGAACTTTCACGATCAGAAAGGACCGAACTCATGAACATCGGCGTACTCATCCCGCTCATCCTATTCTTAATCGCAATCTTTGCCATCGGGTTCATCGCCTCCAAACAAATGGGCAGTGGCGGCAGCTTCCTGCAAGACTACTTCCTCGGCGGACGTGAACTCGGAGGCTTCGTCCTCGCGATGACCATGGTTGCCACATACGGAAGCGCATCCAGCTTCCTCGGCGGCCCCGGAACCGCATACACCGTCGGCTTCGGCTGGGCGCTCCTGGCGATGACACAAGTCGTCACCGGCTACTTCGTCCTGCTCGTGCTCGGTAAAAAGTTCGCCATCCTGAGCCGCCGCTACGACGCTGTCACGATGATTGACTTCTTGAAGGCGCGCTACAACAGCCCGGCCGTCGCGATCCTATCAGCCATCGCGATCATCGTTTTCCTATTCTCCGCGATGACCGCGCAATGGGTAGGGGGCGGACGTCTCATCGAATCGCTCACGGGACTCAGCTACACATCGGCGCTCTTCATCTTCGCGATCAGCGTCCTCGTCTACGTCACAATCGGCGGATTCCGCGCCGTCGCGCTTACCGACGCTGTCCAGGGCGCAATCATGATCGTCGGAACGCTCATCCTGCTCATCGGAGTCATCATCGCAGGCGGTGGAATTCCAGCCATCATGCAGGATTTGTTGAATGAAAACCCGCGCCTCGTCACGCCATTCGGAGCAGACGGCAGCCTGACCGCAGCCTACGTCTCAAGCTTCTGGATCCTCGTCGGAGTCGGAGTCGTCGGCCTTCCGCAAATGGTCATCCGGACAATGAGCTACAAAAGCTCCCGCGCCATGCACCGCGCACTCGCAATCGGCACAATCGTCACAGGATTCATCATGCTCAACATGCACCTAATCGGCATCTTCGCGCGTCCCGTCCTGCCAGGAATCGAAGTGGGGGATAAAGTCATCCCGCTCATCGCGCTCGAAGTCTTGCCGCCGTGGTTAGCCGGCATCGTCCTGGCAGCACCAATGGCCGCCATCATGTCCACCGTCGACTCGCTCCTGCTGCTCGTCAGCTCCGCGATCGTCAAAGACGTCTACTTGAACTTCATCAAACCGGACGCACCCGAAAAAAGAGTCAAAATGCTCAGCTTCGGCATCACAGGCGTACTCGGAATCATCGTATTCCTGCTCGCCCTGCAGCCGCCGGACCTGCTGATCTTCCTGAACCTATTCGCATTCGGAGGACTAGAAGCCGCCTTCATCTGGCCGATTGTCCTAGGACTCTACTGGAAACACGGCAACAAATACGGCGCACTCCTATCCATGCTCACCGGAATCGGCAGCTACATCGCCATCCACTTCTACAACCAGGAATACGGCAACCTGCTCGGAGTCCACACCGTCACCCTCCCAGTAGTCCTATCCCTGCTTGCATACCTAATCGGAAGCCTAGCCGTAAAACGGGAACCCTTCCAGTTTTAAAATTAAAACGCTCGAGGCCATCCATAGCCCCGAGCGGTTTTTTCACTTACTCGTTTACTCAATTCAATGTTGTAATTAATGCTTACAAGATGCGTCGAACGAAGCGCAGGCCGGCGACTCCGGCGGAATAAGCGAAGATTGAAGACCCAGGACTGAGCAATTTGGAAACAACCTAAGTTCGCGGCATCGTGCCGCAACGGTTGCATGACCTACATCCTGTAGGCCCGCGGCTGAAATCAAGCCCGCGGAAAGCGTCCGGCCGGAGCGAAGAGAGACACCTTCCTCCTAGCCCTCCCTTTTTCAAATAAATCCAAATTCAACTAGTCGTAACACTCTGAAACTGATATGATAGACGTGCATGTCCAAACTACTATTCTAGGGGGCAATTTCGAATGAAGAAGAAGACTAGATTCATGGCAACGACCATCACAGCGGCAGCAGTCGCAACTGCACTGGCGGTACCAAGCGCATCAGCCGACTCCTCGAAATTCACCGACGTATCTGATCGTTATGCAGACGCGGTCAACTTCCTATGGGCAAATAACGTAACATCTGGCATTAGCGAAACAAAATTCGACACAATGTCCCAAGTCAAACGCGCAGACGCAGCGATCTTCATCGCAAAAGTCATGGGTCTTGAGCCAGGCGGCGTATACAAAGACTCAGGCTTCACAGACGTACCGAAAAACGCAAAGTGGGCAGTAGACGCACTCGCTGAACACGGAATCGTCAACGGAAAAACGACAACAAAATTCGGCGCTTCCGAACACCTCACACGCGGTGAAGCAGCAGCGATGATCGTCAAAGCTGCAAAAATCGAAGCAGACAGCACAAAAACAAAAACACAATTCACAGACGTCAACAAACGCTTCGCGCCGTATGTCCAAGCACTCGTCGACGAAAAAATCGCAAGCGGAAAAGATAGCAAAACATTCGGCACATCCATGCCCGTCACACGCGGCGAACTAGCCCTATTCCTCAACCGAGGAAACGCGAAATTCGGCTACTTCGACCTCATGGTGATGCACATGAATGACCATCACGCATACCTCGACAACTTCCCGTACATCTCGACAGTAGTTAACGAACTGCGTGCAAACAACCAAAATAATCTCCTGCTTCATGGCGGAGACGTATTCTCAGGAGACCTTTACTGGAATAAATACAAAGGACAAGCCGATGTTGTCATGATGAACTACCTGGGCTTTGACGCTGTCACATTCGGTAACCACGAATTTGACGAAGGCGGCAGCGATGTAGGACACCAGGCACTGCGCAACTACATTCTTGGAGCACAGTTCCCTGTACTCGGCGCGAACCTTGATTTTAAAGGTGATCAAAAACTGAAAGATCTCTATAAAGGCGGCATTGCGGATAATGCAGGCGGCGGGGAAATCTATGACGGCACAATCGTCGAAATCGACGGACAGAAAGTCGGAATGTTCGGTCTGACAACTGAAGATACTGTCAACATTTCAAGCCCGGCAGATGTCGAAGTACTCAGCTATATTAACCGTGCGAAAGAGACAGTCGCTGCACTTCAGGCGAAAGGTGTCGACAAAATTATTGCACTGACACATGTTGGTGTAGACGAAGCTTCTCCTGAAGGAAGCGACCAGACGCTTGCGAAAGCGGTGCCGGATATTGACATCATTGTCGGAGGGCATACACACACTGCGTTGCAAGAACCTATTACAATTACCAATGCTAACGGAAACAAAACGCTTATCGTCCAAGCCGGCCAATACGGGGACTATCTCGGAACGCTGGATGTGAAGTTCAATCCTCAGGGAGAGATCTATTGGAACCACGGGGAACTGATTAAGATTGATCCGAAAACGATGAAAGCCGACAAAAAGGCAGCAGCTGTTCTTGCACCGTTTAAAGCAGGGAAGGAAGAGCTGAAGAAAGAACCGATTGGCGTGAATTCAGAAGTCGAATTGAGCGGCGCACGTGACTCTAACGCAGAAGGCACATCTAGTGTCCGCCACAATGAAACGAACCTTGGAAACTTAATCGCTGATGCAATGCTGACAAAAGCGAAGACACTACCAGGTATGGATAAAGAGACAGTTATTTCCGTACAGAACGGTGGAGGAATCAGAACGAGCATTGAAGCCGGTGACATTTCTGTCGGCAGTGTCATGCAGGTACTGCCATTCGGAAACCCACTGGCAATCATTAAGTCGAACGGTAAGGAAGTAAAAGAAGCACTTGAACGCAGCGTAGGCGGATCGTTGATTGACGGCGGCAAAGGGCTAAAAGAAGACGGCGGTTTCCTTCACGTCGGTGGCATGAAGTTCACTTACGATAGTTCAAAAAAATCCGGAGAGCGTGTGCTTGAAGTACTCGTCCTAGAAGGCGATAAGTATATACCTCTTGAAGACGACAAAACCGTTTATATTGCAACAAACTCTTTCACAGCACGTGGCGGAGATGATTACAAAGTGTTCGAGAAAGCATCTAAAGAAGGTCGTGTTTCCGACCCTGGCTTCTCAGACACACAAAACCTAATCGAATACCTTCAGTCACTAGGCAACAAAATCAACCCTAAAGTCGAAGGCCGCATCATCGATACATCTCTTGAAACTCAGCAAAATGGATATAAAGTTCCAGTTGAAGGCGCTAAAAACTAAATAAAAAAATAAAAATAACGCCGAATCATCCCAAGAAAGATGATTCGGCGTTTTCTGCAAAATGCGCCCCTCTTGGCTTTGTAGCAAGCAAACAAAGAAAACAGGGACTGATTAGCTAGGTTAGAAGAACACTAACCTATTAACATACCCCAATTTAGGTCGATAGAAACATAGAGAAATACAAAGAATTGTTGTATCCTTTACGGTAACGACAAATATTTGGAGGATTGTACCATTGAAGAAACTCGCAGTATGTCTTACCTTATCTCTCGCAGCGCTTGTCCCATTCGGACAAGATTCCAAGGCCGCAGCCAACTTCACGGATGTCGGAACGACGCATCGTGCACAGGCTGAAATCTATTATCTTGTCGAAGGCGGGATTACAAGCGGAGTCTCTGAAACTCGTTTCGTCCCGGAGCAGCAAGTGACACGTGTACAAGCCGCAGCCATGCTCGGACGTACACTGAACTTGAACGGAGAACAGCGTGCAACGAACTTTAAGGACGTTGGAAAGAACAACTTCGCTTCCGGCTACATACAGCAGCTTGTCGACAAAAAAATCATTTCCGGTTATCCGGATGGCAGCTTCAAACCGAACAACACACTAAGCCGCGGAGAAATGGCGGTCTTAATCGGACGTGCTTTCGAGTATAAATCCAGTTCGGTTAGTGTAGCAGCAAGCTCGCTTATTAACAAAGGGATTGCATCTGGAATCGCGGACGGATCATTCGGTGAAACCCAGACAATCAAACGCGGAGACTTTGCTGTATTCCTAGCACGCAGCATCAACGCAGACTTCCGTACAGCGGATAATGAGAAGTTCGAGCATAATGCCTACGTGGACACGAAAGACGGATCGAAATTGAATCTCCGCACAGGTCCGAACACATCTTACCCGTCTATCGCTTCAATTCCGTCCGGCAAAATCGTTTCCTATTCGTACTCCGTTGGAGAATGGGTATACATTACGTCTGATAACGTAAAAGGATTCGTACACTCTGCTTACTTACAGTCGGACAAGCCGTCAGACAAACCAGTTGTGACACCACCGACATCACCAACACCGACACCAACACCGCCGCCAACGAAGCCGGTTCCTACGCCTCCAGGCAAAAAGCCGTTAAGTGACATTACTGTTGTCATTGATGCAGGGCATGGAGGATCGGATCCAGGAAGCTCAGGCCACGGATTTATCGAAAAAAACGTAACGTTGAACGTAGCAAAGAAAATGGAAAAGTATTACGATAAAGTACCGATGAAAGCGAAAATGACGCGCTCATCAGACACGTACGTTTCGTTGAACGCACGCGGTGCTTACGCTTCTAAAGTAAAAGGCGATATTTTCGTATCGATTCATACGAATTCCCATACTACTGGTTCTGCTAACGGAACAGAAACGTACTATTACACACGTTCAGCAGCAGTTAATCCAAATGTGTCCCAATCTAAAGCTCTTGCGAAATATGTCCAGAATCGTCAGCTTGAAGCATGGGGGTTAACGGATCGAGGAGTAAAAGTCATGAACTTGGCTGTCCTTCGTCAAAACACTGTACCTGCCGTACTCGCTGAACTAGGATTCATCTCCAGCAGCAAAGATATGGGCATTATGGGAACAGAAGCAGGCCGTGAAAAAATGGCGAAAGCATTATTTATTGCGACGCTAGACTATTATTATTACTATGAAAACAGAACGGATGTTTTGCCTTTGTATAGCACGGTAAATGCTACACCGAGTGGAAAACTTCACTAAAAACATCGATTCCACTCGTTCGTAAGACCGAGTGGAATTTTTTTGTGGAAAACGGATCGAAAAGGACTGATAATGGGTATAGGAATCATATCGTACATAAAGGAGTGATCATGTGAAAAGAATAGTAGTTTCAGTGGCCCTGACGCTCGGTTTACTGCTTCCCATACAAGCACACGCCGAAGAGCGCACAGACTGGTTGCTCCATGGATCGGATACAGACTTACAGGAAATTAACCAAAAAGTGAGTCCATTCACGAGAGAGTTTAAAAATGCACCACTTGGTGAAGTCCAATTGACCCAGCAAGAAGTGGAAGAAATTCGCACTCATTATCCAGACGTCAGCATTTATCCTAACCGGGAATACGGAGTCGCAGAAGCACCCGTTTCTCCAGCACCGCCATCTCAGATCACGTACCCTAAACGATTTACCCTCATCAATACCACGCCAGAAGCAATCGCTCCTTATACAGGAAAGGGCGTTCGCGTTGCGATTCTTGATAGCGGAATCGACGGCACGCATAGTAAATTGAACGTCAAAGGCGGGTTCTGCGCCTTGCCGAAAGAACAGTGCGCTCAGGGAGCGGTACCTTACGATGATGACCTCGGTCATGGAACGCACGTGGCAGGTATCCTTTCAGCAGCTAAAGCGAGTAACGGCACGATGGGTGTTGCGCCAGGCGTGGATTTATTTGCCATCAAAGCCATCAACTCATACGATTCAGGCCGCACTGTCGATATCATCAATGGTGTCGAATGGGCAATCAACCACAATATCGACATTTTGAATATGAGCATTACGACCAACCGCAACGACCCGGCATTGAAGCTGATGCTGGACAAAGCGTACACAGCAGGAATGATCATCGTTGCGTCAGCTGGGAACGAAGAAACAGGCGACTTGAAAGACTCTGTTCAGTATCCTGCAAAATATCCAACGGTCATCGCAACGACAGCGATTAACTACAACAAAGAACGATTCCTAGAAGCTTCCATTGGACCTGAAGTAGAACTTGCAGCGCCAGGCGTCGACATTTTTAGTACGTTTCCGCGTGCACTCGACGACGATGGGAAAAAAGACGGGTACTACGAGTTATCAGGAACATCGATGGCGTCACCGCACGTGTCGGGGATAGCGGCGCTCCTGAAAGAACGCTTCCCTGAAATGACTAACGTCCGATTGCGCTCGATTCTAGCGAATGCGGCAGAAGACGTAGGCGCAAAAGGACGCGACAAACACTTCGGTTATGGGCTCGTCAAATACCCAGCCAAAGTCGATGAAATTCCGATGATGTCTCAATACACACAAAACGGCCGTGTCGTATTTGAACTTTCGAACGCGAACAAAACGACAACTCGACAATTGAAAATCGAGGATCGTACGATTAATGAACAATCACCAGGCAAGTGGGAGACATACCTTTTACCGGGTACGTACAAGGGCAAGTATGCCATCATGACGAATACCGGCAAACAAATTCAAGAGGACATCCTCGTTAAAATTGAAGGCGCAAGTTATAAAGACGTGTCAGGCTCAAAATGGTACTCTCCGCAGATTGCGTATTTGATGGATAAAAAACTCATCTACGGGTTCGAAGGCAACCTCTTCAAACCGGATCGTAAAATCACACGGGCCGAAGCAGTTGCCATCATGGGGCGTGCCGCAGGACTGAACGGGGAAAAACGCAAAACGCAATTCAAAGACGTCAACCCGAACAGTTTCGCTTCTGGCTACATCCAATCTGCACGAGAAAAAGGACTGCTCGGCGGATTCCCAGACGGTACATTCCGTCCCGACCAACCCGTCACGCGTGGTGAAATGGCGCTCTTGCTTCAACAAGCATTCAGCCTTCAATACGATGCAAAACAGAAATCTCCATTTAAAGACATGACGCCGAACGTATCCAGTTACCAAGCAGCACTCGCGCTAACACAATCGGGCGTCACAAAAGGATTCCCAGACGGTACATTCAAACCTCAGGAAACCATGACCCGCGCCACATACAGCGTATTCCTGGCTGGCGCAGAAAACCCAAGTTTGTTCAAATAAACCACAACACCGCGCAAAGCCCCCGGGCCGCGCGGTTTTTTCATGCTGGCATCGGTAGTCGTGGCTTTGCCGCCGCAACCGCTCCATGATTCCGGCTAAGCGCTCATTTCTCCCAGCTAAGCGATCCATACTCATGCCTAATCGCTCCATTCACCACGCGAACCGATCCATCCATCCGGCTATCCGCTCGATACCTACAGTCAACTGCTCCATGCCCCGAGAAACTAACATTCAACCAGTATTAAAACCAAGATTAATTAGTGTGCTCCGCTTCGCTACGCAATTTAATGCGGCGTAGTCATGGATAGTGAACTATTCGTTCAAGCAATTTGACATGTGATCAAGCGAATGGGGAATCTGCTCAAGCAACTCCAAATGTGATCAAGCGAATAGAGAATTCGCTCAAGAAATTTAAAATGTGATCAAGCAAATAAGGAATTCGCTCAAGTAACTCGAAATATGATCAAACAAGCACAAAATCCGCTCAAGCATCCCCACACACCGAGCCCGCGGAATATCTCCCAAGTCCATCCCACTCCATATCGCGACCAATCAGCACTGCCGAGATTTAAAACCAAGACTAATTGGTGTGCTCCGCTACGCTGCGCATTCAGTTAGGGGAAAAGGGGGACTTATGATTCTCCCTCCAACACATGCATTCCAACCGCGTTCATTAAAACTAATCAAAACTACCCATTATATCCCCAACTCTATGAAAATAAACTAGACTTCCATACTTGTAACACAACTGTAATATTCCATGTCAGTCTTTTCTGATAGGATATAAGTAGAGCTAGAATTCTAGGTAAATAGACGTTAGAAGCAGTCAATCATCCTAAATCGAGGTGGGACATGAGAAAGCAACTGGTAGTCTTTTTGGCCTTTATCTTAATGTTTGCAAGCGTCTTCACAGCGGCCCCTCAAAAGAGCCAAGCGGCTTCAGCAGACAACATCATTGCTTACGCTAAAAAATTCGAAGGAACGCCGTATCTATTTGGTGGAAATACCCCTGACGCATTCGATTGCTCAGGTTACATCCTTTACGTGTACAAGTTTTTCGGCATTTCATTGCCGCGTACATCCGAAACACAATTCAATGTCGGAACGTCCGTAGCACGGGCTGACCTGCGCGCTGGAGATCTCGTTTTCTTTGAAAATACATACAAGCCTGGTATTTCCCATACCGGCATTTACATCGGAAGCGGCAACTTCATATCTGCAGAATCTAGCGGCGTAAAAATTTCGAATCTGGACACGAACCCGTATTGGGGACCGAAATACGCAGGAGCTAAACGGGTTGCTGGAATCACAGCAGCACCGCCTGCAAAGCCGGTTGTTCCAGCACCGACACCATCTAAACCAGCACCGCCAGCACCATCAAAGCCAACACCTGCACCAACTCCAACGCCAGTGCCGACACCAACTCCGTCCACATCATTCAGTGACGTAGCGGCAAAGCACCCGGCGTTCGAAGCAATCGAAACACTCAGCACACAAAAAGTCATCAGCGGATTCCCGGACGGCTCATTCCAGCCGGACACGCAAGTCACTCGTGGACAAGCTGCAACGATGATTAACTGTGTATTGAAATTACGTCCGCGTTTCCCGCTCAGCTACAGTGACGTCCCTGCAGCGCACGCATTTGCAAAAGACATCTCCGCAATGAGCGACGCAGGCATCTTGAGCGGCTACGAAGACGGTTCGTTCGGTATGTACGATCCATTGACAAAAGCACAGCTTGCCATCATCTTGGATCGCGCATTCAGCATGACGTCAACAGCTTCAGTCATAACCAAACCGCCGTACATTGACGTTCCAGTAACGTATCGTGCGGCTAATGCAATTAGCGCACTAAAGAAAATGGACAAAACAACGGTTTTCCAAACACCGAATTTCTCAATTGATGCAAATGCAACACGAGCTCAATTCTCAGCTGCGCTCTTCAGCGTCGCTGAACTGCATTCATAAAACAAAATGCCGCCCCAAGCTCTTGCGAAGGGCGGCATTTCTTGTTCAAGTCACATAAACGAACGCAACTAGAAGGAGGCAGCATACACATGAAATCACTTCGTTCCCTAACAAAACTGGCGGCTGTATTATCCGCAATCCTATTACTCGTCACCCTGGTAATCCCGGCATCCCCGGCACATGCCGATGAACTGACAGGACGCACGCTTGAAAAAGAACTGCGTGAAATGATCAGCAAGGATATCCTTTCCGGATACACAGACGGTACATACCGCCCGACGGAAAACGTCTCTCGCGGACAATTCGCTGCTTTCATCGCACGGGCACTAAAGCTCCCGGAAGCGAACGGAAGCTTCAATGATGTTCCAAACACTAGTAAACTGGCAAAAGACATTTACAGAGTCCAAAAAGCGGGGCTCATGAATGGCTATAGCGGAGGCATCTTCAAACCCGACGCGCCGATTACCCGCGAGCAAGTATCCATCACCATGACCAATGTCTTGAACTACAGCGGAATGGTCTTGCAGGAAACACGCATCAACTTCACGGATCTTAACGAATTCCAATCGTCCGGAAGTGTACGCTCGGCATACTACAACATCCGCTACGGCATCATTAGCGGAATTCCGAACAAAGACGGCTCGATGCGGTTCGAACCGAAATCGAATACAACACGCGAGCAGGCAGCAGCATTCATTTCCCGTTACTTAAAAGCAGCCGCTGCGTATGAGCCGCCGGATTTACCTGAAATTCCGGATACACCTGAGCAGCCGACACCGCCAGAAGATCCAATTAAACCGGAACCGCCAGCACCGCAGCCGCCGACTGTCCAAAGCGATTACTACTTGGCAGCACTCGAAAACGGCAAGTTGAAGAAGCAAGCGACCGGTTACTCCGATTATTTAAAAGCAGCAGAACTATTCAACAGCTCATCCAAGTACACGGCGATGTACCGCGGAGACGAACTCATTCGTGTCCGCCGCGGAATGGCTTTCGGAGATAAATTATCAAAAGCGAAAGTGAAAGAAAACACCATTATTTACTTCGATCCTGAATTCAAAAAGCAAGCAACCTATGTGCAGCATGGCAGAGAGCTCAAGTATCTCGGCTCCACTGACAAGTTCGTCAAAGTACAGGTGGGCGCAACGGAAGGCTACGCCAAGCACTCAGAAGTTGATCTCATTCCAATCGAATTGGTCACAGACCGAGATCATTACACCGTCAGTCAGTGGGGAACGCTCACTCATCACACTTATAACTATGTGGACAAGAAGTCCGCATCCTATTATGTGCAGCTTGCACCGGACTTCCTGAAAAATAACGGCACATATCACAGCCCGGATGGCGTTCATTTCTATGAAACGAACGGAAAATTTGTCGGGACGTTCCTGCCGTACTTCCAGTTCTTATCCGCAAGGTCCAAAACCAGCTATACGGGAGCAGAGCTAGATGCCTTGATCATGAACGTCTTGAAAGAACGTGAACAGAAATACGCAGGACGCTACACGGATGCTTCTAAAAAATCAAAGCTCATCGGTCTGGGCTCAAGCTTTAAGAAACTTGAAGACGACTATCACGTCAATGCGCTGATGATCCTGTCGCTCGCGGTACACGAAGGCGACTACGGCATGAGTGAAACAGCACAAACGTGCAACAACTTGTTCGGTCTTTACAAATACGATTCCCTTACGAAATTATGCCCGGACAAAGGGACATTCAAGAGTCCGGGAGACAGTGCAGTCGCACTCGTCAAAGACTTCCTGAATCCGAACTATATGGATCCGACGAACGCATTGGGCCGTGCGCAAGGCGCAGCTTTCGGCAACAAGACAACCGGTTTCAATGTGAACTACGCATCCGATCCGACGTGGGGCGCAAAAGCAGGCGCACACATGTATGAGCTGGATAAAGCAGCAGGCGGCAAAGACTACGGGCGCTACAAGCAATTCGCGTTGACGAATCTTGAAATCCCAACCAATATCCGCACGGCACCCAGCACGAACGCTTCCATCCTGTTCACATACAAAGCCCGTTATAACGGGGTATACAAAGATACAAGCAGCGGACTGGCACTCGGTTATCCGCTCACCGTCATCAGTTCTGTGAAAGGCGATGATGGCATGACCTGGTACGAAGTCTTCAGTGACAAAGCCGGCACTGGAACAGGCTACATCCGTGAAGATGTCGTAACCATCATTAATAATTAATCAACCCTAAAATCCCCACACGCAGATAATCCTGCGCGTGGGGGTTTTCAATATGTATAGGACTCAGCAAAGTGGAGCCCGCTCAAGTAGGCGTCAAAGTGATCAAGCAAGAGGAGAACCCGCTCAAGTAGGCGTCAAAGTGATCAAGCAAGAGGGGAATCCGCTCAAGCAAACGTAAAAGTGATCAAGCAGGAGGCGATTCCGCTCAAGCAAACGTAAAACTGATCAAGCAACAGTTTAATCCGCTCAAGGCAGCCAAAGGAAGACAGTCTAAGTTCGCCGCGTCCTGCGGCAACGACTGCCTGACCTGCATCCTGCAGGCCTCAAAATAAAAAACAGGGGCACCCTCACCCCTGTTTCAAATGCTTCGTAACCTTCTCAATCAACTCTTCACCGCTATCTTCCAAAAACTTCATCTTCGCATCAATCAACTCATCAAAGAACGCATTCCGCGCCAACCCCATCTCTTCCAGCAGACTCTGTGTCTCCACCAAATCCACCAGCGTCAATTGAGGATAGTCATCGCCGGAAAACGTGCCGTCCGGCCGCGCCTGATACCACAAATCCCCATTCTCCCGAATCCATCCGCCTTGATCCGCGCCAAAGGCTTCAATACCTTTCATGACGCTCTTGGCAGCTTCTAAATACTTCGCATCGTCCGTATCGCGATACGCAGTCAGCAAAATCTTCAAACCGCCCAGCTCATGATTCAATGACGCATGGGGGATAGCCGTCTCCGGGTCCTCATCGAAATAATCGACCACCATGAATCCGTCACCGGCTTCGATCGTTTCGCCTTTTTCAATCCGTGACAGCAAGTAATCCGCATACACCGGCACATACAGCTTCGACTCATCCACCTCGTCGTCGAGTTTCTTCTCCGTATCATCCAAGAAAAAAGCCACGTATTCGTTATACCGCGTGTCGACATAAGGCGCTTTAATGCCATACGCATTATTCAGCCAGGCGCTCGTATACTCCGTCGGCCAGCGCGTCCCGCCGAACTCAGCGATGTAATTCAACAAGTTCACCCGGGAATTCAACACCATCGTTTCAAAAAACAGCGACTCCGACTTCCCATACCAGTCCAGCGCCACATCATCTTCCATGCGGCCAATCACACGGCCATAGCCCATCTTCGTCCCAGGATCGATCGAGAACGGGAGCTTCGTATAAGGCCCATCCATCGTCAGCCAATTCAACTGGGAAAACTGATTCTCTAAAGCGAAGTCAATATAATCATACTCTTCATCCTCAGACTCGAACAACGGCGCATCCGCAAGCAACACCCAAGACTCAGCGACCTGATGACCGTCAGCCTTCGACCCGCGGGCAAACCCATCATCCGTCACCGTCAGATCCTGCACTTCTTTGTCGAGTTCGCGAATCCGACTTTCTCCGACATCATATTTCTTCACAAGTTCTTTCGATGTGAATGAATTCCCGACAACCGCTTCCTGAAAAGCATTGTTTTCAATCGTCAGCTTCCCGAACGGATTCACAGTAGGATCCGTTCCGAACGTATCATGGTGAGGGTGATCCACTTTGCGCGGATTCCAGGAAGTCAGCTGGACATCACTCGCTGCGTTAAAGTGATAAGACGTCTTTAAGCTAAGGCTGAGCCGGCCATCATTCTTCAGCCGCTCAAAAAGAAACTTCGACCCATTGCCAAGCGTCCGTTCCGTTAACTCGAACGTCCCGACCTTCTTGCCGAATCGATGTACAGCATATGTATGGGTAACCTCTTTTGTATTCTCCACGTCCCGGACCGCATCTTTTTCAAAAGACAGCGACACCAACCGCGGCATTTCGACCATCACATGGATCGATTTCGTGGCTAACACCTGATTCGTCACTGTCCCTTTCAAAAAGATCCCCGCAACGCCAGCCAGCACAAGAATCCCCAGCAGCACCCCAACAATCCATTTTCTCACCAATCCCACTCCTTTCGATAAACCCTGTAGTGCCAGAACCGTGGCGGGATGTATGCATTTTTCTCCATTGTTTATGGGCTACTCCATTCATAGGGAGGCAGGCTGTCGCACAATTCGCAAAGGGCGCGAATGGTGTGACAGTCTACCACCCGCCGACCTTCCCGAGCAAAAGTGATCAAGCAACCACCAACCCCGCTCAAGCGAGCACAAAAGTGATCAAGCAACCGCCAACCCCGCTCAAGCGAGCACAAAAGTGATCAAGCAACCACCAACCCCGCTCAAGCAAGCATAAAAGTGATCAAGCAACCGCCAATCCCGCTCAAGCAAGCATAAAAGTGATCAAGCAACCGCCAATCCCGCTCAAGCAAGCACAAAAGCGATCAAGCCACCATCAAATCCGCTCAACCACAAAACGCCCATGCAAACAGTTACCCCCGCTTCAACAACCCAACAAACCGTCTAAACCCAGCACGATAAAACACAAACAGCATCCCCGCATACACCACCGCACCAATCGGAACCAGCGTCGCCAGCTGCACAATAGGACCAAAATGACCCAACCCAACAAACACCTTAGCAGCCCAAACAACAAGCCCCATAATCACAGTAGGAATCAGCACTTGCGGCACCATCCGTCCGAAACGTGCCAATTCTTCCTTGCCCAGGTCCTTATACACCACAACCATCGACACCGCGAAGAAGTAAATACTCACGACTGACGTCGCAACTGCGAGCGCCGGATAGCCGAAACGGTCGACCAGCAGCCAGTTGCTCAGGAAGTTAATCAAAATCGTCGTCACACTAATCCTGAACACAACTGCGGTTTTCCCGCGCGCATACATCGATTTCGACAGCATGAGCTGCATCCCTTGGAAAACGATGACCGGCAAATACAGCATGAGCGCGATATGCGTCTTATGCGTATCGAAAGCCGTGAACTTCCCGTGTTCGTAAATGAATGCAATGACAGAGTCCCCGATAACGAGCAACCCCGATGCAATCGGAAGCAGCGTCACAAGCGAAATCTCCATCCCACGGAAAAACGTTTCTTTAAACTTCGCGCGATCTTCCGTCTGCTCACTCATCAGTGTAAAGATGATGGCGGCGAGCGTCGTCGCGTAAATTGCATTTGGAATACTCACGATAAGCGAAGCGTTATTCAAATACGTCACCGCACCATCACCCGTACCGGAAGCAAACGCCTTGTTCACGAACAGATTCACTTGCCCGACAACCGAGTTCAGCAGGGAAGGGACGATGAGCAGCAAGAACGCATTCCGGAACTTGATATCCATCTTGAATTCCAAACGCCACTTATAATCTGAACGGAACAAGTAAAATAATTGAACAATAACCCCTAAAATCGTTCCGAAGATGAATCCGTAAACGAGCGAAAAGATGCCCCATTGATCATTGAAAAAAATCGCGAATACGACAGAAAACAACGTCGCAAGTAATTTCGATACTTGAGACGGGACGAAAATACGTCGTGACTGCAAATAAGAATCCAGCAATCCGCTGAGGGCAATGACCGTCATGAACGCGAAGAATACCTGCGTCATCGGGATCGCAAGCGCTGCGGTATCCGGCTTCATGTTGCCATATAAAAACGGCAACAAGTAAGGAGCCCCGAACCATCCGATGAAACTGACGGCAACAAATATGATCATCGTCCAGTTCAGCAGCGCGTTCGCATTATGATCACCCATGTCACCTGACTTGCGGTTTTTAATATACATCGGTAAAAAGACATTATTGAATCCAGTGGAAATCATCGCAACGACTAAAGTAATGAACGGAAACGCCAGGAAATAAGCATCCGTTTCATGCGACACTCCGAACTTTGTTCCAACAATCGATTCCCGCACTAATCCCGACAGCTTCAGCACTAGCGCTAACATAGCGGTCCAAAGCGCTGCCTGTTTTAACTTCCCCATAAAAGTCCTCCAATTTTCTTAATGTCAGCCAAACAGCTGACAATAAATTCAAAAAAAGCTCCCTGATTCGCACCAGGGAGCTTCGCAATCAGTGTTTCAATGCTTTCAAGTAAATCGCTTCGTATTTCTCAGCTGCAGCAAAGTGTGAGTACTCTTCAATAATCTTCGCGCGGCCCGCTTCAGCAAGCTGCTCGCCGTATGCCGGATCTTCCAGCAGCTGAATCATCGCGTCACTCAACTCTTCCACGTTTTGCTCTTCAACAAGCAATCCATCTTTTCCGCTGTCGACGATCTCTTTCAATCCTCCTACTGCACACGCAATCAACGGAACACCAGAACCCATCGCTTCCAATGCAGAAATCGAAGTCGCTTCTTCAACACCCGCCGAATAGATCGACGGCACAAGTGCCACATTCGCTAACGCATAATACTGCATCATCACCGAGTGATCGACTGCACCGAGCATCGTAATGTGATCCGATACGCCAAGTTCCGCAGCTTTTTGCATCATCGGCTCCATCATTTCACCCGTTCCCGCAAATACGACACGCGCATTCGGGAACTTCTCAACAACAGCAGGGAGTGACAAAATCGGATACATGACGCCGTTTTTCTTCGTCAATCGACGAGGTACAAAGAAAATCAGCTCGTCTTGAGAAAATCCGTATGTATCCCGGAACTCAGCACGACGTTCAATCTCAGGCTTAAACGACTCAACGTCAATGAAGTTCTTGATCATATTGCCCGTCACGCCAGTTTCTTTCAAAATGTATTCCTTAATACGTGTATCCACTGTAATGACTTCACGCGTCGCTTTATAGCCTTTACGCTCTGCTTCTTGAAGTTCAGCCGCTTCCGGAGACCCTTCAATGACAGAACCTTTCGAAATTCCCTCAAACGTCAAATAACCGTGAACCGTACTCACAACAGGGACATTCGATTCCAGTGCAGCAAATGTCGTAAATACGTCTTGCGCGTTAATGATGTCGTATTCTTTCTTCGACACCGCTTCTTTAATCAAGATCGCAAGCTCGTCCTGACGGCGTTTCAGCGTCCAGACGTAGCCTTTCCCTTGTTTCATTTTGTTCAATAAAAACGCAGGGCCGCGTACGATGCCGTCACGCTTCCATTTCGGAACGTCCGTGAACGACACGACATCCACTTCATGTCCGCGTGATTCAAGTCCTGCTTTTAATGTCGTCAAGTGGACGGACAATCCGCCCAAATGAGGATAATCATATACAGTTGCCAGTAAAATTTTCACCGCTTAACGGCCTCCATTCAAAAACTGTTCCCGCAGCAAGTCCACGTTTCGGATTGCTTCGCTTCGTAATACCTGGACGTTCGGTTCCATCTTTTGTTTCACGGCATCGCTGTTGTCGAGCGCGTAAATCGCCTGTTCCAGCAAGCCTTCTTTTGTAAATGAACCGAGTTCAAATGAATGCTCCCACATCCCCGAACGCTTCAAGAAGCTCTCGACTTTGCGGTCATAGCTCAATCCTACATGAGGAACATTCGACAACGCTGCAAAGATCAGCGCATGCAAGCGAAGCGCAATCGTCAGATCCGTCTGTTCAATGAAGTTATAGAATTGATTCGGCGTAAAGTGCTCACCGAGGATCTTCGTCTGATCCGCATGTTTCATCAACGCTTGTACTTTTTTCGACACGTTTGTATCATATGGCGGCTCCATCGGGACAAATACCGGCGTAACCTTCCGTTGTTCAATCAATTCATCCAGAGTCCATGCCAATTTCTCAATATACGCATCTTCATGCTCAAACCAAGGACGCGGCGCAACCGCAACCAAGCGCTCGTCGCCTGTTAAATTAAGTGAGTCATAAGCAGACGTATCTTCATCCGGTTTAAACGCAAACACGATGTCCGCAGTAACAACCGTTTCAGGCTTTGTAACACCCAAGTTCTCCAAATAAGTCTTTGAATACTCGTCCCGAACTGTGACGAAATCGGCTTTGTTCGCAAGACCCTTCATCAACGTCTTACCCCAGTTACTCGTAACAGGGCCAATCCCTTGAGAGAAGAACATCACTTTCGTTCCGCACAGCTTCGCGAGCAATACGATAAGTAAGTAGTAGGGAAGGGGGCCGAAAAGAAACTTGGTCGGATACGTGTCTTGCAACAACCCGCCGCCTCCAGAAATCAGCAAGTCCGCTTTACGAAGCGCTTTGACCTTCTCCTTATTCCCATGACGCCATCCGCGATACACAGCAGAGACGCTATGATCCGATGCCGTTTTCTCCGGTGACAAGGAAAACACGGTAATCTCCGGGTGATCCAGTTCCGCACGCAAGTTGTCGATGATGGCCTTCAAAATCGCCTCATCCCCTGTATTTCCTAATCCGTAAAAGCCGGACAGTACAATTTTCAAAATGATGATCCTCCTTAGATATATATACGTACATTGTAGATAATTGACCACGGTGTTGCTCTGCGCTGCAGACGGACGCTTTCCGCGGGCTCGATCTCAGCCTCCTCGGTCGCTGCGCTTCCTGCGGGGTCTTCGATCTTCGCTGATTCCGCAGGAGTCGCCGTCTTCCGCTTCGAGCAACGGATCTTGTTATAGATAACGAAATCTCTAGTAGAAAGATTCCTAAATAGACACTTAGGTTTGCGGCAGCGTCCGCTCGACTCCTGAAGGATAAGCGAAGGCTTAAGACCCTGGACTGAGCGCAGCGAGGGAAGCGGCTTAAGTCGAGCCCCTAGGAAAGCGAGCGGTAAGCAGCCGCAAACCGTGCCAAAGTAATCCCATTATAGTAGTAAATAATTATCCCAGTTGTTCACACTATCGGGCTAATTTTAGCACTATCTGAACAGGCTGTGCAAGCTGTTGTGGTTTCTGATATACTAAGACAATTGAAAGTAGCAATTGAGTGGGGGCACCCGGAGATGAAAGAGAGTTACTTAGGCGTGAACGTGTCGCCTTTGACATACGAAGGAATCATAGAAGAAATTTGTCTGCGCATCAGCAGAAACGAACAATCGACAATCATCGCAGTCAACCCCGAAAAGGTCATGACCGCGCAGAAAGATCCACAAGTACGCGACCTCATCAACGGCGCTACGTTCCAGATTGCGGACGGCGTCGGGATTTTGCTTGCGTCGAAATTGAAAAAAGGCACGATTACATCCCGCGTGACTGGGGTAGACATGATGGCGCGGCTCTTGAAATTCGCGCAAGACGACCAGCAGCCGATCTATCTATACGGCGCAAAGAAAGAAGTCGTTGAAAAAGCAGCAGCCAATATCCAAAAAGACTACCCGGGAATTCCGATTGCAGGCATGACGGATGGCTACGAACAAGACGAAGAAGCACTCGTACAGCGCATACACGACAGCGGAGCACGCATCCTATTCGTAGCACTCGGAAGTCCGAAACAAGAATTATGGATTCGCCGCAACATGGAGCGGCTCCGTAACGTCCTAGTCTTTCAAGGAGTCGGTGGCAGTTTTGATGTGTTCTCAGGAACTGTCAAACGGGCACCGTCCTTTTTTAGGAAAACGGGCACAGAATGGTTCTACCGCCTGTGCAGTGATCCGAAACGCATCAAACGGCAGCTCAACTTGCCGCGTTTTCTAGTACGCGTACTAACTGATAAATCACAGTGATTCAACAACTATTAATCCAACAACTATTAATCCAACAACTTATAATGAAGGAAAGAGGCAAATTCCAATGAAAAAAAGCATTTGTATCGTAGGTCTTGGCTATATTGGACTTCCAACTGCCGTAATGTTTGCCAACCACGGCCACCAAGTTCACGGAATGGACGTCAACGAACCTGTTGTAAAGAAAATCAGCAACAAAGAGTTACATATAGAAGAGAATGGACTTCAAGAGTATTTGAATGAAGCCATCGACAGCGGCATGTTGACAGTATCGACAACACCGCAAAAAGCAGACGTCTTCATTCTTGCAGTTCCGTCACCAATCAAACCTGACAAAACAGCAAACCTTGAGTATATCCGCTCTGCAGCAAAATCCATTGCGCCGTTTGTCGAAAAAGGGAACCTCGTCATTTTGGAATCAACAGTCCCACCAAAGACTGTCCAAGATATCGTAATCCCGGAACTTGTCCCGACAGGACTTGAAATCGGCACAGACCTTCTCGTATCCCATTCACCTGAACGAGTTATCCCAGGTAAAGTATTCGAAGAACTTGTCACAAACGACCGGATCATCGGCGGAGTGAATGAAGAATCTGCGCGTGCAACGTCTGAACTGTACCGCTCATTCGTTAAAGGGCAGCTGCATGAAACAGACGATACAACGGCGGAGCTCGTCAAAGTAATGGAAAACACATACCGCGACGTCAACATTGCATTCGCAAACGAACTCGCGAAACTGGCAGAAACAATCGACGTAGACATCTGGGAAGCCATTCGCCTCGCGAACTTCCATCCAAGAGTCAACATTCACCAGCCAGGCCCTGGTGTTGGCGGTCACTGTATCGCAGTAGACCCATGGTTCCTCGTTGAATTAAATCCAGAACTCGCAAAATTGATCCACCTATCCCGTACAACAAACGATGGAATGCCGGAATACACAGCACAACTCACTGTAGATCTGTTGTCCGCATTGAATGCCGAACATCCGAAAGTCGCTGTACTAGGACTAGCCTTCAAAGGCAACATCGACGACATGCGCGAAAGTCCATCACTCGACGTCATCGAAGAGATGACAGCAAAAGGCCTAACTGTCTCAGCATACGACCCGCACATCAAAGTCAACAACATCGATGAGCAAACTCAAAACTTGGAAGAAGCTCTAAAAGACGCATCCGCAGTCGTCATCCTAACAAGCCACGACAGCTTCAAACAACTCGACCCGGCAAAAGTAGGCGAACTCATGAAGAACAAACTCCTCATCGACGCCAAAAACTGCATCGAGCGTACAAAGTGGGAACAAGCCGGCTTCCGCACACACGTACTAGGTAACTCAAAGAACTGAACTCCAAGGGTGCCTGGTCCCGACACCATTTGCGTTCTTTGCGAATTGTGACGGGACCCGGCATCCCGTGCGAGAGTTAAATTTCATTAGCACGTTGATCTGCGCTGCAGGCGGACGCTTTCCGAGGGGCTCGACTTCAGCCTCCTCGGCGCTTCGCTTCTGCGGGGTCTTCAGCCTTCGCTGATCCCTCCGGAGTCGCCGCCTTCCGCTCCGATCAACTAAGTAACTTGCAATCATCTAATCTTATATAGAAGAAGATTAAACTAAACCATATACGAAAGAGGAACCTGCCCCAATGGAACTTAACCGACACAACATCATGCTCGCGCTCGTCGCCTTCGTCATGATCCAGCCGATCATCGACGTACTAACGACAGCGTCGCTCTTGTTCATCGACCTTCCGTTGACACTCGGCGTCATCATACGCCTGGCATACCTAGGCATCATGGCCATCTGGATCGTCAACGAATCACGGAAAAGCAAACGCGCGCGGACTTACTTACTATACCTAGCAGGTCTGGCCGTATTCGTCATCATCAACTTCATCGTCGGATACACCGTCAAAGAACCGTTCTACATCATGCAAGAGCTGACCTACTACACCAAAGTCGTCTACTTCCATGTATTACTCTTCGGTTTCATATTATTACTAGAATCAATGAAAAAAGAAGATGGCTCCGACAACGCACGGCAGCTCATCAACTATTTCCTGATTGCATCACTCACAATCAGCGTCGTATTCATCATCGCTCATCTCACTGGAACGAGCATGGCAAACTATGCCCGCTCGAAAGAAGGGTGGACCGGCTGGTTCTATGCGGGGAACGAAATCGGAGCTTCGATGTCGATGTTGCTGCCGATCACTGCACTCTTTGCAGTCTATAAAACAACGACAACTAGAAAGCTGCTGCACTGGCTGCCATTTGTATTGCTATCTATCGCAATGCTCGGGCTCGGAACGAAAGTTGGCTATGGCGGGATCCTGATCGTTTTATTAAGTATCTTCTTCGGAAGTCTGCTGTTACTCATTACGACAAAAGAATACCCGGCTCGACAACGTGTCAAAGCCAATTCGTTTGTCTCGTTGCTTCTATTGATTGTCCTGATCGTAGCAACACCGTTTACACCAGTATTCGGCAATATGTATGCACATCTCGACATTCTCGGGATTTCCCTAGAAAAGCCGCCTGTCGAACTCGACGCGGATGGCAACGAAATTCTTCCTGAAGACGGGGAAGACGAGGAACCGCTGATCTCAAGCGAACAATTTGAGAATCTAGTATTCAGCAGCCGGGAAACCTATAAAGCGAATTATGTCGAACAGTTCAAAGATGCACCGATCAGTCAGAAGTTATTCGGAATGGGCTTCGCCGGAAACTATGATGCACCAGAACCTCACAAACCATTGAAGATGATTGAAATGGACTTCCATGATTGGTTCTTCTCATTCGGAATAGTTGGCTTCCTTTATATGGTCGCTCCGATTATATGGTTTGCTGGAAGTTTCATTGTGAAACTGGTTATGAACCTCAAACAAAATTTTAATTACTTCAGCATTCTCACAGGAATCTCGTTCTTGATCGGAATTGGTATCAGTTATACAGCGGGTCATGTGCTGACAGCACCTTCTGTTTCGATTTGGCTGGCGTTCTTGCTGGCGGTTGTGACGGTTGTATCCCGGGATGGAGATATACGTCCAGAATTATAAAAAATAATAAAAACAGCCTTGAATCGGTTCAAGGCTGTTTTTATTTTTCTAGAGTTGAGTGGGAATATACAAACTGAAAGATGATAGATTATGTGTGATCTATATGCATTCTGTCAGTATCTCTGTTTATTACTGTCACAGCAGTGTCCCGTGGTGGCAATATAAGTCCCAAATTGTAATCGAATAGAAATGTTTAAAGTTACCACATACAGGTTGCAAACGTTTTTGACTTATGTATAATAGAATAAGAGTTTAGATACTGCAATTTGTCTGTAATTCTTGAAATCTTTTTGAAGATTTGTAGATTTATAGAGAAAGTGGTGGTATAGTTAAACTGTGTTTCACCGTTGGTGGCAACACCGATGAAATTGGATTACCTAAAACAGGGAGGAATACTACACAATGGCTCAACAATCAAAATCTTACAAAAAGTTTGTAGCAACTGCTGCAACAGCTACTTTGGTCGCTTCGGCAATCGTACCAGTGGCATCAGCTAACGTAACAACTTCTGCATTCACGGACGTACCTGCTTCTTATAATGAGGCTGTAGAATTCGTAGTAGCTAACAACATCGCACAAGGTCTAACTGCAACTCAATTTGGCATCAACAGCCAAATCAAACGCGGTGACGTTGCAATCATGATCGCTGCTGCAGCTAACTTGAATGATGAAAAAGCTCCAGCTGCTGGGTTCTCTGATGTACCTAAGCGCGGTGCTTTAGCAATCAACTCTTTGAAAGCTGCTGGAGTTATCAGCGGTAAAACAACTACTAAATTCGGCTTTGAAGACAACGTAACTCGCGGAGAAGCGGCTCTTATGCTTCAAAAAGCTTTCAAGCTTGAAGCTGGAACTACTAAAAATGATTTCTCTGATGTATCTGACCGTTATGATGCAGCAGTTGACGCTTTAGTTGCTAACAAAGTAACTAGCGGTATCAATGCTAAACAATTCGGTACACAAAACAACATCAAACGCGGAGACTTCGCTAAGTTCTTGTTCGCTCTTAAAGAGTTAATCGAAGTTCCAGACGTAGCAGCAGATGTTACTTCTGTTGACGCTACAAACCAAAAAACACTTATGCTTAAAGGTGCTGGCCTAACAGGACTTAAAGCTGCTGACATCACTGTTGAAGGTAACGGCGTTGCTTCTGTAACTCCAGTTGCTGACGGTAAATCAGCTACAGTAACTTTGACTGGTGAATTGGCACCTAACAAAGCAACGACTGTAAAAGTTAAATTGGGTGAAGAAACAAAAGAATTCAAAGTAACTTATACTTTCGGACCTAAAGCAGCTTCAGTTAAATCTGAAGTATATGACGACGATACTGCTAACCAGCGCTTGACTCTAATGATCGATGGCGTTGCTACTGACATCGATTACTTGAACACAGCTGGCTATGAAGTTAAGTTCACTGCTTATGATAAGGATATGAAACCGACAACTGAATTGTTTGACGGTTCTACTTCAAGCACGACAGGCAAATTGAAGACTATCAAAAAAATCGGTGATTACTATGTACAGGCAGTAGTTTCAAAAGACTCTACTATCCTAACATCTGAAATGACTAAAATCGAAGTCCGTAACTTGGATAACGCTGCAACGACTTCAACTGAGTTGACTTTGGTTAACAATGCAAACAAAGATATGGAAATTGACAAGACTTTGGTTGTTGGTGAAACAGCAGTCATCGACTCATTCTACGTTGGAAACGGCCAGACAATCGTCGGCGTTAAAAACCTTAAGGATGTAAAAGTAACTTCTTCTAACGAAGCAGTACTATCTGTTAAAGACAACGAAGTAACAGCTGTTGGTCTTGGAACTGCAACTATTACTTACAAATATGGTAACGCAACTGTAACTCGCGATATCACTGTTGCAGGTGCTAAGCGTGTACCTACAGCTGTAGCTGCAGGCGCTGGTGTTGTTAAACCAATCGTTGGTGGATTCTCAACATTCAAAGTAGCTGTAACTGACCAGTATGGTGACGACTTCCTTCCAACTGCTGGAACAGTAAAAGTATCATTCCCGCAAGGCGTTGACTTCAAGACTGCTCCGACTACTACATTCGGAACAGGCGTCATCCAGCACACATTCGATGTTGCTAAAGGCGGACAAACTGGATCTGTTATTTACAAGGATGCTAACGATAACGTCATCGGTACGTTGACTCTTCAAACTACTGAAGTGAACAACAAAGTATCAACAATGATTAAAGGCGGCACATTCAATGGAGATAACATCATCAACACATTCGATGAGCGTGACACAGTTGCTAACTATACTTTGAAGCAGTACACTTCTGAAGGATTATTCAATGGAGATATCAGCACTGCTGATGTCGCTGGCTACAAAGTGAAATTCGACAGCAAAATCGTAACTGTTAATGGCAACACAAATGGCGAAGCGACTCTTACAAACGCTAAGCTAGAAGTTAAGCCAGCTAACAACAAGGTTTCTGGAACTACAAACGTAGTTGTTTATGATAAGGACGGCAAGTTGGTTGACCAGGTATCTGTAACAGTAACTTCTGGTGCTGCTAGCATCCAAACTGTGAACTGGAAGACTGCTCCAACAGTTAACTACATCAAGCAAGTTAACTACAAAGACGTTCTTGATATCACACCGGCTGCTGCAGGTTCAGACGATGTTGTGAATGGTATTGCGTTGAACATCTCTCCAGTAAACAAAGTACGTATTGATAACACAGGTCGTCTTTACCTTGATAAGAACGACAACGGATCATACAACCCTGGAACAGGCGTTGACAGCGATGAGTACCTAGGAACTCTTTATGCTTATGTAACTACTAACACTAAAGACATGAGCAACGTTGGAATCAGCAATGCTGTAAATGGTTATGTTGGTCTTCCAGTTAAAGCTGGATCAAAAGGTATCATCACATTCGCAGTCCGCAATGACAACAACCAAGCTGTTCTTGCTACTAAAGATGTAGCTGTAGATGTATTGCCGAATGCTGGTACTACACCACCGGTAACACCACCAGTTGGAAATGAAACAATTGCTATCACTTCTGCAACAGGAATTGCACAAAACCAATTAGGTCTTGAGTTCCTTGGTGCTGCTGAATACAATATTGCTGGTACAGTTGCAAACTCTACTGCTTCAGAAGTAGTGTTGACATTCACTGGTGCTGATCCAACTGAAACAGTTAAAACTGCTGTTGTTGATGGAAAATACAATTTCAAAATTGCTGCTACTGAGTTATTTGGAAACTTTAATAAAGTAACTGCTACAATCACGGATAAAGATGGTAAAGCACAAACTGCTACATCTACCATCACTATGACAATTAACTAATTCAATCTGCACTTACCCAAAAGTCTAAAGGGGCAGCATAGCCCCTTTAGACTTAAGGTTTATTCAAAAAAACGCATTAATTATATGGAGGTATTTACATGAAAAAAGCTTTATCGCTAACATTGACTGCTGCTTTGGCTGCATCGGCTTTAACACCTGCTGCCGCGTTTGCCGCTGAAACCCCAACTGCAAAAACTGGTCTTTACAATATTGAAACAGGAGTGTTTTACACTACTACTCAATTCAAAGCACTAACAAAAGTTCAACAAAAGGCTATTATTAAAGATGCTAATTTCTTTATCGTTTCTAATGGTATGGTTTTTAAAGGATTAGACTTAGTTCTTAAAACTACTACTGAACTTACAACTGCAGGTCAAACTCAAGAAGCTTTCCAAAATGAAAAGAAAGTTACTTTGACTCCTCAAGGTACAGTTCTTGATAAAGATGGAAATGTTATAACTAAAGATCCTGTAGCTCCAGGTTCTGTAGCAGTTGAATCTGTAATGGCGATTAACGCTAAACAAGTTGAAGTTAAGTTCAGCGTTGCAGTTGATAAAACAACTGCTGAGAATGAAGATTTATACTTTATTCAACGTACAGGTGATGCTTCACCGGTTAAATTATCTACTGTAGATGCAACAGCTGTTGCTGAACTACAAGAAGATGGTAAAACTGTAGTAATTACTACGACTAATGATATCGAAACTTCATTCTCTATCAGTGGTGCTGCAACTCCATTTAAATTCGCAGTTGATGGAGTGAAAACTGCTGCTAAGGAAGCAATTGAAGCAAAAACTTTCACTATCTCTGTAAGTGACAGTGTAGCTCCTACTTTTGTATCTGCTTCTGCTTCAGCAAAAACAACTACAAACAACGTTACTTTGAAATTCAGTGAGCCAGTTGTAGCAACGTCTGGTGTTGTAAAAGTAAACGGTGTAGCGGCATCTGTTGCTCCAGGAAGCAACCCGACTGAATTAACAGTTACAACTGGTGCAAACCTTGCTTCAGGGTCAACTTATGAAGTTGAGTTATTGAACTTCAAAGATTTTTCTGGAAACTTCTTGACTCCAAACCCAGTGAAAACTTCTGTTACAGTTGCTTCTAACGTTACAGCTCCAACTATTAGCGATGTGAAGGTTGTTAGAGATAATCTAGTGGAAGTAACTTTTGACAAAGCTATGAAAACATCATCTCTAAGTAATACTTCTGTACGTTTACTAGATGGAAATTACACTAACATTGCTCCAACAAACATTGTTTCTGTAACACCAAAAGCTAATACTAGCAACCGTGTATTCCAAATCACTCTAGATAATACACCTGCTTTACCATTCAATAATGGTGTATTTACTGGAACTCTAGTATTCACAGATTCTATTGAAGATTCTGTTGGAAACACTTTAAATACTACTAACCGTGTAGTTTCTATATCTGAAGATACTACAGCTCCTTCTGTTGCATCTGCAAGCTTCAAAAAAGCAGATACTACTGGAGCAACTTATGGAGGAGTTGCATTAACAAACGGTGCTGTTGTTGTTAAATTCAACGAAGGAGTTTCTAAAGCTGTTTCAACAGTTGGAACTCTTAAATTAATTGATAATAATGGTAACGATGTTACTTCAACTTATTTAACAAATGCAGAAATGACAGCTGCTCAAGTAAACCCTAATGATAATACTGAGTTAGTTATTCCATTAAATACAACTATAACTACTGCAGCAAACATTTCTTCATTCACTTTGCGTTTACCAAGTGGGGTAGCTGCTGACCTATCCCTTGCAACTAACAGCAGTAACTCTTCAGTAAACACATTTAATGTAGAAGCTGGCACGAACACTTCTGGTGACACAGTAAAACCAGTTATCGTTTCTGCTACTCCTGCTGCAAACAATGAAATTCAAGTTGCTGTAACTGAAGCTAATCTTGATAACTCAAGTGCAATCAACTTAAACAACTATCGTTTGGATGGAGCTCCACTTCCAACAGGTACTTATGTAACTGTTACTGGAACTGCTCCTAACTATGTAATTCACTTACATTTACCAGCTGGTTCTATCTCTAAATCAAGAGACTACGCTCTAAATGTATCTGGTATTAAAGATACTGCTGGCAATGTGGCTAGTATGTTTGTGGATAACACAGTTGCTTTAGTTGACGATGTTATGCCTGAGCTTAAAACTGCTTCACTAAACACTAACGGGTCTTTAACTTTAGGTTACACTGAAGCATTAGCGGGTGTTATTGCAGCTACTGACCTAAAAGTAACTCTAAACGGTAAAGTTGTAGACTCTGCACAACTTAACCTTGTTGCTGGTACTGGTGGGGAAACAGGTAAAGATGTATTAACTGTTAACCAATTAGTAGACCAAGGTGCGAATTTAGCTTACGGTGGTGGAGATGATACGCTTTACATCGATGTAGATGGTGTGGCTGGATACCTTGCAGGTACAGATATCCTAATCTCTACTGGTTCATTCACAGCAGCACAAAATGGAGTCGTATATGACTTGAGAAATGCAACAACTCTTAAAGTCGGTACTGAAACTTCTCCTGTAACTGCTGATGGTGAAGGAAATGCATTAAAGGGTAACACTACTATTACAGTTAAGTAATAGAGATTTAGAAAAGCATACTACTGCGGACCACAAAAACCAAGCACTAGTCAGACAATTTGACAGGTGAATGAAGTAGAACCCCTCTAATCGAGTAACGGTTAGAGGGGTTTTCTTTTGATTTCACAACCGTACCAACTGGATTTGAAAATATATTTTATAATCCTGAATACACGAAGCGTTCTCATCCATTCAACCGGGTGAGGACGTTTTCTAATTTAGGAGGAGAAACCATGAAAGAAACTAACCCGTACACTCAACACCTGTCGCCTTCAAAAAGTCCATCCGACGAATTTACTCGCAAAATTCGTTGGGTGTCGCCTTTAAAAAGTAAACCCGCACAGAAATCCCTAAGAATTCACTGGTTAGATCTTCTTTTTGACTAGTAGATATAAGAAACCGAATTGGTTTTTCGCTAAAAGAATATGCTCGTAAAGTGACTATAAAAAAGAAAGGCATGACAAATAAGCCTTTCACAGGATATTTTTTAAATTTTAGTGTAATGGAATTAACCAGTTTTTTTGTAAGAGTGATAAAGACCGTTTAATAGAGATGTTGATTCCAGTTTTGTTTCTTCTACTGAGGACGGTAGATAGGCAAGTGAAGTAATTGGCGTTTTGCCATTAATGCCTTGATGTGTTCGATGATTGTTGTAATAGCTGATGTATTCCCGTAACAGTGAATGTAGATGCCTGTCATTGAGTGGGATGATATGATCCAACAGTTCTCTCTTCACTATTCCAATGGCTCTTTCAGCGTACGCATTTTGCCAGGGTGATCGATAGGCGGTTTTCTTCGAAACGATTGCCGATGATTGTAGAAATGATTGAAACGCTTTTGAACGGAAAATTGGGTCGTTGTCATGTAACAAATACTTGGGGACTTTGCCGAAAGGTGTTGCGTTTCGGAATTGTTGGATGGTCCATTCAGCTGTTGGATTAGTGGTAACTCCAAAGAAGACAATTTCCCGGCTTTGATGGTTAATGATGAGCAACCCATACAGCACTTGGAATTTTAATGTGGGAATGGTGAAGAAATCAGTCGCCCACAACTCGTGATGATGATTGCTTAAGAACGTCTTCCAGGATTGCAGCTGTCTTTGAGAAGGTGGCTTCTTGGTGGTCGGTAAGTATTTGGCGATCGTGTTAGGAGCTGGCGTCTTTTCAATCCCTAAAGCAAGTAACCTTTCATGAATTTTCTCCGGTGACAATAATGGGTTGTCCTTATGTATACGTTTAATCAAGTGGATGGTCGCAGGTGAAATGGTAGGTCTGCCTAATTTCTTCGATTTCTTTCGCCAATAAAATTTGAAGGCGGTCCGATGCCACCCGATGACAGTTGCCGGTTGCACAACTAGGATCAGCCCTTTCCAGTTACCTAAATACTTTGAAAGAAATACCCAGAGTTGCCGGAATACCGAAGTCGGCGTAGGGGATGGTAATTTTTCTTTCTCATAGCGTTGAACGTACAACGCGAGCTGGCTTCTAAGAGCGATGTTTTCCATACGAACTGCCTGTGATGATTTGAAATAGAGTAGTATAAAGTGAACTAGATGGCGCATCCATTCTATTATGTGGACTTTAAGCATATAGATATTCATTGGTTTCCTCCTTTGCTATCTCTATAACACCCATTGTAACTGAATGAGTTTGGTAGTTAATACCTGGATTATATACAATTTGAGATAAGCAATCTGCACTGGACCACATGCAATTTAAACACTACTATTCATTTCAAAATTGCATACCTTTGAAAATTTTAAGATTACAGACAGAGACAATAGAATGGAAGGCTAACCATATGGATCGTGACAGTCATAATCCTACATGTTATACTTAAAGTATTATTGGATGCGGTTTAAACTGAGTGGATTAGGCACACTGGGTTTAGTCAGTAAATAGCATCCGTTTTAAAGGCGTTTCGCACAAATGGTGAGAATAAACCACTCTTATGTTGGCAGGCTCAGAGGGGTTTATTTTTTTGCCGATAAACAAATATAATATCGGCTGTAGTGTACATTTTACTGAGGACCAATTAACACGAATGTCCATATACCATATATCCCCTTCATTATCTACATACATAATCAGATAACCTACGTGCCCTTTAATCAACCCCTTGGTCAGAGGGCTTTGTGCTGTTTTTGATCACTGTTTAAAGTCATTCGCAAGATGCTCGTTGAACAGAATTTCATTAAGTGCTAAGTACTTGTACCACCTACAATTTAGATGCTAACCAGATAACTCAATCAACGTTGTAATAATGAAGATTCTCATCAATAGAGGAGTTGGTAAGCATAGCTTATTCACTCTCATAGGTTGAAGATAGTAAGTGTATTCTCTGTTTGAAAACCATTTTTAAAATGTTGTTTATACGAACCTTTGTTAGAGCGGAGATTCGAATTTCTTAAAATGTATCGTCATCGTCGTCATACATACATACATACATACATACATGACAATTTTAGGCGATTAATATAAACCTAGTGTATAAATCAAATAGAATTCAAATTTGATATCAATCACTTTTAGATTCATTTCGAATCTCAATAAACCTCTTTAGGAAATCTTCACGGTCTTTTAGTATCTGGTCTAATGGAGATGATTTTGCTCGAAAATCAGTGATGTCTTTTGTATTTAAAAAGACTCTAGCTCTCTCTGCAAGATCACTACTGTGGGGAGTTAAACGTTGCAAAGTTTTTCTTTTGCTGGTATCTCGTTCATTACTAGATTCATTAAAATTAGACATTGGTGATAAACATAATTCGAATTCAGATTGAGCAAGATAATCGATCAAACGATTTAATTCATCTGCACTATGAAGTGTAATTTTGAAATCCATAGGGAAGTTATCATTCATTTGTATGTAGCTCCTTTTTAAAATAAGATTTTAAAATCTAAAGAATGGTACTCAGATAATTTAATGTCGCTTTATGAAAAATGCATTAAGACATATAGTCTAGCGAGAGTGTGTGGACTGTGTTGCAACCATATTATACGTTACGACTATGGAAAGGTAGTTTGGGTCTCCCCAGAAGCAGAAAGCTCTTGCTGTGACTTATTACTGGCGTGTAGAGCATAGCCATTGAGAGCCATATCAAGGTTTCAAAAATGTGTACTTTAAATTGCTCAACTCTGTACAATGGTTTTTCATACAGTCTTTAAATGCTGCCATTTCATCGTCATAACCGTCATGAATGTCATTTGTTAATCAACAATTCTCAATTTGCAAACGTTAAATGTGGGCTCTCTCGTATAGGGAGTAAATGAATTCACTATAATCTTTTGAGAACTATTCATTCTTTCGAAATTCTCTCAATATGTAGATTGTAGTATAAGCTTGATGTGAATAGTCAATAACTTGGAATCTGAAATAGGATTGTCCATACAATACAGAAAAATTAATATTACGAGTTATAAGCCGTTTACCTTACAATAATATCTCATAATTAATAGCTCCGGGAATTTAATTGCAGTCGTATATTAGTCAATTCAAGGGCAATATTGTCGGGGATTTTGTTAATGGCTGGATGAATGCAGAAAAGTCCATGAGACAGCACTCTTTTGTTAAGTAATCCATGAGGTAATATAGATTACTTAGTAATAGAGTAGGAAATCTTGTTTACTGTTTAATTTTATCAGTGGCGAGAAAATAGTTCTAATTGGCAGCGAGTCATTTAACGGACATGTGTATTTACACAAATATGAAAATCGATGTTTAAACTTTATCTTTTTTAGGGATGCAGATAAACACCGATTATTCATGGAATAGTTTTCTGAATTGATATCGGAATTAAAATAAAGAAGTATTCGGACCTTTTTATCTTTTAACGTATAGTGCAAAATGAAAGTACATATTTTTTCAACTCTACTTGGAGAGTAGGTACTCATCGCTTTCGCAGGCTAATCTAGCCCCTGGATTAGGAACCATGCCAACAGAGGCTCTATGTCAAATTGGAATATTGTATAGTCGTAATTGCAAACTTATGTATACCGGTTTTGCAAAACACAGCTACTGAGTATTTATCTTATCCAGCGATTGATGAGTAAACAAATAAACTTTTTAGTGTTGACAGTCTGGGATCTAATATGTTATTTTAGATGTAGTATATTACTAAGTAATCTTGTCACTGTATATCTAATAAAGACGAATCATTTATTAAATAAATTAGATTAATATATTTAGTTTATAACTTCCATGGAAGCACCAGGAAGCATGCATTTGCATGCCTTCTGGTGCTTTTTTATTTGAAATTTTAAGGAGGCTTACTTGTGTCATCATTTAGCACTTACAACTTATCAGATAGATCCAATGAATTACTTAAATTACTTCATCTATATCGAGGTATGACCGCGAAACAATTAGCTAAGTTCGTGTTTAACGTGAAAGAACTAAGTACTTCTCAGGAAAAATCTATATATAATTATTTATCAGCTTTGCGTAAGCGAAACTTGGTTACTTCTTATCGCTCTACAAATCAACTTAGAGGCTCTTCTATTTTCTATTTATCCCAATGGGGCTACAACTACACATTAGACTTACTAGATATTGGATTAGGTCAGTCGAATGATGGTTGGTTACCGGCAGGAACCGAAGAGAGCTCCAGTTCAGAGTTTTCATACGAACTGTATACACCTCCCTTGAAGCAACTCGACCACCATTTGCAACTGATAGACTTTTTCATAAGTATTCATATTTTTGAGGAAGAAAACTATTTTAGCTATGAAGTTAAACATCGGAATAATTTATATGCGGCTAAGAAATTCAAAGTAGATGGAAAGGTAAGCAGATATAGACCAGATGCTGAAATCTTATTAAATGGGAATTTGTTTACCATTGAAATCGATCGAGGTACTGAGAGTCACGAGCAACTCTGTGCGAAGTTTGAGACTTATAAAAAATATCTAGAGTTGCAGCAGGATAAGGAGTGTCTTAGAGGAATAATTTTTGTAGTAGAGTCGAAGGTTAGAAATCACGGTGTTAGGAGAAGGTGGGAAAATATTTTAGGTGCATTCTTAAAAGTACTATATAAGTTTAAGAAAAATATCAAATTAATTTTAACAACGTCAGACAGTATTGAAGAAACTCTATTACATGAACTTAATCGTGAGAATTATTATAACCGTCTACAATACTTTGTCGACCAATGGAACGTGGAATATGAAGAGATTAAGCAATTGAAGCTGGGGAACGGAACAAAAAGTAACTTCTTTATAGGACAATCAGGTAATAAAGCGCAACTATATTTTGCAGGGATCTCTGGATGTTTTGACAGTACATTCTTAGTAGAATATTTAAGTAACTGTAATTTAATACCTAAAATTGAAGAGACCTTAAGAATGAAAGGATTAAAATCATCTGGCGTTAGTGTTATCGTTTTTACACCTTCAAGTCAGCATCCCCATATACCTTTGAATCTAGATACTTTCAATTTGAATAAAACAATTACAGTTCCATTGGCTAAAATATCTGAAACCATTGAGTATTCTTGTATAGAAACTTATTTAAAAATTCCAGATCATTTTTATAAAGAAGATGTTTTCTATGAATAGAACTTTTATTCTCAAAGAAAGTTTCTTGGTTTTTTTGCAGTATTTTGAATTTGAGGTATGCTCAAATTGAAGGTGATTGGATTATCTAATTGAAAGGGGTGATGCGTAATGTATGTGCTAGCACCATAAGGAAGTATGGAATTATTACGAGGGAGTGATCAGGTGGAAAACAACATAATGGTTGATGAAGCATTAAATCTACTGGAATTGCAACTAGTACCAATGCCATTGAATGGTAAAAGACCACTCATAAAGAATTGGCCAAATAGGTTTGTGAAATGCGGGATAAGTAAAGAAGATATCCTTCATGGGATTGAAGTTGGAAATCGTAAAGTGGTCACATACGCAAACAAAAACATCGGAATTCTTACAGGAGCAATATCAAAATGTATTGTGGTTGATGTAGATGACATGATACTACTAGAAAGGTTAAGGGAGTACGGAGATCTACCAGAGACTTGGATGGTGAAAACTGGGAGAGGTATTCATATCTATTTTGATTACGACCCAGAAGTTGCTTCAATGAAATTGTGGGGTGGAATTGATATCTTATCAGATAAAAAACAATGTGTAGCACCGCCATCCAAAAATACAAAAGGGGGATACTATGAGTGGATACTCTCCCCCAATTGTGTCAAGAAGGCAAAAATACCAGAGTGGTTTAAAATGTTGTTGGCGCAACATAGAACTATCCTACCTTCCCCATCAGTATATCTGAATGACGAAAAGAATAATAGACAGAATGATAATGGCATCAATCTGAGATCTATTCATTGGCTAGCGCATTTAACTAAACATACATCTAATATTAAGGGAAAGGAATGGGTAAGTTGCAGATGTCCTTTTCACGATGATCGAAATAACTCCTTTAGCTTTCACGTTCATACAGGCAGTTGGTCATGCTTTGCGGGTTGTGGAAAGGGAAATGGAATTCAGTTTCTGCAAAGGATTTATAATATTTCGAAAAGTGAAGTGTGGCAATTGTTAAAGGAGCAAAATCGTGATGGATGATAAGCTATTAAATAATGCTGAGGCAAATAAATCTAGTACGCAACTCACAAAAAAAGAACTTGTTCAACAAAGTTTTGAACAGAATGGACTTACTTTTGGTCAAGTCATGATTCAATTAGCATATTGCGCAGAAGAATTTTTTGTTACTGAGACATCTGAAGTTTACGCCACAATTCCCATAAGAAATATCCATGAAAATCTTGCAGTGAAAAGTGCAATGTTTAAGAAGTGGTTACGTGCGGAATTCTTTGAGCTTATCGGTAAAGCACCTTCATCGGGTTTATTAACTGATGCGATTGACATGGTGGCTGCACGTGAAGAACTGACGTCTGAGAACATTAAAAACGTTGCTATTCGAATAGCGGAAAAGAGTGGAAAGCTTTATATTGACTTAGCTAATTCAAAAAGGCAAGTTGTTGAAATCGATACTAGTGGGTGGCGAGTGATTGAGAACAATCGTTGTCCTATCAAATTCATACGTCCTTCCAAACTATTGGAGATGCCAATGCCAGTTAGAAACGGAAGTATTGATGAGTTAAAACGCTTTGTTAACGTTGAAGGACATGATTGGGTTCTGTTTGTATCCTTTATATTGACAGTATTGAGGTCAAAGGGGCCTTTTCCAATACTCGTTTTTCAAGGGATATCAGGTAATGGAAAGAGTACACACTCAAGGGTGATAAAAAGATTGGTAGATCCCCAAACTGTAGAGATTGCATCTCTATCTAGGAATGAGGATGACCTTTTAATCTTTTCAAAAGAAACGATTCTTCCAGTATTTGACAATGTGTCGAATATTAGTAACGAAGCGTCGGATAGTCTGTGTAAGCTTTCTACAGGCGCAGCGATATCTACTCGTAGTTATTATACGAATGGTGAAGAATTTATAATGTCTAGTATGAGACCGGCAATTGTTAATGGTATTGATTATATTGCCCATCGTTCGGACTTCGCAAGTAGATCCATCATAATCAATTTACCTGTATTAGGAGGTAGAAGAAAAGATGAGAAAACTTTCTGGGAACAGTTTGACGAGGCAAAGCCAAGAATATTTGGAGCATTTATAGACGTTTTATGCAAATCCATAACCGACCTACCGACAATTAAGATTGATAATCTACCACGCTTAGCTGACTTTGCATTGTTATCTGTAGCTGCGGAGAAGCACTTTGGATTTGAAGAAGGTGCGTTTATGAGGGCTTTTGAGAGTAATCATTCTGTAGCTGCAAAGGATGCTTTAGAAGGTAGCTTAATTGGGTTAGCGATAGAAAAATGTTTAATGACTCGTGAAATAATAGAAGGGACAGCGGATGAAGTTCTAACCTTACTAAAGACTTTTGTTTCACAAGAAGACTTTAAAGACAAAAATTGGGTCAAGGCAAATCATTTTAAAAATCTAATGGATCGTATGCAACCCACTCTTTTGAAAAATGGCATGACTTACGAGTACGTTCGAAAATCACACGGTAGAATCCATACGATATCGAAGATTCAGTAACCCCTTTTATTTATTAACGATACAAGCAATAATAATCACTGTTTTGTTAAATAGGGAGGAAATATTATGCATATTAGAGAATGGAATACAATTTCGTTCATCTTTTCTGAACATCCTAAACTTAGAAAATATGCTTACTGTATAGACAAGCATGCAGGAATTCTCAATACAATTGAACTCATTCGAGTTTCAAAATCTTGGTCAACTACAGAGAAATTCTTCCTAGATTTTGTATTACATCTATACAGTGCCAATAACAAAATCGACTTAACCTTAATAGATAAGTTAGACGATAAGAACCGAAGATTGATTTTCAGGGCAATTAGTTATCGCTTTAATAACGGAATTGATCTGGATGAGATGGGGGAATTAGCATGACTTATGAAGAGGTTTCAGAAGCCTATTTACAATCTATCAAGATCAGGGGCTTTAGTAAAGAAACCTGTAGAGGCTATATGAGAGACTTAAAACAATTTGAAGTATTCATTATTGAACACTTTAATGGCTCTGTCTACATTGATGAAATTTCTATGAATGATGTTGAGAAGTATATGCACTATTTGACGGAAGAAAGGAAGTTGAAACCTCGTAGTAGGAACAGGTACTTATCCAGTCTTAATTCCATGTTTACGTATGCACTCAAGAATGAGTGGGTCGAAAAAAATCCAGCGGCATTAATTGATGCAGCGAAAGTGATTGAACAGCAAAAAGATTCATTAAGCGAAGAAGAAATCGATCAGCTGTTAAAAGCTGTGGAAAAACCGATTTTAAGAATGGCGATATTGTTAATGGCCAAAACAGGTATGAGGATAAATGAGGTAGTTGAGTTGAAAACATCAGCAGTTGATTTGGAGTTAGATGTAATTCATGTGATTGAAGCAAAAGGAGGGAAGTATAGAAAATTACCTCTAGCAAAATCTCTGAAGCCGGAGATTATTGAGTATTTAGAAACTGTTAGAAAATCTGATTCAGAATATTTTTTTGCAACTACAAAAACAGGACGATTATCAGCGCAGTACGTCAATCTTACGATAAAGAAAACAGGCAAATTAATCGGCATTGAAAAGAAAGTTACCAATCATACACTCCGACGAAGTTTTGCGACAAACCTATTGAAACGTGATGTTAATATAGTTGTCATTCAAAAACTACTAGGACATGCGAGCTTACGGACCACTAGCATATATTTAAACGTGATGACAGTTGACTTGCGCAATGCGGTTGACTTATTAGAGTAAAGGGAGGAAAAAACAATGGTTTCTGAATTACATGATGTAGATCGAGCCACAGAGATTCTACTATTGCTAAAACAAGGTAGCACACGTGAAGATTTAGCGAGTAAATATGGTCATAGTGATTACCGATCGGTAGATGCGTACATGCGACGTAAAAACTATACTTGGTCCCCTGAAATGAAAACGTATATACAAAAAGAAGGTATTATATCAAGTTCAGAGGTTCATGAAGTTCATACAGGAAAGGCATTACAAATTTTAGATCTATTTAGCCAAGGGTTAGACGCAAAATCTATTGCAACAAAGTTATTCTTTACTGATCATAGATCCTTAGCAGATTACATGAAACAGAAGGGATACAAATGGAGCCTAGAAGAACGAAATTATGAGAAGATTAGTGGCTTACAAACAAATGATGTAGAAGATTTTAAGACTATTACAGCTTCGGAAATTGTCGAGCAAATACCAAGATATCTGATTCCTGGCATACCGCAGGGGAAGAACATTCACATGAGTCATTTGTTAAATAGCTTAATAGTTGAGTTTTCTAGAGAGAAAAATATAAAGCAACGTGAAATCTTCGAAACTGCAATTATCGATTTTTTACAAAAATATGGATATGTACATGAAATCAAAGCGCTATTTAAAAGTAAGTGAGACTTTAGTGTTCTTAGAATAGCCCTTCTCGGAACAATCCTAATTAAAATCCCTGTAGATTGTTCCGAGAACAGGGTTGCGATTAAATTTAGTAGTACCGAGAACGATAATGGGGGAAGTGAAGAATTTGGATCTTGTAAATTCATTCTCGAATTATTTAACTGAGGAAGCAAAAGACAAGAAGACGGTTAGCGTCTATAAGCATATTGCATTTGAGTTTTGTGAATGGTTAGGTAGCGAAGATAAAGTTTTGTCGGCAAAGCCAATTACTATTAAGGATTATATAACGCATCTACGACATGAGAAGATGTTAAGTGCAGTAACGGTAAATAAATACATTGCTGCATTGAAATCTTTATACATTTACGTTGAAGACTCGGGACGCTTAAAGCTCAATCCAATGATCCGCATCAAACGGATTGCTGTATCAGAAAACTTTAGTGAAGACAACAAGTGGCTCTCGTATAAAGAGCAGGATCGTTTTCTAGCTTTTGCTGAACTTGAACCAAATGAATGGTTGCGTATTCGTAATGCTGCCATTATAGATTTGATGTTGTATACAGGCTTACGGGTTCAGGAGGTATCTGATTTAATCATGGAAGATATATCTCCTGAAGGAAAGAATATAAGAATAATCATTCGAGATGGAAAGAAAGCAAAGTATGCCGTAGTAAAGCTAGTCCATAAGCATGCTAATAATTTAAAAAAGTGGATGAAGCTTAGAAAGCAATCCTCAAAGCAAATCCACATAGATTCAGTTTACCTTTTTGTATCAGAGCGTTCCGATAAGTTAAACGTGAGAAGTATACACAAATTCATACAGAAGTACGGAATGCTAGCAGGAATGGAATCAGTTTCTCCACATCGTTTTCGACATAGTTTTTGCAAAAACCTTGCAAGGCAAGGAACCCCGATAGAAATCATTCGACGATTAGCAAGACATGAAAAAATAGAAACAACTGCTATTTATATTGATCCGTCAGGAGAAGAGTTGATTGTAGCGCTAAATAAAATGTGAATAAAATTAAGGAGAATAGAAGATTTGAATATTCGGATGACCGTTGCTAATTCCCGAGGTGTAATAATGAGTTTAGATGAATTAGACAATAATCAGGATTTGAAAGACACATTAAGTTGCGTTGATTGTCAAAATAAAATTTCATATGTCTCGGCATCTATTAAAAACAGTAGACGATCTCATTTAAGAGCAACTTGGAATCATAAAGCGGATTGCAAATTCAATGGGATTGGACTGTTTCGACAACTATGTAAAGATTCAGATGGAGCATTCACTGAGATCGGTGAAGGCAAGTTCCTATTTCAGATTGATTTAAATAACAAAGAACGTAGAGGAATGTCTATTTCAAATAGACAAGCTGAAAATAAACCCACTTCTCTTTTAAGTAATCAGAATCTAGAAAATCGATTCACATCCTATATTAGGACGCTTAAACGCATTGTCGAAATAAAAAAGATGCTGGAAGAAAGTGACGAGAATGACGTTCGTGACAGTCAAATACGTAATTTAATAACTCTTCAAATCAATGGACAAAAGGTGAATTGGAGTCAATTTTATTATGAAGAAGAAACTGGGCAATTAAAAAAGTGTTTTAATTATGGACAAAAGGATACGAATAAAATCGTTTGTATAGAAGGGATGTATTCTATTCGTAAAGTACATGATACCTTATACGTTCTGACGCTCAAGAAACCATTTGAAAGAGATAGAAACGAACACGGACATAAAGAAATCCTAAGTGTAAGTTTTCAAATTCGTCAAAAGGAAATCGCAGAGAACTTTCAAAAATCTATAGATGCAGGTATGAATAAGGCAACGGTGTTATCGGTAGTGAATTGCTCTAAATCAGCTGTTAAAAACGATGATTATCTGTATTTAGATATAAGAGGCGACATTATAAGCGGAAAACAAATTTATTTCCATAAGTAAAATCTAAAGGCCCCAGGTTGATCATTCAAACTGGAGCCTTTTGTGTATCTTTGATTACTTATTTGAGCTTTAGGATAATTGATGTGCGAAGCTGCGTGAAGAAAACGCATCTCGTTCTTTAATGTCGAGCTTTAACAGCGTTAGAAAATTATGCGAAGTAGCATCAGTAAGATATATAGTTCTGTATTACGTTAGTGCAATAAAATTTGGAAGTTACGTATGATGGTGCAGAAAAGGTAATATTCTGAGCGCAAAAGAGAATCATTTCAATTTTAATGATTATTACTATCTGGATTACTGTCATATAAATTCATCTCATTCCAGGAGTTTTCCTTTTCATTCCAATAATCTTTGGCTAATTGCATATATCTAACAACGTCTTTAGGAACTAGTAATGGTCTTTCACCTTCAAGAATTAGTCTATCGACAAAATCCTTATTACTGAGAAAATAGATTTTTTTACAATAATCATAGATGTTATCAAATGTATTTAGAAAGTCTATTAGTGGTTGCTTATTGTATCTAGAATTACTGAGTATTAATTCGTCTTTTTTAGTATAATATTGATTTAGATGATAAACAAAAGTATCTAATCTATCAAATGGTTTAATACCTTTAAAACTGTTCATTCCGCCTGTTGCTGGCATGATTGAGAAGTTCAGAAGTGTGTGATGTCTTCTAGAACAATAATTTAAAAGCTCGTTGCTTTCTCCTAATATTTTTTTGAATTTAGATACTTTTTTCTCGTTAAAGTTAAAATCACAATCTCCACCTAAAGTGAATTTTGACCACTTTCTCTCTTCGTTGAAAGAGGAACTATCTATTTTGATACGTACTAAAAGTCTAGTATACGTAATATTCTCATGTTTGAACCTACGTAGTCGTATATTATTTAAATCGAATTTAGCTATTAACGGCCACTGTTTTGTATCGTATACCTTTTTGTAATGTTCCCATGCGAGGGGCGATGAATCAACATCATAATTGACATCATTTTGTTCTTCGTAAATCAGTGAATCCAATTGACATGCCATAATTCTGAAAACACTCCTTTATACTATACGGAATAATACAGAAAAATAAATGAAAATCAAAGAACTGCTTATGATTATAGAAAGTGACTATAATGACGGTGGAATTGGAAAGGAAATTATATCGAGTATTTATTATTTAGGAAAAGGACAATTAAAGGACCATTAATTGTCCTTTAATTGTCCTTTAAAAAAGAGTAGAAACACTGTTATATCAGCGTTTTAAGAAATTCATTATAAAGTTTAGTCCCATTACAGGACAATTAATTGTCCCAAACTGTCATTAAAGGTCCGAAATGGACCATTAATTGTTCCGTTCTATATATGAAATTTGAAAACTAGTCTGTCTTAGGAAGCAAAGTGTATTTAGCTCCTCTCCCTATACCTAACATTACGACACCCTCAGATTCAAGCTGTTTGACAATGCTATAAACTTTTTTTCTATCCCAACCTGTCATGTCTCTAATATCTTTATTTGTAAGATCTTCATCTCTCAAAAGGGTTAAAATTCTCATCTTAACGGCTTCGTCATCCAAATTAATTTGACGTTCATAACTCATCTTACCTTTCAGAGCATCAGAAGTAATCTTTGAAAGGGTATAGTAACGTCCTTTGCCTCTGCCTATTGCTTCAAGAAGACGTAAATCATTTGTTAAATTGCTTAAAAGTTCTCTTGCTTGATCTTGTCCGCGTTGAGCGACTCTCATAGCTATATGAGTATCTATTTGTTCATGTCTGAGTAAGTACTGAAGAATCAGAAGATGATCAACATCTAGAGATACGCCCTTTTTGGATAAATCAGATATAAATTTTTTGAAATCAGGAAAAAGTGATGATGCGATTAAGTTTAATTCAATACTATTTCCAATTTCTCGATAACTAGGAGGCTCTTTACCTTCAATTAATAGAGAACGATAAATGCGAGGAACGCCCATATTCGTTCGGTTTACTAAGTGTAATCGATCAAGAAGTTCCATTAGATGATGATTACGAGGAACTGAAGGATGATGTAAAATGTTTTCAGAATTAATTCCACCAATAAATGAGCCGGGATTAGTTAAGATAAGCTTGTCGGGGTATTGTTTTAGCATTACTGTGCCAAAAATTCTATAATCACGATGAGTAAACGCATTCATTAAAGCCTCTCTGATTGCGATTTTAGGATAGGTACTGAATTCCTGGTGAAACAATCCTGATTCCACAGTAATTATTGGGTTATTGGTTGCTAGATAACGTTCAAGCTCATGGAGAGCAACGGGTATAGGTTGATACCCTTCATCACGGCCAATGTAATCTGTATCATTTCTCATTTTTCTATACGCCCATCTGTACTCTGGTAGTAATCTTTGGATTGCCTCACTTTTACCAAAAATGAGTAATCCTCCTTTTGTGAAATAACGTCCTTTTAAAGCTCCAATAGACTTCAACAGATTTAAATCATCCATATTCAATAAGTCTTCTGGCACGCTAACCTCTACCATCTTTTCTCTCACTTTTTCCAATGCTGCGGCTGAAACGAGACTTGTCCATTCTTCAGGAATAATCTCAGCAGTAATATCTAGAGCAACTGAAGATCCAACCATTTCTTTTCGCAAAGAGCCCGTCAAAGGAATGCATTGATCTCCCTTCCGTATGCTTGCTGAGCCATCCGTATTTGTGTAAGGGGCCATTTCACCGGTAACACTAACTACAAGTAATGTTCCTGTTCCTTCTGGAACGGAAATGAGCTTGAAAACAGCAGATAAATGGGGATCGGTCTTTTCATAAACTCTTTGTTGTAGGGCATATAAATCTAAATCGCTAGGAACCCCTCTGATTGCATTTATTCGTTTTTGAACTTTGTCCGCTACACCATAAACAACATGTCCACCACCGCCATTTGCCATGCAAATGGCCATATGAATTATTTTTTTGACATTATCATTGAAGCTTCTGTTATCCCACTCTTTAAAATCAAGATCTTGATCTTCTAAGTCATCCGCAATGCAATGTTCCAATTGGTCAAGAAGTGGTTCAATCTCATCGACTGATCTCATTTAACCATCTCCCCATATATGATTGTCTCTATAGTGTACAATATAGCCGTCATTTAACAAAAGAATACAAGAAAGATCGAAGACAAGTAAGGATCATTAGGCAGTTGCATCTTGGAAGTTTAAATAAATAAAGGTATATATTTCATTTAATAGTAAATATCACATAATAAAAAACCTTGCAATTATGATGCTTTATTCTTTAAAAGTTTAAAGGCGATTAACGCTAAAGAAGTACAAGTAACATTTAACAAGCCTGTGAAAACAAGCTCAGTTATCAGTGATGTGGCGGCTGGAACACTAGTATCTAATATTTTCACTGTAACACCTTTAACTACAAACTCTGTAGCTGCTTCTAACCCTGGTACTTTAACAGGTTCATTATCAGAAGATGGTAAAGTATTGACTTTAACTGCAGCAACAGCAGCTAAATTTAATGGTCGCTATGATTTCAATATGGCAGCTGATAAAGTTGAAGACTTAAATGGAAATAAACTAGGAAACTATGCGGAAGTTATAACAGCTAAAGATACTGTGAAGCCTACTCTAGTTGGGACAACATATACAAACAACACAACTGCTAAAGTTAATTTCTCTGAAGTTATAAATCGCACAACAGCTTCAGTAACAGCTAAGTATGCTGATGGAACTCCAGTGGCATTAAATCTATTAGGACTTGATTCATTAACAGGAGAAGGTAAAGATATTACTGTTACTTTAGGTGCTGTAGACACTAATAAAGATATCTTAATTACTTTTGTAGGTATTGAAGATATGAATGGTAACCTATCATCACCAAATCCAATAACAGTAACAGTTAAAAAAGATGACAGTGATAAAGTGAAACCGGCAATCGAAACAATTACACCTACTTCTTCTACTTCATTCTCAATTAAATTCTCAGAAAAAGTTGTTAAAAAAGCAGGATTTGCAGGAACAGATATTACAGTAAATACTGCTAGTACTACACCTAGCAATGTAACTGTTGATGCTAAAGATGCTTCATTAGTACATGTGACTGGTATTACTTCTTCAGGAATTGACCAAATTGACGTTGCAGCAGGTGCTTTCTTAGATTTGTCTGGTAACCCTGTGGATGCTACTACAAAACTTGTTAACTTTAAAGCAGATACTACTAAACCAGTTGTAGCTTCAACTGAAGTCAAGACTATTAATAAAGCGGAATACCTTGTTGTTAACTTTAATGAAGAAGTAAATCTTAAGACTGGTAACGCTGTCTTCACTACTAAGAAAGCAAATGGTGAAACTGCTACTGTAACAGTAGCACATACGGCAATGGCGCTTCATGCACCAGTTAACGGTAAGTCAAAAGCGATTCAAATCCCATTAGCTACACTTGCATCAGGAGCAACATATACTGCTGACCTTGATGCAGCATTAGTTGATGATAACTTTGGAAATGCAAACGCAGTTGTTAAAAACTTAACAGTAGCGGTTCCAGGTGCGGTAAAAGTTACTCAAGAAATGAAGGCAGCTGCAGGAAACGTTACAGTGGTACCTGCATCAGCAACAGTTCCAGCTAATAGAGTTCTAAAAGTAGAATTCAAGAATGAGTTAGATGTAGCTAGTGCTGAATTAGCATCTAACTATACTGTTCAGGGCGCTACAGTTGAAAAGGCTGTAATTAATCAAAACTCTGGTGGTAACTACAACGTTTATCTAACATTAGCTCAAGATTCAGTTAAGTTAGATGGTTCATACGAAGTTTCTGTAAAGAACGTTAAAGCTAAAGATGGTTTAGCTTTAGAAAACACATACACAGAAAATGTTTCATTAACTGAAAACGTTGCACCAACTGTTACAGGCGCTAAGTTTGTATCAGCTGCAGGAGGTTCTGCGACAGGTATTGAACTTACATTCTCAGAAGTAGTTGAAGCAACAAATGCTGATTTGAATATCTTTGAAGTATTTGTTGGTGGTTCAACAGTTGCAGTACCTACAGCTAATGCTGATTTATCTAGTAACACTACAAACAAAGCAACTCTAACTGTTTCATTAACTGCAGCACAAATTGCGCAAGGAATTACTGTTAAATTGAATCCTACACCGACTACAACTGGAACAAAAGTTACAGATGCTAACGATAACGTTCTTAAATTTGATTCAATTAAAGCAATTTACTAATCTCTAAAGTGTGTGTACCTGTGCGTAACGCAATTCAGACACTAATCAGATAATTCGATATGTGAATGATTTGGAGAGCCCTCTAATCGAGCAATCGGTTAGAGGACTTTTCTTTTACAATCACAACCGTACCAACTAGCATTTCAAATAGATATTATAATCCTGAATACACGAAGCGTCCTCATCCATTCAACCGGGTGAGGACGTTTTCTAATTTAGGAGGAGAAACCATGAAAGAAACTAACCCGTACACGAACACTCAACACACCTCAGAAACATCACTCACACAGTCTGCACAATCCAATTCACATCTAGCCAAGCTCATTTCCAGTGAAGTCAATTGGTTTGTTCATACCTTGCGAAAAGACTATGGAGTTAAGGTCACTGCACAAGACGTAAGTAAAGAAGGATTGGAGCTAGGTATGGATGAAGTAGACGCGGCATTCATTCCACGAGAACTGTTTGAAATAATTCCAAGTACATTGCTCTACGAATTGATGATTGTAGAAGATAGCGAAAAGAATGTTTGGTGTGGAACGATTGGATTCTATCCGAATTCACCGGAATGGTGTCTGCAAGTCATTACAAAAAACGATGAAGTCCAACTGAGAAAATTGCTGTCAATCATCGACTAATACTCACGACAGAACTAGACAACTATCCTAGCAATCTCACGACCGTTCTACTTTGCAAAAGAAGAATTGGACGAGAAGGTTGCTAGGACAATAATTTGACGGTTTTCACAGGCTAAAAAGACACGACAGAAATATAATACTGTCGTGAGTTTGTCTGTTTGCACATTCCATCATCAAACTGTAATGACCATTCAAATTCTAAGGAGATGCTTTTCATGTGGAAGAAATCAGCACTAGCCATATTGGTAACAGTACTAGCGGAAGTCAGTAAGGAACTCGCTTCATTTCAAGAAATTAGTAAGAAGCTACCGGAAAGGAAATCGTCATGAGTAAGCTACCTAAACTACCCATCACGATTCCAGCACCAGTCATTGAGCTAGTTGTCACACTGCTAGTCATCATCATCAAACGGAAATAGACCATGAATGCCTCTCTTTGAGGTACTCATGGTCTTTTTTTAATGGAGGAGGAACAGTCATGCAATCAACGATAGAAGCATTTGAACAGTGGTTATTTGAAGAAGGACGTGCACCTAGAACGATAGAATCGTACGTGTCAGACGTAAAAGGGTTCCAACAATTCCTAAAGGAAAAAGCAGCAGGTGAAGAACAACCATTGTCGCGGTTCTCATTCGTTCGCTTTAAAGACCACTTACTACAGAAGAACTTTGCAGTCGCGACCATCAACAAGAAGGTGAACAGTCTGAAAGTGTACAACGATTTTCTAAGAACCACGGGAATTCTAAGTGAAAGCATCATCGTATTGAAACGGGATAAGATACATATTGCCGCTGGAAGTGAAGCAGCTGTCACGAGTCTGTCTGAGGAACAAGTGGAACAGCTATTGTTCTTTGTCGAGAACCGCAACAAGGTTAGCGCACGTAACAAGCTCATTGTCTACCTAATGTTATACACAGGCGTTCGAGTGTCTGAACTCGTCAGCATCAAACTCACAGACATTGACTTCCTCACCAGTCATCTTCAAGTCATCGGCAAAGGCGGAAAGAGACGTGAAATCGGCTTGAAACCGGAAGTGCTACGGTTGGTAAGGGAGTACATCAAGGAAGAGCGTTCTGCGTCTGTTTTCTACCAAAGTGACTATCTTTTGGTGAGTCAGCGTGCAGAAAAGATGCATCGGGATGCGGTGAGAAATTGGCTTGCAAAGATTTCAAATGAATTGGGATTCTGGCTACATCCACATATTTTTAGACATACATTTTGCACAAGGTTGTTGAAAAAAGGGGTAGATTTGACGACTGTCAGTAAACTCGCCGGACATTCTACCGTCAACATGACCGCAAAATTCTACATTCAGACAACACGAGAAGAGAAAATGAATGCGATTAATCGTTTGTAGAAATGTAAAATACAGGAAGGAAAACCTGTAAATGCAAGACTGAATTTTAGAAATTTTAATTAGGGGACATTGTGAAATTCAGATAGTGAGGATTCTCGTGATATATGTAAAGGCTAGGGCTACTAGTCCAAACGTCTTTTCCGTCGGGAAGCCTCACTTTCCATAAACATCAAACGGGAAGGCTTGGTCTGTCATGAAATCTTACTGAAATAAGAAAATAAAGTATGTGAAAACCCTTTAGGTAAAGCATTTGGGTGTTGTTCTTAATTGAAATTAAGTATAGGGTGCCTGTGCACCACACAATTCAGACACTATTCCGACAATTATGTATGCAAATGAATCGAAGAGTCCTTTAATCGAGAAATCGGTTAAAGGACTTTTTCCATTCTAACAGGTTCAGCCCTACTATAAGTTTCTCATACCCCTATCGAGATATGGATATGAGAACTTTTTTGTTAATCTTCTACTATGCAGATATCCCTTTTTCATACAGAGAATCTTCGGTTTCATAGCAACTTATAAAATTCCCCATTCTCATACTTTGCATGCTTTTATTGTATCGAACTTCAAGTTTGTGCGGGCTTGGCCGAAATTTTTTTGTGAGAAACGCCTTTGTTAGTGTATTTGTAGTACACATGAATTGTCGGACACTTCGAAAATCCTGTTTTGGCAAGTGATGCCGGTTCAGATATACTATCTGCAATGAGGTAGAAGAGAAGCGGGGTGTAATGGATGGGGCAGGATATATTAAGTGTTGGGCTTGAGGGGATGAAAGGTCATATCGTGCGGGTGGAGGCAAATGTGCGGTCGGATAAGGATCAGTTTGTGATTGTGGGGCTGCCTGATGCCTCGATTAAAGAATCGAAGGAGCGGGTGCTGAGTTGTTTGCATGCGTTGGATGTGGATCTGGATATGAAGAAAGTGACGGTGCATTTGTCTCCGGCGGATAAGCGGAAAACGGGGACGGGGTATGATGCAGCGATGCTGGTGGCCGTTCTTAAGGAAGTGATGAAGGAACCGATTCCTATCGATTCTTCTACATGCATTCTTGCCTCGCTTTCTTAAAAAAACCGGTGCCTGTGCACCACACAATTCAGACACAATTCTGTGAATTGTAGACTGAGTTGAAAAGAGAGATCGCTTTTCCTCCGGGATAGCGGTCTCTTTTTCTTTTGGTGGAGACATCGTGAAAAAAATACTTAGGGTGTAAGCCCCCAATCAAATAACGCATAGGCGACGCAGCGCCCCGCTTGGTACGATATTTGTATTAGTATAAGTATAGGGTGCCTGTAGTCAAGCCCCTTAAAAATGGACACAAGCTTTCATAGTGAATTGTGCGGATTAGGCGCTTTCAAGATACGTAGTTAGGTATGCATTTGGTGATAAATAACCCAACCGTTTCTGACTACGTACTTCTTTATAATATTTGATGAATTTTGGAATAGCTCTCTCAAGAAGTGCTGATGTATCAATTGAATAATGATAGGGTAATTCTGTCTTAAAGTGTGAAAAGAAGCTTTCGATAACGGCATTATCCCAACAGTTTGCTTTGCGTGACATGCTGGCAAGGAAACCAAGTTCACGCGTTAATTGATTATAACGATGCGATCGATAAACATTACCTTGATCAGTATGAATAACGACTTGCGAGAGGTCTTTAAGGTTTCGCTCTTGCATTGCTTTACGAATCGTTTCTTCCATCATCTTGTTGTTAGAAGAACGTCCTACTACGACGCCAATAGGATTACGATCGTATAAATCCATTATTGCGGATACATAAACTTTTTCATCTCCTCGTGTAAATTCAGTCACGTCCATTACCCATTTGCGATTGGGAAGTAAAGCACTAAAATCACGCTCAAGAAGATTGGGATAGATATAACCGCCTACTTTAGTTTTCTCTTCTTTAGTATACTTTTTACGTCGGATTTTTGATTGAATATTCATTTCTCTCATAAGACGAGCTACACGTTTATGATTAATTATATAAGTATAGGGTGCCTGTGCACCGCACAATTCAGACACTATTCCGACAATTATGTATGCAAATGAATCGAAGAGTCCTCTAATCGAGCAATCGGTTAGAGGGCTTTTTCTATTAAAACGTCTTTGCATACCCTTCAAATATATATTATTATACTGAAATAATAATTAGCGTAATTTCCATTTAATGGAGTTGTGCTTATTTTAATTGGAGGGAATATTGATGAAGATACATAAAAAAGAGTACCTGTGCACCATACAATTCAGACACTATTCTGATAATTATTGCAGTTATGCATTGAATTAGTTTACTAATCTGTTAGTGGAACACAAGGGGACAGGTCCACTGTGTCATTCGTAGTTGTTTACTCAGGGGAACAGTGTTGGTTTCATTAGCAGATTAATTTTAAAAGGTTGGTCGTGTGATCGGACTTTTTGTTTGGGATGAAATTTGATAGAATGGGAAGGTAGCTGAAATTGTTGGGGTGGTAGGTTGTCGCAAGTCCTTTCCGTAACTGGAAAGGAGGTGATAATCATGGAACTTTTTCTTGAGTTTTTAAAAGAAGCTTTGAAGGGGGTTACACGGGCGGTAAGCTCGCATTTCTTTCAAAAAGCCTTTTTAAACAAAAAGAAAACCACCCCTCGCCGTCAGAAGCATAAGGGTGGTTCTCGCAAATAAACTTTGTTCGACAACCATCACCCTAACGGCTGAGGCTGCAGGAGGGAAGAGTTAGCGCTCTTCTCTCTTTACTATCTATACCAATTATAACGAAAATGTATACATGATTCAAGGAAATAAAAACGTATACCTGTGCACCGCACAATTCAGATACTATTCCGACAATTGTCTATGCAAATGAATCGGAGAGTCCTTTAATCGAGCAATCGGTTAAAGGACTTTTTCCATTCTAACAGGTTCAACTCTTCTTTAAGTTTTGAATAGCCCAAAATGGATATGAGAACTTTTTTGTTAATCTCCTACTATGAAGATATCCCTTTTTCATACAGAGGGTCTTCGATTTCATAGCAACTTATAAAATTCCCCATTCTCATACTTTGCATGCTTTTATTGTATCGAACTTCAAGTTTGTCCGGGCTTGGCCGGAATTTTTTTGTAAGAAACGCCTTTGTTAGTGTATTTGTAGTACACATGAATTGTCGGACACTTCGAAAATCCTGTTTTGGCAAGTGATGCCGGTTCAGATATACTATCTGCAATGAGGTAGAAGAGAAGCGGGGTGTAATGGATGGGGCAGGATATATTAAGTGTTGGGCTTGAGGGGATGAAAGGTCATATCGTGCGGGTGGAGGCAAATGTGCGGTCGGATAAGGATCAGTTTGTGATTGTTGGGCTGCCTGATGCCTCGATTAAAGAATCGAAGGAGCGGGTGTTGAGCTGTTTGCATGCGTTGGATGTGGATCTGGATATGAAGAAAGTGACGGTGCATTTGTCTCCCGCGGATAAGCGGAAAACGGGGACGGGATATGATGCAGCGATGCTGGTGGCCGTTCTTAAGGAAGTGATGAAGGAACCGATTCCTATCGATTCTTCTACATGCATTCTTGCCTCGCTTTCTTTGGATGGCCGGCTTGAATCGTTCCATGGACTAATTCCTGCAATCCAGCAAGCCGTTCTGCTAGGGTTCAAGCGGGTTTTGCTGCCGCCTGTAGATGTCCGTGTCCTTGGTCAGTCCCTTACTGCTGAGCTAATCCCGCTTGCGGATGTGCAGCAACTGCTCGACTGCCTGCGGGGACAGATGACATTTGAGATGGATGTGCCTAAAGTACTTGTGAAAGAAGAGGAAGCTGTGGATTTAGCGTATCTTCCCGACTTTTCGACAGTTCGTGGTCATAAGGAAGCGAAACGGGCGCTTGAGATTGCAGCGGCGGGAGGTCACCACGTACTGATGACGGGGCCACCAGGGTGCGGGAAAAGTATGCTAGCGGATACATTTCATACGATTCTACCTGATTTACGGAATGAGGAGATGCTTGAAGTATATAGTATCTATCACTTGGCAAAAGAGCGCAGAGGATTTTCTTCACGACCTCCATATCGATCACCCCACCATTCTGCTTCTGCAATTTCCTTGATCGGAGGAGGAACCTATCCAAAACCAGGTGAAATTTCACTCGCTCACCGCGGCGTATTGTTTTTGGATGAACTTGGTGAATTCTCAAGAAAGACACTCGATATGCTGCGACAGCCGATGGAAAGCGGAGAAGTGACGATTAGCCGGGTGCGCCAATCCGTAACCTATCCAGCCACTTTCACGTTGCTTGCCGCGACTAATCCATGCCCATGCGGCTACTTTGGATCTAATGAACGGTATTGTAGCTGTTCGCCACAACAAGTGCGCACGTATCAGCTGAAAGCTTCCGGCCCTCTATTGGATCGACTTGATTTTGTTCTATCTTTAACCAGCGTTGGCTTGAAGCAAGAAGAACACTCAGAGAGATCGGAGGTCATTAGAAAACGAACGGAACAAGCATATCAGTTGCAGTGGAGTCGTTACAAAGGTGGATGGCTAAACGGAACTGTACCAGGGAGTCTCCTGATAGAGGAGTGTGGGTTGACGAAAGAACACACAGAGCAGCTTGAAAGTATTTGTTTCCATGAAAAATGGAGTAACCGGACACAGGTGAAACTCATTCGAATTGCACGGACAATTGCAGATCTTGCCGGATCAGCAACTATAACGGATGCTGCAATTGAGGAAGCTGTTCACTGGAAACGTCTTGCATCCCTACATCACGAGACCAATCGCTCGACGACGATTTGATAATGAAAGGGGGCGGCAATCATTACTCGACGCAAAAGAGACTGGCGGCCAGGAGCCTATTACCATGTCATCATGCGCGGCAACAACCGCGCGAATGTCTACAATAACGACCAAGACAAATATCATCTCATGCGCTGTATCGCGGATGCACACGAACGCTATCCCTTGACCATCCTGGCGTATTGCATCATGTCCAACCACTTCCATATTCTCCTGAAGTCAGAAGATAATCTCAGTAAAATCATGAGTCTTATTAACCGCCGCTATAGCGATTATTACTCCAAGCGATACCGTCACGTTGGCCGAATCTATCAGCGCCGCTACTTCGCTAAAGAGATCGACAGCCCGGCAGCGCTGCTAATTGTCAGCCGCTACATTCACCGAAATCCAATTGAGACAAAGATCCCGATGGTGAAAGCCCTCCGCGATTATCCTCACAGTTCCTATCCAATTTATTCGAAGGTTTATAGCACTCCTCCTACCTACATCGACACCAATCTCCTTCCGCTTTGCCTTCCTCCAACCTTCAAGAAAACGACCGAAGGATATACTGACTATTGCCTGCAAGAGTTCGGAGAAGAAGAGAACGTCCAAGTGATGGAATGGGTGGAGGACATGACATAAAGCGAGTTGCTGTTATAATTCCCTTGTCTATGAAATCAGGTATCTGGACCCTACACAATTCAGACACTAATCTGACAACTCTGTATGATAGAATGAAATTAGAAATCCTTTAACTCGAGAAGTCGGGTTAGGGGATTTTCCTCATCTGGAATGAAAGGGGTGGAGTCTTCTGATCGAGGAACCGGTCGGGTGGCTCTTTTCTGTTTTCCGTGTAAGCGTCAAATACTCCCCACTTCCTAATCAGTCTCCCCTCATGAGATACTTTCCTCATCAGAAAAATGAGGTGAGGTTCTATGACGAGAGACGAACGAAAAGAGTTGTGGGTAGAGCGAATACGCCGATTTTTTAGAGAACCTTCCTCCGCTTCCTGTATGAAAAACGAGACGAAGTATATAATCTGCTGACCGGCGTTCGGGAAGACGGAAAACTTCCGAGATATGCGGTGCCTGGACTTGTCCGAACCAAGGCCATCTACATGAACGACCTGATTGCCAAGCTGACCTCCGAATTCAGCGAAGAATAGAACATCACACGCGGGAGATTGTGGAAGCCGCGATCATCGAGTATTTGCAGAAATACGGCTTCAAGCAGGAGGTGGAGTCGCTGCTGAGAAAATAAAATCATAAAAGAGAGGAAACAACTTCAGCCTTATTTATCGGGGCTGTTTTTTTGCTGCGTATAGCTTTGCTGTAGTGGCAAATACTGAATAGAAATTGTATAATGAAAGGAAGGATATCATGAAGAAGGGGGTTACTGACTGTGAAGGAATTAACGCGGGAATCGAAGGAATTTAAAAGAGTCTTGCACAATCTTCATCTGGAAAATCTGAGTCTTTCTCCCGATATGCAAAAACGAGTGGTTGAGCTGATTAATGCAAAAGCTTCGATTTCTCCTAACTTGATTAAGGACGTATTGCGACATGGAAAAGTATAACGAACGAGATAACGACAATTATCTTTTACAACATAACTTGCTCGGGATTGATTCCCAAGAAGAGTTGAAAAAGGCTGAATCATTGTCTTTCTCACTACGTGCAGCAGCATTGGAACAAGGAGAATTCTCAGTGGATTCTTTTACAATGATGGGGTTTCAAGACCTGCATTTCTATTTATTCCAGGATATTTATCCGTTTGCCGGGGAGTTTCGAGATGTACAATTGATGAAGGGAAACACCCGCTTTTGTCAGGTTCAATTTTTAGAGAGTTATGCTATAGATTTATTTCGTGAGCTAAATGAAGAGCCCTCCTGGAATTCGTTAAAAGAAGCGGCTAATCGTTTAGCTTATTTTAAATCGGAACTCAACATGCTTCATCCCTTTAGAGAGGGAAATGGCAGAACGACACGTATCTATATACGAGCCTATGCGATTAAGCGAGGGATAGATTGGTCGTATGAAACGATTGATCGTGATAGGTACATGCAAGCCATGATTCAATCGGTAGTGGATATAGGCGAGTTACAAGAATTATTTACAGAATCGATTAATTACGTTTAAATTGAGTACCTGGACCCCACACAATTAAGACACTAATCAGACAACTCTGTATGCTAGAATGAAATTAGAAATCCTTTAACTCGAGAAGTCGGGTTAGAGGATTTTTTCATCTGGGGGACAGTGAAATTCTTTATACAATTCAAAACTTATCCACTTTCATACTTTGGCAGGTTTTTGCGTAGCAAAGTTCAAATTTGTCATTAGCACTCCCAAATAATGTATCGTTAAACCCCATACGTATCACTTTTGTACCGACACTGAATTATAAAATACTTTGAAAACACCGTTTTGGCTGGCCTTGCGAGTTCAGATATACTATTTGCAATGAGAAAGAAAAGAAAGCGGGATGAGATGTTTGGGACAGGAAGTTCTGAGTGTCGGGTTAGAAGGAATGAAAGGACATATCGTTCGGGTGGAAGCAAATGTCCGGTCGGATAAACGTTGAGTTTGTGATTGTGGGGCTGCCTGATGCATCGATCAAAGAATCGAAGGAACGGGTGCTGAGCTGTCTGCATGCGCTGGATGTGGATCTCGATATGAAGAAAGTGACGGTGCATTTGTCTCCGGCGGATAAGCGTAAGACGGGAACCGGCTATGATGCGGCTATGTTAGTACAGTTCTCAAGGAAGTGATGAAGGAACCGATTCCGCTCGATACTTCTACATGCATTTTAACGTCACTCTCTTTGGATGGCCGCCTGGAATCGTTCCATGGACTGATTCCTGCCATCCAGCAAGCGGTTCTGCTCGGATTCAAGCAGGTATTGCTGCCGCCCGTTGATGTTGGAGTTATTGGGAAAGCTTTATCTGCAGAACTGATCCCCCTTGCCGACTTCCATCAGTTGCTGGAAGTCTGTTGCTAGCCACTTGCGGACTGACTGATCAACAGAATTACCTGCTGGAGACGATTTGTTTCAGCAACAAATGGAGTAACCGGACCTTGGTGAAGCTGATCCGTCTTGCCCGCGCCATTTATGATTTGGAAGAAGTACCATACATAACAGAAGCGTCCATAGAAGAAGCAATCTACTGGAAACAGATGGCCGACCTCCATCAGGATGCACAACGAATACACAGCACGTCAGAAAGCTGAAGGAGGGATTAACGATTCCCAGACAGAAACGCAACTGGCGTCCAGGAGCCTTTTTTCATGTTGTTATGCGCGGCAACAATCGTGCCAACATTTACAACGACCCGCAGGATAAATACCATCTCATGCGCTGTATCGAAGACGCATATACACGATGTCCTTTTACCATAATGGCATTCTGTATCATGTCTAACCATTTTCATATCCTCATGAAGTCAGAAGAGGATCTCAGTAAAATCATGAAGCTGATCAACCGCAGGTACAGTGATTACTGCTCCAAGCGATACCGTCATGTCGGCCGCATTTACCAACGGCGCTACTACTCAAAACTGGTAGACAATCCTGCTGCCCTCTTGTTTGTCAGCCGGTATATCCACAGAAACCCCATTGAAACAAGAATTCCGATGGTCAATGATCTGAAAGACTCCCCCACAGTTCTTTTCCACTCTATATTAATCCGTATTCGGAACCACAATCCTACATGGATATTAGTCTGCTGCCCCTTTGCCATGCCTGCCCCCTTCATTTGAAAAAACGACAGCCGGATACGGTTTATATTGTTTACAGAAGTTTGGTAACGAAGAAAATGAAGAAATGTTGGAATGGATGATGGAAATGCAGTAGATTTAGAGGTGGCACGACCATCACAATTCAAACTGATTTATAGTGAATTCATCAAGTTATTACAGATAAAGCAAAAGAGCTCATCGTCCCCAAGAGGGAATGGCGAGCTCTTTCTGCTTACAAAGACATAGCTGAAATTGTAACGCCAATAATTGCATGATGATTGCCAATCTAAGATACTTGCACCTCGGTACAGGTAAGCTTTTTTATGATTTCATTGTACCGAGTATGCTAATTTCACGACAGATGAACAATACCTCTGATTTGTGGACCGATGTTGTCGAGATGGGTTAAGTAGAGTTCTGAATAGTGTCAGAATTGTATGTGGTCCAGGTACCTCGTTAAAAAAATTTTCTCATATTGAGTATAGGCCTATTGTAATGTAGTATATAAGTGGTATGTATACAGGGAGAGGAAGAGTGATGACGAGGATGATAAGATCGATTAAAAATGGAATGAGTCTTCTTTTTGCATGTGTTTTATTGCTAGGAGGATTGGCGCCAGCAGTGAGCGCTGCGATCCCTACATGGAGTGAGCCGATTGCTCCGAAGACAACAACGGATGTTAATAAAGCATGGACAGTGACCTATTCGGACACCATCGATGCTTCGACTGTAACTGCTGACAATGTTCGGGTGGTTACGGAGTCTGGGGCACCCGTGAAAACGGATGCTGTGGTTGAAGGAAAGACGATTCGTGTCGTTCCTGTTGCAAGTTATGCACCAGGTAAGTATCTATTGTACGTAGGACCAGGAATCCATTCCAAAAAAGGTGAGTTGCAAAAAGCGGATATCAAGTTTTCGTTCGTTGTGGCTCCTGAATCGGAAGCAAAGCCTCAGGTAATTCAATCGATTAAAGAGGGTAGCGTTCAGATTGGTGGTCAGCAATATACTGTGACACCACAGCTGAAAGAGCTGTTTTCTGTTGCTAATAAGAATGCATTGAAGAATGCTTCCGTTACGTTCACAGCTTCAGGGAGTCAAGTGACTGAAGTTCAAGATTTATATCTTGTGAATGGTGGCGATCAGATAGGGGAACAAGTTCTCCAAGGTGGGGGAGGCAAAATCGTAGGGAATCTATACGTAGAAAGCGACTACTATCATGTGCGCAATCTGGCAGTTCAAGGAGATATTCTGTTCTCGGAAATAGTGACGGAAGCTTCACAGCCGACCACTTGACTGTAGAGGGGAAGGTGACGGTACCTGAAACAGTACAGACGGCTGTCCAAACTTTTGCGGCCTATCCCACTACACGAATGACGATTGTTTTCCAAGACTCCTCGATTGCAGTCATCGAGATTAGTAGGAAGGATACGTATGTACAAGGAATGGGGAACACGCAAGTGACTTCAGTGGCGATCATGGCCAATTCTGAACTGTACTTCGATACGAATGTTATCCTCCCGAATGTGAAGATTTCAAAAGGGGTTACGCACATTGACTTGAACGCGACGATCAAGAACGTTGTGATTGAATCGAGCGATGACATCCACATCACGGGAAGCGGAGACTTTGAAAATGTTACTGTCAGTACAAATAAGACGGTGGACTTTGCTGCGAAAGGATCCATCGGCAACCTGAATATGGAGAATGGGACAGGGACTGTTGAGTTAGGCAATGAACTAAACGTATCGAATGTGACATTGCCTCCGGGCAAGACGGCAAACGAAGTAATTAGCAACTTTGAAGGGGTCAAAGATAAAATCGAAAAAGTCGACAATGTCGATAATCCCGCTTATATCCCTGGACAAGTGCCGGAGAATCCGAACGGTCACTTTACAGCAGGCGTGTCGAAGGTTGAAGGTCGGTATGGGTATGTCTCGTTAAATGTTAAAAACCAAGGTTCTTACGAAGTAAAGTATTTACAAAAAGATCGTTTCGTAACACCCCCTACAAACCCCGGAGCAATCGGACAGCAAGTGCCTAAAGGAGCTGTTAGTTTCAAGGATGGCGATCAAATCATCCAATATTATGGACATGAGCTGTTCGTATACCAAGTGGATGCTGCTGGAACAATCAATGATATGAAGGAACTGGATGATCATACAATTGCCCCACCTCGTTATGAACTGGTTGGCAGATCTCTCACTGTAACAGTTCCCATGATTCCTAAGCATTTATCCAATTATGGAGATAGTACAAACCTCTTTATAACAACCGAGAATTTTGCCCAATCCTTTGCAGATCTTACCGAAGATAAATGGACAAAGGTTGATGGTCTTCTGTCCATCACCCTACGATTGAATGGGGACGTTAAAGGGATTACAAAGGTCATAACTGACTTTCCTTCAGTTAAATTTATGTCTTACCTAAATAGAGAATCCAACCCAGTCACTGAAAAGCTATTATTAAATGAATTATACTTACTTTTAAAGTTCGATCAGCCAAAGACTAGAAGTTTTTACATCTATGATTCTATGCATTATTTAGCTTGTGGATATTACGGTGATTTTTCTAATATGGATGACCGTTGCAAAGAACCAGACTTCAAGCCTTTTCAGAGTGATTCTTTAAGTATGGCAACATATCGACAAGAATTATTGAGAAACGAGTTGTCCATAACTACTGCTATAGACTTCAAACGAATTATTGCGAAAGTCGATCTACAGCTGAAAGACAAAGTAGTGACTTATATCAAAGCGGACAAACAAGTGACCGACTTATTCAAAGATGATTTCTATCAATACGATGAGGGAAATCAACTTAAACCGGAAACGACACAGCGAGATATCGACACCGCTCGCCTGGCGGTAAATCAGGTAAGCGATGAATTCACAGAGAAAATGTACCTGAATTGGTTATTGGACACAGCAGGCAGAGAATTATCTGGAGAGTCTGGTAGATAATTCGAATGAAATAGATCACTCCTCTAACCCGTTGGTATGGGTTAGAGGAGTTTTTGTGTTAGTTGTGGATTGTTTTCCCAATATAGAAAGAAAAATGACCATTACTATGCGGAAACTGAAAGAAGAAGGCATTAATATCTCGTATAGAAGAACGGAAACACATTATGAATATGAATTGCTCCATTCATTCTCCTTTAGATATATAAAGCAAGTCGATTTTCGAGGCGATATTAGTACAGAACATATCATTATTCTTGCCAAGCAGTTATCAGATTAGATAGTAGGAGAAGGTTATGGAAAGTAATCATAATATTTAACGAAATGTGCTATGTAATGTGATCGAATGATGCGATAAATCATGGAGAATTGAATTTGTCAAGGAACTGGAGAAAAGTTGGTTGAAACAACCAAATGACAGAAAAAAAGGAGGTAACTTACATTTAGAGTGGACAACATCCAATTCGCTGATTATACTGAAAATATAGGGAAGGGGGAGGGCAGATGGTTGGAGGAGTAACGACTATAATACCAGGAATCCATTATATGCAATTTGGCAAGGAAGTCCTGTTTACGCACATCCGGTTTGCAACACTTGAAGCAATTTTTGAAGTGGATCAGCAAGTGCAGCGCCAGTTGGATCCTCGTAAACGAAGGGACATACGAGATTTCATCCTCAAAAGTTTGGAACAGGATGAGCCATTCTATTTTTCTCCATTTGTTTTTTCCAGCCGGAAACAGATTGAAAGAGGGGAGGAGGATTTCGAACTAGTTGCAGGGAGCAAACTATACATAATCGATGGCCAACACAGAGCATCAGCGTTCTCGTCAGCACTCAGTCACTTGAAATCTCAAAAAGATGCAGCGGAAGAAGCGGGAGATTTTAAAGATGCTGAAAAAGTCAGGAGTCAAATTGATCGTTTAAAAGTATTTCCAGTAACGATGCAAGTATATTTGGATTTGACACAGCAGCAGGAGAGACAACTTTTTACGGATCTTAATACTGAACGTTGTGAAGCCCATCCAGGGCTCCGTATGCAGTACGATCAGCGAGATGCATATATTGCGTTGACACGTGATGTTGCACATCGGTTGAGCAATCATATGGATATAGAGTTTGAAGCGGCAAGGTTAACGGAACAGAATTCCTCAATAACCACATTGACTGCGATGAGAAAGTGTTTGGTTTCACTATTTGAAGGAACGCTTAGTGAGAAAAAGGGGGAACCCTATTATCGCAATTGCAAACCATCGGAGGTACCCCTTGTTGCAAAGCGGTTCTTTGAATCTTGGGAAGAGATCTTTCCAAAAAAGATGCCCAATCGTGAAAACTATGTTTGTTCAAAAACTGGCATCCAAGTAGCATTAGCACAAACGGCACATACGTTAACACGCGGGGAAGGTATTTCACATAAAGAAGCGTTTGAGCTGCTAAAGCTATTGAATAAGCAATGTACGTGGAAACACGATGATCCTGCATTCGCTCATATGTATGACAAAACAGGAGGTCGTATCAAAAATCATTCCTCCACAACGAGTATCAAGCGGACGGTTCTTCAATTCTTGAAGATGATCGACCAAGAAAGGATGGCGGTTTTGTGCTGACGGCATCTGTATTCACTAGAAAACAAGGCATTGCTGTTTACCGCTTGGACGAACTGATCGAACGGGTGGAGGATGGCCGGATCGAATTACGACATGAGAGTAAACACCAAATCAAGATGATTCGAAGGTATATGCTAGACAATGTAGCAAGCGGACAAGTTTACTTTCCTCCGATTGTCGCACGAGTTGAAGTAGGCGCATTGGCAGAAGGGCGGCCAGAGCAATTTTCTGTGATAGACGGTACGCAGAGACTTAAGGCTATGGGGCAATTGAAATCATTCATCACCCGTCTGATCAGCAGCGACGATCCGGAAGAGCACAGCAAAGGGTACATGATGAACAAAATGCTCAATAAGATTGAGATCGCTGTACAGCTGTTTGAAGGATTTACAGAAGAGGAAGCAGACCAGCTGTTCATCGACCTGAATACGAAAGGAAAGAAAGTGTCGCTGTCAAAGCGGATTTCCTATGACTCACGGAACGAACTGAATCGAACTACCAATCTACTAGTGGAGACGCATGCAGGGCTGCAACGTGCAGGCATTGAACAAGAGAAGATTTCAATTCGAAGACCGCGAAATAAAAATCTAGTCTCCTTATCTCAATTACGGCGGTTGGTCGGGTATTTTATGACCGGACAGGGGATCCATTCAAAGCCGATGGCGCAGCAGGAACAAATTATTGAAGTGGCAGAACATTTAGAAGTAATCGGAATTTGGCTGGACGAGCTGTTTACACTTTCGCCTGAAGAGTCGATCGGAAACTATGAACAGTCCATGCTTGCAAATTTCACGCTGCTAGCTGCGGTTGCGGAGTACGCATACGCCGGCCTGTATGATGTCACGCTTGAACAGAAAAAGTTGCAAATAACGGATCGTATGAGGAAGTTGCAACATATTAATTGGCACTCCAGACGGGAAGAATGGAAGCGCTTCGACGGAGCTACACGAGGAAAAGAGCAGTTGTACTTCTTTAATCAGGATAAGGCTACACACGCCGCTTTGGTTACGTGGCTTCGCCGTGAAGGAGGTGAGTGATTGAGAAGGAAAGAAAACGAAAGAAATCTCCGAGTGTGATAGTCCTGCAAGACCCACTCGGAGATGCTCGGCTGGGGTATACCAGCTATTACGAAGTATACCCCTTTTTTCAAGGGAGCACCACGTTCCCGTAAAAAAAGGAGGAAACTATGAATGACACACAACCAACATGGCATCTTAACTACTGAAGCAAGCATCATCTTTCCACATTTTACTGAACGAGGTGAACTCCACTCCAAGTACATGGAGGGAGATCGATTTTACATCGTTGAGAAGAAGCCCTACGATCTCATCGACTTCAACTTGCGCTTGAGCGGTACCAGCTTAAAGGGCGCTGTGGAAGGAGCCCATGTGGTCCTGGGCTCAGGTACCATGACTCCTGTTGTTCTAAGTAAGAAACATTCGATTTACTGGACACCAATCATGTCACCAAAATCTCCACACTGCATTTGGGTATCACTCGCCCATATCCGGAAATTTGTCAAGAACAAGAAAGGTGAAGTAACGGTGTATCTAAAAAATGAGAGTACTGTCGACTTGCCTTGCAGCTACTATAAATTCGAACGGCGTATTTCACGAGCGTACACACTTCGATACAAGATCGAGTCTAATGCAGACCAAGTAGTGAAAGTGGCTGAACCTTATTTGAAAACGTATTACATTCGGAAGAAGTTGGGATTGAATTATGAGGTGGAGGAGTAAGGGATGAGGATAGGACTAAGTAAAGAATAAACAAACCGCAGTGGAAGGTATGTACCATACATTTTAATCGACGAATACTAAGTATGAGATAGAGTTGAGGAAGTAACGTGTAAAATCGTTGTCTTCTCTGATGTTGCCCATCCGGGTGAGTGTCACTTTTTTAACTGCATCGTTTGAATTCACTTCATTGGATGTAATTGTCTTGCTTAAGAAATGGGAAACTATTTTTTTTAGCTGTTTATTAATGAGGAATTAGGAGAGCGTAACCTAGCTGCGTAGTTATCACACCAATAAGATGGTTTGCGCTTAGTGACTAGCTTTTACCGCCACAAAAAAGTAAGCCCTCTAATCGATTACTCGATTAGAGGGCTTACACTATCTTTTCCTATCTACATAGTTTCTCTACAATGTATGAGTTGTGTGTGGTCCAGGCACCTAATGCGTATTATTTATCTTGTTGAAGTTTATATTCTAACTGTCGAGTGTTTTTGGGAATCGGATAGACCGGTTGCTTGGAATCCCGATTCGCCTTGAAAAACTCAATTTGATAGTCCTTCATTTCCTCGGAATAACCATGACCAATCCCGACATCCAGTATAAACATCGCGTTTCCTCCACTTTGATGGTATAAATCCATCATCATTTCTGCACGGGGGAGTGTTTCTTTACTAAATGCCCGGATAATGATATTACGTTCTGTCTCACTAAAGGCATCCGTGTAAGGCAGTGTAACATTACTGTCGTCTTTACCCATATAGACGAGTTTAGCCATTTTATTTACGTCAGGCAGGCTAAACTTCTTTTCTGTAATCATCTCGTAGTCTGACACACCGATTGGGAAAATCAGACTTTGGCCTTTGTGCTGTGCAACAGGCATCATCATATCATCAAGTGTTGCTCCGGATGCTACCGCTTTAACAACTTCTGGGTGGAGCATAGAGAAACGGTCAGTAAAGGTCCCGCCCGAAGAATAGCCGGACAAGTACATTTGATCCGTCTCTACACTTTGTACGTAACTGTTTAAGTAGGCTGCTGCATGCTTGAACATTGCGATGATTTGCTCGTCGTAATCGATATAATCTTCCGCGTTTAAGCTGAGCTCTTCATAGCCTCTGCGTATATCTTTTGCAAAGTCGAACGTTAATAACTGCTTGAAACGTGCAGTATCTCTATCAAATGAATGTTCATCTATACAGTTCATTTCTCTGTTTTCATCTCTGTAACAGACGTGTGATCTAGGTGCAGCAGGCATAATCATAGGTACCCATAACTGTTCTGCTGTCTGTACTGAAAACTGGGATTGATCGTGCAAAGTACGTTTTACCCAATACTCGGTTCCATCTGCACTTGTAGGGCCGCTATTTGCTGTGTCCAATACGATATAGCGCTTGGCTCGGTTATTACCATCTTGATATTTATAGTTGGCTGAAGGAATGCGAATATAATAAGGGAAATTAAAACCTTTTTCAGGCATTGCGGGTACTCTAATAATTTGGGAATCCGTATAGTTAGGATCTGCTGCAACTTTTACAGGGTCAATGATTGAATTCAAGTCGCTAGTTGTTTTGAAGGGCATCTTATAACGATTACCATTATTCAGGAATATTTTAAGAGTATAAGCTTGATTGGTTTCATACCGTTCAATAGGGTGAATGGTTAATTGGTTTAGTCCGGAAATTGAAATTTTCACTGGTATGAATTCTCCGCTTTTCTCAATTACAGCGCCATCCACTTTGTTTAATGTAACCTCTTGGTTAAAGGTAACTGTCCATTCCTTTTCTAGCGGGACATCGGTTTTTAACGGGAATTCGTTCCATTCACCCGCCTGTAATCTAGCAGTAACCAATGTTTCATTTTTTATTCCAAATTGGTCTAGACCATCGTGCGCACTCGCTGTAAAATTCGGCCACCCTAATAATAGTCCCAAAATTAGGGTGATTGGTAATGTTGTTTTTTTCATTTAGTTCGCCTCCGATGATACTTTTTACCTATTTATCATATGACATAAGACGCTTCATGACAAGGTGAGCTTGATAGGTAACTGTACCTCATACAATTTCATATTAAACGCTGTGTACCACACGATTATTTCACAAAACTACGGCTGGATACAATTCGAATTCTCTTCAAAAGTTTGAAGATGTGAAGAGAAAATGAAGAAATATTGGTCTGGATGATGGAAATACAGTAGGTTTAGAGGTTGCTGTATCGCCATAATTCAACATGATTTATTGTGAAATCATCAAGTTATTTCAGTGAAGTAAAAGAGATCATCGTCCTTTAATGAGGATTGATTAACCCTTTTTGCTTGCAAAGAATAGCTATAAGTATTAACTTCGATGATTTCAGGAAGATTGCCAATTAAAGATAATTGCAGCTTGGTATATGTTTAATTTTAATGATTTTATTGAAATGAATTATGAGTAGTGTATGAACTGCATGTGGTCCAGGTACCTTATACAATATATTTCAGATAATTTTTTAATGAAATATGAAACCCTCTTCTCGCTAAGTTGAGTAGAGGGTTTTTAGGCATGTGAAACCACTTCAGAAATTGCAAATTCTAGTAATGAATATTTTTACTTTGGGAATCTTTTATGATGGTACGCACGTCTGACAACTGCCAAAATCATTTAGCAGCTGTACATTGAAAATTATCTGCTTAACGTAAATAGTTTACAATCAAATAATCCACCCGTTCAGTCGTTTGCGTAGCCAGATAGTCCATTCCAATCGCTCTGTCTATTGCTGTATCTGCAGAATAATCGGCGAATCCTTGCTCTTTTTGCTGTATCCAGCGTTTTTGGTCCGCTTTCAATTTTTCGAATTCATTTGCGGGCATCGTCTGTTTTAATTGCCCCCAAATTTCATTCAGCAAATTATCCCATTCATTGTAGTACTGCCCGTAAAAACCTTGACGCATGTCCTGATCATTTGGATAAGCAGTTCTTGCTTCAAGAATGATCTGGTCACGAAGCTGATCTGCTTTCTGCTGATAACGGGATTGTAAGCTGCCGCTTGGCGCAGCAGGTGAGGTCTGCTTCTTATCCCATTTGGATTTCAGTTCGTTTTCTTTAGATTTCTGTTGCTCACGTTCTTCAGCTTTTGCAGCTTCGTCGTTTGCTTTCTCCTCAGCCAGTGCTTTCTCTTCAGCTTTCTGTCTCTTCTTTTCAGCTGTCTTTGCCGCAATTTCCTCTTGGTCGCGAATCTTTTTTGCAGCAGCTGCTTCCTTTTCTTCTTTCTTTCTAGCTATTTCAATTTCCTTGTCCATATCCAGTACACGCTCGAAAGAGAGGTGAAGATCTTTACTTTCAGCATCCATGAAATTGAGGATCTTGATTTTGTTCTTAGCTTCTATTTTTCCTTCCATAAAAAACTGGTAAGTGGATGTTCCTGGTTCTGCAATGTCAATGATGAATTTGCCTTTCTCCAGTTCAGTAACTCTGTAATCTACAGTCATGGGAGAACTGTCAGCGCCTTCGCGTACTGCCAGCCGTCCATCACCGAATTCGACGTATCGATCTGTGACATCTGCGTTTTTAATCTTCCAAGTACCTGCTAATTCTTCTTCAACGGAACGGCCGCATCCGGTCAATACAACCCCGATAATTACAAATAGCAATGCAAAATGTACAATCTTTTTCATTATAAATCTTCCTTTCTGAGTCTTATCATGAACGAGTAGTAAAAAGAACCTAGTTGTCTAAGTAAGTACTAGGCCAATTATATCCCGGAAGTATTTGGAAGTAAAACCTTATTTATAGAAGAATTGCGGAATAAATAGTCTGTGAAACATAACACAGAGTCAAAATTGTATTTCATTTTTCTTTTGTTTGTACTTTTGAAACAGACCATGAAGCAAAGGGGAGTCGTTTATGAGAATTGTCTCACTCCCCTGGATACGAGAAATCATCCACCGAAACACTATACTCCTGATGAATCGTCGAAAAAAGCTCGTCTAAAATCATTTGACGCAGAACTCCGCTGAAGTATCCGGGCAAGCTGCGGATGTTTTTGGATTTAGAAGCCATGACGGTAATATGAGTTGCCCGATAAGCGAGAGTTTCAAAGAGTTCATCAAGACCTTTATAAATCTCGAATTTCAGCATGCGTCCAGATAATGATTTGTGGATTCCATAAAGTTCCCGTGCTTTTGAGTGATCTCCCGTGAAGGCAAGCAGGGATTTCATTCTTCCAAATAGCGTTGTGGATAACCTTTCAGACGAAGGCTGAGACGTCTTTATAAGATCTTTAGGCTTTTGAGATTTAGAGAAAGAAGGTTCGTTTTTGAATTGTGGCTGAGAAACCGCGTCCTCATTAACTTCCTGACGGGCTGTTCCACTGTCCATTTTCCCCTGGTCAACTATAGGCAAAATAACATAAATGTTAGCTCCCAGACCGCTCATCACTGGCCGTACATAGTGGATGCGTTCGATGATTTCAAGATTTTCCAACTTGCGGAGTGAGCGGCGGACGGTCGAGTTCGAAAGTCCGAGTTTCGTTTCAATCGTCTGGTGTTTCAAATGGGCAGCTAAATATTTGACGGAGTAACAGCGGATCATTTCCAGAACGGAGCGATCTGTTTTGTTCATAGCATTCCAATGGATGTCGACATGGCGACGTGCAGCAGTGTCCATTTCTTCTTTTGAATTGAAATTAGCATAACGAGATAGATAGTGTGTCATGTTAGAATCCCCTTTTTACAAGCTATATAGAGATGAGGGGACGAAAAGTAGACAGGTGGTTCAATTAAATTTTTGAAATGACTCAAACTATGCAAAAATAACGCGCTTCCATAGTGAATAGCGCGTTATTGCTCTTACTTCGTATATTCAGCTAGTCTTTCTGTCAATGAGTTGTCTTCTCAACTTTTGCAGAAGACGTTCTTTGCGTTTCTTTACACCGGGAACGGAAATTCCGAAATGAGCAGCGCACGCAGCTTGCGAGATTCGGTTTTCATAGAGTAAAACAAGCAGCTCCCGTTCTTGTATGGAAAGTTCAGTTAAGATGTCTTCCAATGGACCATAATCGATTTCTGTTAATGGGGTTGCCCCTGCAAATTCCAACAGGTCGTCTTCTGCAGACATATGCACGTCATTGAAACGGGTTTCCCGTTTTAGTTCATCGAGCATCGCACCATAAACAGAACGGTAGGCATAGGGGGTGAAATTCCCTTTGGTTTCGTCGAATCGCTGCCACGCCTGCCATAGTGCAACTCTTCCTGTTTGCCGGAAGTGATCGTAATCACGATAGATGTGCAATTTTCGCATGACGGCAGATAACATCGGTTCATATCGGTCAAGTACTTCTTCGAATGAGTTCAAATTAGTCAGCCTTTACAGGCCGTGCACGACGCGTTTGTATTCCCTGGGTGACTTCATCATAAAGAGAGCATTTCGAAAAAACGAGTTTTGGTTTTTGAAAAACCGCTTAGGATTTAGTGAAGAATTTCATAGAATTTCTTGAGTTTTAGCCAAAGTATAATTCAATTTTCAATGTATAAATATGGATGAAATTATGTTCTGCAGATTTTATCGAATTATTAGTTCATAGATCTACATCAATAAGGGGCCAAATGTGTACCATTTTGATACGTATTGTATTTTTATGGATTTTACTAGTTAAAATTACGTTAAATACTTCTATATATTTCAATTTTTCTATTGCTATTAACATGGGATATTATATAATAAAATTAATTGAGTATATTCTGTTAATTTTATGAAGGTATTGAAATCGTTTTACTGAAATGGGAGATCTTGCATGACGCTGTGGATTCTAAGATTTCGATAACTCATTTGTTCCACAGCAGATTGATAGGATTATGGGAGGTTAGAAAGGTCATTAAAGGAGGTGAGTGCAGTTGTGAATGGAACGCAAAAAAACCTTAAGCGATACTAGTCTGCGCAGACCCAATCGCTTAAGGCAAAGCAGCTGGGTATACCAGCCTATATGCTAGTATACCCTTTTTAAACTAAAAATAAAGAGAAAACTGAAAAAGGGGAGTAGAATCTTGCATACTAAAGAGACTTATATCATTACAACAGAAACGAGTGTCATCTTTCCATATTTTAATGAGTGCGGCAGGTTGCTGTCTATGATACTAGAAGGGGATCAGATTGTGATTGTGCGCTGCTCACCGACAGAAATCATCGATTTCAATTTGCGTCGCGGCGGCAGCAGTTTGAAAGGTGCGGTGGAGGGAGCCAATGAGATCTTAGGAAGCAGTTCGTTGTCCCCGGTTGCGATCAGCAAAAAACATGGCATTTACATGACCCCTACCTGTTCATCCAGACTGCCCGAATGTATATGGATGGCGATTGGACATGTTAAACAGTACGTGGAAAACGAAGAGAAGCAAGTATCAGTCATCTTAAATAATGGCAGTCGAGTGGATCTGCCCATCAGTTTTTATAAATTTGATACGCGCTATCTACGCGCATGTAAGCTTCAATATGGGATTGAAACGAATACCGATCAGGTCATGAAAGTGCGTGAGAAATACACGCAGTCTTATATACTTAAGAAGAATGTGAAAGGATTGAATTATACGGAAGAGTAATCCGAAAGTTAGCGATACTTAGAGTAGAATCCCTTGCCGTTACTATCGGCTAAGGGATTTTTGAATTAAGAAGGACTGTGACCCCTTAAATTACATGAAGAGAAAATTATGCCGATAAAACGATTGATATGTATTTTGGCAGTCAGGCTGTCAGCAAGAAAAAATTACTTTAAAAAAGGGTGAAATCATGAGTAAAAAACAATTTAAAGCAATCGTATCCTATCTTTTTTTAACTGCAGCTATGCTTGTGGCGATCGGAATCGGGGGAGCGAGGTTCCACGCTGCGCATGCTGAAACTTCTATGGCAGCAGAGGATGTCTATTTAACACCAATGGAAATCTCTGATCTGATGAAGCCGTGGACTATCACTTTTTCACAGCCAGTTTCAACAATTGACTTTAAAGAGGGCTTTGTCTATATCCTGAAAAACAATAGAGAGCAGGTGAAAACTGTTCCTTCTTTTTCAGCAGATGGACGAGTCTTGACGCTCACCCCCGTTTTGCCATATGAATGCAATCAAGATTATGTGGTAAAAGTGACGAAAGATGTCACTAGTGCCAAGGGGAGTAAGCTTTCACGCGGAATGCTGCGTTCTTTCTATTGCACAAATCCCGATACCATTGTGCCAAGAAGTGCAGCGGACATACAGAAGAAATGGAACCAGCTGAAACCTGTCTATTCTGGACCGCTCTTTGAAGACGAACCTCTCGCAACTGCGCCGTATAAGAAAGGGAAGCTGGCGTCTGGAGTTTCTGAAGATGCGAAGAATATGGTGAATTTCATACGGTATCTAGCTTATTTAGAGGAAAGTGCCCGTATTGATGAGGATTATGAGAGCGCAGCTCAAGCAGCTGCAGTCGTCAACGCCGCGAATGGTACAATTTCCCACGCGCCGAAGTTACCTAGTGGTATGCCAAATGCATTGTATGAAGAGGGTTTCCGTGGTGCCAGTACAAGTAACTTAGCGATGGGATATGAGTCTATCATTTCTTCTATTAGAAAAGGGTATATGTCTGATGCCGATACGAGTAATCGTGATAGAGTGGGACATCGCAGATGGATTTTGTCTTCTCACTTAGAATCGATCGGTTTTGGGATGGCTTATTCGCAAGCAGGGCGCGCATCTTCAGCCATGAAGGTATTTGGAGACACTGCTAGAGTTCTGCCCTATACAGAAATTTCTTGGCCGGCTAAAGGTCAGATGCCTGCGAGTTTTGTGGGGGAAAATGATCCATGGTCCATTTCGCTAAATCCTGATGTGTACGATGCTTCCTCTGCACAGGACCTGAAAGTTACGTTGACTCGTCAAAGAGATGGACGTACTTGGAAATTTACAGCACTTGGAGAAACTTCGGATGGCTATTTCAATATTGACTATGGGAATTATGGCCACACACCTTTTACGGTAATTGTTCAGCCGAAAGCAACGGGAGGATATATACCTGGTGATGTCTACGATTTGAAAATTACTGGACTGCAAGGAATCGATGGACAGCCATTCGTGTATATGCAAACTACTTCGTTTTTTGAGTTGAAGGAGTGACTTAGTTTTTTTAGACCACGTCATCAGAAAACTAACAACACTGTTATTTGAAGAATTCGTTGGAAATTAAGTTGCGGATCGAGACAATCATGCTCTGATTTTGAAAGGTCTATTATGACACAGAAAACTAAAAGGAGACATATTCGAATGCTCGCGTGTGTCTCCTTTTCTTACTTCAATTTAGTTACCTAAGTAACCAGTCTGATTTCTATTAGAGTGGGGTTCCATTGTTTGTATATAGAAATAGAAGTTCAAACTAGATTTCTTCCGTTAGAATTGTTTAATTAATTCCAAATTCATCCTATAATTTCATTGGTTTTCCTGTATAATCACTCCTTAGGGGGAGATATCTTGAAAACTTTTAAAAAATTTATAGTAACGAATGTACTTATGTGTGCTGTTGTATGTACAGCGTTAATAGTTACAGCTCAGGCTGCAAATAATCCCTGGCCGCATGAACCAAAAACTCCAACGGACATGCAATGAACAATTAAATTCAGCAATCCAGTCGATAAAAAGACTGCTACTGCGGATACAATCTTTGTAACGAATAGTGCAGGTGAACAGTTTTATATTCCTATGGCGAATAGTAAACTGCTGCCGTCACAAACTGTAACGAATCAGTCGTATTACTACGTAAAGAACGGTTCAATATACCACAATCTTTATTCTCATTCTGGTAAAAAGTTTGAGGTTTACGAAGCGGGAAAAGCTCCTGGCTTCATGGAAGAAGGAAAAAAGTATTACAGCACTGACAGCGCTAATTTTACAAGTGAATCAGGCAAATTTGTGGGTACTGCACATCAGTATTTTCAGTACTTGCCATTGCTAAGTAAGACAAGCTATACGGCAGAAGAGATTGATGTGTATATTATGAAGAAACTTCAGCAACTTGAAAAAGACTATCCAAATAATCCAGACTATAAAAATGCAAGTCAACGCAGTAAACTAATTGGAATCGGGACGCTGTTAAAACAAATGGAGAGCACATATCATGTCAATGCCCTCCACGTATTAGGCATCTCACAGAATGAAAGTACTTATGGGTTAAGTGACCATGCTCAAAAGAATAACAACTTATTTGGTTTGTATGTCTCAGATACAAATCCAGCGAATAAACAATTTTCAAGCATTGAAGCAAATGTGAAGGAGCTTATGACAGCTTTTTTAACGAAAAATTATTTACCTCCTAAAGGGGCCTATGCAAATGGGACTAATCTTGGAAACAAAGCGGTGGGGGTAAATGTAAAGTATGCATCGGATCCATACTGGGGTTCTAAAATTGCGGGGCACATGTACCGCATAGACCGTGAAATGGGCGGACATGAACTTGCGAATCCTAAGGATATCCGAATTGCCAACACGAAGTCTTTAAAATTTCGGTTGGATCCTAGTACAAATCAGGACTATGCGTATCACTATAAAAATATTGGAATGCCGCTAACCGTTATTGACGATCAAATTGCCGAAGCGCCATGGATGATAGTCCAGTCTGATATTGCGCCGCATGGTGTGTTGTACACGCATGGGGATTTTGTAGACAAGTTGCAACTGCCTTGAAAAGAAAATGAATAATTCTGCAATAGACCTTCTCTTAACTGATTTTTTGTAAGCCCCCAATTAAATAACGCATAGGCAACGCAGCACCCCGCTTGGTACGATATTCGTATCAAACAGGAGGTGCTTTCTTTGTTTTTAAACCCTTTAACGATAGTCCCCGTTTCCTTACAACCCACCAAAAGTGAACAAACTCCAGCAAATCCAACGAAGACCTCCGGTCACTGTCAAATCAAGATTGGTAGCGCTGAAGTCACACTCCAGAATGGCGTGGATGAACGGATTATCCAAGTCATTATACGGGAGCTGATGAACCAATGAGGCAAGATTATACAGATGTTCAGAATATCTATATTGTCTGCGGAAAAACAGACATGCGAAAAGGAATTGATGGACTCGCTACACTCATTCAAGATTCCTTTGATTTAGATCCATATGGTGATTCTATTTTTCTGTTCGCAGGTGGAAAAAAGGATCGATATAAATGTCTATATTTCGATGGTGATGGTTTCGCTATGTTGTATAAAAGACTCGATGCCGGAAAACTTCAATGGCCACGTAGTGAGCGGGAAGTGAAAAATCTAACGCAGCAAGAACTTCGTTGGTTGCTCGAATGGTTAGCTATTCAGCAGCCAAGAGCGATTGCTCCTTCATTAAAAAGCTCCTTTTAAAAACTTCTGTTCATGGGCTCCGCTATCCGGTATACTACGTTCAACAAGAAAGAAAGCGGTGAAGGAAATGGCCAATCGTACCTCTGAACAAGCATTGGAAAAAGTCATCAGTATGTTGGAAGAGCAATTGGCGCATTCCAATCAACAGAATGAACAGCAGTCCAAGCAAATCGAAAAACTAACTGAGCAGGTTCAGCACTTGACGAAGATGCTTTTTGGATCAAAATCCGAGAAATCAAGATACAATGTGCCCGACGGGCAAAGCTCTTTGTTCGATGAGGAAGAGGACCCTTTTCACGATTCTGAGCAAACAGAAGATCAAAGCCAACAGGTGATTTCTTACACTGTTGTTCGTAAAGCATCGAAGAAGAAGCGGAATGACCATTTTCATGAAGGTGTGGAAACGGAAGTTGTTCATCATTATCCTGACCTACTCACCTGTAGCTGTTGTCAAAATGATTTGGCAAGAATCGGTGGGATAGTCGTTCGAGAAGAAGCAGAATTCATCCCTGCCAAACTGAAACGTATTCAGCATATGGAGCACTCCTATGAATGCAAACACTGCAAACTAGATAGTTCTATAGCAGCCAACATCGTGCGCGGAAAGGCACCTCAACCGGTGATTCAACGGAGTCTCGCAGGTCCAAGTGTGCTAGCCAAGGTCATATCAGACAAATATAATCTTTATCTTCCTCTATATCGTCAGGTAAAAGAATGGCTTCGTCATGGGTTGGAAACGAATGATAAAAATCTATCCAACTGGGTGATCAAGGTTTCAAATGAGTGGCTATTGCCTTTATACCAACGGATGACTTCACTAGCGATGCGAAGGACTGTCCTACATGTTGACGAGACAACAGCGCAAGTGATTTATCGGCCTGATGGAAAGCCTGGGAACACGAAGGCATACAATTGGGTCTACAAAACTGTTCCCTGCCAAGGACCTGTGATGGTGCTTTTCCATAGTTCGCTATCGCGAGCACGAGAAGTTCTGAAGAACTTCCTTGGTGATTACAAAGGAACAATCATTTGTGATGGCTATTCTGCATACGGCGGTTTACCAGGTGTCACCTTTGCCAACTGTTGGGCGCATGTTCGTCGTTATTGGCTGAAAGTCGACAGTAAGAATGGTAGGATTGGCGTCGACTATTGCAATCAACTCTATCGACTTGAGAACAAATTCAGAGAAATGCGTCCTGGCAAAAGGCGACGAATGCGAAAGAAGTATTCCAAACCGATTGTGACCGCCTTTTTTAAATGGATAGAAGAAAGTCATTTCTATGGGAAGAATGCGATTGCCACTGCAACTGACTATACATTGAAAAGAAAAGATGAACTCCAACGTTTTCTTTTCGATGGGCGGATTGAAATTGATAATAATCCAGCTGAAAATGCCATCCGTCCCAATGTTCTGGGTCGGAAAAACTGGCTTTTTTCTGTCAGTGAAGCAGGTGCTCAAGCAAATGCGATCTGTTTGAGTTTGGCTGAGACTGCAAAAATCCATGGAATCGATTTCTATGCATATTTGAAAAAAGTATTAACGGATTTGCCGTCTCTTCATTTCCAGCAGACTTCTGAACTATTGGATGCTTATTTTCCGTGGTCGCCGCAAATTCAAGAAACATGTAAATTGAGATAGCCCTTCGTCTTCAAATTATTGAAGAGAAGGGCTATTTGTAGAGCATGCCGAAAGGCTGTGCTTTTTTATATTACGGGCTTACGATTTTTTAAGAGAAGGTTCTTTTATGTCAACTGTGTTTTTAATATCCGTCTTCAATCAATTGGGTATGCTTAATTAATAGGAATACAACTAACAATTTATTGATACTTTTGTTCTAGTATAATACTCCTTAGCATGCTATTCTGAAAAGGATGGACGAGTACTTAAAACTGAGGAGGAACAAGATGAGAAAAGTGTTTAATGTGTTTGCAATTGCTTTGATGGTAGTCTTCACTGCGCTTACAAGTTTTCAGCCAAATGTACAGGCTGCGGGTAACGGAGAGTGGAAAGTAATTGAGTCAAAAACGACTAGTGACGTCAATAAGCCGTGGACAATTACACTTTCTAAAGAAGTTGATGCAACTTCCGTAAAGGCAAATGAGAACGTCTATGTGCTGACTGATTTAAACGAGAAAAAAACAGTGCAGACGGAGGTATCTGGAAACACCATTAAAGTTATACCGTCCAGCTCATATGAAACTGGAAAAACGTATGAATTGTTAATATTAGATACCGTGAAGTCAAAGAACGGTACTTCATTAAAAAACACAAAGTTCAAGTTCTCTGTGAATACTGAGCAGGGATCTGCCGATGTGAAAATCACAAAACCTGGTGTTTATGGGGGGACCTCTGCTAATCCTAAAGTCTATACAGGTGATGTTTATGTAGAAAGCGATGGGGTTAGTGTAAAGCATGCTGTTATAACAGGTAATTTAATTGTAACAAATGCTGTAGACGCTCACTTTAAACCATCAGAAAAGACTATGCCTTTTTCAAATTCCTCCAGATTGCACACTGTACACTTCTGAGATAATATGCTAAATTTTTTGCATATTAATTCGGGAGGTTTTTTTATGATCATTTCTCATAACTTTGGAATCGGATTAAAAGAATATCAAGAACGAGGGATTTCCAACGCATTTCCTCTATTTGATCACTGTCCACATTGTCATTGTGTATCACATGGAAACATCCATCGTCACGGATTCTATTGGAGAAATGGAGTGAATGATGAACTAACCGTTAGAATTCCCATTTGTCGTATGAAATGTTTGATGTGTCAAACGAGTTTTTCCATCTTGCCTGACTTTCTTCTCCCATACTTCCAATACACGCTTTTTACGATTCTTAGCCGTATTAAACGCGTTCTTGATGGAAAGAAGAACAATACTTATTGGCAATTACTACACTTTCATTTGAAACGTTATTTGAAGAATTTAAAATGGATTCATAGCTATTTCATAGACAATGGGAGTGTTTCGGGGATTTCTTGCGATGAAAGAAAAGAAGCCAAAAAATATATGAAAAGGATCCTGGATTTTGGCGAATCCTCCTTCTTACGAAGGAGCTGGGGTCACTTATCAAAATATTTTATGGCACATTAATTCTACCACAAACCACTAGATAATTTACAGATTATTTATCCCACACACCTTTTTCATAGTCGGATAATTGGGATAAATGTAGAATAATACTCATGGATGACCGGTCGTCCTTCCAATTAAAGGAGGAAGATTCCATGAATGAAAAAACAAGAGATGAAGTGGCCTTGTTTCGTTACGGCCTCATTGCGCCATTAGTAAATCAACAAGTTGAGGCAAAGACGTATTTGAATGAGATTGAAGGAAAGATGCATATGGTTCCACATTATGGTGAACGTAAAATCGCAGCTAAAACTGTACAGGAGTGGCTACTTCACTATCGAAGAAATGGCTTTGAAGCGTTAAAACCAAAGAAGCGTGCAGATCGAGGCGTATCAAGGAGGCTCTCGTCAGATGAACAGGATCATCTACTGGACAAACGAAAAAAATCCCTCCATATGCCCATCAGCGTCTTCTACGAACAACTGATTAAGAAAGGAGAGATCAACAAAAATGAAGTTTCATACTCTACTATAAATCGATTATTGAAAAAACACAACCTTGTGGGGAAACATATTGGAGTAACGCAGGAAAGAAAACGATTTGCCCACGACAAAGTAAACGTACTATGGCAGGCAGACTTATCCCATGGACCGTACCTAACGATAAAAGAGAAAAGCGTAAAAACCTTTTTGATCGCCTATATAGACGATTGTTCAAGGTTAGTGCCCTACGGGCAGTTTTTCACATCGGAAAAGTTTGATGGATTACGTGTTGTCACAAAGGAAGCATTAATTAGACGGGGCAAGCCAACCATTATTTACGCAGATAACGGTAAGATTTATCGCTCCGAAACATTACAGTATGCCTGTGCTCAAATAGGCATCACGCTCGCACACACACAGCCCTATGATCCTCAAAGTAAAGGCAAAATAGAAAGGTTTTTCAAAACCGTCCAGACACGTTTCTATCCGCTTTTAAGAAAAGATCCTGTCCATTCTGTAGAGGAGTTAAATGAGCGCTTCTGGCGATGGCTAGAAGAAGATTATCACCGTAGAGTGCATGCTTCCCTTGAAGGACAAACCCCTCATGAGGTCTTTCAGTCTCAGCTTGATCATGTAACCTTCCTTGAGGATATCGATGTGCTAGATACAATTTTCTTGAAACGTGAGCATAGGAAAGTAAAAGCAGACAGCACAATTACGCTAAATAAGAAACTGTATGAAGTACCCAATCGCTTCATAGGGGAGTCGATTGATATACGAATCGATGATAAAGGGGTTTATATTTTTGAAGAAGATAAACGTGTGGGAGAAGCAATCCTGGTCAACGTACATGACAACGCACACGTAAAGAGAACACGTTCTCCATTCTCTGTAGCTATCCATTCAGAAGAGAATGGAGGTAAGACACATGTATAAATCATTTTACTCCTTAGCACGCACTCCATTTTCAAAGGAATTGGGATCGTCAGAAGCTTTCCAGTCTGAGGATTATCAGGGTGCTATACAAGGACTACAGTATTTACAGAAATCAAAAGGAATCGGTCTCTTGATAGGCGATCCAGGTGTTGGCAAGACATTCACCCTCAGAATGTTCACAGAATCACTGAATCCGTCCTTGTATCATGTCGTCTATTTCCCCCTGTCTACCGGAGGCGTCATGGATTTCTATCGGGGTCTCATCTACGGTCTTGGAGAAGAGCCTAAATTTAGGAAGGTGGATCTTTTTCGGCAAATCCAACAAGGTATCGAAAGAATGGCTGTCGAAAGGAAGATGACTCCTGTTTTCATCCTGGACGAGATGCATATGGCAAAGGATGCTTTTCTTCAAGATATTGCGCTCCTGTTTAACTTTCAAATGGATTCCAAGACGCCATTCATCTTAATTTTATCTGGATTACCTCACCTAAAAACGCGCTTACAATTACAGCATAATCGTCCGCTAGCGCAGCGTCTTATTATGAAATACGAAATTCATGCCCTTTCAAAGGACGAAGTCGTTACCTATATCGCTCATCACATGACATTAGCAGGAGCTAAAATGCCAATCTTTAATGAAAATGCGATAGAAGCCATTGCCTTGCGTTCACAAGGATGGCCGAGGGCCATCAACACATTAACCATTAACAGCTTATTATTTGGAGCCCAATTGAAAAAGGAAGTCATTGATGAGGAAGTTGTTCAGTTAGCCATTGAGGATGGTAGCTTATCATGAAACGAGGGATATTGGTCTATGATCACTCTATTGAAGAATGGCGCCTATGGATAGGACACACACGCTACTGGATCCAGCAGGGCTATTCATTCGAAGTCAAGATTGATCAGTATTATTTCACTGCATTTCTAGAAAAAGATAATGATTGGTTGGTAACTTTAAATGGGGACGTTGTGTTCACGCTTCATGAACACGAGATTTATAAAGTACGCGTTCAAAAAGAAGATTATATTCCAGTAGATGCCCCTTTCTAAGGGGTATTTCTTACGAATCGCTAGCTGAATTAATTTGAAAATATATATTCACATTATGAGATAATGTGAAAAACTGAGCGCATTACCCCAGATTTACTCCTGGTTTATTGTGCAAAACAGTAGCTGGAATATTGTGCCCGGTTACACAAATGCAGTTGGAGAAGGAGAAGTGACATTCGATTCTGTTACTGTTAAAGGAGAAACTAAGATTCTTGGCGGCGGACCAAATAGTATCCACTTCAAGGATTCTGTGCTTGTAACAGTTATCGTCAACAAGAATAATGGTTCGATTCGTGTGGTTGCAGAAGGTGCTACCACGGTACAAGAAGTGCTTCTGGAATCCAGCGCAATTCTTGAAGCTGCTTCATCGGCAGCGACTATTGAAAACGTAGAGATTATGGAAGGCGTTGCGAATAGTACAGGACCGGTCAAGTTAATCGGAACATTTGATACGGTTAATAACCGCGCCACTTCTGTTGAGATTCAGTTACCTCGAGAATCATCTGTCAATGAATTGATATTATCTGCACTGTCTTTCATTAAAGGACAAGGGCTCATTAATCGATTGAACGTTACAAGCAGCGGAAATGATTCCACTGTTGAGAGTAAGCCGCAATCCGTTGTTCTTGATATCTCAGGACACGTAACTGTAGATGGAGAGAAAATCGAAGAAAGCTATTCGAATGTTGTAAAGGCGACAATTCAATCGATTCAAGCAACCATGAGTTATACGCGTGTCGACTTGAAAGAGCCTAAGTATGATTTAACTGCACAAGATTTTATAATTACAGCTGAAAGCAATGGGCAAACTATCCCGTTGACTAATTTGACATACAATGCAACTATGCAAATGTTTATGTATAATCCACTGCCTGTAAGCTATAAAGATATCGAAATTACAGTCAGGAAAAATCCTGCATCTGACGCTTTGACAGAAGGTGTCTTTTCGAAGAAGTTTTACAGCACAGAAGGATTTAGCGGAAGAATTACCGATATTTTTGGAAAAGGCTTAGCAAATATGTCACTTACATTTGAAGATTCATATGTTCGTGGAGTGACAGATCGCAATGGTTATTACTTTGTTGAGGCGCAGCCAGGAGTACATTACGGTACGATTAGTGGACCAGGATTCATCAAAACAACGATTACTGGCAGTGTAGCAACTGGCCGATTCACTACGGGTATTAACGAAACAGCGATCCGTGCAGCAGCGACAGATGAAATGAAAATCATGCTCACTTGGAACGATATGGAATCAGATATGGATTCCCATCTAGCTACAGAAAACTTCCATGTTTACTATGGTGATAAAACCTATGGTGATTACTCTGAAAGCGGAAAGTACATGGAATACGTCGATTTAGACTGGGATGACACACAATATTTCGGTCCTGAAACGACAACGATTCGCAAATGGCAGGATGGACGTTATATTTTCTTCTTGCATAATTACTCCGGCGATAATGCAATGAGTTTATCAGATTCAAAAGTTCAGATTTTCCAAGGGAATTCAGAAACACCGACTCATACTTTCAATGTACCAGCGGACACTGGTGATGATCGATACTGGGGCGTGTTTGAACTATTCGTTTCTGAGAATGGACGTAACATGGAGTTGAAAGAACTTAACCAAATGGCAAGACACGAAGAGTGGCTCATTCGTCCGTATGACAGTTTACTAGATGGAATTCAATCATTGAATGATCAATTATCAACAGAGCAAGATGCAAGTGAAGTTGCAAAGTTACAAGCAGTGCTAACTGAGGCGAATACGATATCAGCAAACAAGAAAGCAACCACTTCTGAATTCTTAGCGGTGCTTCGTAAAATCTCAAAAGTTATTAAATATAAGGACACTCAAAATTCTGGTCCGTTATATGCATTCCTGCCAGAGTATGAGGACTATAGTAAACCGTTTGAGTGGAAAGGATTTATCCGCGAAAACCAAGAGCATGATTTGCGTGACAGTGATCGTGTGACACTGAAAGCTCGGATAGGTTATTGGGATGAAGATTGGTATGACTATACCTATTTAGCAAATCAAAAAATCCAGTGGGTGGTAAACAGTACGGGTCAAACGACTGAACATACGACAAAATTACCTGCTAACTATGATGACAGGTATGAGGCGATTTTGTTCGATGGAACGTATGGAGAGCTAAAATCGCTTTATAGTCAAGGATTTTTATTAACGACTACAACTAATCAAAGGCCCGGCAACTGGTACACAGTGGAATTGGCGCTTTCGTCAAATGAATCATATAACGAGTGGAGTATTTATCAGGAATACTGGGAACAGTAATTACTGCTGAATACCTAGTACGTAAACAATTCAAATCTAAGATAAGGCTCGTACAGCAAGTGCGGAAAACCCATGAATTCACTAAAAAGGAGCTCATTGTCCCTAAGCGGGAACGATGAGCTCTTTAGTGTTTCAAAAGTGCAGCTGAAAGAATTTTTGTCTATAGGATAGCCAATTCGAGATTTCTAGTTTTCTTCACACATGAGTTGAATCGCAAGTTCTTGTACGAATTCCCAATCAGAAATCCATTCCCATATAGCCGATCAGTTCACCAATTGCGGAATCCATAATCAGCAGGCTGATCAGGAAACCGAGGATTGCTGTGAATGCAATATAGAATAGGAATGCATAAAATCCATCGATGGATTTGGTTTGATGTGCGAGCAGTTTGATCATCACATACGTGGGTACTGTACCGAAAGCCAGGATGATTCCGATGTACAGGATGATGCCTGAAACCGTGTAAGAACTAATGAGCGCAAGAAGAATACTTACTGCTGAAAGTGCAATCGGAAGTGCAAAGTACCCGCCGATTTTACGGATGATCTCACTGAATGTTTGATTCTCCGAGAATAGCTTACTGGTCACGTAAACAGAAGTTAAGTTTACAGCCAAAACCAGCAACGAGAATAGGGCCAAGTAAAATACGATTGTTATGATAGAAGGTCCTTCATAGATTCCGTATGCGGCTCCGAAAAGTGAACGAATGATTGAGTAGATTGCGAGTGCCGTGAGCAGGATGTAAAGACCGATGCTCAATAAGCTATTCTTCAATCCCGAATTCACTTGTTGGAGATGAGCAGAAGGTGATTTGACTTGCTGCAGAAGGAAACTCAAAAATAATTTGGATTCACTCTTCAGCTTTTCAATTTGTTCGTTCGGTTGGGCAGGTGCTGCTTCTGGCTGCGGTGCTTGTTGATAATACTGGGCAGGATCGGGTTGAGTTGCAGCCGCTTCAGTAGGTTCATTGTTCGTTGTGTTGCTAATCATTGCGGTACCGCACTTTCCGCAGAAGTTTCCCTCTGACTGAGTGTGCCCGCATTTTGGACAAGTTTTCATGTGAACGACTCCTTAGTATTTTGTCTTTTTTGTCTCCAAGTCAATGATGGCGTCTATTACGTAATCGCCATTCACCTTGGAAATTACATACTTTTTCTTTCGATCGTATCGCAGTGGCGGGTCTTTATAAGAACTGTAGTTGAATTTCTCATAAGATAGGAGTTCAAATGAACCGGAAGACTGCGGCGTTACTGAAGTGACGTCATTCAACAGGAATTCATAGGCATAGCCCGGAATGGTAATATGATCCGATACGAATTTCGCATAATCGATACGGATTTGAGAACCGGGTTTGAAATAGTCTTCAATAAAACTGAAGTCTGCATAATAGATGGCATCTTGGTAATCGGAACGGAAACTTTTATAGAAATCTTCCACCTCTGTGATTTCTTCTGAAAGCTGCTGTTCCTGCTGGACATGTTCGAAAGCAAGATAGATTTCTTCTGAGACTGCAGGAACTTCAGCGGATTTCACTTCTTTACCATCTTTGTCTTTGCTGACTGCCTGTATTTTGATGGACTTGTTCAATTGTGCAGGATAGATTTCCTTGAGTTCACTCACTTTTTTCTTTGTGGATGTTCCATTAATGTAGACAGTTGCATCTTCCAAGTCGGAGTTCAAATAGAGTGTAGTGAAATCCCAATCGATATCCAGTTGCTGTCTATTTGACTCATCCGGAGTTAATGTATACGTACCTTTTCCTGCTAGTGGCATAAGCCCGCCAGTCGATTCGAAGGACCATTCGTATTCTCCAGGGATGAATTGACCGATTAAGGCAGATTCCTCGGCTTGAGCTGTCGTGATTTCCTTACCGCCGAAATGGAAGGTTGTATTTCCAAGTGGCGGTATAACTGTAACAGCAGTCGGCAAAATCGTGAAATTCACGTCTTGATAGAGTCCGAGGATTACAGGTTTCTTCGTAATGGAGATGAATTCTCCCGTATCGTAGATCATGTCCGCAGGCTGTTTGTTTTTAATCTTTTCTGCTTCGTATGTAAGTTCGTTTCGGAGATCTTTCCAGCCGTACTCACTGACTAGTGCATAAAAATTATCGGCACTCGCAATCGTTCCCTTTTTCAGGTTGAATTGCTTAAAGAATGCTTCATGATCCTGATTGTTGTAAGCGGTATTCATGCTGTCGATTTTCTTCATAGGATCGTACATGTTTTGCAAAATGAAATGAGTTGATATAAGTCCGATAGCTGCAATGCCTGCTAGAATCAGCATGATTTTAGAACTTTTCTTCATAGGCTTTTTCGGTGGAACTGCGGACCTTTGTGCGACGGGTGCTGCAACAGGTGGCGGTGAAGTGGGCTTGGCTGTCTGCTGTGCATCATTCACTTGAAACGTCTTTCCGCAATTTGAGCAAAAGTCCGCTTCTTCCGGGTTCGGTTTTCCGCATTCTGTACAATATTTCATAATTTTGTCTCCTTTCTTCGTTTGAATTGTATTATACAGGAACAAAAGTAGGAATAAAAGAGTGCGTACATGTGCTTATCTGTCAATGAGAAAGCAGGAAATTTGTAGGCAATTCTTCTAATCATATGCGTGAAGGTGAAGTTAATGAGCAGGAATGAAAATAAAAAAACGAATACCTCAACTATCGGATAGAGAATAAAACCATGCACAATTCAAATTCAGCATCAAACAAGTCCTTCAAGTGAAAAAAGAGCTCATTGCCCCTTAGCGGGAGCGATGAGCTCTTTGTGATTTTAACTATATAACTCGTAATCTTTTTGTCCGGAGTAAGTCATTTAAGATTCCTTATTTCCTCAAGGATGAGCCGAAACGCGGCCTTTTTACTCATTTCAATCAAGCATTCTTCTCAAGCAACTTCTCTGCTACATTGCCGCCTTCTTTTAAATAAGTGAGCATGCCTTCAGCAGCCCGGTAGGCGAAAGCGCCGATTGTGACGGTCGGATTGTAGTTACTGTTGTGCGGGAAGGATGATCCGCCGACGACGAATAGGTTGTCCATGTCCCACATTTGGGAATAGGTGTTGACTGCGGATGTTGCCGGGTCTGCCCCCATGATTGCACCGCCGAAGAAGTGGTCGGTGTAGAACTTATGGTCGAATTCGATATCGTCTTTTACCTCAGTGACGTTCATCGAATCGGCACCCATTTGTTTCATGATTTCTTCGCAGCGGGCAACGCCGGCTTTCGCCCGGTTGCGGTCTTGCTGTGAGTAGGTCACAGTTACGCGCAGAAGCGGATTGCCGAGTGCATCCTTATAGGTAGGATCCAGATCCATGTACGTTTCTTTGTTTGGCAAAAAGCCGCTTTGAGCGGTGATGAACAAGTTTCGGTTGAAGTATTTCAAAGATTGTTTCTTGAACTCCTTGCCCCATCTCGGTGTGCCTTCAGGGACCTCGTTATGCGCAATTGGGCGAGTGCCGAGCTGGCTGTAATGCACTTCGTAGCCGTGCAAATAGTCGAGATTTGTATGGTCTTCGTTGTCTCCGCTGAAGTCATCGATCGATGCTCCGAGACCTCCAGTACCCATGAAATTGTTGAATTTCTTCTCTTCGAAAAATCCGCGTGCGCCGATATAAGTTGATAAGTTATTGAAGTGTCCGGTGAAGTTCTTGCCGATGATTCCTTGGCCGGTCTTTGGATTGTACGGCTGTCCGATTTTTGACGTAAGCAGCAGCTGTGTATTTGTGAAAACGAAACCGGCAAGCACTACGATATCGGCAGGCTGTTCGAATTCTTGGCCAGTAGTGATGTCCGTATATACGAGGCCCGTCGCTTTTTTACCATCATGGCTCACACGGTTAACGTTGGCACTGTTGCGGATTTCAAGATTGCCTGTCTTAGAAGCAGTCGAAAGTACGGTGCCGATCGGATCGGCTTTTGCACCGAAGTCACAGCCGTATTCTTCACAAAATGCACAGTAGACGCATCCGTTGATCTTCTCGCCGTCCGGGTTCTCGTAGTTTTGGGACATGTTGGCTGACGGGATCCGGTATGGATGATAGCCAAGCTCTTTTGTCGCTTTGCTGAATAACTTGATCGTCGGCGTATCTTTCATCGGAGGATTCGGATACTTGTCAGAGCGCGGAGGACCGATCGGGTTTTCCTCACCCGAAATGCCAGCGGTCTTTTCGTATTGATCATAATAGGGCTCAAGCTCATCGTATGTAATGCCCCAGTCCTGCATGGTCGATTCTTTCGGGATTTTGTCTTTGCCGTATCGTTCCACAGTTTTGCTGTAAATCTCAAAATCATATGGGAGCCAGCGGAAAGCCATACCGTTCCAGTGATTTCCGGCGCCTCCTGTATGATTTCCGAGACGGGCGTTCGAGTTGTTACGGACAGGAATCGCTTCTTTGTTGATGGAATTCCTGGAAGTCATCGTCGTCTTACTTAAGTCTTGCATGAGATCATAGCGTTTTGAATAGCGCAATTCGTCTTTCGTACCGACGAAGTCTTCGTGCTTCTTATCTTGACCCCGCTCGAGGATGACGACCTTATAGCCTGCTTTCGTCAGTTCGGCAGCTGCGATTCCGCCGGTCCATCCTGACCCGACGATGACTGCATCCACTTTCTCTAATTTCTTGACCATTGAAACTCCTCCTTATACACGTAGTGATTTAATGTCCTTGGTAATCTCTTAAGCTGACAGGTTCAAGTTTTTGGAATTCATCCTGCTCGATATAACCGGCATATGACGCTTGCGCTCCTGGGAACTCTTTCATCTTCCAGCCTTCCATGTTGCGGTTGCCGCCATACTGCGGATCTGAATAGGCGCCTTCCAATGTGGATTGCAGCAGCAGATTGAAAAACTCGGATGCCTGCACGCCCCTCATAGCGACTTTGTCGTTTTCGAAGTCAGTCAGCAGTTCGATCTGCTGGTCCTCTGTTGCGCTGTCGAATGCTGTACTGAACCGTTTCTGACTCTCGTCATCGAGTGAACGGAGTCCAAGCAGGAACAGATCCCCCCGGTCTAAAATCGATTGTTCACCGGCAGTACCAGCACTTTTATCATTGTCTTCCAATTTGACTGCATAAGGACTGTGACGGTAATCGCGGCCATTAATGCCCCAGCGTCCCGCCAGCTGCTTGTCTATGTAATAAGGTACACCGAGTTTGATGGCACCTGGACCATGCTCATCTTCCGGCAAAATCTGTTCGGTTGCTGCGGACAGCACATCGAAATCGTGAGCACGCGTGAAGAACTGACGAGCTTCCATTGACATTGCTTCATGTTCTTTTTTGTTCACAACCTTTTTCTCGTCTTTCTTATCGAAACGATTGGTGATCAGCCCTCCGAATAGCGAACCTCCGACAAGTCCTCCTGCAAGAACTCCTGAATTCTTCAAGAATTTCCTCCGGCTCATGTCCTGCTGATGTTGTGCTGCCTCTTTGGCAGTCCGAGGCGGTCGATTTTCCTCCACGTTCAATCCCTCCTGAGTCCTCAAATTTTTGTTGAATTATGGTAACCCATTTATCAACTGACCTACTATAGCATACTAGATGCTTCGGTTGTCGAATTAAGTCGGAATACCAGAATGAATGATTCGAAAGTCTTTGATTTTTGTAAAATATTAATAGTTCCTTTAGTGAGTTGGATTTCAGGAGTTGTTATAAATTCACAGATTATTTTCGAATGACGTAAGAGGGATGGCGATGAACCTGGAGAAATCGATTGCTGGACCATAGGGGATAAAGAAAATATTTGCAGTATAAAAAAGCCATCGTTACCATCACTAACCGAGATCGATGAACTTTATTTTGTTTCCAAGGAATAACAAGAATTGTACTTGCGCGTAATTTAGTTAATGATGATCTATCGAAGATTCTTGAATTCCGATACATATTGTTTTACTCGTATTCTGAAAGGTGTCAGAATTGTATTAGGTCCAGGTACCGCTATAAAAATTAATAAAATTATAACGTCCAACTATTATAGAATTATAATAAGTTGGAAGTTTCAAATCTATAAATTAGGGAGTATTTTGTAACGAAATACTAGTCTTATTCAGGAGGATGAACACATGCACATTCGGGAAATGACCGTACAAGATAATGCAGCAATCGAAGAAATTATTAAGCGCTCATTGGAGTCTGTCGGATTGGATATACCGGGAACAGCCTATTATGACCCTCAGCTCGGTCACTTGGCGGACTTTTATAAGAGTCAAGATAACGCGAATTACTGGGTTGTGGAAAACGATGAGGGGGTTGTTGTCGGCGGGATTGGAATTGCCCCCTTTAACAGAGAACAGGGAATATGCGAGCTGCAAAAACTGTACATTGCACCAGCTGCACAAGGTCAGGGACTATCGAACGGCTTGATGGAAACAGCCCTGCAATTCGCGAAACAGCATTACAGCGCCTGTTATTTGGAAACTTCCACTCAACTGAATGTCGCCAATCAGTTGTATGTAAAATTCGGATTTACGCTGCTGGATGAACCGATTGACGGTTCTGATCATCATACGATGGATGCATGGTATTTGAAAAAACTTTGATGGATTTCGTCTGTACATATAGCAATCACTTAAGGGGGATGGTCTAACAACCCCCCCTTTTTTGTTTGTCTTCAAATCATCTTCAATGAATCTGAAAAATAGTTCGTTAATCGAACTATTAGTATATAAAGAATAATAAAGTGTATGTTATTGCCAAAAATGAGCGGTTGTAATTTAGAAAAAACAGCAGTATACTTCATAAGTTATCCATTGTCCAACAATTTTGTACATATGCACGAGTCGGTCTGCGTGCTGCATAGCAGTTTGAAAACATAAGTACCAGTGGAATGCATGCGTATTCAAATTTCTGTGGATAAGCAGCTTTACAACTATAAAAACGGTTAGAGGGAGGAAAAGCGAATGGCAGATAAAAACACGAATAAGCCAGAAAATAATGGACAAGTGGCAGATCCAAGTCGCCGTAACTTTGTTAAGAATTCAGGGATCGCTGTCGGAGGAGTAGCAGGAGGAGCGCTGCTCGGAGGACTTTTCACAAGTCAATTCGGTAAAAAAGACGATAAGAAATCTTCATCGGGTGCCGATAAAAAGCCCGAGAAACGATATGAAGAAGCTCGCATGTTCTTTACTCGTTTTGCCGATTTTGCAATCCTGGAGCAGGCAACTGAGCGTATTTTCCCTGAAGATAAAAACGGTCCAGGAGCAATTGGACTAGGGGTTCCTTATTTCATTGATAAGCAGCTTGCAGGTCCATACGGTAACAATGTAAAAGATTATCGACAAGGTCCTTTCACGAATGGTAATGGAACTGCAGCAGATTCCAGCTTGAATCGCGGAGAAATTATAATTAATGGTTTGCGCAAGATGAGCGATGAAAGCATGAAGCGTTTTGACGCTAAGTTTGATGATGCATCTGAAGAACAGCAAACTGAGATTTTGAAAGACTTTGAAGCAGATAAAGTTCAATTAAAAGGAATCAGTTCAAAAGCATTCTTTAAATTGCTGCGGACATTGACGCTGGAGGGCGCTTATTGCGACCCATTATATGGCGGAAATCGAGATATGGAAGGCTGGAAAATGAAAGAATATCCAGGTTCTATTGCTTCTTACGCGAATATGATCGAAGAAAAAGAATTTATCAAAATGGATCAAATCAGTTTAACAGATTATCAGCCAAAATAATAAATGAGTAAGGAGTGAATACTATGGCAAAGATGTTACCTAAAACAGATGTAGTCATCGTTGGTTCCGGCTGGGCAGGCGGAATTGCAGCAGCGGAATTATCGAAAAAAGGATACAAAGTAGTTGGTTTGGAACGAGGTAAAGCGCAAGTGCGTGAAGACTTTATCGGATCAAAAGACGAACTTCGCTATGACAGCCGCAAGGTCATGTTCCAGGACTTAAGCAAAGAAACGTTGACGATTCGTAATACAACGGATGAAGTGGCATCGCCAAACCGAAGTAACGATACGAACGCGATTAACGGAACAGACACGGGCGGTTCAGGTGTTCACTGGAATGGCATGGTGTATCGCTGGCTTCCGACCGATTTTGAAATGCTCAGTAAAACGGTTGAAAAGTACGGGAAAGACATGATTCCTAAAGACATGACCGTGCAAGACTGGGGAATTAAATATGACGCGCTGGAACCTTATTACGATAAGTTCGAGAAAGCAACCGGCATATCAGGTGAGCCAGATCCATTGCGCCCGGGGCAGCGTTCAAGCGACTACCCGACACCGCCGCAAAAAGAAACGGAAATCATCCGTACATTCACGAAAGCAGCGAAAGAACTAGGATACCATCCATATCGAATTGCTTCTGCAAACCTTTCAGAAGCGTATACAAATCCGGACGGGGAAACGATTAACGGTTGTGTTTACTGTGCATTCTGTGAAGCATTCGGCTGTGATTTCGGGGCGAAAGCCGATCCGATCGCTACCGTGCTGGCAACTGCTTCGAAAACCGGAAATTATGAACTCCGCAATAATGCGTATGCAGTCCGCGTAGTGCATGAAAACGGTAAAGCGACAGGGATTAAGTATGTCGATACAGAAACAGGTGAGGAATTCATCCAGCCTGCTGATTTAGTAGTAGTCAGCGGATTTGTATTCTCGAATACTCGCTTGATGCTGTTATCTGAAATCGGAAAACCATATAACCCTAAAGATGGAACGGGTGTAATCGGTAAGAATTTAACGGCTCACCAACGGAACTTGACGCATACACGCGTACGCGGTTTCTTTGATGAGAAGAAGTTTAACCGGTATGCTGGAACAGGTGCACTGGGTGTAACGATGGATGATTTCAATGTTGAGCAATTGGATCATACGAAATTAGACTTCCTGCACGGCTTCTGTCTAAGAACTTCTCAACGCGGAGATCGCCCGATTTCGAATAACCACGTTCCTGAGGGCACGCCTTCATGGGGGCCGGAATTCAAAGAGAAATCCCTGTTTTATGCGAATCGGCGCATCGACGTACAACAGCAGAACGGTGCACTACCTTGGCGCGAAAACTATATGGACTTAGACCCGACGTATCGGGATGTATTCGGAGATCCATTGCTGCGGGTGACAAGCAAGTTCCATGACCAAGATCGGAATATTGTGAAGTACGCGCACCAAAGATCGAAGGAATTGCTTGAGCAAATGGGCGCGGACTATATCACAGTTCCTGACATCAATGAAGACACTGAATTTGATAAAACGTCTTTATCTGACCACACAGGCGGCGGTGTAATCATGGGTGAAAATCCGGAAACTTCTGCTGTGAATAACTATTCACAAGTATGGGATATGGATAATCTATTTGTAGTCGGAGCTTCATCGTTCCCTCATCTAGGCAGCTCTAACCCTACTGCGACGGTTGGTACATTAGCGTATCGTGCAACTGAAGGCATGATTAAGGTGCTGGAAAACGGCGGACAGCTGATTCAAGACGGGAAAGAAACAGCAGCTGCTAAGTAATAATGAAATGACGATAAAATAGGAAAGGGTGTGTTCAACCGCCCTTTCCGTTATACATACGATAGCGAGGATGTGTGCCTATGAAGATAAAAGCCGCCGTGATCCTGTTTGCAGCCCTTGTACTTCTTAGCGCATGCAAGCCGAAAATCGAAACGAATATGTCCGAAACGATACCGGATTTCAAATACACAACGCAAGATGACCAGCCATTCGGATTGAAAGACCTGAAAGGCGACTGGTGGATTGCTTACTTTTCCTATACCCACTGCACAACGGTATGCCCGCGAACAACAGCGAATATGGTAAGCGTTCAACAAGATTTGAAAGAAGCCGGCCTGTCCCCGCAAATCGTCTCATTTGGCATCGATCCCGAGAAGGATACTCCAGAAATTCTGAGACAATATGCCAAGGATTACGGAGCCGATCTGCATTCATTCACCTTTTTAACAGGATATGATTTCGAAACGGTTCGTGATCTGTCCATGAACACGTTTAAAGCGGTGTTAGATACAGGCGCATTAGACCAGCGCACGCATAGTTATTACTTTTATTTGATCAACCCCGAGGGGAAGATTGTGAAAAAGTATAATGGCTTGAGCGGAGAGGATAATGATTTGCTTGTGGAGGATGTGGAAACGGTGTTAGGAAAGTAGAAATAAATAGAAAATCACTAATGACCCCTAGCTAAATCGAAGGGGTCATTAGTGATATTTTTAATCAAAATAGTTTCATTTGTTCTGCTTCTGCACGGTTTTCTTCTAATGTTTTATACCCTAACTCCCGAAAACCTTTCTGACGCTTTTCTGCCATGGTGGCTAGTGAAGGTACTTTTCTATCAATATAGTCATAGACCCGCACTTCATGTTTTCCACTATGGTTTCGATGGAGTCGCCCAACGTATTGAGTGAGTATACCTTTTCCGGAAATAGGCATGACAAGTAGTAATGTGTCGAGTCTCGGGAAGTCGAATCCTTCTCCAATATACTTCCCAGTCGCGATTATGAGGACTTCTTCATCGTTGTGAAGATGTGAGATTCTATTCAAAGCTGCCTCACGCTCTTTCTTCTTCAAACCACCTGACAAAGTGATAACATTTTTAACGAATCCCTTAAACAGCTGACCCAATATATTCACGTGATTGACGCGTTCGGTAAGTATAAGAGGAGTTCTTCCTTCTTCAAGTGCCGCAAGTACGTCTTCAAAAATAAGCTGGTTACGTGTGTTATCTTCCACAAGTTCTGTATATATCTGCTGAATAGTTTCGGCTGTTGTTTGGTAATTCGTTGGCCGCTCCATTAAAATATGGTGGTAGGGGCGTATTTGTGATTGAGATTTTGCATCTGTTTGGTAGAGAATGGGTCCGCACTGCATCGTAATAATGGGATGAAGACCGTCTTTTCGTTTAGGTGTTGCGGTTAGTCCTACCACGTGTTTCGCACGAATGGCTTGCATCACGCGTTCGAATGAAAGTGCAGAAAGATGGTGACATTCATCGACGACCACTTGTCCATATTGTGTGACGACAGATTGAATGGCACCTTTTGTAGTTAGCGATTGAATGGTTGCGACATCGATTATTCCAGTCGTTGTCTTTTTCCCACTCCCGAATTGTCCAATAGAGGTACGAGGGACATCGAGAAAAATGGCTAACTGTTCCATCCATTGTTTTAGCAATTGTGTCCGATTCACTATGATAAGTGTATTTACTTTACGTTCTGCGATTAATGCAGCGGCAGTCACCGTTTTCCCGAAACCAGTTGCAGCTGCGAGAACGCCAGAGTCTTTAGACATCAGTGCATGGATTGCATCCTGCTGTTGAGTAGCTAACGTTCCTTTAAAGTCGACATCTATAGGATTTCCGGTATTACGATTTTCTTCAAATTCGAGAGTGATATTTCTAGACGTCGTCAATCTTATTAATTCTTGTTCGCATCCTCTAGGTAGTATGAGATGCGTGCTGTTTTGCAATGAGCATTCGATTTGTGTTGGGATATTATGCGTTGATAAGCGGTTGGCTCGAGCTTTATAGAATGCAGGGTTACTGAAAGAGGCTAATTGTTTAAGTTCATTATGTAAGGACTCTGATAAATTTGCTAAAGGTATGTGCATGCCGTTTTTCCATATGACAGGGAGTACTGTTAGTTGACTTTCAGCAAATATGGATGGAGAGATTCGTTGAATTGCCTTCTCAACAGTTGTCTTATTTATCTTTGGGATTGTGGACATGTACTCCCATTGGTCTGTTAAAGGTTGAAAGGTATTATCTGTGAAAACGCTGTTTCCATTCATGCGAGGATGGCGTTGTAATGGCAGTGCAATGAGATTCCCGATACCTCCTTCTTTCAAAAAGTCTTGGCTAGGAAAGAAGCGGTCGAATGATACAAAGGCATTGTCTTTCTGCTTAGATTGAGCTTGTTCAATTAATATCCTTCCAAGCTGGCGTGCTAATGAAGCGGGGATGGCTTCGGAGAAAAAAATCCATACGTGTGCGCCATCACCTGATCGAGAACGCTCGATATGAAAAGGGAGTTGTGCGTGTTTGCAGCTGGCTGCAAATGCCAGGGCATCGTCCCGCCAATTGTTTTTATCAAAATCTGCAGCGAGAAACCAGCACGTGTTGTTTGGCAATAGCGGATAAATACCGATTGTTCGTTTCCCGCTTAAGTGATCGTAAAAAGCCTGATCTGACAGGGGGATATAAGTATCGTTAGTCGTAGCTGGCGAGTAGGTGGATTTTCCATCTTTTGCGTTGCGGCGTATAGCGAAAACGTCAGTCCGTCCTTTGAATAGATCGCGAAATAGCTGTACTTTTTTCAAGGCTGAAGAATCATTCTTTACATGTGTTATTTCGGGATTAAGTGCAATACTGGGAAGGTGATGCTGAATGAGTTTTCTTAAATACTCATTCTCGTTTTGAAGTCTTTTGCAGTCATCACATAAGCTTATATTTTGGTCTGATGATTTCACAGAGCATCCTCCTCTCAGTTATCTGTATTGGCTTGTTTTCACTAGTGATTTCTAGGAATAATACTAGTGAGAAAGACGAATTTATATCTGTTACTAATAGAATAACATGACTATTAAAAGGGGTTCTAGGATGAAGTAAACTTGACAGTTGGATTGCTGAAATAATTTGTACTCATCAGCGGAAAACTACTAATGAAAATGATTAAGAGTTGATAAAGCGTATAATGAAATCAAACTTCTAATTCTCTCAACTTATGATAACTCTAGTCAGGTCTTTGTGATTGAAGTTGAATGAAGGAAGCGGATTATTCTAACGATGTATAGGAGATGTTTCTATGAACAACCGATTTATATCTGAAATCGAACCATATCTAGTAGCTGATGAAGAAATTGTACAGAAGTTCGTTTTATATGCGTTGAAAGACTATCCATCTATGCCGATCGAATGGCAAAATCGATTGTTGGAAGAAGCCCTCACAAATGAGAAGAGTCGGACATCCATTTTGCTGTATGCTCCCAGGAAGGAAGCGAATGGAGAGACTGTACGGCTGTTACTTGCTCTTTTAAAAGTAGTTAAACCGGAGCGTGCTCATCTTGTTGCAGGTGCATTAACTAAATTGAAACCGGAATTGTTGGTAGAATGGAATAAGGAACTGGCTGGTTGTGTGCCACACCTCGTTTTAGAGGAAGCGCATTTTCTTATTGAAGCTTCTGACGATGAGTTGTTCGAAGCCTTTGATACTGGCATCGCGCAACTGGAGATGGAGCAGTCATATAATTATGCACTGTTTAATCGAGTTATTAGAAGGATGGAGCAGTTAGTCAAACGCGGTGTATACGGAAAAGCAAGAATTGAAAATGTGTTGAACCGACGTTCAAAGAATTTGTATTTCAATTATGAAGAAATCGTTGCTGTACGAGCAATCGGGTTGTTGAAGTTAGAAGAGTATATCCCGTTTTTGTCGGAACTTCTTGTCAGGGATGAAGATGTCTTACTTGAAGAAACGGCAGAAGCGCTCGTCCAGTTCCAAACAGATGAGGTTGTAGAAGCTGTGACTCCATATATGTTAAATCAGGAGTCCGTAATTTTTGCGATTGCTGTGTTATCTGGAACGAAACTTGAGAGTGCTGAAAAAGCCTTGTTTGAAAACTATTACAACGTTCCACCTTACTTGAAGGACTGGGTGCTCGAAGCACTAGCTCATCAATTGTCTGACAAGACTTTTCCATTAATCGACACATATATTGAAGATGGTGGAATCAGTGCTGAAATAGACATGGATCTAGTTTCTTATAGTTTGTATACAATCAAAGGTAAAAAACACCCGGAAATGACGGATTGGAAGACTTCTTATGAAAATAAGCGAAATCGTCGCATGAAGTCGATATCCGGATTTGCGCCAGTAAAAAACGAAGTTAAGATAGGAAGAAATGATCCTTGTCCTTGCGGCAGCGGAAAAAAATATAAGAAGTGCTGTGGTTAAGAGTCCCATGTAATCTAATAGCTTGTGGGCTTTTGTACATGTAGTCCTTTGCAGTGTCTACGAAAATTGGACATTACAACATACAAAATCGCCAGACAACATCAGCTGTCTGGCGATTCCTCATTTCCCTTGTTCTTTCTTCAAGTTTTCCATCCGCTCTTTATACTCATCCATTAACGCAGTGATGCGATCCACTTCGTTTTTGATCATCGACCGTTTTTTCTCTTCCGTTTCATTCATCATGTCATGATATTCTGTTTCGCGTATTTTCGATAATCTCAAGCAAATCTTGTGTAGTTTGTTCATTGATAAGTTCTTCTTCTTCAAGTAAAATGGCAGCACCGGCGAAGCGGTCGCTTTCCGTGTTAATAGCGAATGTAATTTTATCGCTTGAGCGGCGAACGGTTTCGTAAGCCATAGCTTCTGGCCATCCAACCGGTTTTTGAAAGACTAAGGTAGCGAGATCGAGGTCGGAAGGAAGCCAGACTTTCGCGATGCTGGAGGTCATTTCTTCCAATGTATCCGCGGCCATATATGTCCCGTTCCCTGCTTCGGCGACCTTTGTTAATGTACCTGCAGGAAGCTGTGCCAGTTCTTCGGGTGTTGCTGCTGGAACACTTATGGAGGCATCCCCGGATTTTTGGTTGTCTTCATGAGCGACGGTGGTGACTTTTTCAGCTGCGGGTTCAGGTTTGTTGGAGCACCACGTGAAAACAATGCAGGCAAAAAAGGACGATTAGCGCGGATTTTATCTTCATCAATGAACAGCCTCCTATTGAAAGGTTTGGTACATATACGAAGAATTACGAAGACAGTTTCAAGTAAATCAGTTAGCTATCCATTAAGGTTAATCCATTTGACTGCAGATATAGAAAATCCTCTGCCTCGTATACATCGAGGTAGAGGATTTTTTCATAAATAAAACCTTCTATGCATCTTCGTCATCTCAGCCTTTTTTCGGCGTTAACCTCTTCTGTAAATGCTGCCCTTCCAGCATATTCAAGAGTGTCCGTTGAATGGCTTCGGTTTCAGGCGAACAGCATCCGGGATCCGCTAAGTTTTTCGTTTCAAGCGGGTCGTGCGCAAGATTGTACATTTCATATTGGTCCGGAACAGGTTTGGTTTTGACGACTTCCACTACACAGCCGTCTTCTTCCACAAACGTCGTATCGCTGACGCCGGGATCTGTCCAAAATTGGGGATTGTCATAGTAGCGGGCGAACTTCCAGATTTCTGATGTGCCATTGCACCCCGTTTTTAGTGAAGCGACGATTGCTTCGATGGAGCTTGGTTCGACGACGGTTTCATAAGGCTTTCCTGTAATGAGGTTCGTTTGATGAAGTCCTTTGAACACGTTGTCATCAGTCATGAAATACAAAGGTTCATCAGCACGGAAGAACGTAGGATTTCCTCTCAGCAGCGGTGTTAAATCCCTTCCGACGAACGGCCGGGGTTCGATATGATCGATGGCCAGCTTTTGTCGGATTTCTGCTGCGTCAATCCCGGCCAATCCCAGCAATGTTGGTAAAATGTCGACATGGCTGGTGAGGGAAGTTGTCTGTTTTGCATGGGGGAAGAGTTTTGGACTGTGTATGACGAAAGGAACATGGATGGATTCTTCGTACATCGAATACCACTTTTGGTATAGCCCGCCTTGTGCGCCGAGCTGTTCGCCGTGGTCGGATGTGAAAACAACGATTGTATCCTCTGAAAAGCTTGATTGCTGCAGTGCTTTTAGTACTTTCATCATTTCATCGTCAACTTTTTTCTGTAAGCTGTAATACAGCTGGCGGTAGAAATTGTTGTTAATGATCGGCTGTAATCCTTTTGGGTAAGTGAGTCGGTAGCTGTCTTGAACAGATGGTTTGGTTGACAGCGAATCGTGAGTTGTCGGAGCAGGAGGGATGTGCGGAAGTGATGGATCCACTTCGAAGTTAAAAGAGGGAAGGAGTGCAGAAAATATGCCATAGAGCGCAATGTCATGCGGGTTCACGAATGAGCATTGGATGAACCATGGCGCGTGATTATCTTTGCCCCTTGCTGCATGATCCAACGCTTCGATCAATTCAACTGTCTCCGCTGCATACACTTCATCACGTCCGCTCGTTCCGAATCCTGCGGACGATGCTGAATTTCTCGGGTCGGTTCCATGCGGATCCGGTCCAATCCAATCGGAAAATCCGAACGCTCCTAAGCGGTCTCCTTCTCGATAAATTCTTTCATTCTTCTTATTGGGTGCTCCAGTAATTGTGTTGTAACTTGGCAAAGCATTTTTTGTGCCGGGAATCACGATATCCGGTTCGGAAGCATGCCATTTGCCTTTCCAAAACGTGTCATACCCCGCAGCCCGAAAGTAATCGCCTGCTGTCGGGACTGTATTTGGGTCCAGCCAGAACTGGTCGGCATCGTACGAACCTTTCGCGGCACCCGGCGTTTGGGATACGCCATGCAGGGACGGATAATGTCCGGTATATAATGTTGTTCGACTTGGTGCGCAAGCAGTGCTTCCGATGTAATGATTCAAAAACGTCATCCCGTTTTTCATTAACAGCTGTTGCGCAAGCAGCTGTTCACGTCGCCACTTTTGAAGTTCTTTTGTTTCGTATACTGGCGGGAAGCGGTCTTGATCGACCATAAGAAATAAGATATTCGGTTGCTTTTTACCGCAACCGCAGTCGCAATTTGCAGGATGATCTTTCATGAGGTTCACCTTCCTAATTTGTAGGTACCCTCTAGTGTATGACGGACGAGTTCGAACGGGCGTGTGATTCGCATAGAGATGGAAGGTGAACTAAGGTGGACGGACATCAGAATTGGAACAATCTCAGAATTTCTCCGATGGCAGTATCTGCAATGAACGCAGCAAGAAGTATGGAAGCAACCGTAGTGACGGCAATATAAAAGAGGATCCCGTAAAAACTATCGATGGATTCAGGTTCATTGAACAGGATTTTACAGATTGTAATTAAAGGGATCAGGATGAATGCGATGAAAATAGCAATTGATAGAAGAATGGCGGATAGAGTAAAGGAATGGACGAATGTGAGCAGCAGACTTACAGCGGAAAGTGCAATGGGGATGGCATAGAATCCACCTAGTTTTCGAGTGAGTTCCGAGAACGATTGTTGGATTGAAAATAGTTTGGCAGTACTTGTGACTGCGACAAGATTCACTGCGACAACGAGTATGAAGAAAATACTTAAGTAGAGAACCACTTGGAAAAAGGATGGACTCAGAGTGATGAGGCTTGCCGGAAATGCTGCATAGAAAGCGGCGGACGTAAGAAGGACGAAAAGCAGAATGCTGAGAATGCTGTTTTGCAATGAACCGCCAGTCGATTGAAAGTGGCCAGAGGGTGATTTGAGTTGTTGAAATAGGAAGTGGGTGAAATTCTTCGCGTCTGTTTTCAATTTTTCGAGAGAGTCATTAGAGGACGCAGTCGATACTTCTACAGCGGTCGTTCGTTTGCGAATCGCGGAAAACGAGTTCCCGCATACCGCACAAAAGTTTCCGTCAAGTTGCGAGTGGTTGCAAACTGGACAAGTTTTAATGAGGGTCACTCCTTTTTTAGTGGTGGGTGTTGATGGGTACATGGCGTAAGGGGAGGAAAGTTCGACTTTGTAGATGGTATGTGTGAGGGGGAGGGAATAGAAAGGAAATGTGTGGGGATGTGGATTATTGGAGAGGGATAGCTCGCGGGAAGTGGGGGAGGAGGTATCCGCCGCATGGCGTGGGGAATCGGCCAGACTGGGAGGGAAATCGGCCACGTGGCTAGATAAATCGGCCAGATGCAGAGGGGAATCGGCCACATAGAGACAACAATCGGCCACATGGGGCAATGAATCGGCCAAAGCGCACAATTCAAGTGCTTGAAGGGATTAATTGGTGGCGCTACGCTTGATTTAGGGAGGAATAGAACGCTGGAAGGGAGGGATAGTAATTTGTCCGACACTTAAGTTGGGTTGATCATCACCGAGGGGAGAATGTCCGACACGTAGGGGAGTTTCTCCATCACATCGGAAGATTTCTCCGACACCCAGCGAAGTTTCTCGATAACGGGGCACAATTCAATGACTTTAAGAGATTAATTGGTAGTGCTGCGCTTGTTTTAGGTAGGGCTAGAACGCTGGGAGATAGTGATAGTAATTTGTCTGCCACTTAAGACGGATTGACGTTCACTGCGGGTAGAATGTCCGACACGTAGGGGAGTTTCTCCATCACATCGGAAGATTTCTCCGACACGCAGCGAAGTTTCTCGATAACCGGACACAATTCATCCTTAAATGGGCGCGAGAAACCCCCATTCCGCGTTGCGAAATAGGGGTGGATTTTAATCTAACGTCAGTACTAATTTCCCGCGAGCGTGTCGCGTTTGAGTTTTCTGGAGGGCCTCTAGTCCTTGCTCAAATGGATAGGTTTGTTCGATGACGAGCTGGTATGTACCGTCTGCGATCTGTTGGATGAGCGCTTCGATTTCATCTCGGACATCCGCCTTATGGGGAACGAATGCAGCTGTTATGCCGCGTTCCGGTTCGATGCGGTCGCCAGAAATGGTAATGACGGTTCCGCTGTCTTTAACGACGTGCATACTTTCAGTTCCTGTGCCTGGCTGGATGGCAATCGCTGCGTCGACACCGCCAGGCATCCATTCGCGGATTTCATCTGCCCAGTTCGGATCACGATAATCCACAGTTTTATCAGCACCAAGCGATTTCATGTAGTCGTGGTTTTTAGGAGAAGCGGATCCCGCCACTTTCCAGCCTCGTGCTTTGGCAAATTGAATTGCGAATGTCCCGATCGCCCCGGAAGCACCGGCGATGAATACCGAATCGCCTTCATTCAAATGGAGTGCAGTGAGCGCTCGCATAACTGTATTTCCTGCGACGGGAACTGCTGCCGCTTCTGCAAATTCCATACTTTCGGGAATCGGCAGGATGAGCGAATCTTGCTGGACCGCTGCGTATTCCGCCCACGTGCCGCCTTTAGGCTGCATCATACTGACGAATGCGATGCGATCCCCTTTTTGAAAGCGCGTCACCTGGCTCCCGATTTCATCGACAACCCCTGCTGCTTCAATTCCGATTGGGTAGGGATAGCTGATCTCTTGAGGAAGAAAATACGAGTCATGGATTCCGACGCCGACAGCTTTTACACGAACGAGTAATTCATCATCATTGATGGAAGGAATCTTCACTTCCTCAAGCGCAATATCATCTGGTGCGGCACTGCGTTTAACAAATGCTTTCATGCAGAATGCAACTCCTTTTGAGATTTTAGTAAATTCAGTATATCATAACGTTATTGCCAGAGTCGTAATGAGGATTCTAGCATTTTGATTAAATTACTTTCAAAATCTGAGTGTCATAAAAGGAGGATGTTGTATGTACACATATAAGGTCGTGACCATTAAGAGCAGTTGGAAGGGTGAGCCTAAAGAGGATGAGGAGCAGGTGATAAATGAGCATGCTGCTCAAGGATGGCGGCTGCATTCCATCATTCCGTTTTCTTCGACTACAGGAGGGACTACTGATTTAAAGCTGATTTTTGAAAAGGAAGCTAAACTTTAATCGACATCTGAATGTTTTGAGCTTATCTGTGAATGACAGATAAGCTTTTATTAGTGTGCCCAGCATGGGCGTAATCTATAGGGTGCAAGTCCCGAACTGTGAAGGTAGAAGTAACAGTTAGCTTAACGCAAGGGTGTCCATGGTGACGTGGAATCTGAAGGAAGCGAGCGGCAAACCTCTGATCTGAGGAACACGAACTTCATATAAGGCTAAGTACAATTGGGTGAGTTTGCTAAACAAAACAAAGCCCTTTCTACCGAAGGTTGTACGGAGTAGATGAAGCAGATAGGTGGAGGGAAAGATTACGTTCTTACCTGGGGAGGTCTGACTGATACGTCAAGTACTCTTGATAACCTATCCAGTGATGGATAGCTGAACAGTCAGAAGTCAGCAGAAGCCATAGTACCATTCTGACTCGAGAGGAATGGGAAGGGCTGAACGATTAAGAGAGAACAACATCTTGGCATTCAGTAAACTGCGATGAACACAGATAACCGTAAAGGCATACTTGAAGGAGGATATGGTGAATTCCATGGGGGACTTCAAGATGGTAGAGCAGAACTGGCATAAGAAGAACCGTTGTTCACGGAAAGAGGCGTGACGAATGTTGATGGAGCAGATACTATCACGGGAAAATCTACTTTCTGCCCTAAAAAGGGTAGAGCGAAATAAAGGTAGCCATGGTGTGGATGAAATGCCCGTACAAAACCTACGAACGCATATCGTGAAGCATTGGGAGTCCATGAAAATGGAACTGTTAGAGGGAACTTATGAACCGCAACCAGTCCGCAGGGTCGAAATCCCGAAACCTGACGGTGGCGTGCGATTATTAGGCATCCCTACTGTGATAGACCGGCTCATTCAACAAGCGATTGCCCAGATTCTCACTTCGTTATATGACCCAACGTTTTCAGACCATAGCTATGGCTTTCGTCCAAAACGAAGCGCCCATGACGCGGTAAGAAAGGCGAAAGGATACTTAACAGAAGGAAATCGCTGGGTAGTCGATATAGACTTGGAGAAATTCTTCGATAAAGTGAACCATGATCGACTCATGGGGACACTGGCGAAACGGATTCAAGATAAACGTTTACTGAAGTTAATCCGTAAATATCTGAAGTCAGGCATCATGATACATGGCGTGGTGACGAATAGTGAAGAAGGGACACCACAAGGTGGTCCACTTAGTCCTCTACTTTCTAATATAGTCTTAGATGAATTAGACAAAGAATTAGAAAGAAGGGGTCACCTATTCGTCCGTTATGCCGATGACTGTAATATCTATGTGAAAACAGAGAAAGCAGGGCGTCGGGTGATGAACTCTGTGACTTCATTTATTGAAGCGAAACTGAAGTTGAAAGTGAATGGAAATAAATCCGCAGTTGACCGTCCCTGGAAGAGGAAATTTCTTGGTTTCAGCTTCACCGTTGGTAAAGAACCTAAAGTTCGTATTGCCAAAGAAAGTGTTAAACGGATGAAGAATAAAATCCGTGAGATTACTTCTCGGAAGAAACCTTACTCGTTAGAGTATCGGATGAAGAAACTCAACCAATATCTGATGGGATGGTGTGGATATTTCGCTCTGGCAGATACGCCAAGTGTGTTTACTAAATTCGATTCGTGGATTCGAAGAAGACTACGCATGTGTATGTGGAAGGATTGGAAGAAACCCAGCACTAAAGTGAGGAAACTCGTAGGATTAGGTGCCCCGAAAGGGAAAGCTTATGAATGGGGGAACTCTCGGAAAAGTTACTGGAGAATTTCTAAAAGCCCAATACTACACAGAACCCTTGGGAACTCCTACTGGAGTTCCCAAGGGCTCAAAAGTCTAATATCTCGTTACGAAACTTTACGTCAGCAATCTTAATTGAACCGCCGTATACCGAACGGTACGTACGGTGGTGTGAGAGGTCGGGAGTTAATCACTCCCTCCTACTCGATCGTTTTGAATAACATTTTCTGTTAACGCTTTAATAGGATAAAATATTTCTTCCTTTTAACTGAATTATCTAGTATACTGCATATCATAGATTTTATTGAGCAGGCCATTTAGTGTCTTAATTACTATCAGTTTAATCAGAAAATATACGCGGATAATGAATCGGAGAGATGACGATTCGGCTTCGAATAGGCGAAGGGGGAAAAGTGACTATGCAAGATGGAAATACGGCGATGGGATTATGGAAAGATTGGCGATTACACGCAATTGTACTGGTGATTGTTATCGTGACAGAATTAATCGGAACGTTCAGCATTAAAGTCGGCCCTGGGGTTGTGCTGCTGCTACCAATGTTATATGCATTAATCATAGGAATTATCTTGTACTTTACGCCAGCTGTGAAAGCACGGCAGTCAATGAATGCAGAGCCGATCATTGTGCTGGGTGTTTCGTTATTGCTTGCGAAAATCGGCGTAATTATCGGACCGTCGCTGCCGGAAGTCATTGCGGCGGGACCGGCACTTTTGCTTCAGGAGCTTGGAAATCTCGGGACGATTTTGATTGCGCTGCCAGTTGCGATTTGGCTTGGCATGAAGCGTGAAGCGATCGGGATGACCCACTCGATTGGACGAGAGCCGAACGTGGGCTTGATTATGGATAAATACGGAATGGGGTCGCCGGAAGGCCGCGGTGTCATGGCGATGTATATTTTCGGCACGGTATTCGGTGCTGTGTTTTTGGGGTTGCTCTCAGGATTACTCGCTACGATTACACCGCTCAGCCCGCTATCGTTTGCGCTGGCTTCAGGAGTCGGAAGCGGAAGTATGATGGCGGCAGCAAGCGGTTCATTGATCGCCGCATTTCCGGATCTTGAAACGCAGATTATTGCGTTCTCAGGAGCGAGTAACTTGCTCTCCTTATCGACCGGTCTATGGGTCAGTATCTTCATTGGACTGCCGCTCACCGAAAAAATGTATGGGTGGATGACTCGGAAGAAGGAGGGGTATTGATGCTGAAGAATATTCAAGAATGGGTGTTGTTATTGGTCATTGTAGGCGTCAGCGGTCTTGTCGGGAACTGGGTAGGCTATGATGTCTTCCCGCTAACTGCGCTTCCTGGGATGGCAGTTTTAATTGGGATTTGCTTGGCAGGTTTCATTTTAAAAGAGATCATCCCGTTGAATTTTCCGAGCATCGCCTACATTTCAATCATTGGAGTGGTCGTGTCGATGCCGTGGTTTCCAGGGTCTGATAAAGTTGTAGAATGGACGACTCAAGTTCAGCTGCTTGCGCTGACAACGCCAATTCTAGCGTATGCGGGGATTGCAATCGGCCGTTCATGGTCGGATTTCGTCAAGCTTGGCTGGCGGACGTTGATTGTCGCAAGTCTTGTGATGATCGGAACATTCCTCGGTTCGGCGGTCATTGCAGAGATGATTTTAGGTTTCCAAGGGATTATTTAATAGAGTGAGGAAGGCCCAGTCGCGTTTGTGCGGCTGGGTCTTTTTAATTGGGGAAGGTGAATCGGCCATATGAAGCCCTGAATCGGACATTTGGCGGTGTGAATCGACCATATGCGCAGAGGAATCGGCCAAATCCAGCGTATAACCGGCCACATGGAAGAATGAATCAGCCACGGCACACAATTCAAAAAGATTAAGGGATTAATTGGCAGCGCTGCGCTTGAATGTGCGGGCTATATCAGCTGGCGCGGCTTAATCGGCCAGATGAAGCCCTGAATCGGACGTTTGGCGAGAAGAATCCGCCGACCATTGAGAGAAATCGGCCAAATCCAGCATAGAATCGGCCATACAGAAGAATCAATCGGCCACGGGCCACAATTCCACGATGTTAAGGGATTAATTGGAAGCGCTGCGCTTGAATGTGAGGTCAATATCATCTGGCAATGCTAAATCCACCAGACCCTAGCAAACTAAAATTAATCAAAACGTCCTATGCTGAAATATAGTATATTACTAAAATGGTAGTGACTTTGTACCTCGGTAAGGATATAATTATTCATTGTAATGAAACTTATGTATGTGTGTATATTGTACTGTCATCACTAGATAGAAGGAGAGTAACATTATTATGAAAAGAAGAGTTAAATTTAAGAGCATTAGAGCGCGACTTTACTGGTCGTTTGGTATAGTGATGCTCCTAGTGCTTGCGTTAGGGTTTTTTGCGTTGAATTCCATACAGAGGGTTAACGAAAATACCAAGACCTTGATTGAAAAGGATACAAAACTAGTTGCTGCCGATTTAAGGCTGGCGAGTACGATGGCTGGGAGTATATTAGCTGTTCGAGCGTATTTGTTGTTGGGAGATCCTCAATATAAAGAAGAATTTGAGATGTTAGATGACTATGGTGCGAACCTTCGAGAAGAGGTTGAAAAAATTGGAGGAGATCTTGGAGATATCGGTGAAAGGACATCGAAATGGAACGAGATGCTGTCCACTGATGTTATTGGGATGTATGACGCCAATCGCAAAGAACGAGCGATTAAGAACTTGGAGAGCTTATCAAAAGAAAGTACGGAATTGATTGCAGAATATCATAAAATTGCGGATCGGCGTGAGAAACAAACCGCTTCTCGCGGCGATGAAATCATTCACAGTGGAATCATTACATTGAGATGGGTTTTTGCAGTGTCAATTCTGACATTGATCGTAAGCGGGACCGCATCTGCTTTGACGACAGCAGCCATTACGAAACCGATTATGCAAATTAGAAACCGGATGCAATCGATTGCCGGTGGGGATTTAAGTCAGGAATCTCTCGAAATTCTTTCTGAAGATGAAGCCGGGCAGCTTGCGGTCGCGATGAATGAGATGAGTGACAACACACGTAATATGCTGAATCGCATCAATGATGTGTCATCCTCCGTTTCGGCACATAGTGAAGAATTGACGCAGTCCTCGACTGAAGTGAATCAAGCTTCTGCGCAAATCGCAGTGACGATGCAGGAATTGACATCTGGAATCGAAAGTGAAGCCAATACGGCCACTGATTTGGCGATGGCGATGGAACGGTTTGTGGAACGCGTCGAAAGTGCAAATGAACGAGGAGAAGCGATTCAAAAAGCTTCTGAGAACGTCATGGAACAGACGGTAACTGGATCGGCTTTAATGGAAACATCTACAGAACAAATGCAGCGAATCGATGCGATTGTCCAAGAAGCGGTAACGAAAATCAAAGGGTTGGATAGTCAATCGCAAGAGATTTCGAAACTCGTCGTTGTCATTAAGGACATTGCAGATCAGACGAATTTACTGGCGTTGAACGCGGCGATTGAAGCAGCTCGTGCGGGTGAGCATGGTAAAGGGTTCGCGGTTGTCGCGGAAGAAGTGCGTAAACTGGCTGAACAAGTTGCTGTTTCTGTGACAGATATCACTGGCATTGTCGGGACGATTCAGCAGGAGTCCAGCAGTGTAGCAGGATCCCTTGAATCCGGATATACAGAAGTGGAAAAAGGGACTGCTCAATTATTGACGACTCAAGAGACATTCGCTGAAATCAGTAATGCTGTGAATAAAATGTCAGAGGATATCGGAATTATTTCGGAGAACCTTTCTGAAATTGCAGCAGGCAGTGAAGAAATGAGTGAGTCAGTAGAAGAAATCGCGGCAATTTCCGAGCAATCTGCTGCTGGCGTACAAGAAACATCCGCTGCATCCCAACAGACCAGCAGCTCCATGGAAGAATTAGCAGGCAGTTCTGCACAACTAGCAGTGTTAGGACAAGACTTGAACGAACTGGTGAATGAATTCAAATTGTAAAATGAATGGTTACACGTAAAAAAGCAGCTTCTCCAAAACTGGAGAGGCTGCTTTTTAGGTTAATTCAAATGAGTCATGAGTTCATCCAGCAATCGCAATACTTCTGTGGATGCTTTTTCAATTTGCTTGAGATCGTTTTCTGCAGCTTGTAAATTGCCTTGCCCGTAGTGTACAGCGGCTGACTTGGCAAACTCATGGACATCTCCATGATGCTGATCGAGTTCTTTATACGCAGGAAGGTGTCCGAGCGTTCTTGCAACATCCTCATTCGTGTACCATTTTCCAAGCCGGCAGCCCAATTTGGAGCCGACATCTTCAGGACGGATTGTTTCCAAGCCGAGCAGCATGTTGTAAATACGCCATTTCCACAAAATATGATCTGCTTTTGACAGCTGCAGAAGCGCTCGTGAAGACAACTCTGTATTGGTTGCTGCAACAGTATTGAGCCGGAACGCATTGAGTTCTTGGCTTAACTCATATACAGCATTGGATGTGCTTGTGCTGAAAGTATGAATGTTTTCCTGGTTTTTGTTGATGTGTCCCATTCGGCTCGCGATTTGGTCAATCGACAGTGCTTGCTGTTCAGAAAGTGCAGCTGTATTCGTAATGTCTGCATGAATCTCTTCAATTGCATTGACAATCGAGTGGAGCATGGTCAGAGATTCGTTCGCTTCATTTGTAGCACTATGGATGGATGAAGTCGTTTCCGTAATGGAAGTCGATACATCATTTGCGTACGTTTTTAAATATGAGACATTATCGGATGCCACGTCGAGTGCCGCAACCGTATTTTCAGCAAGTTTTCGGACTTCCTGTGCAACGACAGCGAACCCTTTTCCATGCTCGCCTGCCCGCGCAGCTTCAATGGAAGCGTTGAGTGCAAGCAAATTTGTTTGGTTTGCGATGCTGTTAATCAGCTCGACGACTTGTTCAATATCGGTGACACGCTTCTGGAGTTTGGCAAATGTATCTGAAATTAATGTAATTCCTTGCTCTGTCTGCAGAATTTGGCGTATCGCACGTTCGATTGTCTTTTTACTATCGGATGCATATTGGACGGAATCGGTTGTTTTTTCTGAAATCCGGGCAGATGTTGTCGCGACCTCAGCGATTGACATGGTCATTTCTGCAGTAGCGATTCCTGAAGCTAAAAGTTCCTCGCTTTGACGTTCGATATTAAAGATCAGGTCTTTCATATACATGATCTTGGCATTTGAATCGACTAATCCCGTAATCTCACTGACAATGCGTTCGAGTGATTGCTGCTCGTAATATTCCGAGGCAAGTTGCAGTTCGACTGTCATTGCGGCATTGAAAGATCTCATCTTTTCGAATGATTTTGATGGTTTGAAGTTCGTTTGCTGCAAGATTGCAGTCTGGACGATAAATCCGAATTCGTTCATCACAGCCATTACCCGGCCACTATCAAAGCTGTGCGCATACAAGAGGTCGTAAAATTCATGAGCACGGTGAAGGTAGTCTGCGTCACGTTCGCTGTTAAATAGATTTTGGACATATTGCTCAATCTCTGATGAGCATTGTTCACTTGAGAAACTTTCGTTCGAGTCGTTTAGCAGTCTCTTTAACGTATCTGCCAATGAGAAAGAAACAGTGTTTAACTGTTCATAGATTTGGTGTAAGTGGTGCAGGTCAAGTTCTTGGAAATGGGCAAAACTGAGTTTGGGTTGCAACAATCCGGGCGCGTGGAAATCTGTCCCGCGTGCAAAGGGATCGTCTATCTGGAATTTTTGGCGCAATGTAACCATTCGTTAGCCTCCTAATAGGTCAATGTATTTAGTATAGTGTTTGTGAATTAAGATTACAAGGTCATGTTTTATGTCTGCATTAGTATATTGAAATAAGGTATTTAGTATTAATTAATGAAGATTGAAAGGAAATAAATAGGGGTGCTCCTTTTAAAATAAAAAATATTAAAAAAACGTTAAAATTAGTGACTTTAGTCCTTTTTGGAGGTATAATTACGAAGGATTTTATACCATTAAACTATTTAAAAGTGATTCGTGGGAATCAGAAAAGGGAGAGCGTTATGAAAAAAGGATCAGGTTTTAAAAGTGTGAAAAGCAGATTACTAGCGTCGTTTGGGGTAGTTGTACTGCTCGTCATCGCGTTAGGTGTGTATACGATAGTGTCGGTCAATCAGGTTAATCAAAAGACCCAAGAGATAGTGGAGACAGATACGCAGTTAATGGCGATTGACTTAAAGCTTGCTAATACGATGGCGGGCAGAATGTCAGCGGTTCGTGCTTATGTGTTATTTGGAGATGAAGCCTATAAAGAAGAGTTTTTTACGCTGACGGAATCAGGTAAAGAGCTCCAGGCCGCAGCTGAAAAGTTAGGTACGTCGGGTGAATTTGGTGAATTAGTTGATCAAATGATTAACTGGCGAAAAAAGCTTACGACTGAAGTAATCGATATGTATGATGCCAACCGCAAAGAACGTGCAGCGAAAAACCTGGATGACTTGTCTATAGAAGGCAATGAGTTGATTGCCAAGTATCATGAGATTGCAGATAAACGGGAAAAACTTACGAATACCCATGGAAAAGAAATCATTTCAAGCGGAAAAGAAACGCTGACGTGGATTGCTGTCGTATTGCTGCTGGTTCTTGTGATCAGCATCGGTGCTGCGCTATTTACGGCACGTGTCATTACGCTGCCGATTAAGCGGGTAATGGAACGTATGAAGCTGATTGCTGATGGGGATTTAAGTCACGAACCGCTTGCTGTAACTTCAAGAGATGAAGTAGGGCAATTAGCTGCGGCTACGAATGAAATGAGTGAACACACGCGAGAGATGCTACGCCATATTAATGACGTTTCTTCATCCGTTTCAGCACACAGTGAAGAGTTAACTCAGTCTTCGACGGAAGTAAATGCGGCGTCACAACAAATTGCAGTGACGATGCAAGAACTGACTTCAGGAATTGAAAGTGAAGCGAACACGGCAACGGATCTGGCCATGATGATGGAGCGTTTTGTAGAACGCGTTGAAGATGCCAATCAAAAAGGGGATGCGATTCAGAAAACGTCACTAAACGTGCTGGATCAGACGGCGAACGGATCTCGATTGATGGAGACGTCTACTGAACAAATGCAGCGGATTGACGCAATTGTCCAAGAAGCCGTAACGAAGATTAAAGGGTTGGATGTCCAATCTCAAGAGATTTCAAAACTTGTTGTTGTGATTAAGGATATTGCGGATCAGACGAATTTGCTTGCGTTGAATGCAGCAATTGAAGCAGCACGTGCGGGTGAACACGGCAAAGGGTTTGCAGTGGTCGCAGAAGAAGTACGTAAACTGGCGGAACAAGTTGCTGTTTCTGTGACGGATATTACAGGCATTGTTGGAACGATTCAGCAAGAGTCCAGCAGTGTTGCGGGGTCACTGGAGTCCGGTTATGAAGAAGTGGAAAAAGGAACTGCGCAACTGAAGACGACCCGAGAGACGTTTGGTGAAATTAGCAATGCGGTGAACAAGATGACTGAGGATATCGGCATCATTTCTCAAAATCTCGGAGAAATCGCAGCAGGCAGTGAAGAAATGAGTGAGTCCGTGGAAGAAATCGCGGCCATTTCCGAACAGTCTGCAGCTGGTGTACAAGAAACCGCAGCTGCATCAGAACAGACAAGCAGCTCAATGGAAGAAGTGGAGGGCAGTTCATCACAACTCGCTCAGCTTGCTGAGAATTTGAATGGATTGGTACGGCAATTTAAGTTGTAAGGGAACTGATTTGGAAAATGGCTCACCCGCTGAATACTGCGGGTGGGCTTTTTGTTTGTACTGGATAGTTATGATGTGGGAAGGTTCTCGATCAGTTGAGTGGAGTTGTCTGACATTGGGGGTGGATTGTTCATCAGATATGAGAGTTTCTTCATCACATTGCAAGATTTCTCCGACACCTAGAGAAGTTTCTCGCTAACGGGACACAATTAAGCTATGAAACTGCGTCACTTGCAGTCAGTTATGCAAAAAACGACATCTTCGCTTGAGAAGATGTCGTTTTTGTTAGTCCTCTTCCAGTCTGGGAACGAGGTCGAATATTTTTTGGTCTTCGAATGCATCGATGAGCCGGTCGAGCCAGTCGTAATATTCGCGGATGTAAAGCAGTTTTTCAATATCTGACTCAATTACTGAGAGAAGTTCATCAGTGATGTCGTCAGCTTTTTTTAGTTCCTTTAGTTCAGCAAGTGATTTCCGAATTGCAGCTGTATGCAGTGAAACAGCTCTTCTCCATTTGACGGTGAACATATCGACGAAAATCTGATACCAGTCGTCTTTTACTTCATATAAGTCTTTTCGGACACCGCGCTCCCACACACGTTCAACGAGTTTAGCTTCTGAAAGTGAACGGATCGATGTACTCATGCTCGTTTTACTCATTCCGAGTTCTGCGGACATGTCATCTAAAGTAAGCGGACGGTTTTCAAAAAACATCATACCGAATTGTCTTCCTGCAGAAGGCGGAAGTCCATAAAGATGGATGTTTTGTGCAATCGATTCGGTAATTCGCTTACGAGACTTCTCTAGTTTTTCGTACGCATCCATCATGGATGAGCCTCCTTGTGATGAAGAAATTTCATCAGTCTTTGAACACTTCAGTATAGCTTAGAACATCGGAAAAAGAAAATCAATCATTATGTACAGAAAAAACTGTACGTACGATATATAAAGTAAATCATTTGTATTACAAACAGATTACAGCTATACTATGAAACATCGTAATTAGTGAATCGGGGGGTTCGTATGGAAGAGGCAATTAGAAATAAGAAAATTGAAGTGAGAAACGCGTCGAAAATCTTCGGGAAATCGAGCAAGCGCGCGGCTCAACTTCTTAAAGAAGGCAAAACGAAGAAAGAGATATTGAAAGAAACAGGTGCGACCGTTGGTGTTAATAACGCAGCATTCGATGTACTCGATGGTGAAATATTTGTCATCATGGGCTTGTCGGGAAGCGGAAAGTCTACACTCGTGCGCCTGCTGAACCGGTTGATAGATCCAACATCTGGCCAGATTTTATTGGACGGAGAAGATATTGTGAAGATGAATAAAGAGCAGCTTCGCAATGTTCGCCGGAAGAAAATCGGAATGGTGTTCCAGAACTTCGCGTTGTTCCCGCATCGGACGATTCTGGAAAATACGGAGTATGGACTTGAGATTCAAGGAACTGCAAAAGAAGAACGCAAGAATCAAGCGATTGAATCGCTGCGTCTGGTCGGACTGGCGGGCTATGAATCTCAATATCCGGGCCAGCTGAGCGGCGGCATGCAGCAGCGGGTCGGGCTGGCTCGAGCGCTTGCAAACAATCCTGACATTTTACTGATGGATGAGGCGTTCAGTGCACTCGATCCATTGATTCGTAAAGATATGCAGGATGAATTGCTTCAGCTGCATGAAGATATGGGCAAGACCATCATCTTCATCACCCATGACTTGGATGAAGCGCTCCGGATTGGCGATCGAATCGCACTCATGAAAGATGGGGAAATCGTACAAATCGGTACTCCCGAAGAGATTCTGATGAATCCATCTAATGACTATGTCGAGCGTTTCGTCGAAGACGTGGACCTGTCAAAAGTACTGACAGCGAACCACATTATGAAGCATGCGGATACGGTTCAGATTGACAGAGGACCGCGTGTTGCGCTTCGTCTAATGGAAAGTCTGCGAATTTCATCGATTTATGTAGTAGATAAAGGCGGTCGGCTAATGGGTGCGCTGACTGCTCAAGATGCAGTGACTGCAGCAGAAAAGAATTTGAAAATCGAGGACGTTTTGATCAAAGATGTCATTACAACATCGGGCGAAAGTGTTCTGACGGAGCTCTTTGATATCGTTTCGACGGCAACGATTCCTGTTGCAGTGGTCGACGAAAAGAACCGTTTGAAAGGGATTATCATCCGCGGTGCCATGATTGGTGCGCTTGCTGGTGACAATCAGTTCATCAACGAGAATGGTGAAATTACAGAGGACGAACAGCTTGAAGCGGAGGTGACGGCACATGAATGAGTTATTACCGCGCTTACCGTTCGCAGATTGGATTGATACCGGTGTTGACTGGCTGGTGGATGTAGCTGGACCGTTGTTCGATGGAATTGCGACAGGACTTGAAGCCACAGTCGAAACGTTTGTCGACATCATGGACTTCCCGCCGTCGATTTTATTGGCAGTCATTTTTGCATTGCTCGCTTGGTGGTTCTCGACGAAAAAAATCGCGTTGTTTACGCTGATCGGCTTTCTCTTCATTGACTACCTAGGGTATTGGTATCCGATGCTTCAAATGCTCGCGCTCGTTCTGACTTCGGTCGCAATCGCCATTATTATCGGGGTGCCGATTGGGATTTGGATGTCGCAGCAGTTGATGGCACGCAGGATTATCACGCCGATTCTCGACTTGATGCAAACGATGCCGGCGTTCGTGTACTTGATCCCGGCAATCTTCTTCTTCAACATCGGTGTCGTACCAGGTCTTGTCGCATCGATTATCTTTGCGATGCCGCCGACAATCCGGTTGACGATGCTCGGCATTGAGCAAGTTCCGAAAGATTTGATTGAAGCTACAGAAGCATTTGGTTCAACGACGTGGCAGCGCTTACTGAAAGTGCAGATCCCGCTTGCGAAGCCGAATATTATGGCGGGTGTGAACCAGAGTATTATGCTTTCACTATCTATGGTTGTTATTGCGTCAATGGTTGGTGCACCAGGACTTGGAACGAAAGTGTATCAAGCTGTTACGCAACTAAAAACCGGTGTAGGTGTTGAAACGGGTGTCGCAATTGTACTCGTTGCCATCATTCTGGACCGTATAACGCAACACGCAGGACGATCTAAACAAGGGGGAAAAGAATCATGAATTGGACAAAGAAATTAGCAGGAATCAGCGCAGTATCACTACTGGCATTAGGGCTTGCAGCATGTGGGGATGACGATGCAAGCAAGGATGGTAATTCTTCGGATAAAACAGCTGGAGAAATGGTAGATTACAAAATCACAGGAATTGACCCGGGTGCTGGAATCATGGAAGCAACAGACCGTGCCATCAGTGACTACGGGTTAGATAAGTGGGAACTAACGACTGGATCTGGTGCTGCGATGACAGCTGCATTGAAGAAAGCAGTTGACAAAGAGGAGCCGATCATCATCACAGGCTGGTCTCCGCACTGGATGTTCACGAAATATGATTTGAAATACTTGGATGATCCAGAAGGCTCGTATGGCGGCGCGGAAGAGATTCACACAATCGGCAGCTTGGATCTTGCGAAAGACAAGCCTGAAGCACACCAAATTCTTCAAAACTTCAAGTGGGATGAAGAAGACATGGGTGAAGTGATGGTGGCAATTATTGATGGAGAAGATCCAGCAGATGCCGCACAATCTTGGATTGACGAGAACCAAGACAAAGTAGATTCATGGACGGAAGGCGTGGATAAAGTCGATGGCGACGAGTTCACATTCGTTTATGTCGCATGGGATAGTACGGTTGCCAGCACGAACGTTATGGCGAAAGTGTTGGAAGACCAAGGCTACAAAGTGAAAATGTCTCAAGTTGAAGCTGGACCAATGTGGACAGCAGTGGCAGATGGCAGTGCAGACGCATTGCTCGCAGGCTGGCTGCCAGTGACTCACAAAACATATGCCGAGAAATATGATGGCAAGTTCGAAGATGTGGGCACAAGCATGGAAGGCGTGAAGATTGGATTGACGGTTCCCGAATATATGGATATCGATTCGATTGAGGATTTGAAGAAGTAATAGAGGTTTTAGGGAATCCCCGCTGGCTGATTGGATTGGCTGGCGGGGGTTTTTTGTGTTCCGCGAGGGCAGGGGGGCAGGAATCGGCCAAGTTCTGTGGGATATCGGCCACATAATAGGTGGAATCGGCCGTATGGCGCTAAGAATCGACCATATCTCTTGTGAAATCAGCCACATAGCCGGTGGAATCGGCCGTATGGCGCTAAGAATCGGCCACATGTGGAAATGAATCAGCCGAAGGACACAATTCCGCCTGGTTAAGGGATTAATTGGTAGCGCTTCGCTTGTTTTCAGCAGCGACTTCCTGCCAACAGCGGTAATCGGCCATATCTCTTGTGAAATCAGCCACATAGCCGGTGGAATCGGCCGTATGGCGCTAAGAATCGGCCACATATAACGAACAATCGGCCACATGTGGAAGTGAATCAGCCAAAGGACACAACTCCGCGTGGTAAAGGGATTAATTGGTAGCGCTTCGCTTGTTTTCAGTAACAACTTCCTGCCGCCAGCGGTAATCGGCCGAATCTCAGGTGAAATCGGCCACATGTGGAAGTGAATCAGCCAATGCAAGAATTCAACATGGCGTTGGTAATGGCTAGCATAAAAACTACAGTGAGAAAACTAAGAAAAGCACACAAATTACGTGTGCTTCACGAAGTTAGAAGTATATGTTCGACCGCGATTATTCCCGCTAGGAATCAGTCCCATCTCTGTGATTAGACGTAACGCAGATCGGGGACTTTTCATCTCGAGAAATGTTCGGAATGATTTGTTTGAAAGTGGTTCATCGATTAGCAAAAACCAATCTTGAATCGCTTGTCTATGAGCATCCATGGAATAGGTTTTACAGACAGAACAATACCAGCCCTTTCGACCTTTTCGCATCCCTAAACGATTACAGCCTGGACATTCAACACCGCCTTTAATTTCAAAAGGTTGGATATTGAATTTCGCGCAAATGGACTTAGGGGTATATTCTTTGTGTGCGTTCAGCAAAGATTGCGTGAGTCTTAAAAGATCATTTTTAGTCATAATGGAGGTACCGGTCAGCAAGCGTCGGACATGTTGCGGAACAAGTCTTGGAAACAATGTTGGGATTTCAGTGGGCGGAAGCGTAATCCGTTGTTTCGCATAAGCGAGCACAACGCATCCAAAAACCGGAAGATGAATATCTCTTTGGAGCAGCCAATCTTCAAAAAGCTGACATGTATTGCTAACTTGTGCTAGCGGGCTAAGGAATCCGCTAACTGTGCCGTTATCTGCTATACGAATTAATTGTGGCGGATTATCTCGTACGGAAAGGTCTCCGGCTATATTTTTCACTTCACATATTAAAGCGAATTCAGTCGTAAGCAGGAGAGTGTCAATTTGAAATAGTGAACTAGAGGAGAGGGATAAGTCATTGAGGATGCATGTCTCGTCAGGGAATCGGTAATTTTTTAACACGCGATCCAATTCTTGTTCTCCGCCAAATCCAGCATTCATATTCATGAGTTGTGCTTGGATTTTGGGGAAGGCGGGGTGTTGTGCGGATATTCTTCTAAGGGCGGCGTTCAGCCCATCCATGAGGATAGGTGAAGTTCTTTCCTTTACTATTATTGCATTCACTTCCTTTCGAGTAATAAATTAATAGTATCATACTATTCAGATATATGGAACGCAGGAATCATTAGGTTGTCTATTACATTAGTTGTTGAAGGGAATCGGTCAAATCGGAAGGAATATCGGCCATATAACAGAAACAATCGGCCGTATAGCTCAGAGAATCGGCCAAATCTGATGAACAATCGGCCATTCGCTAGAATGAATCGGCCACAACATGGGATACAGAATTTTCCGTCATTTACTGTTGCGCTTCGCACTTCTGAATGGTACAATCACCTTCTGTTTCAAATTTCCCCAGTATCATTTCTATATCCGGAAACGACAGGACAAATTCTAGGAAAGCGGAGGATCTGTACATGCAGAGACACCCTGATTTTGAGTTTGAGGCTGAGCGTCTGGACTATACGGTGCATTACATGCGACGGCTTTTGGAAGAGTCGCAGCGTGATGTCGACGCCTCTCAAGAACAAATTCGTCACGCGATGGCGGATTTGGATTATTTGGATTCCAGTATGAGCTACATTAACATCCTCACGAACACACGGTTTTTCGAAATGGCGAGGTCCCAGAAAGAGACGTTTGAAGCTATCCAGAAGAAGCCGTATTTTGCGCGCATCCACTTTCAGCCTAATGATGAAAAAGACCAATTTCTGTATATCGGCAAGACATCGGTGTTTCATCAGGAGACGCAAGAACCTATCATTGTCGACTGGCGATCGCCTGTCGCGAACGTATATTACGATGGGCGTTTAGGCGACATGACCTACGATGTCCGCGGTGAAGAAGTGAGCGGTCATCTGCATTCAAAGCGGCAATATCAGATTGAAGAGGGCGAATTGCTCGATGTCCGGGACATTGACCTCACCACGAATGATGAGTTGCTGCAGGAAGCGCTGGCTGGAAAAGCGGATGTGCGATTGACGGAAATCATCTCGACAATCCAGTCGGAACAGAATGATATTATCCGCGCGAGTTTGCGTAAGCCAATCATCGTACAAGGGGCTGCAGGCAGTGGAAAGACGACGATTGCATTGCACCGTATTTCTTATTTTCTTTATACAAAAGGAACGGATTTCCCCGCTGAAAAATTGATGATTCTCGCACCCAGTAAATTATTCATGGACTATATCGGGGACGTGCTTCCCGAGCTCGGCGTGGGCAGTATTTGCCAGACGACGTTTGAGGAATATGTGCTAAATGCGACAGGTTTGAAACTGAAATTGACCGATACGAATAGCAAATTGGAAAGATTAGCGTCATCGGATTCATTGGATGAACCGACAATTGCCATTGCGAGGATGAAAGGGTCTGAAGCGTATCGGACCATCATTGCAAGGTACGTGAAAAAACTGGAGCAGCAGACAGTCGCACTTTTTGAAGATGTATTCATTGAAAACTATCGAATCATGGGTACGAAGCGATTGCGCAAGCTGTTCTTGGAAGACTTTTGCTACTTGCCGATTGAAAAGCGGCTGGAGCGAATTAAACTAATCATGAAATCTGAAGTGACGCGCAAACGCAAGCAACTCTATCAGCTTTTATCAGATAAATATGAGGCCGCACTTGATAAAGCGCTATACGGCATTCGTGACGATGAAAAACGCCGGGCTCGGATCACGCGCATCATGGACGAGCGCGATGAGCGGCTTCCGAAGATTGAGAAGGAAGGCAAGCAAAAGGTTGCTTCCTATATGAAGAGATTTAAAAAGTTCAACGTGAAGCAATTGTATCGGAGTCTGTTGACGGATTCCGGCTTGCAAACAGAACTTGCGCCAGAGTGGTCGGAAGCGTTCAAGGTTTCGTTCCGGGAAGTCCATGTGAAAAACACGTGGGAAACAGAGGATTTAGCTGCGCTTTACGATTTGCATGTACAGCTGAAAGGCATCGAGAGTGAATGGAAAATGCGTGTTGTTTTCATTGATGAAGCACAGGATTACAGTGAATATCAGCTGGCGGCGCTGCATGACGGACTTGAGACGGAATTGTTCACGCTGGTCGGCGATTTGGCGCAAGGAATTCATAGTTATCGGGCGCTGACGTCATGGGATCTGGTGAAAAAAATGCTGCCGACCGCTACGTATACGACATTGCAGAAAAGCTATCGGACTACGATTGAAATCATGAATTTAGCAAATCAAGTACTTGCACAAATGGAGGAAGATTTGCCTCTGGTTGAGCCCGTCGTCCGGCATGGAATCGAACCTGTATTTTATGAGATGAATGAATTGGACGTAAGCCGAGTGAGTGAAATCTATGAAACGATTGTGGGACGAGGTCATCGATCTGTTGCGATGATTTGCAAAACGAATGCCGAAGCGAAGCACCTTTTTAAAGTGTTATCCGAGGGTGGCATGGCTGTCCAACTGCTCGATGACCAAAGCGACATCGACGATTCCCGTATGCTGATTGTGCCAAGTGTTTTGTCGAAAGGACTGGAGTTTGACGCTGTCATTGTGGCGGCATTTGACGATCCGTTTCGGGATTCACCAATTGACCGCAAGTTGCTGTATGTCGCGATGACGCGGCCGATGCATGAGTTGCATGTGCTGGGAAATGCAGCAAAAGAAGTATTAGGCAAATAAATGCTAGAATCCCGCGAGCGATGGATGCGCTGCGGGATTTTTTGTGTGGTGGTGGGCGGGATCGGCCAAATCTCAGCGGAAATCGGCCGCATAACGGGAAGAATCAGCCACACGCCGCCAAGAATCGGCCAAATCTAGCGAACAATCGGCCGCAGGGGAGAATTAATCAGCCTCGAGACACAACTCACTGGCGTTAAGGGATTAATTGGTAGCGCTGTGCTTGTTTCGTACAGTGTCCGCACGCTGACAAATGGAATCGGCCAAAACTCAGCGGGAATCAGCCGCATAACGGGAAGAATCAGCCACACGCCGCCAAGAATCGGCCAAATCTGACGAACAATCGGCCACATGGGAGAATTAATCAGCCCCGGGACACAACTCACTGGCGTTAAGGGATTAATTGGTAGCGCTGCGCTTGTTTCGTGCAGTGCCCCCACGCTGACAAATGGAATCGGCCACATTTAAGCGGAAATCGGCCGCATAGCGGGAAGAATCAGCCACACGCCGCCAACAATCAGCCACATAGCCGAAACAATTAAGCCCGAGCCACAACTCCCTCCATCGCATCCTTTGAAACTCTTGTCGAAATTTGGTGTAATAGGAGTAGGCATAAACTAGGGGGATTCATATTGAAGAATGACATTCAAGCACCGACCCAGCGATTAGCAGATCGTACAGTGTCAGCATTTAGGTGGGCATCGATCATAAGTCATGGGATTCTGCTTGTGATTTTAGGGATAGTATACGCCGCCAGCTTGTACTTCTCATGGTGGACGTGGACGCAGTGGGTCGTTTACATACTCGCGGGACTTGCGGTATTATCGGGAATCTGGTCCATCGGATTCAGGCCGGTCTATTTACATAAACACTTCCGATATGGAGTAACGGATGAATTTCTGCAAATCAAATCGGGTGCGTTCCATGAACACTATGCGCTCATTCCAATGACGAAAATTCAGGCGGTTTCCACGAGCCAGGGGCCGGTATTAAGGCGGTTCGGCTTGTATACACTGGAAATCGAAACGATGGGGTCGAGTCATGGCATTCCCGGATTGCCGAAAGAAATAGCGATTGACGTTCGAAATCAAATTGCCCGCTGCGCGAAAATCAAGGAAGTGGATGAATGATGAACATGAAGCGCTATCATCCGTTATCTATCCTGTTTGAGTTCGCCGCATTTTTAAAAAGTTATGCCATCCTCGCATTTGTCGTGGTTGTCAACATAAATTCGGACTCGTGGTTTGCCTGGCTTGGGCGTATTCTTTTGATCGCAGCAGTAGCCCTGACACTCATTGCGAGTATTATGAAGTGGTTTACCCGAAAATACGCAGCGGGTGAGCTCTCATTTCATTTGAAATCGGGTATTTTTGAGAAAACTGAACAAACAATCTACTACGACAAAATACAGAACGTACAGCGGCATACATCGTTTCTTCATAAACTGTTCAAAATGACTTCCCTTACCTTTGAAACGGGCTCGACGGGCATGAACTCTAATGTGAAATTCGATGTATTAACACGTTCTGAAGCAAATCGGCTGGAGTCGTTTGTAAAAGAATTCATGTATGATGAAAGTGTAACAAACCTCCAGGAATCCGAATCGGTTCTAAATAAACCAAAGCGACTGGTCCACTTCACTCCAACTCGGAGCGATACGGTGAAAGCATCGTTCACGTCATTTAGTTTTTTACTCATATTAGTAATTGGTGCGTCCCTTTTTTCTAAAATCAACCAGCTGTTCGACGTAGAGGATTATGTGGAAGGCTGGCTCGAATCCGTTTTGACATCAGGGTGGCTCATTGCAGGAGTGACAGCAGTTCTCGTTGCCCTCGCTGTGACGGTTGGGATCATTTGGACGTTTGTGAAATATGGAAACTATGAAATTGCATCAGACGAAAAGCGTATCTATATTTCTAAAGGGGTTTTGGATGAAACCGCGTTTTCCATCGCGAAGAATCGTGTGCAGGCAGTGGAAATTACTCAATCCGTCATGAAAAGAATTCTTGGACTTGCCGAAGTGAAGCTGATTAGTGCAGGGAATCTTGGAGAGGATGAGGATGAAGTCAGCACGCTGTATCCGTTTTTGCCGGTGAATCGTGCGTATGCCATGATTGCAGAATTGCTGCCTGACTACGAAGTGATTACAGACAGCAGCCGATTGCCGCGCAGATCATTAATCGCCCGCCTCATTAAACCTTATTGGCTCTGGCTGATCATCACGGTTTTGCTTACTTATTTCAGACCGGCAGTATTCAAATTAGATATAGGTTGGGCGATTGTGTCAATCGCACTTCTGCTTTTGATCATCCTCAGCCGGATACTCGGGTTTTGGAATACTTCCTATGCACTAAGAGGACGGTTCATTCAATTGAGTGAAGGGGTCTTTGGGAAAACGACGTTTATCACGCGGCGCGACAAAGTCATTGAAATATTCGTAAAGCGGACAAAGCTTCAGCAGTGGTTCGGCCTTGCGACGATAGGATTTATTAACCGCGCTAAACCGGTTCGCTATGAAACGCTTGCGGACCTGCCGATGAAAGAAGCGGGAGAGTTCGCGGATTGGTATGCGGAGCGGGCAGAAGAAGTACAATTACAATAGGGAAGTTTTAAATGAAACAGCTTCAGGAATAGAATAAGAAGTGACGTCTTTCTATAAAAGGGGTGGTTACATTGGGACGACGAAGAAAGTTTGGGAAAATGAGTGTTGTTGTACTCGTCACGTACGTAGTAATGATTGTCATGAATTACCTGGCAAATGCGTTGCCGTTGAATGGGAAGACTACTGGAGAAGTATCGGATTCGTACAGTAATTTGTTTGCACCGGCGGGCTATACGTTTGCCATTTGGGGACTCATTTATGTGCTGCTGGCATTCCATGTCATTTATCAGCTCGGATTCTTCCGGTCTGGTGAACGGTCGGCTGTAACGCAGCTTATGCAGAAGATTGCGGTGTATTTCTCAGTTACATCTGTCGCGAATGCACTTTGGATTTTGGCGTGGCATTACGGACACCTGGCCATTTCGATTGTATTAATGCTCGTTATGCTGATCAGTCTGATTATTATCAACGGCATGACGGTGAAATCGGATCTGTCATTCAAAGAGAAGTTTTTCATTCGGCTGCCGTTTAGTGTGTATTTCGGATGGATTACAGTTGCGACCATCGCGAATATCACAGCGTATTTTGTATCGATTGACTGGGATGGTTTCGGTCTGTCAGATTCGACTTGGACGGTGATCATTCTCCTAGTTGGAACAGTTATCGGAATCGCAACGTTGTTGAAAAATTGGATTGCCTCATACGGGTTTGTTCTAGTTTGGGCGTATATCGGGATTTATAGCAAACACGTATCCCCTGAAGGTTGGAACGAAGCCTATCCAGGAATTATTATGACCGTTTCGATTTGTATTATCTTACTGGCGCTGCTCAGTCTATGGGTGCTTGTCAAACGGCCGAAGAAACGGAATCGAAGAAACAACAAGTCTATGTTCAGATGATTTTGCAGTGGATACGATGAAGATTGTTAGGGACGCTTCGCATATGCGGAGCGTTTTTTTTTGCCTGAAATCAGAGAAAAACCGACAAGAAATTAAATGTCTTAATCAATACATGTCAATAGCATTTATCGGAGTTATTATTTCAAAAGCTCGTGCAGCTAATCGCATTGGTGAAAAAGAATTACTATGTCTGGATAATAAGACATGGACACATTTGATGAAACACAATGTAAAAGGGCATAAAGTCATTTAACAACTCGCATTAAATTAAAAATACTATTTGCAATATTAGGTTATATTGTGTAATATGTAGTCACTATATACTATGTATTGTGAATTGGGATATAAAACTTGGAAACATCGTAAGTAATTAGGTTTACGAAACAGTTATGATGAACTATTTAAAAGTGGCGGTGGGAGAAAAGGTCTATACAATCGAATAGGAAGGAGATGTCTGCATGAAAGTGCTTATCACAGGAGGTTATGGGTTCATAGGCTCTCATCTGGCAGATCGGCTGCATAAGGAAGGGGATGAAGTTTTCATCATCGACAATATGTCAACTGGGATGTCGGAGAATGTTGGTTTTCGTCATAAGGGATATCGAATGGCCGCTGGGGATCGGGAATGTGAGAACATATTCCGCTCCGAAAAATTTGATGCGGTTGTCCATCTGGCTGCTCAGGTGAGTGTTAGGAAATCAGTGGAAAACCCCCGCCACGATGCAGAAACGAACATCATTGGACTGGTGAACATGCTGACACTGGCTCAGAAATATCACGTGAAGAAATTCATATTTGCGTCTTCAGCAGCGGTATATGGGGAAAGTACCCAGATGCCGTTGAGAGAGGAACTTGGCGGTAATCCGATTTCCCCCTACGGCATCAGTAAATGGCTTGGAGAATACTATTGCAAGCAATGGAGCGACCTTTATGGCCTGGAGACAGTTTCCTTCCGATTCTCAAATGTATACGGACCTCGTCAACGCGGCGAAGGGGATGGAAGTGTCATCCCTAAATTTATAGAGAAGGTGTTATCAGGAGAACCGCTTACTGTTTTTGGAGATGGACTGCAGACGCGTGATTTCATATTTGTAAAGGATTTAGCAGATGCCATTTATCGTTCGTTGTGCGCAGACTCCTTTTCAGGGGTCTATAATCTTTCATCCGAAACAGAAACGAGCATTTTGGACGTGATTGGTATGTTGGAATCCTTCCAGGAAAGCATTGAAGTGACGTTCGATGAACCGCGGGAAGGGGATATCCGAAGTTCTTGTTTAGCAAACGGAAAATTGAAAAACGAACTGGACTGGTCGCCGATCTATAGTATGCAGGAGGGTCTGGCCTTGACCTATGAGGCTGCTCAAAAAAGAGCAGCTCAGCCGGTGATTGCGGCAAGGGGTGGCAAAGATTCGAAAAAAAGTGCGTGGAAGCGAACCGTTCCTTATATTGAAAACATCGCTCTCTTCTTGCTGCTGATCGGCCTCTATTTTTCTACCTTTGACAGTACAGGAGAGCTGCTTACAATTGGTGCCATATTGTACATCACAATTATGGGTGTGATTTACGGGAAACGGCAATCGATCATTGCTGCGTCGCTTTCTGTAGGGGTTCTCATTGTCGGGAAGCTTGCGGGGGGCGGAGATACGGTGTCGTTGCTATATGACTCTAGTTTCTTTTTGGAATCTGTCATCTTCCTCTTCGTCGGACTTGCTGTAGGGTACGCGGTGGAGCGGAAAATCCGTGTCATTGACGATCAGAAGAAATCATTAACTGATTTAGAAGCGAGTTATCGTTCTTTAAAGCTCGTATTCAATGATATGCGCGACGTAAAAGAGGAACTGCAAACTCGTATAAAAAACAGCGGAGACAGTTTCGGAATAGTCCATAGCATCAGTAAACAGCTGGACGGGTCAGAGCCGGAGAATGTGTTTTTAAGTACCGTATCGGTCATTCAATCCGTTATGGGTGCAAAACGGGTTTCGCTATACCGTTTCAATGAAAATCAGACGTATTTAAGACTCACTGCACAGATCGGACAATTGGAATCAGGTGACGTTAAGTCAATCCGCTCGGATGAGCACTCATATATCCAGTCAATTCTTGGCGGCGCACCTCTTTTTGTCAACCGTAAACTAGCAGAAGGTGAACCGATGATGGCTGCACCGTTACGGCATAATGGCCACTTGTTCGCCCTATTAGTCATTGACGATATGGACGCGGACAGTTTTTCACTCTATCACGAAAATCTGTTCAAAGTGGCTGTTGAAATGACAGAATCTGCATTGTCCAGAGCGTATACGTTAACTGAGCTGAAAGAGAAAACCCGTTATGTGTCAGGTACAAAGATTCTCCAAGAAGGTGCATTCCAAGAAATTATGGCAAGTAAACAGCTGGCGCGCGAGAAGGGACACTTGCCTTATCTGCTCTTAGAGTGTAATGACGTAACAGAAAATCCTGCTGCCCTGGCAACTCAAATCAGTCCGTTGCTTAGAGACCAGGATTACTTATATTTACAAGAGAACGGCCGCATGCTCTTATTGCTCTCAAGTTCCTCTGAAAAAGATGGAGAACACGTGATTAGCAGACTTTCCAGAAACCGGATCGGCGCCTCGATTGTCAGAGGCGAGGAACTTCTATGGAACTAGTCCTCGCCTATTTCATCTATTTGTTCGTAACTGCCGCAGTCATCATTATTTTGAAAAAGAGACTCAAGGAACGTGTTTACGTGTACGTTATCGCAGCGGTCATTTTACCTCCAATCGGTCTGCTCTTTGTGCTTGCTGAAATAATCACAAGACGCGATAACGATGAACGCCTCAAAGAACATATGGAACAATTGGATGCGGATATTACAGCCAGCGGCGTGGATGATGTGGATTCCATCATTAAGTTTGATGAACTCAAAGTGATTCCTATTCAGGAAGCGTTAATGGTGAATGACCATTTCACTAGGAGAAGGGTCATGATTGATATTTTAAAAGAGGACTCGCTGCAATATATACAATCCCTCCATTTGGCGGTTCAGAATGAGGATACGGAAACGAGTCACTACGCAGTGAGTGCGATAACGGAGATTAAACGCAAGCTGTCAATTGCGCTGCAAGAGCTGTCTGCAGCCTACAATGAAAACCCGCGAGATTTAGAGACTGCCAGATCGTATGCAATGGTTTTGAAAAACTATGCGGCCAGCGGCTATTTAGATCCGGGGACACTGCGTGCGGCATTGCTTGAGAGTATTGCAATCCACAGCAGTATTCTCGACCATTCTTCTACAGAGAAAAACCAGTCATTTGAAGAAAAGATGGAAGCTGAAATGGTGACGGAACAATACAGTGAAGCTGAGCAAACAGGGCTTGCATATCAGGCGTATGCTCCCGGCCGGGAAGAACCTTATCTGTTCCTTATTAAACTGTACGTCAAAATGCGTGCTTACAGCCGGTTGCAGCAAGTCATCCTGGAGTTGAAGAAGAGCGAGGCGGTACTTACAAATCAGGGATTGTCTGTAATCCGATATTGGGCGAAAGGGGAAGAGGCTGATGTCTCCTAAAGTCACAAAAAGCTTGTATATTGCGGTTACAGCAGTACTGCTTGCCGGTATCATTCTTCAAGTCGCCCGTTCGCAGTTTGTTTTGAAGTCGAGACATAATCATGAGTTATTGGGCATGAGAGAGTTAGTTCTGCATGATGGAATTCAGAAAGAAATCGAAGAGAAGGAGAAATCTCCGCTTTACTGCGTAGCGTATGACCCCGATGATGAGGAAAGTTTGGCGATTAAGGAAAATAGCTTGAAAACGCTTCAGTATATGAAGAAGCAAATTGAAGTCATTGCGTTGGATGGCACGGGCACTCAACTGCAAGAGTGTCATACTGTCCTGTATACCGCAGACAGTTTGGGATTTGGAGGCGGCGCCAATCCGATTAAGTCATTCATCCAGGATGGCGGATATTGGCTGTTTTTAAATACGCTGAACCCTGATACGGAGTTCCAGCTTTTTTACCGGAAAATGGGGATTTCCTCTTATGACGGCCATTTCGATACAAAAGGCATTCACCTGATTCAGAATGTATTGATTGGAGAAGAGGGGCTGGATACGGGAGGTGATTTCATCCAGAACGCTTCGCTTTCGGTTGCTTTGGATGATAGTGCGGAATTGCTCATAGAAAGTCATGACCGTACACCGCTCTTATGGAAAGTTGCTTTAGGCCAAGGGGAAATCATGGTCTTAAATGGCACGATGTTATCTGAGAAAGTGAATCGGGGTTTGATTGCAGGGGCTGTAAGTCTTGTTGAACCTGTATTTGTCTATCCAATTTTCAATTCCAAAGTCTTTTTTATAGATGATTTTCCGTCCCCTGTAGCAAAAGGGACGAATCCGGTGATCTATGAAGAATACAAACGAGAGTTAAGCAGTTTTTATAAAGAGATTTGGTGGCCGGATATGTTATCTGCTGCTGAACGTTTTGGCATCACTTATACCGGGGTTTTGATAGAAACGTATACAGATGATGTGGAAGCGCCGTTTGAATCTCCGCCTGATGCGGACCGGCCGAATGTGATTGCTTATGGCAGGGAAATTATTAAGAGCGGAGGGGAATTGGGGCTTCATGGTTACAATCATCAGTCATTGACGACTGATCAGGCGCAAGCGGATGAATTCGGATATCGGGCTTGGAACTCTCAAAAGGAGATGGGGCAGTCCATTCAAGAAGCAGTTTCCTATGCAAGAAGTGCGTTTCCGAACTATCGGCTTACTTCATATGTTCCCCCATCCAATGTTCTTTCGGAAGAAGGAAGGTCTGAACTGAAAAGAGTATGGCCGGATCTCACTGTAATTTCTTCATTATATTCAGAGGATTCAACTGGAAACGCATATGTACAAGAATTTGAAGTGGCGCAAGACAATGTGATTGAAATGCCGCGAATTTCTTCCGGGTATGGTGAAAGGGAGTTTGACAGGTGGGCGGAAGCGAATGCGATTACATCGCTTGGAGTGTATTCCAAGTTCATACATCCCGACGATGTCATTAGTCAAGACCGCTCCAATAATCAGACGTGGCATGAAACGTATGAACTTTTCAAAACGGACATAGAGCGTGTCTGGAAAACCTACCCGTGGCTGCGTAAGTTTACTTCAACGGAAGCAGGACTGGAAGCCGCTTCTTCGCTCAGCAGTGAAATCGCTGTTGACGTGAAGGGGAATGGGGTTTCAGGAACTGTTGAAAGCACGTTGAATGAACAATATTTCATATTGCGGACAGAGAAGAAAGTGAAGCGGACGAAAGCGTGTGAAATTGAAAAGATCGACAGTCAGACCTATTTAGTCAAAGTGGGGCCGGCCCCCTTTGAAATTATATTGGGAGGTCTTTAATATGCGGATATGCTTAATCGCCGAAGGTTCTTTTCCTTACGTTGCAGGAGGAGTTTCCAGCTGGATGACGAGTTTGGTTTCAGAGATGCCGGAGCACGACTTCATCATTTTCGCAATCGGTGCAGAAGAGGCGCAAAAAGGAAAGTTCAAATGTGCATTGCCTCCCAACATCATCGAAGTGCATGAATTTTTCCTGGATGCGCACCGGGGCGGCAAAAGTAAGTGGGGGCAGCGGTACTCGTTATCAGAACAGGAATTTGAAACATTATCCGAATTTTTAAGAGGGGAACGCACCTTGCAGTGGGAAAACCTTTTCAAATTACTCCGGTCAGATAAATTCAAGTCCCCTATGGATTTTCTCTCCAGTAAAGATTACTTCGACATCATCGAAGAAATCGCGAGAGACTCATATCCAACTGTCCCATTCACAGAATTATTCTGGACGATCAACTCGATGATTTTACCATTGCTGCTGGCAGCCCGAACTGAGCTGCCGGAAGCGGATGTCTATCATGCGGTGTCCACTGGATACGCAGGAGTGATCGGAGCGCTGGCAAAATATTTATACGGTAAACCTCTTTTGCTGACGGAACATGGAATTTACTCAAGGGAACGGGAAGAGGAAATTATTAAGGCAGGATGGGTGGAAGGCCATTTTAAAGATCTCTGGATTAATTACTTCTATACACTTTCAGCAGCGGCTTATACGTTTGCGGACCAAGTCATTACACTGTTTGAGCGGAACAGAGAAATTGAAATTGAACTAGGGTGTGCTCCTGAAAAGATCGACGTCATTCCAAATGGGATCGAGTCGTTGAGTTCAGTGATTGCGGCTGTTAAACCCGATTCGGATGTGATTCGTATCGGAGCAATTGTCCGTGTTGTGCCGATCAAAGATATTAAAACGATGATTCAAAGCTTTGCGATCGTAGAAAAAGAATTACACAATGCCCACCTTTATATTATGGGACCGTTAGATGAAAACCCTGAATATTACGATGAGTGTTTGTCCCTTTGCCAAGCGCTTCAAGTTCAGGGGGTGCATTTTACTGGAATGGTTTCAATACAAGAATGGCTGCCGAAATTGGATATCTTACTGCTGACAAGTATTAGTGAAGGTCAGCCGCTTGCGATTTTGGAAGGGATGGCTGCGAAAAAACCATTTGTTGTCACGAACGTAGGCAGCTGCAAAGAGCTTATGGAAGGCAAGGAATCGGATGACTTTGGACCAGCAGGTATTGTGACAGCTGTCATGCATACAGAACAGATTGCGAAAGCTATTTTGAAACTGTGTGAAAACCCGAAGATGCGGACCGTGATGGGGGAGAATGGCTATCAGCGCGTGTCACGGGATTATCGCAAAGAAACATTCATAGAAGGGTACCGCGGCCTCTATGAAACCATCGGAGGTGACTGAAGATGGCGGGAATTGGATTTGAATTGAGGCGATTGTTAAAAGAAGAAGGACTCATTCAAAATACGAAAGGATATGCCTTTTCAACGATCCTGACGGTTGGCCCTATGCTTCTGAGTATTCTTCTTGTCTTCACGATGAAAGCGATTATGCGATACGGCGATGCCGCGTATGCAGAAGTAGAACTGTTCATTGTCACGATGACGTACATCTTTATCTTTTCAATCATTCTGACCAGCGGCATCAGCATTATTCTGACAAGGTACTTGGCGGATCAGCTGTTTGAGAAAAAGTACGAAAATCTATTGGATTCCTTTTATGGAGCAGTCCTCATTGTGATGCCTCTAGGGGCTTTGATCGGTATTGTGTTTTTGATGAATGCTGAAGCTTCGTTTGTCTATAAATTCACGGCGTATCTGCTGTTTCTCCAAATGCTTCTTATATGGATTCAAAATATCTTCCTATCCGCTTTGAAAGATTACTTCCGCATCTTCCGGCACTTTGCATATGGAATATTAACAGCGCTGCTTACAGGCTGGCTGCTTGTTTTCAGCAATCTGCTTCCGCCATTGGAAGCAGTCATGGCTGGGAATGCAGTTGGGTTTTCCGTCATTCTCTTTTTGACAATGACCCACTTCATTCATTTCTTCTCAAGAAATGACGAAAAGCACTATTTCGCATTTCTTGCGAATGGGAAATGGTACAGCCTCTTATTTTTCTCAGGAATTTTTGTCTATGCAGGCATCTACCTTCAGAACTTTGTCTATTGGACCCGTGAAGATGCATTAGTCGTTGCAAACGTATTTCGGCTTTATCCGTACTATGATGTACCTGTATTTTATGCGTACTTCTCCGTCGTACCTACTCTTGTATTGTTCGTCATTACAGTGGAAACGTCTTTCTATGAAAAGTTCCGGCTCTACTATCGAGGGGTTACCATGGGAGCTTCCTATAAAAGACTGCATAAAGCCAAAAAAGAGATGCAGCAGTCGCTGCTGTCAGGTCTCAGCTTTCTAGCGGAAGTGCAAATCATGTTCTCTGCACTCGCTGTAGCAATCGGATTATTCGTTTTTCCGAAGATGGGCTTTACGATGGAGCAGCTGGATGTCTATATCATTCTCGTTTTAGGATTCTACTTTTTCATTCTCATGTTTGTCATGCTGCATGCGCTTATGTACTTTGACGATGTCAAAGGTGTGTTCTGGTTAAGTTTGCTGTATGTCGTCACAATCACTGTCTTTACCCAGATGACGATGCTGAACTCGCTGGACGGTCTCGGTATGTTCGTCGCGTCATTCGTGACACTTGCCGCCGTGTTCGCCCGCGTCCTTTATGTACTGAAAAATATTAGTTATTATACGTTCTCTTCACGGTCATCGGGAGAACAAAAACTTCATAAAAAGAAAAAGAATCCGTCCTTAAAATGGAAGGCTATCGGAGCCAAGCTTTCGATCCTTGCGCTAGTCATTCTAAGCGGATGCACTCCCGCAAAACAAGCTAAGACGTTTGAATCAGCTACGCCCAATGCTGCAAAAGAAGATGCTTCGATTGTCTCTTCATCCCTTAAAGAGGATAAGCGGCTATACGAACGTGACGTCGATGACTCTGTAAAAGCATTGTATATCACCATATGGCCAGATGAACATCCAGACAAAAGCTCAGTGGACTGGTATGGACTTAACCGGCTGACCGATCGATATTCCACTGCGTCATTATCGATCACGATGGCTGAGGGGGAAGAAGATGGTGAAGGCCCGCGCTCCGGTATGTTCGGAGCGGGGGACGATGAACCGAATGCGAAAATCAGACTTAGAGGGAATTCGGCGAGAGGGGATTCCCAGAAGTCTTATAAAATTAAGCTCTTTGATAAAGCGGGTGTATGGAATGATCAAAGAGTGCTGAACTTGAACAAGCATATTGGAGACTTCTCCAGAATCCGGAATAAGTTGAGCTTTGACGTAATGGAAGACGTCGATGATCTAACAAGTTTGCGCACCCAGTTCGTCCATTTGTATGTCAATGATAAGACCGCCAAAACCCAAACGGAAACGTATGAAGACTACGGTCTGTACACCCATATCGAACAACCGAATAAGCAATTTTTGAAATCACATTTACTGGACCCGAATGGGTACTTATATAAAGTGACATTTTTTGAATTTCTTCAGTATCCGGATCAGCTTAAATTGATAGACGATCCGACCTATGATGAGCAGGCATTTGAAAGTATTTTGGAAGTGAAAGGAAGAAAAGACCACGAAAAACTATTGAAGATGCTGGAAGATGTGAATAACACACACATTCCAATAGAAGAAGTCATGGAGAAGCATTTCGATTTAGACAATTTTTTGACATGGACCGCTGTGAATATTCTTATGGACAACATGGATACGGACGCGAACAATTTCTATCTATATTCCCCTTTGAACTCCGAAAAGTGGTACCTCCTCCCTTGGGATTACGATGGCGCATGGGAACTGCAGCGCAGAGAGAAAGTTATTCGGCCCTATCAGGCTGGTATTAGTAACTACTGGGGATCTGTTTTACATAGACGGTATTTCCAGACGCAAACACATGTTGATCAGTTAACTGCAAAGTTGGAAGAACTGCAGCAGACCATTAATTCTGAGCAAATCACGAAGCGCGTTCATGCGTATGAGAAAAAAGTGGAACCGTTTGTGATGAGTAATCCGGACATGCAGTTTTTACCGGATGAATCTAAGTTGTATGGTACGGAATTGAAGCAGCTCGCATCTGTTCCTGAAAACTCGATGAAGCGTTATTTGGAAGACTTAGAGAAACCGAAACCGTTTTATATGGATCCGCCTGTAATCGAAAAAGACGTCATATCGTTCCAGTGGCAGCTCTCCTTCGACTTACAGAAGGATGATTTGTTTTATGATGTGGAAGTCGCAAAAGATCCACTTTTTACGGAAGTAATCCATACGGAAAAGGGGTTGGTCTCCAATCGATTCGAGATGAAGCGCCCGGCAGACGGTTTCTATTATTGGCGTGTATTTGCCAGAGATGCTAAAGGAAATACGCAAACTTCTTTCGACTTGTATATGGACGAAGAGGAAAACTTCTACTATGGTGCACTTCAGCTGGAGGTGAATGAGTGATGACCTTTCAAAATAAGAAGTTAAGGAACGAACTCAAATTTTACCTTCATATCCATGAGTATTTATCATTGCGCGCCAAAACTTCTGCCATGTTAGAGCTGGACAGACATTCACTATCCGAGAGCGGGTATTCCATTAGAAGTCTGTATTTCGACGGCATGCATGCCCACTCGCTTCACGATAAAAATGACGGGATTTTCAGCCGTGAAAAATATAGAATCCGAGTATACAACGGAAGTAAAGACGTGATTAATCTGGAACGGAAAAACAAGTATGGAATCTATGTGAATAAGGAGTCTGCTCCGCTGACACTTCGTCAATATGAAGAGATTCTGAAAGGAGAGTATGACTCGCTTCGCGGGACAGGCTATCCGCTCATTGATGAATTCCATCGAGCACTGGCTTATCGGAACTTCCGGCCGTCCGCGATTACTGATTATGAGAGGGAAGCGTACATTTACGGCCCGGGAAACGTAAGGATTACGTTTGATAAGCGGCTGGCAGCGGGTGTGAATACGACAGATGTTTTCAGTGACAGTTTGATTCTGGAAGAAGTGCTCCCAGTTGAAGAAACGGTACTTGAAGTGAAGTATGACGAATACTTGCCGACTCAAATTCAACAGTTAGTGGAGGTGAACCAATTCGTCAGATCCGCTATTTCAAAGTTTGTCATTTGCAAAGAAGCAGGAATGCTTCATTTCAAAGAGTGAGGTGACCGGGGATGAATGATTTAATTACTTTTGATAATGTTATAAAGAAAAGTGTTATTAACTTAGAGGCATTTAGAAGTGTCTCCTACATCGATATGCTTTTCGGTTTTACTTGTGCGTTTGCCATTGGGATATTCATCTTCTGGATCTACCGCCGTTACTTTAGAGGGGTTGTCTACAGCTATAATTATAATGTGTCATTTGTGCTGATGACGCTGATCACCGCGATGATCATTATGACCATCAGCACGAACATCGTTCTGTCTTTAGGGATGGTAGGAGCATTGAGTATTGTCCGGTTCCGGACCGCGGTGAAAGATCCGCTTGATATTGTCTATATGTTTTGGGCGATTTCTGCAGGCATCGCTTCAGGTGCAAAGATGTATCCGCTGGCGATTATAGGGTCTCTTTTCATCGGCGCCGTCCTCGCTGTCCTTTCTAAACGGAAAGTTCATAAGCATGCGTACTTATTAATCATTCGTCATACAGAAGAAGCGGCAGATCCGTTGCGGAATGAGTTAAGGAAAATGACGACATCATTGAAATCCAAGAATGTTCGGAAAGGTTATACAGAGCTGACATTGGAGCTGAGTTTACGGGACGATAACACTTCGTTCATGAAGAAGTTGAATGATATTGAAGGAGTCATGGAAGTCTCCCTTATTAATTATACGGGTGATTATGCTCAATAAGTTCCAGTCAACGGTACTTGTTTTAGAGGTCGCTGTGAAAGCTGCTGTCTTTGCGAATGTATCTTTTTGAAAATAGCCGTCCTTTCCAAACATATACTGAACAAAACAAATCCAGTCGACTCGATCGGCTGGGTTTGCTTCGTTCTCTAGTGGTATATTGATAGATATAAGGGGAGACTGAATATTCAACTACCGGAATAGGGGGAATGGGGATGGCGATACTTGACGTAAAAGGATTGACGAAGACGTTTGGAACGTTTAAAGCGCTTGACGGCGTAGACTTCGAAGTGAGAAAAGGAGAAGTTTTCGGGTTCATCGGTCCGAACGGTGCTGGGAAATCGACGACGATCCGAGTGCTGCTGGGGTTATTGAAAAGGGATGCAGGGACGGCCATGATTTTCGGTCAAGATGTCTGGACGGATGCTGTTGCGATCCATGAAAGAATCGCATACGTCCCGGGGGATGTGAACTTATGGCCAAATTTGACGGGCGGGGAAGTCATTGACTTGTTTGCGAGTCTGCAAGGACGTGTGAACACAAAGCGAAGAGATGAGCTGATTGCAAAATTCGACTTGGATCCGACCAAATGCAGAACAGTTTTTACCGATGCTGATGCTCGTTATGGCATTTATAGCGACAATTCTTGTATAACATTATAATTAGGCAGTTTGTGCCAAGTCCCGGAATGGCCGATTGAAAGGATGAACTGGATGGCGGAGGGGAGTTTGTTCGTAATTGCTGGTGGATTGCTCAGTGCAGGAAAGGTCGGCTACCGTAATAGAGACATTCAGTAGGGACTGTTTTAATGTTGAAAACGCAGGCTGTAAAGTGTGTATCAAGGGGGCTCTTTATATACCCCTTATATGATTAATGGTCACCTCTAACTGCATACTGTATAATGGAATATAGGAAATTAATGGAGTGTGATCATGAATGCAGTCATTCGACCAATTTATTAACTATATAGCAAAACATACGGATGAGCTGGCGGCTACAATCGTTAAGAGGGTTGTCGACCAGATACCAAGTGAAGTGCCTGAAGCTGAACAACAGCAGGCGCTGCTCATGTACAAGGAACTTTGGAAATCACTAGGGGAATCATTGCGAGTTGACCAATTTGAAATTCCTGAAGCGCTTATGAAGTGGAGCCGCAGCAACGCAGCTATGCAGACAGAAATAGGCGGCAAAATCTCTGTGATTGTAGATCGCTATCCGCCGACACGCATCGTGTTTTCAAATGTTCTAGTTGAAATCAGCGAAGAAGCTGGACTTTCTTTAAAAGAGTTCGCACAAGTCAACAAACAAGTAAACACGATGCTGGATATTAGCCTCAATGAAACCTATTATGCATTTGAACGGCTATCGGAGCTCTATCGTTCCGAAACGGAACACGAACTCGCGCAATTATCAGCACCGATTGTTCCTTTACAAGATGGAATTGTCGTCATTCCGTTCATCGGTGAAATTACCGACGACCGCTCCTATGCAATTATGAATAATGTTCTGCCAAAAATTGCAGAGATGGATGTGGAGTGCGCAATTGCAGATTTCTCCGGGCTCGTTTCAGTAGATGATCATGTAGTCCGGTCGCTCCATCAAATTGAAGATGCACTTAGTTTGATGGGGATCGATTTCTATACGACAGGACTGCGGCCGGAACTTGCACAGAAGATCGTCAATTCAGGCATGGATTTTGCGGGGATGAAGTATTATGCAACGGTTAAACAGGCTTTGGAAAGTTTGTTGTGACAGTAAGAAGCTTTAACATGCGGATTCTTGTGTTTAGAGTCCGTTTTTTTGCGTCCTGAACATAAAAAACCAGCCGCGATAGTGATGGCTGGTTTACTTGTTAGAAACCCGGTTCAGGATTGTATGTAAGTATTCTGTTTGCTGCAAGTCAGGAGTCTATTTTGAACAGTGAGCTCGTCTTCGGTTAGCAGACCTGATTCACGCAAGTCCTTAAGTCGCTTCAGTTCGCCGGCTAAAAAATCTTGGCGTGAGGAACGCTGGGTACCGTTTGAATTTCCGAGTTGTTTCGTATGACTTCTTATAAACGTGTAGCCTAAATAAAGTGCGCAGCATGTCAGCAGCAGCACGATTCCTAATGTGATTGACTTTGTAAATCCCCAAGTGACTAGAAGGACAAAAATACCGAGAACAGACCAACTCATCGTGTTCAACCTCCACTGTATGATAAGACTATCTTATCTAGAAAAAAAGAAAAAGTATACAGTCCAAAGGAACTATATCTGTTTAATTTAAAGGCTTTTTTTATCTTAATGAATTTATTTATGAAGACAAATGTAAGACTTTGTAATTAATGACCGAATAGTTAATGAAATCTGTTTTCAACAGTGATATCATAGATATTTTGAAAAAGCTTTTGGTTCCCTTATCATTCAAACTTTAAAAAATGAGTCGATATAAAATACAGCGAACTTAACTACTTGCAACAGGGGGAAATGAATTGAAGAGAGAAGCAAAAACATATCGCAAATGGGCGGTACTGATCGTTTTGATGTTGACCATATCCTTCATATCACCAGTCATTGTTGAGGCGGATGGTTTCAGGGATGTATCGCCGGCGTATAAAGAAGCCGTCACTTATTTAACGGAAAAAAACTATACGAATGGAATTTCACCAACACTTTTTGGTACGGGTGACCCGATTACGAGAGGAAGTGCAGCTGTCATATTGGCAAATGCATTGGAACTGCCGATGAACTCTGCAGAATCCCGCGGATTTTTAGATGTTCCTGCACGTGCAGAACAGGCTGTCAATGCTTTGAAGCATGCAGGAATCATACGCGGGAAAAGCGATTCGCACTTCGGATTTACGGATTCGATAAAACGTGGTGAAATGGCGCTGATGCTCAGCCATGCCGAAGCGTATAATTTAACAGGAGATGTCTCTCGTATTGGCTTCCGTGACGTCAATAGCCGTTATGCAGAAGCTGTGGCTGGATTGATTGCTAATGGGATCACAAAAGGGAAATCAGAAACTCGATTTGGAACGGATGATTTGCTGAAACGCGGAGAATTTGCAGTTCTTGTCTATCGTTCAGAAATGGACAAGTTGACGGAGTCGATGCCTAAGACGTACAGCGCGCTTGCGAATCAATTGAAAAGTGGAAACGTGAAGTCTATCAAATTGATCGGTGATAGTATTACTGCCGGGGCTGGCGGAAATGGCTATACAATCCCGGCAGATGGACGCGTGATTTTACAAGACGGGCAAGCGACCTATCGGGAATCATCTAAGCTGGCAGATACGTGGGCAAATCGATTCCGTGCATATGTGGAACGTCCAGAGTTCGGACAAGTCGATTTCTTCAATGCGGGCATTAGCGGGAAAACGGCTCAGTGGTCACTGGAGCGGATAGACAAGCTGGTTTCATCCAAAGAAGATGTGGTCTTTGTGATGCTTGGCACGAACGACCGTCTCATTGGGGACCTCAATCAGTATGAACAAACGATTCGCAAGCTTTTATCTGAAGCAGACAAGCGTTCGAAGCTGATGGTTGTCATGGCACCGCCGCCTTCTACGCAGCAGATCGCACATTATCAATTCTCGCCTGAAAGTATTAATAATCTTTTAAAACGAATCAGCAGCGAAAATGGATATATGTTTGTATCGCATTACGATGCGTTAAGTGAATTCTTGGCGCAGCATCCGGAAACGTCTTATGAAGACTTGATGGAAACAAAGAGTCCTCATCCAACGAGCGCTGGATATGAAGTGATGTGGAAAGCGATCCAGAGTAAGCTGCAGTTAAAATGAATACAACAAACCCCCTTCAAGAGTTTTGAAGGGGGTTTGTCGTATGAACCATGTTTCAACGGGAATTGGTACGAGCATTTTGCAGTTCATTGGCAAACGTACGGGTGATGTCTCGCGGACGTGTAATTGCACCGCCGACAACCGCAGCGTATACACCAAGTTCAAACACCCGTTTAAGCATTTCAGGTGTTGCAATATTGCCTTCTGCAATAACGGGTGCAGTTACGGAGCTCAATACTTCTTTTAAGAACGAAAAGTCGTCATGATACACTTTTTTCCCAACCGTATTGGCCGTGTAGCCATGTAAGGTCGTTCCGATGTAATCGAAGCCGAGCTGTTCTGCGCGAACGGCTTCTTCCACAGTTGCAATGTCCGCCATGAGTTCGACGTGAGGTGCAGCCGAACGAACGTAGTGAACGAGCTCTTCAAGGGATTCCGCCGGACGCTTCGCAAGAGTGGCGTCCATCGCAATCACTTCACAGCCGCTTGCGAGCAGTTCATCTGCTTCAATACGAGTTGCTGTAATGTAGACATCCGATCCCGGATAGTTCCGTTTCACAATTCCAATCACAGGAAGGGACACTTCTTGTTTAATCGCTGTTATATCTTCTTTCGAATTCGCGCGAATCCCTTTTGCGCCGCCTTGATAGGCAGCAAGTGCGAGTTTACTCATGATGAAAGACGAATGCAGCGGCTCGTCTTCGAGTGCTTGGCATGAGACGATTAAGTCTGATGGTAAATGCATGAGATTTCCTCCTTATTGCTCTAAAAGTTCTTCTACTTCGTTCTTTATAACAGATACTTGAGGACCATATACCACTTGGACACCGGTACCATTCATAATGACGCCTTTACTGCCTGTCAATGGGAAAACTTCTTTCTTTACGAGTTCCGGATCTATTACTGTAACCCGCAGACGAGTTGCGCAGTTATCCAGGTCAAGAATATTCTCTTTTCCTCCAAACGCATCGATAATTGTATGAGGACGGCTCGCTTGAGGGTCGATAGATGATTGACCGTCAGCAGGTTCAACCGCTTTTTCATCTTCCCGTCCGGGTGTTTTAAAGTTGAATTTGCGAATCATGAACTTGAATGTGAAGTAGTACAAGAAGAACCAAACGATTCCGATTGGGATCACATACATCCAATTCGTCTTCGCTTCCCCTTGCAATACACCGAAGAGCATGAAATCGATGAATCCGCCTGAGAACGTCTGACCGATTGTAATATTGAAAATGTCAGCCAGCATGAACGCCAATCCGTCAAATACGGCGTGGACCACGTATAGTGCTGGTGCAATGAATAGGAATGAGAATTCAAGCGGTTCTGTAATTCCTGTTAAGAATGAAGTCAGCGCAGCCGAAAGCATGAGACCGCCGACGACCTTTTTGTGTTCTGGCTTTGCTGTGTGATAAATCGCAAGGGCCGCTCCGAGAAGACCGAACATCATCGTAATGAAACGGCCGGACATGAAGCGGGAAGTGCCTTCAAAGAATCGTTCTGTGGTCGGGTCACTTAATTGTGCAAAGAAAATGTTCTGTGTACCTTGAACAAGCTGACCGCCGATTTCCAGGGATCCTCCCAAACCGGTTTGCCAAAATGGCAAGTAGAAAATGTGGTGCAATCCGAAAGGTCCAAGCATACGAAGGATAAATCCATACAAGAATGTTCCGATGACACCTGTCGCATTGACCAAGTTCCCAGCCTCTGCAATTAGATTTTGGAAAAGCGGCCATATGAGATACATGATTGCTCCGAGAATAATGGATGAAAATGCTGTCACAATCGGAATGAAACGCGAGCCGCCGAAGAATCCTAAATACTGAGGCAGCTCAATTTTGTTGAATCGATTGTGCAGCATACCGGCCATGATTCCGACAACAATACCGCCGAATACACCCATCTCGAGCGTTTGAATGCCTAACGCATTTCCTTGTCCGACAGCCGAAAGATTGTCGGCAGCAAGTGTATCGGTGATGGATAAGATCGCATTGATCGTTGCGTTCATGACTAAGTAGCCGACAAGAGCTGCCAGCGCAGCGGTCCCTTTATCGGAACGGGCGAGGCCGATTGCAATTCCGACTGCAAAGATGATTGGAAGATTGGCGAAGACAATACTGCCCGCGCTGCTCATTATAGTAAACAGTGCTTGTAAGAAAGACTGATCTAAGATTGGATAAGAACTGATTGTATTGGGATTGGATAGTGCTCCCCCGATTCCTAACAGCAAACCAGCGGCAGGCAGAATCGCGATTGGCAGCATGAACGATTTCCCGAACTGTTGAGCTTTACCGAAAAAGTTTTTCATTGTAAATACACCTCCTGGAAATATTTTTATCAGAATAGCAAACGCTTTCAGGATTGTCAATGTAAAAATGGACTTATTTTATAGTTTGCGTATGCAGTTTTAGGCTATGCTATGATGTTGGAAAAGCTGAAATGAGAAAGGACTATAATTATGGATTTTGAAAATCGCCTGCAAAAGCACAGCGCGGAGTTCACCGAGAACGATCGTAAAATCGCGGAACATTTACTGAACGAAAAAAATATTGCTCAAAAATCGATTACGGATCTGGCTGAAGAGATTGACGTTTCGCCTTCTAGTATCACCCGCTTTTGCAAAAAAATTCGGTTTGCCAGTTTCCAGCAGATGAAATACGCGTTACTTGCAGCGCGCACCGAAAAACGTGTGAATGATGAAGAAGTGGAGTGTGTAGCCAGTTATTATCAGTCCATTATTGCGTCCACTCAGCAATTCATGGACACAGGCCAGACGGAGCGCATTGCAAATGATCTAATTCACGCAAAGCGTGTTCTGTTTTGCGGTATTGGGAATTCGGGTTTGATTGCAAAAGAATTCAATAGCAGAATTGAGCGGATGGGAATCGATTCAACTGCGATTACGGACGCGCATGCGATGGTTATGAAAAGTGCATTGCTCGTGGAAGAAGACGTGTATATGTGCTTTTCGTACACTGGGAAAACGCAAAGCGTGTTAGACGCTACTCGACAGGCGAAAGATTGCGGAGCACGGGTCATTGTCATTACAACAAATGATGCCGAGGAGCTGACTGCACTTGCAGATGAAGTGGTGCTGGTTGCAAACCATGTATTTGTCGATGATGAAAAGTTTATCAACACCCAAATTTCAAGTTTGTTTTACTTGGATGTGCTGACATACCGTTTGCTGGAAAATTCAAAGTTAATGGAGCAGCGCAACAAAACGCTTGAGGCACTTAAACGATTTGGATGAATAACCATCTGGAAACGCAACTGATTTCACCTCGGATTTGTCTTTTTTAAAAGATGAATTCGGGGTTTTTCTAATTCTTATGATGACTGAATTAACCCTGATCTCTTTGCTGCAAACAGAAACGGAAAGATAAGTAAACTTGAGATGCAGCTCTCACTTTGAATTAATATACATATACTCGTATAGTTAGATTCTTTTAAAAAGAAACAGAATTTTAGTTGACTGGAAGAATACACTGTAGTAGTGTATATGAAATCTAATTACGGGTGAACTGCAATTGGATTGCTAGTAGATGTACATACATTATTTTGCATATGAATCAAAAGGAGGTTTGCAGAGGACTGTTCCAAGGGATTCTTTAAAAAGATAACGGCAGGGGGAAGAATGGATGTCAGAGAAGACGGGTATTTCAAAGAAGAAGTGGCGAATGGAAGCACCGCATCCATTCGTTATTTTATTTACAGTTATCATCATCATGGCAATCGCTACGTACTTAATTCCTGCGGGAGAATATGATCGGGCTGTAAACGATGATGGCAAATCGTATGTGGTAGACGGTTCTTATCATCGAATTGACGCTGAACCTGCAGGGATTCTGCCTGTATTTGAAGCTGTGCATAAAGGGATGGTGCAGAGTGCACCCATCATCTTTTTCATATTCATCGTAGGCGGTGCATTTAACGTTTTCAGAGAATCGAATGCGATTGAAGGGGCATTCGGGAGCATCTCTTCCAAGCTGGAAGGGAAAGAGATGTATCTGATTCCGATTGTAATGCTGTTCTTCGGAGTAGCGGGAGCAGCGATTGGGATGTTTGAAGAGTCTCTGCCTTTCATTCTTATCATGATTCCGCTTGCGATTATGATGGGCTTTGACTCGCTGGTCGGAACTGGAATGGTGTTAGTTGGCGTGGCATCAGGTTTCACGGCCGCTTTTATGAATCCATTCACGATTGGAGTCGCACAGGGGATTGCTGAAGTCCCGATCTTTTCTGGCATGGGATTGCGGGTCATCTTTTGGTTCATCTATATGGCGGTCGCTATTTTGTATGTCCTTCGCTATGCGCGTAAAGTGAAGAGGGATCCAAAGGCGAGTATCATGTATGAGGAGGATAAAAAGCGCAATATTCGCGTGGATTTGATGAAAGAACATTCCTTGACTGGAAAGCAAATCACCACTCTCATCATTTTAGTCGCAACACTTATTGCTCTTGGATTTGGTGTGATCAAATTCGAATGGTACATTACTGAGATTTCCGCGCTGTTCTTAATCATGGCGCTGATCATCGGTCTTGTGAACGGCAAAGGCATTAACGGAACGGCGATGTCATTTGTTCGTGGATGTGAAGAATTGGTAGTGGGCGCATTAGTTGTTGGATTTGCGTATGGCGCATTAGTGATTTTGCAGGAAAGCAGCACAATCGATACGATTTTATATGCCGTTTCAAGTGTTGTGTCGCAATTGCCATCCAGTTTAGGGGCAATCGGAATGTATATTATGCAATGTCTGCTCAATATCATCGTAACTTCCGGAAGTGGTCAAGCAGCACTCAGTATGCCGATCATGGCGCCGCTTTCAGACTTATTAGGTGTAAGCCGGCAAACATCGGTGCTTGCTTTCCAGATGGGGGACGGTTTGACGAATATTATCACTCCGACAAGCGGTTTACTGCTTGCAGCGCTCGCAATGGCGGGAATTTCATTTGCTAAATGGTTCAAGTGGGTGTGGCCGTTAATTTTAATTCAATTTGTACTTGGAGCCATTTTTGTAACGATTGCGCATGTGTTTGTCTGGCCTGCGTAACTACTAAGGAGGAATTATTTTGCTGAATCAATTATTCGAACGGTACGACGGACTATACTCGGAACAGGTGGAAATCCGCCGTCATTTGCACCAGCATCCTGAGTTGTCCAATGAAGAAGTAGAAACACCGAAAATGGTCGCTGAATACTTGCGTAAACTCGGTATCGACGTGCGAGAAGGCGTAGGCGGCCGCGGTGTCGTTGGCACGTTAGTCGGAGGAAAGCCGGGCAGAACGATTGCGCTGCGAGCTGATTTCGACGCACTGCCAATACAAGATGAAAAAGAAGTGGAATACAAATCAAAAGTGCCTGGCGTGATGCATGCATGCGGCCATGATTTACATACGGCGTCGCTGCTTGGTGTTGCCAAGGTGCTTTCAGAGGTACGAGAACAAATCGCAGGGACAGTTGTTTTTGTGCATCAATTCGCTGAAGAAACGACGCCAGGTGGCGCGGATCTCATGGTCAAGGATGGCTGTTTGGAAGGCGTTGACGTTATTTACGGCGCGCATGTCATGTCGACTGAACCTGTTGGGACAGTGCAAGTAATGGAAGGGTATTCCTCTTCAGCGCAAGATGATTTTACGATTGAAGTGATGGGTAAAGGCGGACACGGAGCATCACCGCATGAAACAGTTGACGCACTTGTGACGGCGAGTCAGCTCGTCGTCAACTTGCAGCAAATTGTGAGCCGCCGTGTAAGTCCGCAGCAAGCAGCGGCTGTCACAGTCGGTTCGCTGCATAGCGGTGAAGGGCATAATGTTATTCCAAACCAAGCGATTATCAAAGGAACTGTCCGCACGTATAACGAAGAAGTTCGTGAAATGATTGAAGGCGCGTTGAAGCAAATCGTGAAATCCACATGTGAAGCAGCAGGTGCAGACTATAAGTTGGATTACATCAGTGACTGCCCTTCAATTTGGAACGACTCCGAAGAAACTGCGCGTGTGAAAGATGTCGCAACGAAGATCTTCGGTGACGATAAAGTGAGTTACGGCCCGCCGATGATGGGCAGTGAAGACTTTGCCTACTACCAGAAAGCGGTAAAGGGTTCGTTCTTCATTGCCGGCGGACGAAATCCTGAAATTCAAGCGGTGTACCCGCATCATCATCCAATGTTCGATGTCGATGAGCGCTCGATGGAGTATATCGGGAAAACATTCATTGGACTTGTATTTGAAGATGTTTTGAACGGGCAGTCATAAGTGAACGCCGCAAAAGCTCGTACCCTTCTCGCGGAAGAGGGTACGAGCTTTTTGTGGTGCGCCCAGCATGGGCGTAGTCTATAGGGTGTAAGTCCCGAACTGTGAAGGCAGAAGTAACAGTTAGCTTAACGCAAGGGTGTCCGTGGTGACGCGGAATCTGAAGGAAGCGAGCGGCAAACCTCCGGTCTGAGGAACACGAACTTCATATAAGGCTAGGCGCAACTGGATGAGTTTGCCAAACAAAACAAAGTCCTTTCTGCCGAAGGGTGTGCAGAGTAAATGAAGCAGATAGATGGAGGGAAAGACTACGTTCTTACCTGGGGAGGTCTGACTGATATGTCAAGTACACTTGATAACCTATCCAGTGATGGATAGCTGAACAGTCAGAAGTCAGCAGAAGCCATAGTACCACTCTGACTCGAGAGGAGTGGGAAGGGCTGAACAATTGAGAAAGAACAACATCTTGGCATTCAGTAAACTGCGGTGACACAGATAACCGATAAGGCATGCTTGGAGGAGGAAGTGGTGAATTCCACTAGGGACTTCGAGATGGTGGAGCAGAACTGGCATAAGAAGAACCGTTGTTCACGGAAAGAGGCGTGACGAATGTTGATGGAGCAGATACTATCACGGGAAAATCTACTTTCCGCCTTGAAACGGGTGGAACGCAACAAAGGTAGCCACGGTGTGGATGGAATGCCCGTACAAAACCTACGAGCGCATATCGTGAAGCATTGGGAGTCCATGAAAATGGAACTGTTAGAGGGAACCTATGAACCGCAACCAGTCCGCAGGGTCGAAATCCCGAAACCTGACGGTGGCGTGCGTCTATTAGGCATCCCTACCGTGCTAGACCGGCTCATTCAACAAGCGATTGCCCAGAGACTCACTTCGTTATATGACTCAACGTTTTCAGACCATAGCTATGGTTTTCGTCCAAATCGGAGCGCCCATGGCGCGGTAAGAAAAGCGAAAGGCTATATAACAGAAGGTAACCGATGGGTAGTCGATATAGACTTGGAGAAATTCTTTGACAAAGTGAACCATGATCGACTCCTGGGAACACTGGCGAAACGAATCAAAGATAAACGCCTACTGAAGTTAATCCGAAAGTATTTGAAGTCGGGCATCATGATAAATGGCGTGGTAACGAATAGTGAAGAAGGGACACCGCAAGGGGGTCCTCTTAGTCCCTTACTTTCCAATATAGTACTAGACGAACTAGACGCAGAATTGGAGAGAAGAGGTCATTTATTTGTCCGCTATGCTGATGACTGCAATATCTATGTGAAAACAAAGAAGGCGGGACATCGAGTGATGGATTCTGTCACTTCATTTATCGAAGGAAAACTGAAGTTGAAAGTGAATATGAACAAGTCCAAAGTAGACCGTCCGTGGAAGAGGAAATTTCTTGGATTTAGCTTTACCAATGGTAAAGTCCCGAAGGTTCGAATTGCCAATCAAAGTATCAAGCGCATGAAGATTAAAATTCGGGAGATTACATCTAGAAAGAAACCTTATCCATTAGAGTATCGGATTAAGAAACTTAACCAATATTTGATGGGATGGTGTGGATATTTTGCCTTGGCAGATACGCCAAGCATATTCGCTGCATTTGATTCGTGGATTAGAAGAAGGTTACGCATGTGTATGTGGAAAGATTGGAAGAAACCCCGTACCAAAGTGAGAAAACTCATTGGATTAGGCGCTCCAAAAGAGAAAGCTTATGAATGGGGGAACTCTCGCAAAGGCTATTGGAGAATTTCTAAAAGTCCCGTACTACACAGAACCCTCGGGAACTCCTACTGGAGTTCCCAAGGGCTCAAAAGTCTAGTATTTCGTTACGAAACTTTGCGTCATCAATCTTAATTGAACCGCCGTATACCGAACGGTACGTACGGTGGTGTGAGAGGTCGGGAGTTAATCACTCCCTCCTACTCGATTGGGGGATGCAGCGTTAAAACAGGACCTCGACTAAACCGATCACGATAAGCAATCCGCCAGCAATTCCAGCCGGATACTTGCCAATCCACGTACGTGCAAGAAGGAATCCGAATCGATGGCTGGCGCCAATTGTGATCAATGAAAAGAATCCGACCGAGGAAATCGTGCCAAGCATGGAGCTGCCGCTAACGCCCATTCCGAATCCCGCCGCCAAACAATTTGCGGATAGCAAAAAGCCAAGAGGGAGCGCTTCGCGAATGGAAATAATCCGGTCACCGTCAATGTCTGCAACCGTGGGATTTTCAAATGGATTCGGTTGTACAGGCTTTGGCTGGAGCAACATCCAAATCCCAATACCACATAGCAACAAACCACCTATAAGATCAGCAGACCCGACGGATATATAGGTCGACAATCTGTCACCTGTGACCATTGCGAAATACGTAACTATCATAGATACGAGCGCAATGGCAACGTTCGAGCGAAGGGGGATCTTCGTCTTTTGAATGCCATACGCCAATCCAATCCCCAAATTATCTAAGTTGGCAGCGATGCCTAGGAAAAGTATCATAATCCACTGCATAATCCTTGCCTCCTCGGTGTACTCTGCAGTATATGCAAGTTGAAAGAGGAGGAAGGGGCGTCTGCATTAGGAGGTGGGCGGATTCTTGCGGGAGGGTTGTGGGTCGGGTGGCTGATTAATTCGCTTGAGTGGCCGATTGCGAGCGGGATATGTCCGATTCCTGTTGGTGAGTGGCTGATTCTTCCCGGCATCTGGCCGATCCCATGCACCAAGTGTCCGATTCCACTTCGCAGCGATGCAGCCAGTCCCTCAACGCGCGAAGCGCTGCCGATTAATCCCTTAATGCAATTGAATTGTGTGCTGTTATCGAGAAACTCCGCTAAGTGTCGGAGAAATGTCTGGGAGTGATGGAGAAATTTGCTTGAGTGAAGGAGAAATCTCTTGCAGTGAAGGACAATCCTCTGAATATGTCGGACAACGCAGAGCAGCTTCTCCCAGTGAACTAGCCCATCCCTCAACGCGCGAAGTGCTGCCAATTAATCCCTTAAATCCGTTGAATTGTGTGCCGATATCGAGAAATTCCGCTAAGTGTCGGAGAAATATCCGTGAGTGATCGAGAAACCCATTTGAATGAAGGAGAAATCTTTTGCAGTGAAGGACAATCCTCTGAATATGTCGGACAACGCTGACGCTGCTCCTCCCAGAGAGCTAGCCCATCCCCCAACAGCGTAGAATTGTGTCTCATTATCGAGAAATTCCGCTAAGTGACAAAGAAATACAAAGAGTTGATTGGTAAAGTGCACTTAGTGATCAAGAACACATTCCAAGTGTCGGTCAACGACGACAATGTGTCGCACACCCCCTAAACGCCTCAATTTAATTGACTACTCAAAAAATCTTCCAACTCCTTGCGGAAAATCATTGCCCCAACCAAACTCTCTATGCTATCCTAGAAATGTGTAATCGGTTACACATGGAAATGAAATTCCTGTCTACTACTACTTGAAAACAGGTGATGAATTGAAGAAACGTATTGTCGTTGTCGGCAGTTTAAATATGGATATTATTATCTCAACAGATCGCTTACCCCAAATCGGAGAAACGATTTTAGGCAATGAAGTCAACTACCTTCCCGGCGGTAAAGGCGCCAATCAAGCTGTCAGCATTGCACGCTTAGGCGGTGATATCACAATGATTGGGGCTGTCGGGCAAGACGAATTCGGGAAAAGCTTACTCGAACAAATGGAAAGAAACCAAGTGAACACGGCGTTTATCGACCAAGTCGAAGACGTTAAAACAGGAATCGCGGACATTTTCCACGTCAATCACGACAACTGTATCGTCGTTGTCCCAGGCGCCAACTTCACACTGACTCCTGATAAAATCACTCCAGAAATGGAGCAGCTTATCGCTCAATCGGACGTGTTGTTAACGCAACTCGAAATTCCTCTTGAAACGGTTCAAAGAGTCTTGGAAATCGCAAACAAACATAATGTAAAAACGATCCTGAATCCAGCACCTGCGCAAACATTGCCTGCAGAGTTGCTGCACCTCGTTGACTATTTGACGCCAAACGAAACAGAATTCGCGATGCTTGCTGAGCACACGTTCACCACAAATGATGAACTCGCAACACTTATGACAGAGTGGGAATCCGCGTATAACCAAACGCTGATCGTCACACTTGGCGAGCAGGGAAGCGCACATTTGCAAGACGGCAAACTTGTCGTTACGCCCGCTGAAAAAGTGGAAGTTGTTGATACGACTGGCGCTGGTGACTCGTTTAATGGTGCGCTTGCCATCAGCATTGCAGAAGAAAAATCACTTCCTGAAATGCTTGCATTCGCAACAAAAGTTGCAGCCCGGGCAGTCACGAAATTCGGCGCGCAAGACGGTATGCCGTTTGCAGCTGATTTGGATTAATTCACACTAAAAGGGGACGATACGATGGAAACGATTTCTGTCCAATGGATCGAAGAACGCCTCGACGGGTATCTCCGAGACACATACAAACATTTACACATGAATCCCGAATTGAGTAAGGAAGAAACAAATACTCAAGGCTTCATTCAACAAGAATTGGATCGCATCGGGATTACACACAGAGCGATGGCGAAAACAGGCGTTTGCGCGGAAATTTCGGGAGCGAACCCTGGAAAGACGATTTTAATGCGTTGCGACATTGACGCATTGCCAATCGAAGAAGACACTGGACTCGACTATAGCTCGACAACTAAAGGTGTCATGCATGCGTGCGGTCATGATGCGCACACGACGATCGGTCTCGCGATTTTAACGATCCTGAAAGAGCGCAAAAACGAATGGAACGGAACCGTTAAAATCATGTTCCAGCCGACAGAAGAAGCGCAGCCGGGCGGGGCGAAACCGATGATCGAAGAAGGAATCCTCGAGAATCCTAAAGTCGACGCGGCGATTTGTCTTCATACGAACCCATTCCTTGCTCCAGGTGTTTTTGAGATGAAACCTGGATACATGCTTGCGAATACGGATCGTGTGTACATTACGCTAATCGGTAAAGGCGGTCACGCTGCTGCGCCCCAGCAAGGAATTGACGCAATTGCAATGGCAGGTCAATTTGTTACAGGTGTCCAAAATATCGTGTCACGCCAAACCTCTCCACTTGATAACGGCGTCATCACGTTCGGAACTATCAAAGGCGGGACGACTTCCAACGTACTTTGCGGTCGTGTGGAAATCTCGGGAACAGTTCGTACCATTAAAACAGAAACTCAAGATAAAATCGCATCCCAACTTGAAGTACTGCTTCGTTCCATCACTGATTTCTGGGGCGGATCGTATGAATATACCTTCAGTAAGGGATATCCAGCGAGCTGGAATCATCCTGAATTGACAGATGTACTAACGAAATCGGTTACTTCTACGTTTGGAGACCAATCTGTTGTTGTCAATGAACACCCGTATATGAGCGGCGATGATTTTTCAATCGTTGCAAGTAAAGTTCCTTCCGTCTTCATGTATTGGGGTACAGGTTCATCCGAAAAGGAGAACTTCCCTTGGCATAACGCGCACTACCACGTAAATTTGGATGCGCTGAAATATGGCGTTGCGACAGGTTTACACTGCATTACGGAACTACTAGAATGTGAAAAGGTGGGACAAGCATGAAAAAAGTGATCATTGACGTAGATACTGGTATTGACGACGCAATCGGGATTTTGCTTGCGGAAAAGAGCGGGGAAGCGGACATCCTCGGCATTACGACGGTGAACGGTAACACGTCTTTAGAACAAGCGACGATCAATACACGTAAAGTGACAACATTGCTTGGCCGTGACGACTTGAAAGTGGTTCAAGGAGCATCCCGTCCATTGATGCGCGAACCATTTTTCGAAGTAAGTGTCCATGGGAACGACGGAATTGGCGGCGCGCTGAAAGACATGAAAGTGGAAATTCGGGATGAAGGATTTGCACCTGATTTCATCATAGAACAAGCGAAAAAATATCCAGGCGAGATCACGGTGATTTTACTTGCACCACTCACAAACATGGCGCTTGCAATCCGCAAAGAGCCGCGTCTCAAAGAGTGGCTGAAAGAACTTGTCATCATGGGCGGAGCTGTCGACCATCCAGGCAATATTACAGCAACTGCTGAGTACAACATATACATCGATCCGGAAGCTGCGAAAATCGTCTTCCACTCAGGGATTCCGATTACGTTAGTTGGACTTGACGTGACAGCGAACACATTGCTGACGAAAAAAGACGTCGAAGCGATTCAACCAGGTCCTGCACGAGACTTCGTTGAGGAATCTACGGTTCATTACATGAATCACTACTTGAAGCGAAACGGCCACGAGGCATGTTCAATGCATGATCCGCTAGCAGTTGGCGTTGCCCTCGATCGGACACTCGTGAAAACGGAGAAGTACTACGTTGACGTTGAAACGAAAAGTGAACTGTGTGATGGACAAACCGTTTGTGACTTCAAAAATTATTACAAGAAGGAACCGAATGTGAACGTATGCATGGAAGTGGATGAGGCTCGATTCATCCGGAAACTTGTGGACACGTTAGGGAAGTAACCAATTGGGAGGAGTCTGACATCGGAATGTCAGACTTTTTTCATTCGATTTTTCAAATAGAAAGCAGGAGGTATTATGCCGCGTTTATCAGCACCCGCCTTTTCAGTCGCAGGCGTGCAGTGGCTCTTTTTCATGGTCGTCAACACAGTCGTCGTTCCGTTATCGATCGGAATGGCATTTGGTCTGACAGAAGCGGAAACGGCCGGACTCATCCGAACTTCATTCGTCACGATCGGCATAATGAGCCTGCTGCAGGCTACCATTAGCCATCGCTATCCGCTGCTTGAAGGTCATGGCGGGATCTGGTGGGGACTTGTACTAAGCCTATGCGCTTCCGCACCTGCTATGGGACTCAGTTATGCAGAGCTCGGAGGAAGCTTGGCGCTCGGTATGCTGCTTGCAGGAGCGGTGACGATTGTTCTTGGAGCGCTTGGATTTACAGAACTATTACAGAAAATATTTAACCCGATTGTCTTAGTGACTTACTTATTTTTACTTTCGGTCCAGCTCATTCTGTACTTTTTCAAAGGAATGATGGGAATCAGCGAAGGCGGTGCCATCAATTTGCCGGTTGCGGTGATTTCAGTGGCCATCGTCATCGCGGTGCTCATTATGTCAATGAAAGGCAAAGGAAGCATTGCGAACTTTTCAATACTGATTGGCATGCTGGGGGGATGGATCGCTTACGTAGTCATCTTTGGAAGTGAGTCGGCACCGTCAAATGGGGGCACCATCTTCCATCTGTTCCCGTTAGGCGGACTGCAATTGCATATCGGAATTGTCGTCACGGCATTCATCGCGGGGCTTATTAATATGGCGAACTCGCTCGTTGCGATTTCAACGGTGGAAGAACTGTATGACAGTCAAACCTCTGCGAAACGCTACAAAGCATCTTATTATGTGACGGGCGCAGGGACAATCTTTGCTGGGCTGTTCGGATTAATTCCCTTAGGACCTTATTCCTCCTCGATCGGATTTCTCCAGAGTACACGAATTCTGCAAAGAGGGCCGTTCATCCTTGGAAGTTTACTATTCATCATTCTTGGGCTTGTTCCTGCGTTAGGCAGCTTTTTTTCAACGCTCCCTGCGCCAGTGGGGGACGCGGTTCTATTCGTTGCGTATCTGCAACTCTTCAGTACTGCCATCCGGAATATCCGAAAACTGCAGATTGAAACGGGATCTTTATACAGACTTACGATTCCGATGCTTGTCGGGATTAGTATTTTGAATGCACCTCCAGAAACGTTCAGCTCATTTCCAGTCATGCTTCAGCCGCTCGTTAGCAACGGCTTGCTTGTCGGAGTGCTGCTGTCTGTCATCATGGAGATTATAGCCCGCGACAAACGAAAGGAGCTCGCCCATTAAGGACAGCTCCTTTTATTCATTCATTGTAGATTGTTTGGCAATCAGGGTGACTGGAAAGACTCGGTCGGTAACGATGTCCGGTTCTTTTCGGATTAACCCGACCAGCGAATCCATCGCGGTTTTGCCGAGTTCGTATATCGGCTGGGCAATCGTTGAAAGTTCCGGTGTTATCATCTCTAACCCGATTCCATCAAAACCGATCACTTTCACGTCTCGGGGAACGCGTTTCCCTGCTTCTTGCAAGGCTTTCAGCGCACCTGCAGCCATTAAGTCGTTGCTTGCAAACACACCGTCTAAATTCGGATGAAGCGCCAGCAGCTCTTTCATTGTGGAATAGCCGCCATTAACGGTGAAATCACTATAGCCGATCAAACTCGGGGTAAACCAGTCCGTCCTGCGGCTAGCATCCTCAAAGCCGGCGGTTCGTTCCCGGGATGAAGTAATCGTCAGGGGCCCGCATATATGAGCAATTTTCGAGCATCCCTGCGTCAGTAAATGCTCGACGGCCAATTCACCGCCGCGCCGGTTTTCAACGGTAAAGGAAACGACGGAGTCATTGGAAAACACATTGTCCATGAGGACGACAGGGATGGACTGTTTTTGCAGTCCGTTTAAATGCTCGGGCTCGATTGTATAGGAAGAAATAATGATTCCATCGACTTGTTTTTGAAGCAGTGTGTCTATGTACTTTTGTTCTTTCAACGAGTCGTTATCTGTATTGCACAACATGACCGTGTAGCCGTATTCGTTTGCAGCATCTTCGATTGAGCGGGCGAGCTCAGGGAAAAAAGGATTCAAAATATCGGGGACCATCAAACCGATTGTCGCGGTTTTCATCCCCGCAAGACTTCTTGCGATATTATTCGGCCGATAATTGAGCTTATCAATGACTGCTGAGATGGTAGCTGCCGCTTCTTTACTGACATAGCCGTTCTTGTTCAAGTATCGGGAAACGGTTGCTACTGAAACACCTGCTAACTTGCTTACATCTTTAATGGTAGCCATCAGTATCTCCTCTGTTAAGTAATCGTTTACACAAATATACCAATAATTATGGAACCGTTCAAGGTGCTTTAAATAGTATGTCACAATTTGTTATTGACGCTCCTATTCAACCTGTGGTAAATTGTATGAAACCGATTACACATCGCATCATAATCCATTTACATGAGGAGAAACTAATGAATATCCTAACTGGCTTACTTGGGTGCCTCGTCATCCTTTTCGTTGCTTTTTTGCTCTCGGACAACAAACGCAAAATCAATTACCGCGTCGTAGTAATTGGGGTTGCCATGCAAATTTTCTTTGGTTATCTCGTCTTAAAGTCTTCAGGCGGACGAGCAGTAATTGAAAAGTTTTCTGGCGGTATCCAAAACGTGATCCATTACGGAAATGAAGGACTCGCATTCGTCTTTGGAAGTCTGGCGGATTCATCCGCTCCGACAGGTTTCATCTTCGGAATCCGGGTGGCAGCAATGGCGATTTTCGTCACTGCGCTCATTTCTCTGCTTTACCACTTTGGAATTATGCAATTTTTCGTCCGGATTGTCGGCGGAGGATTGGCGAAAATTCTAGGAACAAGCAAGCCGGAATCCCTTACTGCAGCCTCTAACATTTTCTTAGGGCTTCAAGAAGCACCGGTTATTATTAAGCCATACATTAAAACATTAACACGATCAGAATTGTTCGCTGTCATGGTTGGCGGACTCGCATCAGTAGCAGGCGGAACGATGCTCGCATACGCAGCACTCGGTATCCCGATCAATTATTTGCTGTCAGCAAGTTTCATGGCAGCTCCGGCAGGTCTCGTGTTTGCGAAAATCTTAATTCCTGAAACAGAAGTTCCGAAAAACGTTGTAGATGATGAGCCGAAAGAATTGATTGGCGAAGGCGGAGTGAAGCCAGGCGCAATCGATGCAGTCACAAAAGGTGCCGCTGAAGGATTGAAAATGGCAGGGCTGATTATTGCGATGCTGATTGCATTCATTTCACTTCTAGCTATGGCGAACGGAATTCTTGGCGGAATCGGTGGCTGGTTCGGTCATCCAGACATTTCACTTCAGCAGATTTTCGGATACATCTTCTCACCACTGGCGTTCGCAATGGGCGTGCCTTGGTCTGAAGCAATGACAGCAGGTAACTTGCTCGGTCAAAAAGTAATCTTGAACGAGATGGTCGCATTCACATCATTCCAGCCAATGATTGAAGCGCTGTCGGATAAAACCGTCGCAATCCTGACATTCTCGTTATGTGGATTCGCGAACATCGGATCCCTCGGAATCCTGATTGCCAGCATGACCGCATTTGCTGAAAACCAGCGCGCAGTTGTTGCGAAACTCGGTTTCAAAGCAGTCATCGCAGGTACGCTCGCAAACCTGATGAGCGGTACAATCGCTGGTATGTTTATGTAAATGAATTGCAAAAAAGCACTCGCAGCTGCGGGTGCTTTTTTTGCATGGAGGGGAGCGGGAGACGATGAATTCTTGGGGTTGGCCGATACTCCAAGCCAAATGGCCGATTCTTTGCTCCAAATGGCCGATTCACCCCGGGATCTGGCCGATTCCGCAAGCCAAGTGGCCGATTCCAACACGAAGCTGGCCGATTCCACTATTCTCCATCGTCTAGCCCATCCCTCAACGCGCGAAGCGCTACCAATTAATCCCTAAACGCAGTTGAATTGCGTCCCGTTATCGAGAAACTCCGCGAAGTGTCGGAGAAAAGTCCGTGAGTGATCGAGAAACTTACTCGAGTGTACGAGAACTCTCCCGCAGTGTCCGACAGTCACCAAGAAGTGTCGGAGAACGCCAGCGTCCCCTTCACCCAGTGGGTTAGCCCATCCCTCAACGCGCGAAGCGCTACCAATTAATCCCTAAACGCAGTTGAATTGTGTCCCGTTATCGAGAAACTCCGCGAAGTGTCGGAGAAATGTCCGTGAGTGATGGAGAAACTCACTCGAATGTCGGAGAAATCCCCCATAGTGTCCGACAATTACCAAAAAGTGTCGGAGAAAACCAGCACCCCATAAAAATGAAACACCAGCGCATTGACATAAGTAATCAATGGTGTAATAATACACTTAATGGTCCGTTCTGACAATGACTATAGAAAGTATATCGGATAGGAGAGGATTCAATTGGCTGCTTTTTTATCAGCAACGCTGCTCGTTATACTCGTCGTTATAACTTTTGTTGCTTTCATAATTGCGACGCTAAATGGAACGGCGTATCACATTCCTTTAATCATAGTATTTCCGACAGTTTTATTCTTAGGAGTTTCCTTATCCTTACATAAATTTTTCACGACGCGAAAGAGGATCTTCACCTTCCTCGGCATCGGCAGCATTGCTCTGGCAATTACCGGCTATGTGCCATTTCGGGAAGCATACACGGAAAGCATTCCGAAAGTAGATGAAGAAGCGAATCCAACTTTTTACGAACCATATCGAGAGGATTCTAAACTTGCACGGCTTGAAACACCTGCATCGTTAAAACTTCAGGAGTCATTGCCGAAATTGGATGGTGACACTTGGTTGTACCCTATGTATGCCGCTTTTGCAGAAGCTGTTTACCCTGAAGGGCATTATCCTTCGTATAGCGATGGCGGTCTCGTCATGGAAGATAGCAGAGGGGAAGCGTTTACCCATTTAATTGAAGGCAAGGCAGATCTGATTTTCACAAGCACCCCTATGAAATGGCAATATGAAAAAGCAAAAAAGGCAGGGCTTGAACTGTCAGTGACGCCTATTGGAAAAGAAGCATTCGTCTTTTTCGTGAACGGAAAAAATCCGGTGCAAAACATGACGGCTCAGCAAATCCGGAAGATTTATGCAGGAAATATAGTTAACTGGAAAGAAGTAAGTGGGAATGACATGCCGATTATCGCATATCAGCGGAAAGCGAGCAGCAGGAGTCAGAAGGCGATAGAGCAATTTATGGAAGGTACACCGCTGATGAAACCTGCGACTGAGGACGAGTTTGCAGATGGCCACGGTACCGTTCAGCAACAATCTGAGTACCATAACTATAAAAACGCAATTGGATTTTCCTATCGATTTACAACGTTGGAATTAATGGAAAAGCATAAAATCAAGCTGCTTAAAATAGACGGAGTAGCTCCGACAAACGACTCAATCCGATCAGGTGAATACCCGCTAGTCCGTGATATTTATGCCGTTACAGCTGGCACGGATAATCCGAATGTTCAGCCGTTCATCGACTGGATTGTATCAGAAGAAGGGCAGCAGCTGTTAGAGAAATCAGGCTACGTATCGTTGCGGAATGGGGACTGACAAGCTGAGATTAGCAGAACGAAGCCAAATAACCTGCACAATATCAATATGCCTTTTGAGTATGTTAAATAGTGATTAAGTTCATGTCAAAAAGGAGCTGCTGTCAATGAAAAAGTCAACGCTTATTCTCTCCATAGTTTTATTTGCCAGCATCGTCACTGTCTTGTATATGGCCGTCGACCGGTACACGTATCGTTCATACTCGCCAAACCTGGAGGATCAAGTAATCTTAGGCGAAATGACCATGATGGTGCTCGATAACAAACAGTATCAGGATATAGCATCCAAGGAAACCGTCTACTCCATCCAGCAAGGTGTAAGTCGATTCAATGCGGGGGACCCATCTTCAATGGCTAATTACGAAGTAAGTGTAGTAACCAATCGCCAATCTTATGTATTTACATGTGTCGATCGGACGTGTACGGATGTTTCCAATGGCACGTGGACATATTCAAGATACTTAGAGAACGGTCCGGTATTGCCATTAGACATCGATGAATGAATCGTACGTCATCCTGTTGCTGATGCAATTTACCAAATGCTTCTCCATTCCTCTCTTTACATACTGTACAATAATTGAAAACAGACCGCCTTTCTGATAATAAACCCAACAATCTCCGAACCAAGCTTCGTTTGCGCATGCTCCGGTAATTCCTCCATTCCTAATCACGCGGGCTTCGCCCAATAAATTCCTGCGTCCATCGAGGGGGGAAACCTCAAGCTGATGAAAAGCAAGAGGATCCAATGTGCCGTATTCTTCTGTCCAAACTGTATCGAAATGCCTGAACAGACAACCGTGTCTTCCTATTTGACTGCTAAGTTGCGGAGTACTTCATAATAATCTTGCCGTTCTTGTTGCACAAATCCGATTCTCTCATACAACTTCAATGCGTTTTCATTTTTAGTTTCGACATCTAATTTAATGGTATTTCCAGTCGGGATTTCATGTTGAACAATCCATTGCAGCGCCTGACCGCCATAGCCTTTACCTCTGAAATCGGCGAGGATTGCAAATCCAGAAATGTAGGATTCATTGTAACTGCGGGTTACTCGAATTTTGCCGAGCGCGGTTCCGCCTGATTCTATAATATAGCGTTGTTCTTTAACACGCGATAAGCGCTCACTGTAATAAGATTCCGCATCTTCTAATGAAAGCGAAAACGCTTCTGCATCCAATGCAGTTTCAAACGATTTGTCTTCCGGGACGGCCGTTCTCAATGCGATGTCTGCCGTTTCCGACAATTCTTTCGCATGCCAATGCATATGGAACTCGGAAAACGAATAGTCACACGGCTGTACTGACATCCATCCTTTCGCGGATTCTGAAGTTCCGGGTGCATTGAATAACACCTTCTTGAATCCTTTATCTTCAATCACTTGCTGCGCTTCATGCCAGAGTTTTGTGAAGTGTCCATTTCTGCGTTCTTCCGGAGTCACCATGCCGCAAACTTCAACTGTGGAACCGAATCCGTATAGCGCTAAGTAGGCAATGAGTTCTTCATCCCTAAAAACAAAGAAATCCAGTGAATCATCTGTCCGTTCCCGAAGCATCTCCCAATTTAATTTCAGTTCAATCGTGTCGTATTGCTCACATTGCTGTTGTAACTGCTGGATTCCTTTAAGTTGTTTTGCTGTCAGCATGCCGTACCTCCAATGATAATTCACAGATTTTATTCTTCGTTCTGCAAATATTGTGTTCTTTTATTATGCTATACTGGTTCAAATGAAACCCATAGGAAGAAGGTATTCAAATGAAAAAAGACATGCGTTATATATGTTATCCATTCATGAGAGAATCTGCATCGACGGTAGACTTTGAAATTCGTACAGATTCATTGACGACTCGAATCGGGGAAGCCTTATCTTTAACTGAAGACGTTGAAAAAGTTCAAACCGATCTTCGCTGGCTCCAGCCGCTTGCCTACCACTTAAATGGTTCAGTCCGCGGGAAACAAGCGATCTTCCCTGAAGACCTTCAGCGTCTTAGCGACGTATATGATGAGTATGTGAACGAACTGGGTGAATTGATCGAACAATTCGTCCTCCCGCAAGGCACCCATGCGGCCACTGTCCTTCACGTGTGCCGAAGTGAAGCTAAGAAATCGGTACGTGCTCTCCACAAAGTATCGTTAGAACGCGACGTTCCAGAAATCCTTTTCGATTTCGCCCAGCTCATGGCAAACGTGTTGTTCGTAATGGCTGTCTATACCAACAAAGCTCAAGGATGCGACGAAATCCCATTCATCAGTAAATCTTATCCTGAATGGAAAAAGAAAAAGAAACAAATTGACAAGGTGAACTCGTCCTCTGAAGCTTGATTGTTGGATATGTGGTGATTGGTGCAATAAGTGCACTATAAGAAGAGCTTATGTTATTCATTCGTAACTAACGAATTACCTTATCTGTCGGAGAGAGGTATACTACAACAGATGAGGAGGCAGATGACGATGGAATACATTTTGCTCTTTTTTATAGCGCTGGTTGCAATGATGCTTGGAACGCTTGCAGGGGGCGGTGGACTTATTACGATGCCCGCGATGCTGCTAATGGGAATTCCAATCCATTCTGTAATCGGAGCCAGTAAAATCTCCACGACTTTCAGTTCCTTCACTACGTTTCTAACCGTTTTATTGAAAAAAGAGATTACTCTTCGCGAATCATGGTGGATTTTACCAGTCTCCCTGACAGCAGGGACATTGGGCGGAATTACCGCAACCCATATTCCAGAGTCCGCACTTTATAAACTTGCGATTGTCTTGCTGGTCGGTGCATTTTTTACATCATTTCTATCGAAAGCAGACTTTGCGGGACAAGCGACACTGCAGCCTTCGAAAACCGGCGTCGCTGGATTGGTCGGCATCGGGCTATACGATGGTTTATTCGGCCCGGGGCAAGGTACGCTTCTGCTCTATTTGTTCAATCAATTACGGATTTCCTACATGCGCTCAATAGGATTTGTTCGGCTCGCTTCGTTTTCTAGCGGGTTAGGAGCTGCCATCAGCTATATCGCGATGGGGAAAATTATTTGGCCGATTGCATTCGTACTTGTCTTAGGCTCTTTATCCGGCGCTCAAATCGGAGTGCGCATTGCAGAAAAACTGAACCCGCAACACGTTCGTATTCTATTGCGCTTAGTCATTGTCGGCTTGATTGTCCAGCTGGTTGTGAAAGCCATTTTAAAATAAGAAAACGCGAAAGCAGCCGATTCTTTAGCCGCTTTCGTTTTTTATTGTCCAACCATCATTTACGCTGGGATTTTGTAAGAGCTTTCCATCGTTTTCGTTCAGCAGATTGTGCTTGTGCATCCGTTTTTCGATCCAAGTATGCGATTTCCCGCTGCAATTTAAGGTAGCTGGCGAAACGGTCTTCCGCAAGAGAACCGTTACTTAACGCTTGTGAAATGGCACATCCCGGCTCGGATCTATGGCTGCAGTCATTGAATTTGCATGACTCGGAAAGTGCGTCAATATCTGAAAAACTGCCTTCAATATCCTCGCTGTCGTTCCATAATTGAAATTCCCGCATACCGGGTGTGTCTATTAAGACGCCGCCTGCAGGGAGCGGCATAAGTTCGCGGTGAGTTGTTGTATGTCGTCCTTTGGCATCATCTTCCCGGATTGTTTGGACTGTCATGGTCTGATCCCCGCAGATTGCGTTGACTAACGATGACTTCCCGACACCTGATGAGCCTAGTAAAGCCGCGGTTTTCCCGCCTTTAAGCAAAGTTGTGAGCTGATCAATTCCGGCACCCGTTTTACTGCTGACAGCGAGTACATCAGTGCCGAATGCAATGTCGCGTGCTTGGTTGATGAAATCATCAGGAGTATCACTCAGATCTGCTTTTGTCAGTACAATAACTGGAACTGCCCCCGAGTCAAAGGCTGCGACCAAGTACCGTTCCAGTCTTCGAATGTTGAAATCATCATTCATGGAAGTGACCAGAAATACGATATCGACATTGACTGCAATCAGCTGTTCAGACATGGAGTCTCCTGCAGTTTTACGAGAAAAAATGGAAGTTCTCGGAAGAATCGAATGAATGATCCCGCGTTCTTCGCCTGGCATTTGTTCAATTGCGACCCAGTCACCGACGGCAGGATAATCTCTTCGGTCGAGTGCGTGATGGAGTAAAGATCCAGAGCAGACAGAAAGCCACTCGCCGTGTTCAGTTATAACCCGATACATATGTTTGTGTTCTAAAATCACGCGTCCAGCTGTGCAGTTGCTTGATTTGAAGTCGTGTTTCTGTTCATTCCAATTCAGTTGGTGAAGTTCGTTCCAACCGTAATTTTGCAGTGTGTTCAATTCTATTCCTCCTAAATATGGGCATATAAAAAAAGCATAGTGTCCTGGATCGGACTCCATGCTTTCACGCGCATATCAGAAGAAACATGCCGAGTTTAGGGCATGGCAGGTGAAGGTATGGGTCCAATCCAATTTACATGTGTCAAGTTGAAATTAGTCATAGTCATCACCTGCTTTCTGAAAGTTAAATTAATCATAGAGGATAGCTGTTTCAATGTCAATGAATTTTTCGAATTCACTTGCAACGGAAGCGTTAAGCTGGAAAAACTAAGCAATTTCGCTATCCCGGCTTCTGCAGCCGCAATGCACGGGGAAATTATGATACACTTAATCTCACTAGCAACCTAATACATGCAATAGATGAGGTGACTCAATGAAGTCTTATATCGTAAACATTACAATGGTTCATGTAGAACCTGCTGTCAGGCGAAGAGTGATCATGCCTGCAGGCGCGACGTTCAATCGTCTCCATGAAATGATTCAGCTAATGACAAACTTTGAGAGTTACCATACGGATCGGCCGTATCACTTTTTTGAAGTTGAGGTTGATGGATTGTGCATAACAGACAATCCAGTTCAGCGAGAAGAACTTAAGCACTCTAAAACACTCATTCCTAAGCTTCCGACGCGGGTGAAAATTGATGAATATTTGGAGAAACACAAGCAATTGATGTACACATATGATTTTGGAGATGACTGGCGCTTCTCGATTGACCTCGAAGAAATTGCAGAAGATTATCACTTCGGTTTCCCGACTTTGCTTGACGGGGAAGGAACAGCTCCTCCAGAAGACGTCGGAGGGCCGCCGGGATATTCCTCATTCCTGGCTATCATGAATGATCCCTCACATCCCGAGCATGATCATATGAAGCAATGGGTATCCAGTGCGAGATATCACTCTTATGATAAAGATCGAATCAATGACATGCTGAAATTAGTTAAATATAAGAAAACGGAATGGGATCATATTCATCATAAAAATTACATGGTTATTAGCGACCCGTATCGCGAATCTGAACTGTCAGAGGAGCAAGCAGCGGCTAAAGCTGAAAAACCAGCTCCCAAAAAGCAAGTAAACCATGGACTGAATTCTGCGCAGCAAGAAGATATAGAGCTTTATATTAAAGCGATGACCCGGTTATATGGAATGGTCCAGTTTGAACAAGTGGTTACTCTGTATAACATTCAAAATGAAGACCAGCTTACAGTTAAGAACTTGCAAGATTTCCTGACATCGGACAAGGTAGCCTCAAGCCTGAAAAAAGAAGATATTCTATTTAAAGATTCCGTTTTCCTTGGTCCGAAGCTCGCAGGAATCGTTCCTGAACAATTTGTCAGGGAAACCATTGAGAAACCGTATTATCAGCCTCCAAAAGAACAGCTGCTTCGCTATGCGGACCCTGGGTATTATGATCAAACACCTGAATTGGTTCATTTGGAAAAGTTATTCCAGAAGGAAAACATTCCTCAGATTCAAATTGATCGGATGCTCCATACGTTCATGACGGGATTATCGATGTGGCATGCGAATTTCATGGAAGTCATCGGACGACTGATGGCGCAGGCAGGCCGCTTGCCTGAAGAGCGTGTGAAACAAATCGTTCCTGTTGCTATTAATGTTGCGAATGCGGTCCGTCTTATTGAAAACAGAGGGCATACCCCTCAAGAGATGTTTGAATTGGAACGTTCTGACGTGCAACCGTTGACGGAGCAGCCTGATGCACCCGAAGTCAAAGTCGGACGCAACGACCCGTGCCCATGCGGCAGCGGGAAGAAGTATAAGAAATGCTGCGGACGTTAACCGCGGACAAACTGAATGCCCGCATCTGTTTAAATAACAGGTGCGGGCATTTTACTGATTCTATCGGTATAAGATTAGTGAACACGCGATTTCAATTGTTGAATTACGTTGGATAAAATGTTGAAGAATCGATCGATTTCCTCGACTGTATTGTAATGGACGAGACTGATCCGAAGCGCGCTTCCTCCAAATGGTGCAGCTAATCGCTTCATAAGGTTAATCGCTAAATAGTTCCCAGTCCTCGCTTCGACACCCGCATCGTTCAAGGCATGACCAAGCATATCCGTTTCAATTCCTTCGATATTGAACGAGAACACGGGCAGCCGTTCATCTGCATGTGCTGCGTTCTTTCCATATAAGATAACACCTTCTGCTTCTGCAAGGTTAGCGAGGAAGTGATTGGTGAGCTGCTGTTCATACAAATGAGCGAAATGCATGGCACCGGCAATGTTACGGCGGCTTGGACGTAAGATTCCAAACAAGGCCTCATCTAATACAAGCCCATTGGCTTCTGCATCTTTTGTTAGTCGTGTTAAGTATTCCATCGAGCCGATGAACCCTTCGATCCCTTCATGGTTTTGCGAGCCGACTTCAAAGAAATAGGCGTCTTTCCCCAATTCTTTCTGAATCCGCCAGCCCTCCAGCCGTTCGAGCCGATCTCTGTTTATATATCCGAATCCCATGTGAGGACCGAAAATTTTGTAGGTTGAAAATGCTGCAAAGTCGACACCTGCTGCCTTTACATCCATTGCAATATGACTGGCGGCTTGCACACCATCCGCCACAACAAGTGCGCCTGCTTCATGTGCCATTGCTGTAATTCGTTTCATGTCATGAATGGTTCCGGTCGCATTTGACGCCCATCCTGCTGCAACGATTTTCGGTTTCAGCGCCAGCAGTTTTTCATAGTGATCAAAATCCAAGTTTCCTTGTGAATCGACATTCCATACGTGAACGTGAATATCTCGTTCTGCCAGCTCCAGCCATGGATTCACATTTGCGTGATGATCCGCTTCTGTAATGATAATATGGTCCCCTGCACGCAAGTCTCTTCCAAGATGATGTGCATACAAATGGAAGAAGTTTGTTGCATTCTGACCGAATGCAATCTCAGTATGATCTGCTGCACCGACTAAATCTGCAGCGAGCTGCCGGGCATCGACAATGGTTTGCTGCATCTCTGCTGTACGAGCAAAAATGGTCCCTTTCTGCGCATTCCGATGGATGTAATAGTCCGTGACACGGTCAATGACGAATTGCGGCACTTGTGTCCCCGCGGAGTTGTCGAAAAAAAGGACTGGACGGCCTTTATACGTGTTCCCAAGACTGGGGAAGTAGGTGCGCGCGTGTTCAAATGTTTGTTTGAGTGCCTGATGCTGGTTCATGGAATCATCCTTTCTATGAAAAAAGTATAGCATGGTTAATGAAGGAGCTGTTGTGCAATTGTTTCAGTGTCTGCTTGGTGTGAATGCCCCCATTCCCAGTCTGATTGTCTTTTGAGGAAAAACTCCACCACATCGAGTACACTGAAAATAGCAAGTATACGATTTTGAAAAGGGGATAGAACATGGAAGGAAACACCTCGTTGATAGATGCAGTCCAGCAAGGGAACCATCAGCTGATTTCACAATTACTCGAACAGCATGCAGATATTGAGGCGACGGATGAAATAGGAAGAACTGCGCTCATGATGGCGGTCCAGCGCAATGACGTAGATGCAGTTGCCCAATTGCTTGTGGCTGGCAGTGATCCCAATCATCGTGATACCACAGAGTTAACACCTTTCATTTGCGCTGGCGCGAATGGGTTTACAGCGTCTTTGAAGCTGATGGCTGCAGCAGGTGCAGATGTAGCCAGTGTGAACCGTTTTGGCGGAACCGCATTGCTGCCTGCTTCTGAAAAAGGGTATCTACATACTGTAGAAGCCTGTTTAGCAGTTGGTGTTCCAATTGATCATGTGAATCATCTGGGGTGGTCTGCATTACTGGAAGCAGTGATTCTAGGTGATGGCGGAAGGTTGTATACGGATGTGGTGCAGACGCTGCACGATGCAGGTGCTTCTGCTCATCTACAAGACTTCGATGGCAGGTCAGCAGTCCATTACGCAGATGAACAGAAGCAGAATCGCGTTCTGGAAATCCTGACAGAGACATTGGAAGATCCTCAGCATCCCGCGGTAATGGAAGCGAAGGCTTTTACAGCGGATGGTGACTGGTCAGCAGCCTCACAAACGATTCAGTCCGCACTGGAGTCAGACGGGGATAACTTGGACTTGCTGTATTACGCTGGTTATTTCCTGTCTCTGCAAGGCCGCTGCAAGGAATCACTTGAACACTATAGCCGGGCTTTGGAAGTTGCACCGGATGCGCTGGAGTTCTATTTTTACACAGCAGGATGTTACCGTCTGATGAACCAAGCAGAAGATGCGCTGCAAGAATTCGACAAAGGGGCTGCATTAGCGCTCGAAAATCCCTTCTTCCTCTATCACAAGTCGAATTACTTACGGGAACTCGGCAGGCACGAAGAAGCCATTGGAGTAATGGAAGAGCTTGTTCGAAGACATCCTGAACGCTATGATTTCTGGTTCCATACTGCGAACAGTTTACGCTCGCTGGGTCGTCACGAAGATGCGATCAAGGCGATTGAATACGCGATTGAATTACAGCCGAACAATTCCCTTTATGCGAAACACAAGGCTCAATCTGAGCATTTGTTAGCAAATAACTAATTCGATTTATAGCTGCGTTGTCTTAGGACAAGGCAGTTTTTTGATCTTCAATGGAGAGAGCGATTTGCAGTGCTGGGAGAGAATAATCGTCATTTTGAGTTGAAGATGCGTAAAATAGCTACTCTTCTATCTGGGGCACTTCCATGATAAACTGTATAAAAACTTAGAAACGGAGTACACCATATATAATGAAGAAACATGTACTGATTTATGGCGATGTATTCGTCGATTACATTGCAGAAGACGAGAGAAATTCATCATTTAATACTTATTTAGGCGGAGCGACAGTCAATGTAGCAGCTGGCATTGCACGATTGGGTGCACCCGTATCTTTCATCACCATAACAGGAGACGACGAAACGTCAGACTTTGTGCGCAAAGAACTGGAGAAGGAAGGAGTGGACTTGACCCCTTCAATTGTAAAGCCGGAAAAACGGGTAAACGGGGTATATGTCCATTTAACACCTGAACATGATCGCGTCTTTTCAAACTATCAAAATGAAACACCAGATATGCAAGTAACTGCAAATGACTTGCAACGAGAAACTTTCCAACAAGCATCTATTTTACATATTTGTTCAGGTACAATGTTTCATCCGACGGCTCTCGAAACGACCCGGAAAGCAGTAGACCTTGCAAGAGAAACGGAAACCCTTGTTTCATTCGATGCGAATATCCGACCGCTGCGCTGGGAAAGTGAGGAACTTTGCCGCGAAACAACAGTTTCATTTCTGACTAGTGCAGATCTCGTTAAGCTGACGGAAGAAGAGCTGATGTTCATGATGAATACGGATACGCTGGATGAGGGGATACTCCGACTATCGGCTTTTTCAATTCCTGTAGTCTTGATTACGCAGGGTGATCGTGGCACGCTCGCGATCATTCATGGTGAACAGTTTCAAATACTTTCTCCAAAAGCAATTCCTGTGGATACAACTGGTGCGGGGGATGCATTCATGGCAGGGATTTTACGTCAGCTTCATCTAGATGGGTACCCGAAGAATACTACTGAATGGCAAAAAGTGATTCGTTTTGGCAATCAAATGGGGGCTTTATGTGTCACAAAAGCAGGCGCTTTAACAGCGATGCCTTATGCAGATGACCTGGATGATGTTAGTTTTGAGTAAAGGGGTCCTGTAAGCTGGAAAACGGAAAGTCATCGTATCGATTTTTACAAACAGTTGGATAGTACATTGAAAATTCTTTTCAGACTACTGGAAAGAATTTTATTATTTAATTAGACGTCAAAACACTAGCATGAAATGGTATACTATACTAGTTAGAAATGTCGCGGTATTTCGAGGGTGGAAGCAATACAAAAAACAAATACAAGGTGGTAATTTTATGGATAAGACGAAAAGTAAAATTCACTATGCCTGGTGGATTCTAGTAGGACTTTGTTTGATGGTCGGACTTGGGAAAGGTGCACTTAATAATACAGCGGGTCTTTTCATCACTCCGGTTGCTAAGGACTTAGGAATTGGTATTGGAAATCTAACGCTTTACTTAAGTATTTCTTCAATTGTCACATTGATTTTCTTGCCAATTGGCGGAAAGATGATGGCGAAGTATGACATTAAAGCGCTGCTTATTGGTGCTATCATTTTACAGGCAGGAGCATTCGCTGCATTCGGCTTCATGAAAGCTGTATGGGGCTGGTATATCTTGTCTATTCCATTGGCAGTCGGAGGCGTGTTCATCACTGTTATTGCGGGTCCGGTTTTAATCAACCAATGGTTCAAGAAAAGTAACGGACTGGCACTCGGTATCATGGGTGCGGCTGCAGGAGCACTTGGTGCGATCTCCCAACCGATCGCTGGTAATTTAATTGCAAGCAGAGGCTGGAGTCAGACGTACATCATTATCGGTGCAGCTGTTTTGATCATCGTTATTCCTGTTATTCTCCTGCTTATCCGTAAATCACCAAAAGATAAAGGGTTACAGCCGTATGGCGCAGCTGCAGATGGTGAAGCGGCGACAGACATGAATGATAAAGGGATTGCAATGGCCGTTGCAAAGAAATCCGGTGCATTTTATGCATTGACACTCTTCTTCTTCCTGATCACTGCAATTGCGAGTTTCTCAATTCATATCCCAACGTTCCTAGCGAACAAAGGATATTCTGTTGAGTTTTCTGGAACGGTGATGGGGATTTATATGATCGGTGTTTTACTGGGTGCGCTGATTCTAGGTGTGCTTAGTGATAAAATCGGTTCTAAAAATACGTCATTGCTTGCGATGTTACTAGGTATTTTGTCAATCTTCATGTTACTATTCTTCTCTGAAAGTGCGACACTCATTACAATTGCTGCTGGTATACTTGGTTTCATGGCAGCGTCAATTGGTACACTTGCGCCAACGCTTGCGTCTACATTATTCGGCAGTAAAGACTATAGTCAGATCTATGCAATGGCTTCACTGGGACTAGCAGTGGCATCTATTATTGCGTTGCCGGCATATGGATATGTTTATGACTTCACGGGAACATACACAATGGTTCTTTGGATCATTGTTGCGATGTTCGTCATTAACATTGTTGCGATATTTTATGCATTCAAGAGTAAAAAACAATTGGTCGATCAAGGCCACTGGAACTGATCGATTCAGCCTGTCCACACCTCTATTAATAGAGGTGTGGATTTTTTTTCGCTCATCTGCGTGTAATAAAAAAAGCTGCTAACGTGTCTTTATAGACGCGTTAGCAGCTTTTTCATTCAGTTAACTTTCAACAATGAGGAAAGGCAATACGCAGTTTCTATCTCTTCAGCAGGCAGTGGTTTGCTGAACAAGTACCCTTGACCAAATTGACAGCCGCACTCTGCTAGAATTGATGATTGGCCTTCCTCTTCGATTCCTTCAGCAATAAGCTCCATATCGAGGTTGCGACCCATATCGATAATCGTTTGTACAATGGATTGAATCGGTGGATGAGTCAGCATCTCCATAGTAAAGGACCGGTCAATTTTCAGATAATCAATTGGTAAAAATCCAAGCTTGCTTAAAGAAGAATATCCTGTTCCAAAGTCATCAATGGCTAATTTCACGCCAAGTGCACGTATTTCCTCGATAATGCGTACAGACTCGTAATCATCCTGCATCATGGACTCGGTAATTTCCAATATGAGCAGATGAGGAGGAAACTGCGTGATTTCGAGAACGTCTCTGACGACACTCGGGAATTGCGGGTTTCTGAACTGGCGAATAGAGACATTTACTGCAAGACCTAACGTGTCATTTAAATAATGCCATTGTTTTACTTGTTCACACGCAGATTCTAACACCCATGTACCAATTTCGTTGATCAATCCTGAACGCTCTGCCACGGGGATGAAATCTCCAGGCGGGATAAGTCCCAAGTCAGGGTGTTTCCAGCGCACCAGCGCCTCAAAACTTTTAAGGCGTCCAGTTGACAAGTCAATGACAGGCTGGTAGTGGACGAGTAATTGTTCCGTTTCACATGCATTCCGGAGGTCATTTTCCAGGATCAATTGTTTCTGGTCATCATCTTCTGCCAGCTGGGAGAATACTTTGTAGCTGTTGCCGCCTGCCTCTTTTGCCCGATACATAGCCCGGTCCGCGTTTTTTAATAATGTCACTGAATCTGAACCGTGTTCGGGAAGGTGGCTGATACCGATACTTGCAGAGGTATATAGCAATGTGTTGTTGACTTCGAACGGTTCTTTAAACGCATTGAGTATCTGCTCGGCAATTTCAACAGCTCTTGAATTAGGCAATTCAGATACAATGACGAACTCATCGCCACCGTGACGAAACACTTGTGCTCCCATTGGAATTGCTTGTTTCAGACGTATACTGACCATTTTTATGAATATATCTCCCGACAAATGGCCCATCGTGTCATTGATGGACTTGAAACGATCGAGGTCGATAAATAGAATGGCAAGCTCTGAACGTTTTGCAGCCATTTTGTCGAGGACTTGAAAAAGTCTGTAACGGTTTTGAAGACCTGTCAGAAAGTCGTGATTGGCATTATAGTCCAATTCAATATTGGACAGTGTCAGCTTCTGATGAATCTTGTCATTCTCAATCAGCTGCTTTTGCAAAGAAGAGGCCGTTCTTTCCGTTTTTTGAATCAAATATATGAAAATCGGTATAGAGAATAGAAGCATAATACTGGTCCCTAATAGGTTGTACCAAATCTTGTTTTTAAAGTCCAGATGATAAAACTGAATGAGCAGTTCTTCACAAATAATTGGCAGAAGAACTACAAAGATAATGAGTAAAAAAAGACGCTTATATTTAAAACGCTGTGTCGTAAGCTCCATATATTGACCGCCATTCTAAAGGTAATGTGAAGAATTGAAGTTAATGGGAAAACATCCATCGGAAGGATATACGTCATGTATCGACAAATTTCGAGACATATGAATAGGAACATTTGATTATGATTTATGGAAAATGCTAAATTAATTAATTTTATTTCCTTGTGACGTTAGTCTTGAACGTCTATTGGAAAAGAATGGAAACGTAAAATATGTTATTATTAAACTGAAAAATAAATATATTTGTGCAGATGATTTTTCCATTTAACTAATTCTTTAGGAACAACAAATTGAGAGAAGAGGTGGAGAACGATATGAGGAAAATGCTGAATGCTGTTTTGCTTATCGTAACAATCTTAACTCTGGGTGTTCTTACTGCTTGTACAAATAAGGTATCCGACACACCGGACGGGAATCCGGAAACAGGAAAAGATCCTTCTCAGTCTGACACAGATCAGCCAAACGCATCGGATATGAAAACACCTTCCATTAAATTTTGGCACAGTTTGTCTGGTGAAGAACAAGTAGCCTTAGAAAGCATCGTGGAAGGATTTAATGAATCACAAGATCAGGTTGAAGTGACCGCTGAATTTCAAGTCGGCTATGAAAAAGCGATGGAGAAATGGCAGCAAGTGAGCGGAAAGAAAGAGGCGCCTGCATTAATTCAAATAGAAGATCTAGATACAAAATCTATGTTAGACAGTGGTAAAGGCGAGCCGATACAAACGTTGGCGGATAGTGGCGGGATTGACATCACTGGGTTAGACGCTGCTGTTTTGAACCATTACAACTATCAGGACAAATTGGTTTCCATTCCTTTAACTGCGTCAATACCGATGATGGTTTACAACAAAGATCTATTCGAAGAGGCAGGACTCGATTCGGAAAAAGGACCTGAATTGATTTCTGAACTGATCCATTCAGGGGAGACTTTGACAACCGATCAAGCAACAGGATTTTCAATTCCCTCTGAGGGCTGGCTTTTTGAAAACTGGCTCGCGATTATAGGCGGCGAGTATGTCAACGAGCGTAACGGCCGGGCGGGAAATGCGACAAAGGCTGAATTCAGCAGCGATGCAGGACGTCTGGTATTCCGTACATTACAGGATATGAATGAAGCCGGGACATTCAAAAGCTTTGGACCGGACTGGGAGGATACACGCGATGCGTTTGTTTCCGAAAAGACGGCAATCTATCTAGAATCTTCGTCTCATATCGAAAAAGTAATGTCCGACGCAGCATTTGATGTGGACGTTGCCTTTGTGCCAGGAGGAGATGAGTTAAGAAGAGAAGGCGTAATCACCAGCGGCTCATCCGTATGGGTGTCAAACGAAATTGACAATGAGCAGCGAGAAGGGGCTCTTACGTTTCTCACTTACTTTTTAACGCCAGAAGTTCAAGCGGAATGGCATGTGAAAACCGGTTATTTAGCCAGCAACCCGAAAGCGTATGAAGAAGAAACAGTTCAAATGAAATGGGAAAACCAGCCTTACTATCAAGCAGTGATAGATCAGCTGCACGACGCAGAATCTTCTCCTGTAAACCAAGGTGCTCTGTTCACGGCGCATCGTGAATCCCGGCAGGCCATTGTCACCGCATTGGAAAAGATGTACGAAGGGAAGGAGTATCAGGCAGCACTTGCAGAAGCAGCTGATCGAACGAATACTGCAATTGAAAAAGGAAATGCTAAAGGAGAATAATAGAAGGGGATTGGACTGCATAAAGTTGTAAAGCTGCTTATGTTTGACTAAAGAAAATCAGCGCGTGCTAGTTCTCTCTACGAAAAATTCCAGAGCCGTTTCGAAATGTCAGTTCATGACTTTTCGGAACGGCTCTTTTTTTTGAGCCGATTAATCCATAAGAAGGAGCTGCGCCGCTTATGGGTTATTTAATTGAATTCATATCTTGAAAAGGACTCTGGCCGAATCTGACTAGAGCTTTTCTGAGATCGGTTAAAGTAATAAATTTGGATATGGCAGAGAATGTTAGCATACATTATATTGTGCATGTTCAGAAAATTTAATCACCTTCAGGATCTTGGTTTAAAAGCTGGAGGATCAGGTCGGGCTTATCAGTGAAAACGCCATCTATTCCCATCGAGAAAAGAGAAGAAAATTGTTCTCTTTCATTGACGGTAAAAGGATGGATAGCAAGCCCTGCTTGGTGGACTGCATCTACGAGCTGTTCCGTAACGGCGGTTGCATTTACTCCGATCCCGGATGCGTAGTGAGTGACTTGTTTCAGTTTTGAAGATGACAAATTCGCTTTTTTCTTAAATGAATAGAGTTGAATTAAAGGAGTTTCGGGACTCAATTCATGTACTTTTTTCAGGCTGTCACTGCTGAAGGATTGAATGATTACTTTCGGAATTGAGTCCTCTCGGTTTAACAGATCATGCCCCGCCAACTGGTCAATAAGCTGCTGTTCGATGCCGGGATATCGATCAGGAGACTTGATTTCAATATAGTAATTGGTTTGGTCACCGAATTCACGAAGTACTTGTTCCAAAGAAGGGACTCGAAGACTTGAGAATCTTTGCGAAGCGAATTCGTTCGTCGGCTGGTTGAATTCGTCGGCAGGTTTGAAAGCGCCTAAGGTATCGGAAGTGATTTCATCAATCTCCAATTCACTGCCGTTCAATTCAATTGAATCATTGTGAAGAACAACCAGTTTACCGTCTTTTGTCCGGTGCAGATCGAGTTCAATATAATGGGCGCCCATATCGATCGCCAGCTCGTAAGAAGGAAATGTGTGAGCGGGCGCATAGGCAGAAGCCCCGCGATGAGCAATGACTAGAAAAGGTTCTTCGGGCAGGGCAACAGGCTTTTGGTAATCGGAAGAGCAGCCGGAAAGCAAAAGAATGAGTAAACTGGCAACCTTTAAAACCTTCAAAGTGATGTCCTCCGATTCTATTGAAATGTAAAGCGCATGTAAAGAAGATGTTAACTTATGTAAATAGTGCGAAAACCTGTTACGTAAAATGATACCATGACCTTGTTAAGAGTGACAGGTCAGATGGAAGTTGACTACCCGAAAGGATGGATTGGATGAAAAGAGTCGAACTGATTGACGTGTCAAAGTCTTATGACAAACAAGTCGATGTGATTTCGAATATCGACGTAACGATCGAACCCGGAGAATTTTTTGTGCTGGTCGGTCCTTCTGGGTGCGGTAAGAGCACGATGCTGCGGATGATCGCCGGCCTGGAAGAGATTACAGATGGAGTACTTCAAATCGGCGGGAAAATCGCAAATCATTTATCTCCTGACAAGCGCGAGCTATCGATGGTCTTTCAAAACTATGCGCTTTATCCACATCTAACCGTTCGTCAAAATATAACATTTGGGCTCGATGTTAAGAAAGTGAAGAAAGCTGTGCAAACAGAAAGGGCGAACGAAGTCGCAGAGATGCTCGGGTTAACCGGTTTTTTGAAACGGAAACCGCGCGAACTTTCAGGAGGACAGCGGCAGCGGGTTGCGCTTGCACGTGCGATTGTGAGTGAAGCGCCAATTTGTTTAATGGATGAGCCTCTTTCTAACTTGGATGCGAAGCTGAGAGCGCATATGAGGACAGAGATTCGCAGAATTCAGCGTAAACTCGGCATTACGATGATCTACGTAACGCACGACCAAGTGGAAGCGATGACGATGGGTGACCGGATTATGATTCTGCATGAAGGAAAGATCCAGCAAGTCGGAAAGCCCGTCGACATCTACAACTTCCCAGCAAATCCTTTTGTTGCGACGTTTATCGGATCACCGCCGATGAATGTCAGTCCAGCTAGAATGGAACCGACGAAATCAGGGATTTTCATTGAGGATACAATTCATATCCCGATGAATGAAGACCAATTGATTGCGAGTTCTGCAAGGTCGCTGCTCGCAGGAATTCGGCCCGAGCAAATAAAACCGGTTCTAACAGGAAGTGAAGTCGGGAATAAGATACAAGTTGAAGTGACGAATGTAGAGATTTTAGGGAATGAGACTGTATTTTCATTCCAAGTAGGGCAGCGGGAATGGATGGCAAAATGGAGTGGCCAATGGGATATTGCGATTGGCGATCATGTTCCGATTTTGTTAGGTTCTGAATTCTTCTGTGTATTCGATGAAGAGACGGGAGAGCTGATCCGTAAACCTGAAGGTCTTGAGCACCTTTCGATTGCGAAAGAGGTGAGCTTATGACGGCAGTTCGAGCTCCTGGTATGTGGAAACGTTCTTCCGATGTGCGTGTTGGATTTTTATATCTGCTGCCATCCATCATCTTATTTGCAGTATTCCTATTTTATCCGATGATCCGGACGATTTATCTAAGTTTCTTTTTGACTGATCAAAACGGCAACGCCGCGGTCAATGTCGGCTTCGAAAACTACAGCTACTTGCTCACATCAATGGAATTTTTGAATAGTATGAAGGCAACCGGGTTATTTGTCTTATATACAGTGCCCATCGGAATTATTCTAGCATTATTTTTCGCGTTGCTCGCAAATGAGAAATTGAAAGGAATCGGCTTTTTCAGAACGATGTATTCGTCGACGATGGGGATATCTGTTGCGGCATCTTCAGTGATCTGGTTATTTCTGTTTCATCCAAGCGTAGGGTTATTCAATCGGATCCTGCTCGCCATTAATCTCCCGCAAATTCAGTGGCTGCTGGATCCGGAGTGGGCACTGCTGTCAATTGCAATCTCCACGATTTGGATGAACACCGGATTCTCGTTTCTGATTCTTCTTGGAGGATTGCAGAATATCGATGAGCATCTGTATGAAAGCTCACGAATTGACGGAGCGGACTACTTTTACAGACTTCGGCGTATTACGATTCCCATGCTGTCCCCAACATTATTTTTCATCATCACGATTTCTTTGATCAATGCGTTCCAGACCTTTGGCCAAATTGATATTTTGACGAAAGGCGGGCCTTCCCAATCGACAAACCTGATTGTCTACTCGATTTATCGGGAAGCGTTCATCAATTATCAGTTTGGAACTGCCAGTGCGCAAGCGGTCATTCTTTTTATCATCATCCTGGCAGTTACGATCCTTCAATTTAAGCTTCTCGAAAAGAAGGTGCATTATCAGTGAGAGACTCGACGCTTAAGAAAGTCTGGATTTACTTTTTATTGATCGTTACTTCGCTTATGGTGTTCTTCCCTGTGTTGTATGCGTTCATGATTTCGTTTATGAGCGGACCGGAAATTTTACAAGGACGATTTTTCCCGGAAGTCTTCAAGTTTGATAACTATGTGAAGGTGTTCGATAGACTTCCGCTGATGAACTACTTGTTGAACAGTTTCATCGTGTCGCTGACTGTGATGTTCGGGCAATTAGTCGTTTGCAGTCTGGCGGCCTATGCGTTTGTATTCATCCCATTTAAAGGAAGGGATTTCGTATTCTTCTTATTCATCTCGACGATGATGATTCCGTGGGAAGCGACGATGATCCCGAACTTCTTCACGATTCAAAAGCTCGACTGGCTGAATACGTATCAAGGGATGTCGTTGCCGTTTTTCGCGCTCGCATTCGGAACGTTCTTGCTGCGCCAGCATTTTAAAACGATTCCGAAAGAGTTGCAAGAGGCGTCGCAAATTGCAGGTCTCGGCAGGTTTGCATTCTTTTGGAAAGTGATTTTGCCAGTCTCGAAAACGAGTCTGGTCACACTAGGGGCATATGGGTTCCTGACGACGTGGAATATGTACTTGTGGCCGCTGCTGATCACGACGAATAGTTCGGTGCGAACGGTTCAAATTGGACTAAAGCAGCTGCAGTCTCAGGAGATGTCAACCGATTGGGGGGTGGTCATGGCTGGTGTCATCGTCGTCATCATTCCGACGTTATTGCTGTTGTTTATCGGACAAAAGCAACTTCAGAAAGGGTTGTCGCAGGGGGCTTTGAAGTGAAGGTGTTAGCTAACGGTGTTGCTTAGTACAAAATGTGCTCTCAACGCTTCGCTTTTGTTCGCAAAAGCCGTTCTTCGTTACGGCTTTCACTGCAGGTGGACGCGGGCCTACAGGATGTAGGTCATGCAACCGTTGCGGCAGGACGCTGCGAACTTAGGTTGTTACCATAGCTGATTCCTAAGGAGACGCCACCTCCCGTTTCGAACAACGGATATTGTGTGACTAAGCAATTCCAAAATGAGGAACATAAAGATGAAAACTTTGAGACGGGGTGTAGAGGAAGATGAGGAAAACTGTGAAGCTTATGTTATTATTTTTAACGATAATTAGTTTGGCGGTACTTGCAGCATGTACGAATAGTGACTCCAGCACGAAAAGTGAGGGCACTAAGGAAGACGGCAGCAAAGGCGAAGCGACAAAGACAGAGGATGGAAAAGTGTCGATTGAGTTTTGGCACGCGATGTCGGGAACCGGGCAAACTTCGTTGGATGAAATCGTTGCGAACTTCAATGATTCCCAAGATAAATATGAAGTAAAAGCTGAATTCCAAGGGACCTATGAAGAATCATTGACGAAACTGCGCAGTGTTGGCGGAACGAAAGATGCTCCTGCTATCACGCAAGTCTTTGAAATCGGTACGAAGTATATGATTGACAGCGGTTATATTGAGCCGATCCAGAAGTTTATCGACAAGAATAATTTCAATGCAGATGAGCTCGAACAGAACATCTTGAACTACTACAAAGTGGACGATGAGTTGTATTCCATGCCTTTTAACTCTTCGACGCCAGTGATGATTTATAACAAAGAAGCGTTTAAAGAAGCTGGACTTGATCCAGAAAAAGCACCTGAAACGTTTTCTGAAGTGATCGATGCAGCTGCTAAGTTGAAAAAAGGGGAAATGTACGGATTCTCGATGCTGACATACGGCTGGTTCTTTGAGCAATTACTCGCAACACAGGGCGGCGAGTATGTGAATGAAGACAACGGCCGTACTGGAGATGCAACTGAAGCTGCATTCGACAGTGATGAAGGACGGCTGGTATTTGAAACGCTTGATACGATGAATAAAGCGGGCACGTTCGGTAACTTCGGAACAAACTGGGATGACATCCGTGCGGCATTTGCTTCTAAGAAAGTCGCAATGTATTTGGACTCATCTGCAGGTGTTGCGGGAGCAATCGATACAGCGCCATTTGAAGTCGGAGTTGCTTATATTCCATATGCTGATGAAGTGAAGCGCAATGGAGTCGTCATTGGAGGGGCATCGCTTTGGATGTCGAAAGGAATTGCTGAAGAGGAGCAAGACGCTGCTTGGGAATTCATGCAATACTTAACGACGCCTGAAGTTCAGGCGAAGTGGCATTTGGATACTGGTTATTTTGCAATCAACCCGAAAGCATATGATGAAGAAAACGTGAAAGAGAAGTGGGCGGAGTTCCCTCAATATAAAGTGACTGTGGATCAGCTTCAAGATACGGTGCCAGGTTACGCAACTCAAGGTGCACTCATCTCCGTGTTCCCGGAGTCGCGCCAGCAAATTGTAACGGCACTTGAAGACATGTATCAAGGCAAAGATCCGGCGGAAGCATTGAAACAAGCAGCTGAAGGTACGAATCGTGCGATTGAAGTTGCGAATAAAACGAAAAAGTAAAGGTGATGCGCTCCGCTTTGGCGGGGCGTATTTTTTTGTCTTGGAAGGGATGGGCTATCCCGCTAAATTACGTGCTTTCAGCGTTCTCCGACAGTTTATGGTGTTTGTCTGACACATGGAGTGTTTTCTCTGACGCAGGGTCGTATTTCTCCATCACATAAGTGGATTTCTCCGACACATAGCGGAGTTTCTCGATAACGGGACACAATTCAAGTGCGGAAAGGGATGAATTGGTGGCGCTGCGCGCGTTTAGGGGTGGGCTATCCCGCCGAATACATGACTTCAGCGTTCTCCGACAGTTTTATGGGGTTTGTCTGACCCATGGAGTGGTGTCCCTGTCACAGGATCGTATTTCTTCATCACATAAGTGGATTTCTCCGACACATAGCGGAGTTTCTCGATAACGGGACCCAATTCATGTGCGGAAAGGGATAAATTGGTGGCGCTGCGCGCGTTGAGGTAGGGGCTATCCCGCTGAATACATAACTTCAGCGTTCTCCGACAGTTTGGGGTGTTTGACTGTCAGATGGAGTGTTTTCTCTGACACAGGATTGTATTTCTCCATCACATAGGTAGATTTCTCCGACACATATGGGAGTTTCTCGATAACGAGACACAATTCAAGTGCGAAAAGGGATTGATTGGTGGCGCTGCGCGCGTTGAGGGATGGGCCAGGGGGGAATCGGCCAAACGGATAGAGAAATCGGCCGTATGTCAGGTTGAATCAGCCAAATGCCGGCCTGAATCGGCCAGATCGAGAGAGAAATCAGCCAGATGCCAGAGTTAATCGGCATCGGGACACAATTCAAGCATGGAAGAGGATAAGTCGAGCTGCCCAAAGCGAAAGATCTATGCAATCCCGTCACCAACGCAAAAAAGCCATCCCATGAATCAGCAACAATGCCAGATTCATGGAACAGCTCGGCTGAACTCAGCCTAAGATTCTTAGTTCGCGCGGGAACGTAGACAGTAATTCGACTTCGCCGTCTTCGTTAATATAAACGGTATCTTCAATGCGGACGCCGCCTTCGCCTGGGATGTAGATGCCAGGCTCGATTGTGAACACGAGGCCGGGTTCCGCGATTTCTTCGTTGTTCATGTGAATGGAAGGCTCTTCATGGACTTCAATTCCGAGACCATGGCCGACGCGGTTATTGAAATACTCACCGAAACCTGCTTCTTGAATGACGCTTCTTGCAGCAATGTCGAATGTTTTTACAGGATTGCCAGCTTGAACTGCATGGATACCAGCCTGGTTTGATGCCAGTACTGTATCGTAAAGGAGCCGCTGGCGATCGGAGGCTTCTCCGATAATGAACGTGCGCGTCGTATCGGACATGTAACCGTCTTTAGCGACTCCGAAATCGATTAGCAAATAATCACCGACTTGCAGTTTGCGCTCGCCAGGCTCACCGTGAGGCAATGCCGCTTTTTCTCCAGATAACACAATCGTAGAGAACGATGGACCATCTGCACCGAATTTACGCATTAAGTATTCAAGCTCAGCAGTCAGTTCAGATTCAGTCATGCCGACTTTCACGAGCTTGATGCCTTCTTCAAGAACGCGCTCAATAATTTCAATCGGCTTTTTGAGTGCGGCAATTTCTTCACGTGTTTTCCGTTTGCGCAGCTTGTTGATGAACGCCTGAACATCTGCCACTTCTGCTGCAGGGAATGCGGTGCGGAATTCGTTGTAGCGGAAATAGCTGAATGCTTTCGCTTCGATTCCGAAGCTTCCTGACAGGTCACCGACAGTGGAACGAATAACGTCAAACGGAAGTTGTTCATCCGAAATCGCGACAATTTTTTCGATATCAGAGCTCTCTGCAGCTGCATCCTTATCAAGTGCAGGGGCGAAGAGAATCGTTTTCCCTTCGGATGCTTCCATGAAGAGCCCTAGAAAACGCTCGTGTGGATCTGAGTTGAAACCTGTGAAATAGAATACGTTGGCGGGATCCGTTACGAGCACCGCAGAAAGTGATTGGTCTTGAAGATGTGTGCCCAGCGAGCGGCGCCTTTTTTCGTACATGTCAGTCATGATGAATTCCTCCTGGATATGCAGTATATGGCTTAATTATGACGCAGATGGAAGAAGAACGACAGGAATTTGCATAGAAAACCAGCAAAAAACCGGCTGCGGGGAGCCGGTTTTGCAAGTTAACTGAAGATATTCATCGTTGTAATGATGATTGGCATCGAAACAACGTCAATTAGGAACGCGCCGACAATTGGAACGATTAAGTACGCTGTGCGTGATGGGCCGTAACGTGCCGTTACAGCTGCCATATTGGCCATAGCATTTGGAGTTGCGCCAAGTCCATGTCCTGCAAAACCTGCGCACATCACTGCGGCATCGTAGTTTTTGCCGAGAATGCGGAACAGAACAAAAATCGCAAATAGGACAAGGAATACAACTTGTACAAAAACGATTACGAGCAGTGGAAGGGCAAGATCCGCAACTTCCCATAGCTTAATGCTCATAAGTGCCATGGATAAGAAAATCCCCAGAGCAACATCGCCGATAAGAGTGATGCTGCGCATATGCACGATATTGCCGTTAATGCGATCGACCACGTTACGAATGACAACTGCAACAAACATCGCGCCTACATAGTTAGGCAAGACGATGGGGTTTTCCATAAAGGAACTTGTAACTTTCTCAAACAGTTCACCCAGCAATGATCCCCCCGCCATAGAAGCGACGATGAGGAACGCTTGCATCGTGAAGTTGTCGACATTGATGGCAGGGTCATGGGCTTCTGCAACATACTCGTGAGACTCTTCTACTTCACTGGATTTTAAGTCGTGTTTTTTGATCAAATACTTAACAAGCGGTCCGCCGACCAATCCGCCTGCAACCAAACCGAATGTTGCAGCGGCAATTCCGATAGAGAACGCGGAATCGATTCCCATCGCTTCCACAGTGGTTCCGTAAGCGGTCGCGCCGCCGTGTCCGCCTTCCATGGAGACAGCTCCGGCCATCATTCCGATAAGAGGATGAATGTCGAACAAGTAGGACATGGAGACACCGATGACGTTTTGCATAATCGCAAGGAATCCGCAAGCGACCCAATAGATGATCAAAAGTTTTCCGCCCAGTTTAATGAGGGCAAAGCTTGCGCCAAGCCCGACTGTTGCGAAAAACGTCAGCATGAATAAATTTTGCAGGGATGTATCGAGCGTGAAGCTCACAAGCCCTGTTGCTTTCAAAATGGTTGCGAGAATCGCGAATAGCAATCCTCCGACAACGGGGGCAGGAATACAGAACTTCTGTAAAAGCTTGGTTTTACGCACGAGTGCCGTGCCGAGTAAAAACAGCGCCATTGCTAGGAATAGCGTCGTTATTTGATTCAATTCAATCGTCATTCTGTAAACCTCCAAGTAATGAGACAATCGCTTCGTTCGTCAAGTAGGCGCCCAGTTTTACAGTACGGCCGCCTTCATCGAGTGAAGGATTGATTTCTGAGATGTCAAATGAAAGCGTTTTCTGTTCAGATGCAACCATGCGGATGAGTTCTCGCACTTGCTTAGGGGAAAGTCCGAAAGGTGAAGGTGCACTGACGCCAGGAGCAACAGCAGCATCCAATACGTCGGAGCAAAGTGTTAGCATTATATAATCTTGTGATGCAATGAATCGGTGAAGCTGCGTATAGATCTGTTCCACTGGCAGTTCTCCTAATTCGCGTTCAGTTAAATAGTGAACGCCAAGGCGGTCTGCTTCGTCAAATAATGACTGAGTGTTGCCAAACTCTTGAATGCCTACGACGTAATAAGATGTAGTGGCATCGGTATCAAGCATTTGTTTGAACATAGTCCCTGAAGACGTCTGTTCTGTATAACTGCGTAAATCGAAATGTGCATCGATGTTTATGACACCGATTTTTGCATCAGGACCGGCAAATTCCCGGACACCTAAATAGTGACCGAAAGCGGTTTCATGTCCGCCCCCAAGAATGACAGGCTTCATATTGGCTTCCAAACTTTCCCGTACGGTTTGTCCGAGTTCTTGCTGGGCCTGTTCAAGCTGGTCATCTTTGCACGCAATTGTTCCTAAATCTACTATAGTATGGGACTCTGGCTGTCTCCATGGAAGCTTCGCTAGTTCCTGGCGAAGTGAATCCGGTCCTGCAGCAGCTCCAGTGCGTCCGTTATTTCGTCGAACTCCTTCGTCAGATGAAAACCCGATCAGTGCGCAAGTTGGATTGGCAGCGCTTTCTTTCGGAGTGTTCAGCTGCATGACTTGGTGAAGACGAAATGCTGCATGATTGGTAACATCATCGATTCGGCCGCTCCAGATTCCTGGTTTCGTTGCGTTGATCATAAGGGTCACCCTTTCAAAGTTAAGTGCAATTCGCTTCATTATACGAGCAGTCATTTATTAATTCAAATATCTAAAATTCATTTACTTATGCCTTTAGGGTATAATAGATCGAAAGAAGGAGATGAGGAGAATGGACATTAAACAGCTTCGTTACTTTGTAGCTGTCGTGAAAGAAGGCGGTTTTTCCGGCGCTGCCGCTAAATTACATTTGTCCCAGCCTTCACTGAGTAAAGCGGTCCGCACGCTAGAGGAACAAATCGGATTTCAGTTGCTGGAACGGACGACGAAACGAGTTAATATGACGGAATCGGGGCAAGTGTTTTACAAGCGTGCCTTGTATATCCTTGCTGAAATGGACATCTTTGAAAAAGAAGTGAATGAAGTAAAAGTGGCGGGCAGCGGGGAAGTCCGGCTGGGGATGATTGAATCCGTGAAAAACTGGATACCGAACGTATTAAGCTGGTACAGAAAGCAATACCCGGACATGCATGTTGTCCTAAAGGAAGTCCTGGGACGCAATGATATTGAGCAGGCACTTCGTGATTATGCAGTGCATATTTGTTTGACAAATGAATTTATCGACGAACCGGATATTGTAACGGCTCCTTTGTATACAGAAAAACTGGTGCTGGTCATGAGTGCCAGTCATCCGTTAGCGAATCGGGATACTGTTCATCTAGCTGATCTGTCAGAGGAACCTTTTATCATCACGAGTAAAGGGTTCCAGACGAGAAAGAATATAACAGAAGCGTTTGAAGAAGCGGGCGTGGGCATGAATTATTCTTACGATGCAGATCGTTTCGAAACCATTTTGACATTAGTCGAAGCGGGAATAGGAATCTCCATTATCCCAAGAAATTATATTGGAGAAGTCGTTCCCGATCATCTAGCCATTCGTGAACTTGACAGCCCGAGCTTAGAGCGGACGGTGTACCTCGCTTACGTGAAAAACCGATATCGTCCCCCTGCAATTGATGCGTTATTGCAAAGGATGCTAGAGAGCGTTTGATAAAATACTGAATTACAGCAATCCTTGTTAGCAGGGGATTGCTGTTTATTTGTAGTTAAGGAAAGTAGAAACAGGATGAAAATGGTTGGAATCCAGGTGGATAGTAAAAAATCGAATGTTAGTTTAGTCTTCGAGAAGGTGCATACTCCACAACGCTTGCACACAATAGCCATAATCTTGTATCTGTCGGTACGAACACAGCAGATGATCCCTTTGTTTGTGGAATAACTTCTGCTGCAGTATTCGTTGCATCGAAGCCAATACAAAAATATGAAAAGGTAAAGAAACCGTGCATGAACGCTATGCACGGTTTTTCCATATAACTAAATAGACACTTCCAGCTCCTCTTTCGAATCTTAAGAAAGTCTTCATGAATTCCCTAGTTATTTCAAAAGAAAGATTTGTCATACTTATAATGTTCAACTGCCAAAAGAATGGGTAAAACATAGTATACAAGAGATATGAGAGGAGGGAGATGGATGAAGAAATGGAGACTGATTGTCTTTGCTGTTCCATTACTGTTCTATAGTCTTTACACAGTTGCCGCAACGCTGTTTATCCGCACGACGAGTATTGGAATTCGGAAGAAGGTCCGTAACGGAAATGGAATTGTGCTTACATTCGATGATGGTCCGAATCCGCTTTATACACCCAAACTGCTGGATTTGTTAGCGCACCATACTATTAAAGCTGTCTTTTTTGTAGTAGGAGAGCATGCCGAAAACAATCCCGAAATCATACAACGAATGCATGAAGAAGGTCATTCCATCGGCATCCATCATTACAAACACGTTTCGAATTGGCGTCTCACTCCCGAACAAACCCGTCAGCAAATCAGTCGGACAGCTGAAGTAATTAAAAGGATTACGGGAAGCGAACCTGTCTTTTATCGACCGCCTTGGGGGCGTTTCAATCTGGCAGCTCCGATTGTCTCCCGGCGATACGAAACGATCATGTGGTCGTACATTTTAGGGGATTGGAAAGTCCGGACTTGCAAGGAAACTTTGGCCGAAAAGTTACGTGCCATTCCAGCAGATGGCTCAATTGTTGTGCTGCATGATGATGGAAGCAACCCCGAAGCGGATGACAAAGCCCCGGCACATATGCTTTCAGTGCTGGAATCGTATATTCAGGAAACGACTGAAAACGGAATCCGGTTCCTATCTCCTGATGAATTGATGATGAGTGGACAGGGGCAGAGTCATGTCCATTGAAGCGCTGACAGATTATCTGCTTCAGTATGGCAGTATCGTCATTTTCATTTTATTGTTTTTTGGAATCGTCGGTATTCCTTCCCCTGAGGAATCCCTGATTTTTTTGATCGGTGTTTTGATCGCTCAGCATCAGCTTCACCCGATTCCCTCTGCGATTGCTGCGGCTGCTGGGGCGTTTGTTGGAATGCTGACAGCGTATGCCGGCGGTCGATTCATAGGATACCCGCTGCTGCACAAAGTGGGGAAATTCATCGGATTGACAAAGGAACGCTGGGAAAAAGCGGAGCAATCGTTTAAACGAAGACGCAAACGGACGGTGCTGTTCGGATTTTACATGCCGGGTATCCGGCAAATCAGTCCTTATTTTGCGGGACTGACAGCCATGCCGTTCTTTCAGTTTGTCACGCTCGCGATCTTTGGAACAATCCTTTGGGTGATGCCTTTTCTAATTGCAGGCTATGTACTTGGCCGCTCGTTTCATGTCAATCCAAGTTATGCCCCGCTCGTAGGTGTGTTTTTCTTAGTGATGATGGCGGGCTGGCTGCTCGTTAAAAAAGTGAAATCGAAGAAAGCGAAAAACAGTGAATCTCGTACATAGGAGGTGCGGAAATTGAAGAAGATCTTGTTTTTTCCCCATTTACAAATGCAATCAGGACATCATCAGGCAGCAGAAGCGCTGATGGATCTCATCCAGCAGAGATATCCGGAAGCGGAAGTGAAAAAAATCGATTTATTATCAGAAACGAATAAATTGCTCGAACGGGTGATTACAACGGGCTATCTGCAATGGATAAAATTTGCACCCCGTCTATACAGCAAGACGTATAAGAAACTATATTTCAGCCAAGAACCGATAGACGAACAGTATATTTGGCATCAGCCGCTGTTTTTGCATAAATTAAAAAGAATGTTAAAAGAGGAGCAGCCAGACCTCATTTTCTGCACACACAGCCTGCCTTCCTGCATGCTCAGCAAATTGAAATTATCAGGTCAGTGCCAGGTGCCTGTCGTGAATGTCTACACAGACTTTTTCGTCCATGATTACTGGGGACATCGTGGAATTGATGCACATTTCCTGCCGACATTAGAAGCGAAGGAACAGCTTGCAAAGGATCCGAATGTACCTGGAAAGCTTATGGTCACGGGTATTCCAGTTCATCGTAAAATAACCCGTCCTGACAGTAAGACCGGATTGCGCCAGAAACCCCGCAAGCCTGTCATCCTTTTGGCTGGTGGAAACAGTGGATTAGGATGTCCCTCCCGCATGCTGCAGGAACTGGACGAAGCGGCGGATTTTCAATTTGTCGTGCTGTGCGGTCATAACGAACGGCTCTATCAGAAAATCAACTCTTGGAATCTCCCGCATATCCGGCCGCTAACCTATGTAACTTCCCGGGAAGAAATGAACGCTCTCTATGAAGCTGCAGACGCAATGGTCACAAAACCTGGCGGCGTCACAGTCAGCGAAGCGCTGCGCAAAAGGATCCCGATGTTCATCCATTCCGCATTGCCTGGTCAGGAAGAAATGAATTTGGAGTCGCTCATTCCAAAAGGACTCGTTAAACAGCTGGTACCCGGACAATCGCTAGTTGATCAATTGAAAGAAACTCTGACAGATGAGCAGCAGATGGAATCGTGGAATAATGCCATGGATGTCTATGCTGCCGAATTGACCACCCAAACGGATGAACAGATTCTAAAGGTCATCGAAGAGCTGCTGGCTCCGGCAGAAGAAAAAGTTCACAACAAAGCAACATCGCTAAAGCGCAAATCGGTAACAGCTACGTAAGGAGGAAAGATTCATCAAAAAAACGTTTCGAATTCGTAATAAAACCTTCAGCCTGCGCCAGTCACTGCATCGCAGGCTTTTTGCTATGCGTTCTGGGGAATGAGCAGCTGACTTTGGATGTGCCATAGAATCATCTTACTCTGAAAGAAAGAAACTCTGACTTCTTCCTATAAATCCACTCTATTTGAAACCGATATACCTAATGAGAAATCCAATGTTGAAAGAAGGAAGTTAGAGTGGGCAAGATACGCTTTTGTTTTACGTTCGTCGCTGCAGCCCTATTAATTACTGTCAGTCTGTTATCCGGAAATCTGGTTTTTGCTAATGCGGAGACACCGCCAGTGAACCCGGTTACTCTCCATGAAACAACGAGTGAACTTCTCGTACAATATGTCGATGTTCCAAGGTCGATTGCAACTGTTCCTTCGATACCTGCAGAAACGGAAGAAGTTACGGATATTGCACCTTCCGTTCAGCTGTTGAGTTATGAAACGGCATCAGATATGAAAGAGGCGGCTCAGCAATTGGAGAAGCATCCGCTCGTGAAGCGGGTTGAACCGAATGTTGAGCGCACAGTGTCAGCGGTCGCAAATGACCCCTATTATCGCAACCAATGGTGGATTCCTCATGTGAAAGCACCAAGCCTTTGGAATCTTTCAAGTGAACAAATCCGACCTGCTGTTGTCGCAGTGATTGACTCTGGGATTGATCGTTCCATCCCGGACTTTAAAGGACGAATTGCTCCGGGGGGATATAATTTTGTGGAGAACACAAGCGATATCACTGATACCCACGGACATGGTACAAGTGTGTCAGGAGTTATTGCTTCAGTGTTGAATAATCAGTACGGCATCACTGGAATTAGCGGTCCTTTCGATGTCTCCATTTTGCCGCTTAAAACAATACGGGGAGACGGTACAGGAACCGTTTCTATGAATATCCAGGCAATTGACTATGCGATTGAAAAACATGTCGATGTCATTAATATCAGCCAAGGCGGAATGACCCCGTCGCAAATCGAAAAAGATGCCATTCGCCGTGCTGCAGATGCAGGAATTCTCATTGTTGCATCCGCAGGAAACGACGCGGAAAAAGGAAATCCAATCATGTATCCGGCAGCGTACGATGAAGTGCTTTCTGTTGCGTCTGTAAACGAATCGAATAAGCACTCTGCATTTTCCACATATAACGAAGGAGTCGACTTGAGTGCCCCCGGTGAAAGAATTGCCACCAATCATCCGGGCGGAACGCTCATCTATGCATCAGGCACATCATTTTCCGCGCCCATTGTAGCGGGTGCAGCAGCCATGATAAAGACGGAGCTGCCGAGCCTCAGCCCTGGACAAGTAACTGAGCTGTTAACAAGTTCGTCAACAGACTTAGGAACTCCAGGTAAAGATCCATACTATGGAGATGGAGTATTAAATTTGGAGCTGCTAGCAGCCGCAATGAATAAGAAAATACTAGAGACTAAAATTGTACATCCAACGAGTATTCAACTGGACAAAAGCACGCTTTCGTTAACAGTCGGGAATCCTGCCACTCGATCTGCTGCTGCACTTAAAGCGACAGTCCTGCCGGAAAATGCCGCAAACCGTTCGGTCATTTGGAAATCTTCAAATTCAACTGTTGCGTTAGTCGATGAATCAGGAAATATCACAGCGCGAAGTGAAGGGAAGGCCACCATTACAGCAACGACTGCTGATGGCGGGTTAAGTACTTCCGCAACTGTCACAGTGACAATGATTGCACCATTTACCGGTGATTTCCCGGATATGACAATCGATGACGCCAAGATATTTTCCGTGAAGTTCAATACACTGCTCATAGCCAGTCGAAATTATGGAAATGATATTGCAGTTTCCCGAAACGCCGATGGAACAAATGTCGTAGGCGGAGTCAGCGTACAAGTAGACGAGGGAAATCCGCACATTCTTTATATAAAACCAATAGAACGCTGGGAAAAAGGAGTATTCTACCTTACTATCAAAAAAGGGCTGCCTGCGGATTCCGGAAAAACGTTAATCCGCAACACAAAATTGAAGTTTATTGTCAATTAACAGCTCATTATGGTGACATCAACCGTGCGATATTCATTCGCGCGGTTTTTTAGTGAATAAAAGAAGTTATCAAAACATCACTTTTTTTATAATAGTATAGGAAGGATCTATTAGGAATTCCTTTAAAGGATAAAGTATCCTGAAAAAGGAAATGAATACGAATGCAATTGTTAGAAAATCTTTCATTTATACAAAACTGATAAGGTCAAGGAAGTAAGCGATTACAAAATATAACTAACTGACAGAAAAGTCGAAAGGTATCGAAAAAACTATTTACATATAAAAAAATGGGTGATATATTGGATACCTCGCAACGGACGTACTGCGAAATACTAGTTCAAACATATAAGGGGGATGAGCCGAATGCTTTCAAATCCACTAATAGCAACCGTGTTAATACTATCTTTAATTGCCCTTGGCGAATGGCTCTCCATTATTTCAAGAGCAAGAGTTCCGATGCTGCTTACAGCAATGGTCGGATACTTGGTACTCTCTTGGACTGGAGTATTCCCTGCAGACCTTCTGGAAGTCTCTCAATTTGCCGCACTTGGTGCCATCCTAATTGGTCCGGCAATTGTTCATATGGGAACTATGATTCCATTTTCGCTCTTAAAGACGCAATACAAAGCTGTCATTATCGCCCTTGGCGGAGTCTTGTTTTCAGGGATTTTGATTTTACTGATCGTTCCATTGATTTTCGATTACCCTACAGCGGTAGCGGGGGTTGGACCGATCAGCGGCGGTATCATCGCTCTTCTCGTAACCACTGAAAAGTTGAAGGAAATCGGTTTAACATCCATCGTTATTATTCCAGCTCTTGTAGTAGCATTCCAAGGCGTAGCGGGTATGCCGCTTGCGATGCACTTCATGAAAAAATATGCCGGCGTCATGCAGCGTCAAATTGACGACGGCTCATTTGTTTCCATGACAGGAAAATCTTTTGCTGAAGATGAAATTGAAGAAGCTGCACCTAAAAAGAAGAGTCCGCTCCGTTCAAGTGCAGTCCTGAAATTGTTCTTCGTCTTTGCAGGTGCAGGAATTGGAGTCACGCTAGGTACAGTCACACCCATACACTACACACTTTGGTGCTTAGTAATCGGGATCATCGGTCTGAAACTCGGTGTGTTCGAATCCAGTGAATTGGAACGGGCAAACTCATTTACAATTACTATGATCGGAATTATTTTCGTCGTCATCGGTTCGATGGCTGGCGTATCACCAGGTCAGGTGCTGGAAAATCTGCCTGCCATTCTTACAATCCTTGTGATTGGGACAATCGGAATTTCAGTTGGCGGCTATCTTACCGCGAAACTTGTTAAATGGAACCCGTACAAAGGAATGCCGGTTGCATTAACTGCGTTGTTCGGCTTCCCAGGCGACTATATTCTTTGCGAAGAGGTCAGCCGGAGCTGTGCACGAAACGAGAAAGAAGAAAAAATGATTTTCAATGAATTGCTTGCACCGATGATTATCGGTGGATTTACAACAGTAACCGTTGCATCCGTAGTCATCGCAGGTATTTTGATCAACACACTATAAACTGGAGGGTTTTTCATGACACACACAATTATTAAAAACGGACTGCTAATCGATGGAACAGGTGCAGAACCGAAAGAAGGTCACATCGTAGTCGTAAAGGATAATAGAATTGAGTATGCAGGAGAAGAGTCAGGCTATACAGCAACTGGCAATGAAACCACAATCGATGCACAAGGCGGAACGATTACACCGGGATTCATCGACACACACGTTCATATAATGTTTGAATACTCACCAGTGTCACAGCGTCTGGCTACTCCGTTTTCGTACATGTATTATCAAGTTCAAGAATATATGAAAACAACGCTAAATGCGGGAGTTACCTCAGTTCGCGATGCGCTTGGTACGGATTTGGGGGTAAAAAAAGCTGTAGAAGACGGTTTGGTTTCCGGACCGCGCATGCAGCTGAGCATTAACGCGTTAACGACTACGGGCGGACACGGTGACGGTTACACAGTTTCAGGGAATACGTTGGATTTAATGCATTCAGACTATCCTGGGATGCCAAACGGGATGTGTGACGGCGTTGAGGAAGTTCGCAAAAAGACACGTGAAATGCTGCGCGCTGGCGCTGAAGTCATTAAAGTCCACGCAACTGGCGGTGTATTGAGTGCAACGGATCACCCTGAATTCACTCAGTTTTCATTGGAAGAACTGAAAGTGATTGTAGAAGAAGGGAAGTTCCGCAAAAACACACGTGTTATGGCCCATGCACAAGGTGCAGAAGGGATTAAGAATGCAGTCCGTGCAGGCATTCATTCAATTGAACACGGAATCTTCATTGACGATGAAGCGATTGAACTTATGGTCGAGAATGGGACATTCCTAGTACCCACGTTGCTCGCTCCTGTCGCAGTTCTCGAAACGGCAGATGAAACAGGAATGCCGGCAAGTGCTGTTGAAAAATCCAAAGAAGTGATTGATATCCACGTTGCCAGCTTCACGAAAGCATACAAAGCAGGCGTGAAAATCGCAATGGGTACAGATGCCGGCGTATTCAAACACGGCACGAACTTGCGTGAACTTGAACTGATGTGCAACGCAGGAATGACGCCGATGGATGCGATCGTCGCTTCTACAAAAACTGCGGCAGAATGTCTCGGCTGGGAAGAAAATGTAGGGACCATTGAAGCCGGCAAATTTGCAGACATTCTGGTGATTAAAGGCAACCCGCTGGAAGACATTAAGTCTCTATCGAATCATGATACGATTCAAGTTGTTATGAAAGACGGCAAGATTGAAAAAGACATTCGATAATTTGATTTCCTCCATATATATTCATATGGAGGAAATTTTTTATCCAGTCTTAAACCAATTAGTTAGCTCTAAATACCTTTCTTAAAACAAATATCCTGTCGAGTATTGACGAAACACTAAATACTAATTACGATGAAGTCAGTAAATTAGTTGTATTCAATATATTAAGGGGGAAAAGCTAGTGAGTTTGCAAGCATTCACGAAACAATATATCGAGAAACACGCAGCCTATTTCGAGGAAATCAGTGAATACATCTTCAATCATCCGGAAACACGATTCGAAGAATATGAATCTGCCAAGTATTTATCCGACAAATGTGAAGAGCAAGGCTTTCATGTAGAGCGCGGCGTGGGTGGAATTGAAACCGCATTCACAGCAACTTTTGGTGAGGGGCATCCTGTCATTGGATTCTTGGGGGAATTCGATGCATTGCCGGAATTGAGCCAAGAGCCAAATAAAACGGAAGAACAGCGCTGGGAGCGGCATATTGGGCATGGCTGCGGTCATAACCTGCTTGGAACCGGTGCTTTCGCAGCGGCCTGTGCGGCAAAAGCGTACTTAGAAGAACACAAGTTATCGGGTACCGTGAAATTCTTCGGATGCCCGGGTGAAGAGGGGGGATCGGGTAAAACGTTCATGGCACGTGAAGGCGTATTTGATGGAACGGATCTCGCGCTTACATGGCACCCGTCACCCTCAAACAGCATCATGAGCTTAAGCACCCTCGCAAACATTCAAGTGTTCTACAGGTTCAAAGGCGTTCCATCGCACGCAGCCAACTCACCCCATTTAGGACGCAGTGCGCTCGATGCGTTGGAACTCATGAACACAGGCATTCAATATTTACGCGAGCATATGCCGGATCAGGCACGAATTCACTATGCCATCACTAACACAGGCGGATTTGCCCCGAACGTCGTTCAAGCGAATGCGGAAGTCCTGTATTTGATTCGCGATGTCGATACCGAAAGCGTGATGGATCTGTTTGAACGCGTGAACAAAGTAGCTCAAGGCGCTGCTCTTATGACTGAAACAACGATGACGTACGAAGTGGATAAAGCATGTTCAAATTACATTCCGAACCGTGCACTCGAAAGTCTTCTGTATGAAAGTTTAACGGAAATCGGCATCGAGCCGCCGACTGAAGAAGAGAAAGAATATGCAAAAGGAATCTTTGAATCACTCTCTAAAGGCGAACAGAAAGATTACCTGGGTGTGATGAAAGGGTTCGGCTACGCAGGAGACGGTTCTGAATTCAAAGGGAAATTTGTTGCTGATTGCATCTCACCTTACGAAATTCCGACTGAAATCTTGACAGCTTCGACAGACGTATCCGATGTCAGCTGGATCTTGCCGACTGCCCAGTTATCGACTTCTACGTCCGCACTTGGCACACCGCTGCATACGTGGCAGATGACAAGCCAAGGGCTATCAACAAATGCACACAAAGGGATGCTGCGCGCGGGAGCATCGATGGCACTCACAGCATTAAAGATTTTTGAAAACACAGACTTGCTTGCGCCGATTCGTGATGAATATATCGAGTTTGCTATAGAAAACCCATACACATGTCCGATACCTGACGGCGTAACGCCTTCACCGCTCGGAAGTTAAAAAAAGAATAGGGGGAATGGGAATGGAAACAGCAAAGAAGGGGTTTTTTAACAAAGCATTGAACGGCATCGAACGGGTGGGGAACCGGTTGCCGGATCCGTTCATTCTATTCGTAGGCATGGCTGTAGCTGTCATGATTGCATCGTTCATCTTCAGCATGTTTGACGCATCGGTGAAGCACCCGGGTACTGGCGAAACATTGCCAATCAACAACTTGCTGTCAGGTGAAGGACTAAAGTACATCCTTGAAACGATGATTACGAACTTTACAGGCTTTGCACCACTCGGTATCGTGCTTGCAATGATGCTCGGTATTGGATTGACTGAAAAAGTTGGCTTGTTCGATTATGCCATTAAGAAATCGATTATGAAATCACCGCCTTGGCTGCTCACTTATGCAGTTGCATTTGTCGGTATCATGGGGAATATCGCTTCCGATGCTGCGATGCTTCTCGTTCCGCCGCTTGCAGCAATGATATTCTATAAAGTAGGACGTCATCCGCTCGCGGGTCTAGCAGTCGGTTATGCTTCAGCAGGTGCAGGATTTACCGCTAACCTTTTCATCGTAGGAACGGACGCATTGCTCTCTGGTATTTCAACAGAAGCTGCGAAGATTGTAGATGATTCAATTATCGTTACGCCAGTGGATAACTGGTATTTCAATATTGTTTCGGTATTCATGCTTACTTTACTTGCCGGATTTATCACATCAAAATTCATCGAACCGCGTCTAGGGAAATACAAAGGCGATGCTGTTGAATTGGAAGTGGAAGAAGAAGATCCCCGTTCAGGAAAAGCATTGCGCAACGCAGTGATTGCAGGACTATTATATGTTGCACTTCTAGCGGTCGGAATCTTTTGGCCAGACAGTCCTCTCCGCGGTGAAGGCGGTACCATTATTCCGTCGCCGTTCATCTCAGGGATCGTCCCAATTATTCTATTCCTATTTTTAGTAGTAGGGATCACGTTCGGTATTTCAGTCGGGAAGATTAAGAGCGGTAAAGATATCGCAGGCTACATGGCAGAATCGATGAAAGACATGTCTGGTTATATCGTTCTGATCTTCGCGATTTCCCAGTTCATAGCGTACTTCAGCTGGTCGAATATTGGGACTTGGATTGCCGTAAACGGCGCAATGTTCTTAGAATCTATCAACTTCACAGGAATCGGTCTTATTATTGGATACATCATTTTTACAGCAATGATGAACTTCCTGATTACATCGGGATCCGCAAAGTGGGCATTGGAAGCACCGATTTTCGTGCCGCTCTTCATGCAGCTCGGGTATCACCCGGCATTCACTCAAGTTGCATATCGTGTTGCGGATTCATCCACAAACATTGTAACGCCGCTCTTGCCGTACATGGTTGTCGTACTGACCTTCATGCAGAAGTATGATAAAAAAGCTGGAATTGGAACGCTCATTTCACTCATGCTGCCGTTCTCAATTTGTTTCTTAATTGCTTGGATTCTGCTCATTCTCGTATTCTTCTATGCAGGAATTCCATTCGGACCAGGAATCTCACCATTTTTGAACTAACCGTTAGGGGGAAACAAGATGGTTTACAAGCTTGAAGAAAAACTGACGGAATGGCGACGCGATTTGCATCGCCATCCGGAACAGGGATTTTTGGAAATGCGCACGGCTTCAATCGTAGCTGCGGAAGTTACGCGGCTTGGCTTTAATGTACGGCTGGGTAAAGATGTTATGGCAGAGGATGAAATCTTAGGGAAGCCGTCAGATGAACAAGTTGCAGCGCACGCAGAGTGGGCGCGGGAACACGGGGCTATTGAAGAATTCATGCCATATTTTGAGGAAGGCTTTACAGCGGTGGTTGCAGAGTGGGATACAGGCAGACCTGGTCCCGTCACTGTGTTCCGCGTTGACATGGATGCGCTGCCGATTTTCGAATCATCGGATGAAGCGCATGTCCCCGGACAACTTGATTTCCGCTCAATCGCGGAAGGCTCCATGCACGCCTGTGGACATGATGCGCATACTTCGATTGGACTTGGGCTCGCGACAATGGTGGCAGAAGATCCGGAGGCGTTCAATGGAACAATCCGAATTCTGTTCCAGCCAGCTGAAGAAGGGGCGCGCGGAGCCAAATCGATGACCGAAGCAGGAGTTGTCGATGATGCGGATTTCTTCATAGGCATCCACATTGGCACAGGCGTTCCTCACAGTGAGTTCGTGTCTGCAGCGAATGGCTTCATGGCATCCACGAAAATGGATGTTACGTTCAGCGGCCGCGCTTCTCATGCGGGTGCCCAGCCGGAAGAAGGAAGGAACGCCTTGCTCGCAGCTGCCAGTGCTGCCTTGAACTTGCATGCAATTTCACGTCACTCTGGAGGAACGTCTCGCGTGAACGTTGGCGAACTTCACGGCGGGGGAGGACGTAATGTCATCGCAGATACAGCTGTTATGAAACTTGAAACGCGCGGCGAAACGTCTGAAGTAAATGATTTCATCCGCAGTCAAGCCGAGAACGTATTGCGCGGAGCAGCGGTCATGTACGACGTCGAGTGTTCAATCGACATTGTCGGCGAAGCGATCAGCTGCAGGTGCTCTGAAGGGTTAGCTGCCATGGTGGGCGCAGTTGCAAACGAGACGATGGGGATTACAAAAGTCCATCATGCAGACAATGCGTCTGCCGGATCCGAAGACGCGACATACTTCATGGAACGCGTGAAAGAAAAAGGCGGTCGGGCAACGTACTGTATTTTCGGCACGGAGCTTGCAGCAGGTCATCATAATGAACGATTTGACATTAAGGAAGAGACTTTGCCAGTAGCGGTCGATGTATTATATGGGACTGTACTTGCATTGAATGGAAGAGAATAGAATGAGTGAATCCCCGGTTGGGCCGTTTTTGAAAACGGTCAGGCCGGGGGTTTTTTATGCGGAGATGTGGCGTTCTGGGAATTAATCCCTTAAAGCAGTTGAATTGTGTCCCGTTATCGAGAAACTTCGCTAAGTGTCGGAGAAATCACACTGTGTGATGGAGAAACACTGTCATGTGTCGAAGAAATCTCTCGGCAAGATGGACAAAGCACTCGAGGTGTCGGACAACGTGAACCAACCTCACCCAGCGAGTTAGCCCCTTCCTGAAACAAGCGAAGCGCTGCCAATTAATCCCTTAAAGCAGTTGAATTGTGTGCCGTTATCGAGAAACTTCGCCAGGTGTCGGAGAAATGGTCAGGGATGATTGAGAAATTGACATGAATGTCAGAGAAAGCTCCAGGGGTGTCGGACAATGACCCGCAACTGTCGGAGAACTCAAATGAAGTCACCTCAGCGAGATAGACCTTCAATAAAATTTCCACAATACATGTACTTTCTAGCATGTTGTGGCATTCTTCGAGTACACTGAAAATACACTTAAATATACAATCCGTTCAGGAGGTGGGGCAGGTGGACTTTTGGCTGGAAGCAGAAATGATCATGAAGTTAAGTATATCGGCAGTACTTGGGTTAATAATCGGGTTGGAACGGGAACTGAAAAGTAAACCGCTCGGCTTGAAAACGAGTCTTGTCATCAGCATCGTCAGTTGTTTATTGACAATCGTTTCAATTGAATCGGCATACACGTTTCCAGATAGTGTGAGCGGAGTCAAAATCCAAATGGATCCACTCCGTTTAGCGGCACAAATTGTATCGGGTATTGGTTTCTTAGGTGCAGGTGTAATTTTGCGGCGCGGCAATGAGAGAATCTCTGGACTGACAACAGCTGCAATGATTTGGGGAGCGGCGGGGATTGGGATTGCCGTAGGTGCTGGATTTTATATGGAAGCAATCTTTGGTGTAGTATTGCTTATGCTCAGCGTGGAACTGATTCCATACATCGTCATTAAGTATGGGCCGAAACGATTGCGCTATCAGGAACTTTCACTTCGAATCAAAGTAAACGAACAGTCAAGTATTGAAACAGTGATGCTGGAATTGCAGCGCCAGCGATTTAAAATATTCCAATCCCGTATTAAAGATCTTGATGAGGAAGGAATGCATTTGCTGGAAATCAAAGCAAGAGTGTCGGCCAAACGAACGCTACCGGAAATCTATAATTTGATTAAACAAATTGAATTCGTTCACACAGTGGAAGTCATCAGCTAGCAAATACAGGACTTTGCACAACTTAACGTGTACAGTAAGGATAGATTCTAATTATTCGGTCTAGAAAAAGGAGACGATTTACTCATGAAACCATTTTCGCACACGAATCGCACTCATAGTTTACAACAACTCTCAACCGCTCGTTACGATGTGATCGTCGTTGGAGGCGGGATTACTGGAACCGGAATTGCATTGGATGCTGTGTCGAGGGGATTAAAAACGCTGTTAATAGAAATGCAAGACTTCGCTGCAGGAACTTCGAGCCGCTCCACAAAATTGGTTCATGGAGGCCTTCGTTACTTAAAGCAGCTGGAAGTGAAACTAGTTGCGGATGTGGGTAAAGAGCGGGCAATTGTCTACGAAAATGCACCGCACGTGACACACCCCGAATGGATGCTTCTCCCGTTTTACAAAAGCGGAACGTTCGGGAAACTGTCGACGTCATTTGGTCTTCAAGTGTACGACTTTCTGGCGGGAGTAAAAAAGTCTGAACGCAGAAAAATGTTATCTAAAGAGGAAGTGCTCAAACACGAACCGCTCCTGAATGAGGACGGGTTGATTGGCGGCGGCGAATATGTGGAGTATCGCACAGACGATGCACGGCTAACGATGGAAGTCGCAAAAAAAGCCCATGAGCAAGGCGCAGATTTGATTAATTACACAAAAGTGACTGGGTTTTTATATGATGAACAAGGCAAAGTGAATGGTGTTCAACTGGTCGATCAGCTCACGGGCGATTCGTATACCGCACATGGCACAATTGTCGTGAATGCAGGCGGACCATGGGTAGAACAAGTGATGAGTCTTGACGAAAAAGTAGAAGCGCACAAATTATTGTTGACGAAAGGCGTTCATTTGGTATTCGATCGTTCCGTATTGCCACTCCATCAGCCGATTTACTTTGACACGCCAGACGGTCGAATGATCTTTGCGATTCCGCGCAATGGGAAAACGTATGTTGGCACTACGGACACAGTGTATGAAGCCGATTTGATTAATCCTAAAATGACTGATGAAGATAAAGAATATTTATTGCGAGCAATCACAACGATGTTCCCGAAAGCATTTGTCGGAATGAATGATATTGAGTCGACCTGGGCAGGAGTGCGTCCGCTAATCCAAGAAGAGGGAAAAGGAACATCTGAAATATCCCGAAAAGACGAAGTGTGGGAGTCGTCGACAGGCTTGTTAACCATCGCAGGTGGCAAGTTGACCGGATATCGGAAAATGGCCGAAGAAATCACCAATAGTATAAGCAAGAAATTGAAGACTCAAGGTGTTAAAGTAGGGCCATGTGTGACAAAAACTTTGCGTTTATCAGGCGGTGAGTTTAATAGACCCGGAGATTACCGGGCATACGTGGAAGACCGTGCAAAGGAACTGACGAAACTCGGTTTATCTTTCCAAGATGGCCTAAATATCGCTTCTATGTATGGTACAAATGCGAACCAAGTTGCACAACTTGTGAGCCATGTAAATCCATCTAGTCAACTCCCGCTCGCGATCCAACTGACATTGCTATACTCAATTGAGTACGAAATGGCCATGACACCAGTCGATTACTTCATGCGCAGAACAGGCGCAATCTTCTTCGATATTCACTGGGTGGAACAATGGAAAGCACCTGTCATTTCTTATATGAAGGAAGTTCTTAATTGGTCAAGTGAACAAACGAACCAGTACCGTGAAGAACTCGAAGCCAGACTGGCCGATGCAAAAGGGTAAGTTCGAATATGTGATATGAATTGTAGCGCCGCCATGGATGGGGCGCTTTTTTGATTCGTGGAGGGTGCGTGTATCCTGAGAGTTGCTCATAAATTCGAGATTCCGCTCATAAACGCTGAGAAATGATCATAACCTTGATATTTTGCTCATAAAACTTGGATAGTGCTCATAAAACTCGAAATGCGCTCATAAGCTAATATTTCCGCTCATAAACCTCAAAAAGTGATCATAAATCAATAAATCCACATAAAAGGCAGCACATGAAGTGCATCACACATCCAATCACGTTCGTTGACAATGAAACACCCACTGTGTAATATACGGTACAGGGTATTAATCCCGCATATATTTTTTATTTAAAATTATACCCCTATGGGTAACTAGTAAAGGCGGAGACCATAATGAAAGAAATCACAGCACAAGAAGTACAGCAGCTGTTAGCTGACAAACAACCGATGCATTTAATTGACGTGCGTGAAACGGACGAAGTAGAAAGTGGCAAAATTCCCGGAGTTACGCATATTCCGCTCGGCCTGCTTGAATTCAAACTGCAAGACTTAGACAAAAAAACTCCATATACACTTGTGTGCCGCTCAGGCGGGAGAAGCGGCCGCGCCGTACAAATTCTTGAAGACCATGGATACCAAGCAACCAACATGGCTGGCGGAATGTTGGCTTGGGACGGACCGATTGAATAACTGCAAATGATTTTTCCACGAATGAAAGAGGCGATCACATGATTGAAACGGCACACATCGTAGACGCGAAAGGGCTTGCTTGCCCGATGCCAATCGTACGAACCCGTAAAGCAATGAAAGAATTAGTACCCGGGGACGTATTGGAAGTGTTAGCGACGGACAAAGGTTCAACAGCTGATATAAAAGCGTGGGCTGCTGGATCGGGTCACGCGTATCTGGGAACAGAAACTGAAGAAAATGTGCTGCACCATTTTATAAAAAAGGACAGCGCACAAGCAGAAGTGAAAAAAGAAATTCCTGTAATCGACTTAGCAGCTTTTGTGAAGAAAATGCAGGAAGAACAGCTGACAATCGTCGACGTGCGTGAACAACAGGAATTCGACGCAGAGCACGTTCCAGGTGCGCTTCATATTCCATTAAACGAAGTGGAAGCACGAATGGATGAATTGAACAAAGAGGAAACGATCTATCTAATCTGCCAAACCGGCAGAAGAAGCGGCATCGCAGGTATTCGGCTTGCGGAAAATGGATTTAACAATGTCCTGAATGTAGTACCGGGCATGACCGATTGGACAAAACAAACAATGAAAAGAGGAAATGAATCATGACGAATCGTACAGCAATTATTGCAGCAAATGGAGAACTTTTTGACGCCTACAAAGTATTTAATATCGCAACAGCGGCAGCGGCAAGTGAACATGAAGTAACAATTTTCTTCACATTTGAAGGACTGAACTTGATTCACAAACAAGCATTTCAACAACTCCCTTTACCAGCAGGAAAAGAGCATTTTGCAGAGGGGTTTAAGCAGGCCAACGTTCCGGAAATTCCAGAATTGATCGAAATGGCTCAAGAACTGGGTGTGAAATTCATTGCGTGTCAAATGACGATGGACGTTATGGGATTGGAAGAAAGCGCATTTGTCGACGGAATCGAAGTGGGCGGCGCAGTCACATTCCTGGAGTTTGCGAAAGAAGCAGACGTAACGCTAACGTTCTAATACTGAGTACTAATGGAGTGAAAGGAGAATATATATGACAGTTCGTATGATGAAACCACAAGAAGTGGCACGGTTCAGTATTGATCGGAAACCGCTTTTCATTTTAGATGTACGCAACGAAGATGCATTTGCAGATTGGAAGATTGAAGGGGAGTCTTTTGACTATTTGAATGTCCCTTATTTTGAGTTGTTAGATGGCGTCGATATGATAAAAGAGAAATTGCCGACTGATCGTGAACTTCTCGTTGTTTGTGCAAAAGAAGGTTCTTCACAAATGGTAGCTGAAATGCTCTCTGAAGAAGGAATGGACGCTGCCTATCTTGAAGGCGGCATGAAGTCATGGAGTGAATATTTAGAGCCGATTAAGATTGCAGACTTGAAATCAGGCGGGGAGCTGTATCAATTCGTTCGTTTAGGAAAAGGGTGCCTTTCTTACATGGTGATTGATGACAACGAAGCAGCTGTGATTGATGCGACACGTATGACTGACGTGTTCTTAGCGTTTGCAAATGAAAAAGGAGCTGCCATTCAACACGTATTCGATACGCACTTGCACGCTGATCATATTTCTGGCGGACGTACGATCGCTGAAGCAACAAATGCAGCGTACTATCTTCCGAGTGAAGACGCAGAAGAAGTAGTTTTTGATTATACACCATTAACAGACGGCCTAAAAGTGAATGTCGGCAAGACTTTAATTGAAGCTGCATTCTCTCCGGGGCATACGAGCGGGTCGACGTCGTTTATCATTGATGATGCTTATTTGTTAACTGGAGATATTTTATTCATCGATTCCATCGGCCGGCCTGATCTTGCAGGTAAAGCTGAGGACTGGGTAGGGGATTTACGCACGACACTGTATTCGAGATACGAAGAATTATCTGGAAAATTAGTTGTATTGCCAGCGCACTTTATGGAGATGAATGAAGTCAATTCGGATGGCAGTGTTGCAAAGAAACTGGGCGCATTATTTGCTGAAAATCATGGGCTGCAAGTGGATGATGAACAAAAGTTCCGTTCACTCGTTACTGAAAACCTCCCGCCGCAACCGAATGCGTATCAAGAAATTCGTCAAACAAACATGGGGGCGCTCACTCCAGACTCAGAAACGCAGCGTGAAATGGAAATTGGGCCGAACCGTTGTGCAGTAAGATAATTAAGGGGGAACTATACAATGAAAGCAGATCACTTTTTAGACGCAACGGGTTTATCATGCCCGATGCCTATCGTTAAAACACGCAATGCCATGAAGGAAGTTAATGTTGGAGAAATTTTAGAAGTGAAGACGACGGATAAAGGCGCGAAAGCCGATTTGGCTGCTTGGACAAAGTCAGGCGGACATGAATTGCTTGAGCAAACAGAATCCGATAATGTCTTTACATTCTTCATTAAAAAAGGATAAGTTTGAATGGGGAAGGGGGAGACGTGTGCCTCCTTCTTTTCCTTGAAAGAAGGGGAAAGAGATGAGCAGCAGTTTCATCATCGTGTTTTTTCTGATCGGATTTATCGGTTCGTTTTTATCCGGAATGGCAGGGATCGGGGGAGCTATCGTCAAATATCCGATGCTTTTGTATATTCCACCGTTATTTGGACTATCAGCACTGACTGCCCACGAAGTAAGCGGGATTAGCGCTGTGGAAATCTTTTTTGCAACAATTGCAGGCGTGCTGGCATACCGCGGAACAGGGCTTCTGCACAAGACACTTATCATTTATATGGGTGGCGCTGTTTTAGTCGGAAGTTTTATCGGCGGACTCGGGTCGAGTATGCTTTCTGAGCAAGCAGTCAACATGGTATACGGTGTGCTTGCAGTTGTGGCAGCTGTATTGATATTTATTCCACGGAAAAAGGTGGAAGACCGGCCGGCAAGTGAAGTGACATTTAACAAGTGGCTGGCGGCTGGGCTTGCGTTAGTAGTTGGTGCCGCGTCAGGTGTTGTCGGAGCAGGAGGCGCATTTGTGCTCGTTCCTATCATGCTGACCGTGCTCGCAATCCCAACTCGAATCACTGTCGCTTCGTCATTGGCAATTACGTTTATTTCTTCGATTGGTTCTGCGGCGGGTAAAATCGCAACGGGGCAAGTGTTGTGGGGGCCGGCACTAGTTCTAATTGTTGCGGCGTTGATTGCCGCTCCGCTTGGTGCAAAGTTCGGTCAAAAGGTGAATCCGAGCGTATTGAAATGGATTTTAGCAGTGCTCATTTTAGCCACTGCGATTAATATTTGGAGCGATTTGTTATGACGGTATTCAACATCGGGCTATGGTAAAATACTAGCGTATTACGTATAGACCGGAGGCTATTATGACAAATCGTAACAAAGGTATTCTACTATTATTAGCGTCGGCATTTGGCTTTTCACTTATGACCGCATTCGTGAAATTATCCGGGGATGTCCCGACGATGCAGAAAACGATTTTCCGTAATGGCGTATCGATGATCATTGCATTTTTCTTCGTCATTCATTTTAAAGAAAGACTGTTTGGCAAGCGGGAAAACCAACGTTTGCTATTGCTGCGGTCTGCACTAGGGGCAATCGGCATCATACTGTTCTTCTATGCGATCGACCATTTAGTACTTGCAGATGCGGATATGCTGAATAAAATGAGTCCGTTTTTCACCATTGTATTTGCGGCACTATTTTTAAAAGAACATGTAAAGCCATTTCAGCTGTATAGTATTTTGCTCGCCTTTCTAGGGACATTGTTCATCATCAAGCCGTCGTTTTCACTTGATATTGTCCCGTATGCAGCGGGGATTTTATCCGCAGTATTTGCTGGCGGCGCATACACCGTATTGCGAGCACTTGGAAATCGTGAGCAGTTTTACACGGTCGTGTTTTACTTCTCGACATTTACGACCGTTGTGCTATTGCCGTTCGTAATTTTCACGTACCAATCCATGACGCTGAAACAGACGGTGTATTTATTAGCAGCAGGGGTGTTTGCAACTGTGGGACAATTCGGGATTACGCTTGCGTACAAATACGCACCGGCAAAAGAGATCTCTGTGTTCAACTATTTCACGGTCGTATTCTCCGCAATCCTCGGCTTCGTGCTGCTTGGTCAAATTCCGGATGTTTATAGCTTCATTGGCTATTTCATTATCTTCGGTTCGTCTCTCTACATGTTTTTACGCAATCGAGGCGGGGAAGAAGTGCCTGCTGAATTAGCAAGGAAAGAGTAATAATTGTTATGAATAAAACCCTCATTCTCACGAGTTTTCGTGGAAATGAGGGTTTTTGTGTTAGTTAAATAGCTGGTTTGCATCTGGACCGAAAGTGTCTTTCAGCAACTTTTGTTTGCGTGTTTGAATCTGGACAGCAAGATCATCGGCCTGCCGCTGCAAGTCCGCGATTTCTTGCAGCTCTTTCTGAAGCGCTTTTTTCGACAGCAAGTCACCTTGGTCGAAGTAGTCAATTTCTTGCTGAACGCGTGCAAGTGTCTGATGACGTTTCATAGCACCAGCCGTGCTACGCGGTTTTTGTTTTAAAATCTGTTCTTTTTCCATGTGTAATTGTTCAATCTTCCCCATATAAATCACTCCTCTGAAATTTGCCAAACAAAAAACTCTTCCCCCGAGCAGAGAAGAGTTGCAGCAGCGCAAATTCTCCTCATCGGCCAGGTTTCCCTGTTGGCAGCAGCACCTTGCGTGAGCAGGTTGCTGAGACGTCATCGGGCCAAGTCCCTCGGTCTCTCTGGATAAGAAAAGAGTCGTTCATTCAGTTAGCTATAGTCTAGCATATTTGTTCGGGACGGGCAATATGCCCGACAGGCAGGCGGCTCCGCACACGTTCTCCGACGGTTCATCGTGGTTGTCCGACACATTGAGATAGGTCTTCGACACCCGAGCCAACTTCTCGATCACTCCGCAAGATTTCTCCGACACATAGCGGAGTTTCTCAATAACGGGACACAATTCAACTGCTTTAAGGGAGTAATTGGGTGCGCTTCGCTTGTTTTAAGTGCTGGGTACCCTTGCTGGCTGGGGTATCAGCTATATAGCGCAGACTATCGGCCATATCAAGGGAAGTATCAGCCACATGACGAAAATAATCGGCCACATGCAGCCAACAATCAGCCAAATCTCGAAATTAATCGGTCAAGGGACACAATTCAACAGATGCGAGGGGGGATTGGTAAATCCTCCTTTAACCTTATGCATAGATAGTGATATTTCCCAGCCTTATCCAATGAAGCATAAGTACCAATTCTGAAAACTTAATTGACAACGATTCTCATTATCATTTATACTCGACTCATTGAGAGGGATTCTCAATTAAAAAAGGGGGGAGTCAAGTTGAAGAAGTATATTTTAGCAGCAGTATTAAGCGTTTGTATGACAGCACTTGCCGCATGCGGCGGTACGGATAGCGGTGAAGAAGTATCTACAGAAAAAGCGCCTTCTACAGAAACAGCAAGCGCTAAAACTTCTCAATCAGATAATGCTAATGAGAATAAAGAAATAGAAATCGCGGATGCAACAGGTCAGAAAATAATATTTGAACAAGCACCTGAATCTGTCGCGGTGCTCAGCAGCGGTGATCTGGATATGCTGTTAGCGCTCGATGCGAATGTAGTTGGCCGTCCTTCATCTCAAGGAGAACCGGCGGCTGAACTGAAAGATATCCAAGAGATCGGTAATCCGCACCAGCCAAACTTTGAAAAGATTGCGGAAGTCCATCCTGAAGTTATGATTGCGTCGCCGAGTTTTAAGCAGTTTGCGGCAAACCTTGAGGCTCAGGGGACGAAAGTCGTTTATACACAAGCCAATTCTGTAGAAGATATTTTACAAACAATCGACATGTTTGGAACGATGTTAGGGAAATCTGATGAGGCTCAAAAAGTGATTGCCGGGCTGAACGAACAATTGGATGCACTTGTTGGCGCTGAAGGTGAAAATGGTGTGAAAACGCTTCTTGTCTATGGAGCACCTGGGTCTTACTTAGTGGCACTTCCGAATTCATTGTCAGGTGACTTGCTTGAACGTGCTGGCGGCGAAAACATTGCGTCTGATTTCCCGCAAGAAGAAAAGTATCCGCAGTATGCAAGCCTGAGTACTGAAAAAATTATTGAGCGAAATCCTGAAGCAGTTATGCTGATCACGCACGGAGATCCGGAAGGTGTTAAAAAGGCATTCGAAGGAGAAATGGATAAGAACCCAGCGTGGAAAAACTTGGACGCCGTAAAAAATGGAAAGGTAACAGTATTGCCTTCTCATTTATTCGGTACGAATCCTGGAACTAAAGTAGCAGACGCACTTCAAGTGATGAACGACAGTTTGAAAGAAGCAAAGTCTAAATGATTGCGGTGAATGAACAAAAGAACGAAAGAAGCGTCAATCATCCGCTGGCAAAGCGCCGGACTGCGGTTCTGATAGGAGCTGCTGTACTGCTTTTGATAGCAGCAGCTGCAAGTCTGATGATTGGTTCCGTTTCGTTTTCGTTCACTGAAATTATAAATGGATTATTCAACTCTACAGACACCCTTGAACGAAGAATCGTTTGGGAGCTGAGGCTGCCCCGTCTGCTGATCGGATTAATTGTGGGAATGTGTTTAGCAGCATCGGGTTCCATTCTGCAAGGGATTATGAGGAATCCGCTAGCCGATCCAGGGATTATTGGCGTATCGTCCGGAGCAGGACTTGCGGCAACAGCCATCATGATTTTATTCCCCGCGTACATCATGCTTTTGCCTGCTGCTGCATTTCTTGGAGCACTCGTTACAGCACTCGTGATTTATGCAATGTCTTGGCGGGGCGGGACGTCTGCGGTGCGCATCATTCTCGTAGGTGTGGCAGTGAATGCAGTTATCGGAGCTTGTATGAGTGCGCTTATGCTTCTCTATAGTGATCGCGTGCAATCGGTTTTACCATGGCTTGCCGGAGGAATCGCAGGAGCTGGCTGGGTGCAGTTCGGAACAATTATCTGGTATTCACTTGCAGCTCTGGTTCTCGCGATTTTTGCGATTCCTCATATCCGGATTTTACGGCTGGGAGATGAAGTCGCAAAGCTGCTTGGACATAAGGTCGAGCGAAGCCGCTTTTACTTAATCGTATTGAGTACATTACTCGCGGGGATTGCGGTCAGTGTTTCAGGGTTAATCGGATTTGTGGGACTCGTTGTCCCGCATATAATGCGTTCACTTGTGGGAGGAGATCATCGATTTTTGCTACCCGCATCTGCGCTGGGCGGTGCATTGCTAGTCGTAGTCGCAGACACTGTTGCACGCACAGTGTTCAATCCGATTGAATTGCCCGTCGGAATATTACTGTCATTCCTGGGAGGTCCGTTCTTCCTGTACTTAATCCAGAAACGGAGGGATTCGTTTGCTGACAGCTAAAGAATTGTCATATCGTCAATCGGAAACATTCAGCTTGGAAGATATCAATCTGCACATTCCTGAAGGGGAGATTGTCAGTCTGATAGGGCCGAATGGTTCTGGGAAATCAACGTTTTTGAGAGTCATTTCGAGATTGCTGTCACCTGACGAAGGGGAAGTTATTTTGGACGGGCAGCAGATTGTGCAAATGGATACGAAGGATGTCGCCAAAACATTGGCGATGCTGCCCCAGATGCAAGATCATCAGCTCGATTTAACCGTTGGGGAACTTGTGGAATTCGGCCGTCACCCCCATCGGAATCGGTCAGGAAGATTTTCTGCAGAAGATCGGGAAGTGACGGAATGGGCACTTGAAGTGACGCATATGAAACCATTTCGCAACCGGCTGCTGAACTCGTTATCAGGAGGTGAACGGCAGCGGGCATGGATTGCGATGGCCGTTGCCCAGCGACCGAAAGTCTTGTTGTTGGATGAACCCACGACCTATTTGGACATTGCTCATCAGCTGGAAGTGATGGAGCTCGTAAAAGAACTGAACGCAACATTCGGGATGACCGTCGTCATGGTGCTTCATGATATTAACCAAGCCGCACGGTACAGCGATCGGCTCGTTGTCTTGAAAGATGGCTGTATCCGATTTGATGGAATACCTCAGTGTGTCTTATGCAAAGATATGTTCCAATCGATTTTTGAAATCGATGCAGATATCTTTACAAAGAATGGAATGTGCTTTTTCACACCTACTAAATTACGAAGGGATGAGGTCTATGCGACAGGAAGGCGAAAAGAAGGGGCAATTGGATAATGCGTTGGTAAGGGAGTTTATTATCGCAGCTCATGGGAATTTATCTGAAGTGAAGGCGTTGCTGGCAGTGGAACCCGCACTTGTGCACAGTGTTATGAATTGGGGCGGAGATGACTGGGAAAGCGGTCTAGGCGCTGCAGCTCATACAGGAAATCGTGATATTGCTGAGCTGTTGCTGGCAAATGATGCGCGCATGGATATATTTTCAGCAGCCATGCTTGGCGACTTGGAAATCGTACGCAGTCTGATTGAGCGGTATCCGTTAATGATCGATGCGAGAGGGGCCCATGGTATTCCTTTGCTGCGCCATGCAGAACGCGGTGGAGAAGCCGCACGTCCAGTTCTTGAATATTTATTATCAAAAAGGGAGGCACTTGTATGAGCCAGATGACAGCAGTGAACACGATTAGCATTGAAAAGGGAAGAGCCCAGGAAGTGGCGGATCGGTTTGCCAAGCCGAAATCCGTCCACACATTCCCTGGATTCGTCCGGATGGAAGTGTGGATGAAAGAGAATATTGAAGATCACGACGAATTGCACATCTGCACGACGTGGGAAGATGAAAAGTATTTCAAAGACTGGCTGAAAAGCCGTGAAAACGATAAAGCACACGGGCAGTCCGCTCAGAAGCCTGAAACTTCAGAGGAAGCGAAGTCGAACCCGATTCTCGGAGCGAAGTTATCGACCTATGTAACTCTCGTTCAGCATTTGCCAGCCGTGGAAGTATAAATAGAAGAAACATGAACGCTTTGCCTTCGGGTAGAGCGTTTTTTTTAGTGGGACAATCTTTCGTTCTTCGACAGTTCATAAGGTTTGTACGACGAGAAGAGGCTTTTCTCGGACAGTGATGAAAGTTTCACCATCACTCCGCAAGATTTCTCCGACACATAGCGGAGTTTCTCGATAACGAGACACAATTCAACTGCTTTAAGGGATAAATTAGGTGCGCTTCGCTTGTTGAGGGAAGGGGTGCTCCGCTGAAGATGGTGTCCTAAACGTTGTCTGACAGTTCAATGTGTTTATTTGACACATAGCGATTTTTCTCCATCACCTGAGCTGACTTCTCCATCACTCCGCAAGATTTCTCCGACACATGGCGAAGTTTCTCGATAACGGGACACAATTCAACTGCTTTAAGGGATTAATTGGGTGCGCTTCGCTTGTTTGGAGTGCTAGGTGACCTCGTTGGATGGAGAATCGGCCATATGCCACAGGTTATCGGCCATATCAAGGGGAGTATCAGCCACTTGAAGAACGGAATCGGCCACATGCAGCAAAAAAGCGGCCAGATCCGCAAATTAATCGGCAAACAGACACAAATCAGGCTAGGGGATTCCCTATTTCCTCAGCTGAAATATTGTGAGAAGAGTTCTCAAGGCGTATGCTTAAAGAAGAGTTTTCGAGTGCACAGATGCTAGAACAGTTCAGTTTAGCTGCTGTGTACAAAAAGTGGATTTGCCAACTACAAAGGAGGCGCTCGTATGAGCCAGATGACAGCAGTGAACGTGATTCGTGTTGAAAAAGGGAAAGGATCTGAAGTTGCAGAACGCTTCGCCAAACCTAAATCCGTCCATACCTTTCCGGGATTTGTCCGCATGGAAGTGTGGATGAAAGAAAATACTGAAGATCATGATGAGCTCCATGTTTGCACAACTTGGGAAGACGAAAAGTACTTTACGGAGTGGCGTGAAAAGCGTGCTATTGAAAAAGCAAAAATTCGAGCGGAACAAGAGAAAAACCAAACGGGCACACCTCCGCATAATCCCATTCTGAGTACAGAGTTATCCACATACGTCACAAAGGTTCAACATTTACCTGCTGAATAGTAGTTGAAACGTGAAAGCTTTGCCATCTGCGCAAAGCTTTTTTAATATGACAAGTGTCATGAGAACTGATGACAGAATGGACTGCAACTCGCTCACGACTTTCAGTACGATAAAGTCAAAGGAGTGAGCGCATGACAACAATCATTGATTGTGTGGGAGTGGAAAAATCATTTAAAGGAAAGGTGGCTGTAAAGGGCTTAACTTTTCAGATTGATAAAGGAGAAGTGGTGGCGTTATTAGGACCGAATGGAGCGGGGAAAAGCACAACAATCCAGATGCTTCTTGGTCTGCTGGAACCTTCAGCAGGGAGGATTACTATTTCAGGAAAGCATCCAAATATGAAGGCAGTTCGGGAACGGACAGGTGTCATGTTACAGGAAGTCAGGTTGCTGGATACAGTCACCGTCAAAGAAATCCTTCAATTGGTTCGAGGGTATTATCCACGACCGCTCTCAATAGAACAGTTGACTAAGCTAACTGGGCTAGATGAAAACTCACTGAATATGCGCACTGAAAAGTTGACGGGCGGCCAAAAACAGCGTGTCAGTTTCGCTCTGGCGCTGGCTGGTAACCCAGATATGCTATTTTTGGATGAGCCAACTGCCGGCATGGATGCCATTGCACGGAAAAAGTTTTGGAAATCGATTGGGGAACTTGCAGAACGCGGCACAACCATCATTTTTACTACCCATTATTTGGAGGAAGTGGAGGTTGCAGCGACCCGGGTTTTGATGATCAATCACGGCGAGCTGATGGAAGATGAAACGCCGGCAATGATGAAAAAGAAGCTGGCTAGGCAGCGGATAACATTCACAACGAACGAGCCGCAGCACCCAGGGTTTTTTCAAGAAGCTGGCGTTTTGGATGTTCATGTAGATGGTAAGAAAGTGATAGTTTTCACTGAAAATCCTGATTCTATTTTGAAAATCTTATATACACTTAATCTTGAAATGAGTGATGTGACAATAACTAAAGGAACAGTAGAAGATGCATATAATCAGCTGACTAACCGTCGGGAGGTGAGCTGATTGAAGACTTTATGGAATGAATGCCGGGTCGAGGCATTGCGTGTTTTCAGAAATCAGTATTTCATTTTTTGGTCGCTTCTCATCCCGATTGTGTTTTATGTGTTATATACGAAAATCATGATACAGAATGTAGGCGACCCCGAATTGTGGGAGAAACACTTTCTCATGTCAATGACCGCGTTCAGTGTGATGGGAAGTTCAATTATGACACTTGGACTCCGTCTTGTTCAGGAACGGAATCAGGGATGGACAATGTATTTAAGAACAACCCCCGTATCCGGAGCTGTTTATTTCATTGCAAAAATGGCGGGGCAAACAGCAGTGCATGCCGTTATCATTATAGTAATCTTCGCAAGCGGGGGACTGATCAACGGGATTTCGATGCCTGCTATCGAATGGGTCACAGCAGGTGTATGGATTTTGCTGGGAGCAATCCCGTTTCTAGCCCTGGGAAGTTTAATCGGTACGATGAAGAAGTCCGACACAGCATCGGGGATTAGCAACCTGATCTATTTGACGCTTGCAGTGATGGGAGGGATTTGGATGCCGATAGAATCACTTCCTGGACTGCTGCAGAAAATGGCATCTTGGTTACCATCTTATCAGTATGGAGCTGGCGCTTGGTCGATTATACGCGGAGATGTCCCTAATCTAGGGGGGATCCTGATTTTGATCGCTTATACGATTGTTTTCATGGTACTATCAATTCAACGAAGGCGGTTGCAGGAGGCGATCTAGCAGATGAAATCATTTGAATTATTTCCAAGACGATTCGGCTGGATTCCATACGTGTTTCTTGCATATTTGGCAATCCCATTATTTCATGTATTGTCGGAAACCGGCACGAAACGGATGCTTGGAGTAGTTCTGTTAGCAATATTTGTCGTCGCTTACCGTGAAGCTTATCGAGCGGTGCTGGATGCAAGGCTGATTATTTGGTCTGCAATCCTCTTCGTTCTCATTCTGGCTTTGGCTTGGTTCTACCAACCTTATAATCTGATATTGGCTTTTTATATATCGAATTTCATTGGATGGATTGGAGACAAACGTCTATTTAAAAAATCGGTAAGTGTGTTCACAAGCAGTCTGGTCCTCTACGGCCTGTTGCTGGTGGATGAATATGGAATGGAAACAGGGATAGGGGTTTTTCCATTCATTATAGTAATGGCACTCACGCCTATCGCTGTCCGCAACAGCGCGGAACGCAGCAGACTTGAAGAAAAATTGGATGCTGCGAATGAACAAATCCGTGAATTGAGCCGGCAAGAAGAGCGTGTACGAATCGCGCGGGATCTCCATGATACGCTCGGACATACGCTGTCATTAATAACATTGAAAAGCCAGGTGGTCCAGCGCGTTCGAAACGATTCTGAAAGGGTCTTAGAAGAAGCGAAGGGAATTGAAAATACATCGCGTTCAGCTTTAAAGCAAGTAAGAGAATTAGTGAGCGACATGAGAGGGAGTTCCGTTGCAGAGGAGCTGATACAGATGCAGGAAATTCTTTCTGCTGCTTCTATCGAGCTGAAGACGGAACTTCCTGAACCCCTTCCAGAACTGGCTCCACTCAAGCAAACGATTATTGGAATGTGCATTCGGGAGCTGGCAACAAATATTGTCCGGCATAGCGAGGCTTCAACGTGTTTCGTATCGATTCAGGAAACAGATGGCGGCTTGGTAACGAGCATCAAGGACAACGGAATTGGCATGATGGGGGCTCATTATGGGAACGGCCTGAACGGCATCGTTGAACGGCTGGCATTAGTGGAAGGCACTCTGTCAATTCAAGACCAATCGGGTACTCAGTTTAAGCTGATTGTTCCACTTCCCATTACAACGAAAGGGGGAGAAACTGGATGATTTCACTCTTGATTGCAGAAGACCAAAAAATCTTACGCGGCGCACTCGGCACGCTGCTCGATTTTGAAGAGGATCTAACCGTGATTGGGCAAGCACAAGATGGAGAAGAAGCATTACGATTAATTCAACAACTGAAACCGGATGTATGTATTCTGGATATTGAAATGCCAAAGATGAGTGGATTAGATGTTGCGGATCAATTAAAAGCAGCGGACTCTTCTTGCAAAGTTGTTATTTTGACGACCTTTGCGCGGCCTGGATACTTTGAACGTGCACTTCGGTCGGATGTCAGAGGCTATTTGTTAAAAGACGGTTCCATTGAAGAACTCTCACATGCAATCAGAGAGGTGATGCAAGGGAAACGTGAATATTCTTCAGAACTTGTGATGGGACATTTTTCGAATGAAAATCCATTAACAAAACGGGAACAAGAATTGCTGAGCCACGCAGCGAATGGCCTTACATCCAAGGAAATTGGAACGGAGCTGTATTTATCGCCAGGGACAGTCCGGAACTATTTGTCCGAAATCCTGCAGAAGGTCGGTGCAAAAAACAAAGTGGAAGCGCTTGTGATTTGTCGGGAAAAAGGATGGCTGGATTGAAGAATACTAGTGAAAATGAAGGCGGCCCGAGCGTAATTGTGAGAGCGGTTTTTTTGTATGGGAGGGTAGTTGAAACCTTCAGCATCCCTTTTCGTAGAATAGGAAACAGACTTGATATGAAAAGGAAGTGGAGGACATGCAAAAGCCGATTCAACGTGTAGAAACCCGCAAAACAAAAATAGATCGAGTTTGTGACGTGGTCGCTGCGGGCCTTTTCCTCGCCGTCATTTTCTATACCGTTTTTCAATGGGGGAAGTTGCCGGATGAAGTACCCATCCACTTTAACTTAGCGGGCGAAGTGGATAACTTCGGCTCAAAATGGTTTCTATTGCTGCTGCCGATGATTGGTTTAGGGATGTTTGCACTGCTGGAGGGATTAGAGCGTTATCCTGAAGCGCATAACTATCCTAAACGTTTAACTCAAGCAAACGCGAAAAGGTTTTATCAAGCCAGTCGGGAGCTGTTGAACCGGGTTAAAAACCTCTCACTCCTATTAATAGGTTACATTCAATGGGAAATTGTCCGTGCAGCACTCGGTGACTCAATTGCCATGAGCTTATATGTTTTCCTTATAATACTTGTGCTGATGGGTACCGTAATTATTGCGGGTGTGGCTCAAATGAGGCAAATCAAATGAAAAGAAGCATCCTCCAGAAAAATAGTGGAGGGTGCTTCTTTTACTGTTCGGATTTAAGTCGCCGCTTTGGATGAATAACACAAATATAAATCTGATAGGTGCCGAATAACAACGTAAGCGTCAATATAGGAGCCAAGATGTTCTGTGGTTCTATGATGAAATAAGCACAAGCCAGAGCAACTACATAGACAAGGTATCCAATTGAAAAGAGTTTTTACTCGTCAATGTGCTCCCCTCTATTGTTTGTAGAGCTTAACGTTCGCAGGCGATGCCGTCTTTGTCACGATCTAATTTAGTGTGACTGTTATAAATTGCAGCGTTGACAGTCGGTGCATATTTAGTTTTCCCGCCTTTATTGCGCACCGTGGCATTCATCGATACTCCGCCCTTGTAGGTTTGATTCAGCATTGTGCAATTTTTAAATTTTGCTGGTGCCGCATCTGCAGGCTGTGCCGGTATGGCTGCGACTCCTAAAGTTAATACGGCTGCAGTTAACACCGCTCCAATTTTCTTCATCGTAAGCGCTCCATTCAAGTCTTGAATTTTAAGACAATTATACAAGGTTTCCAAATGGATGGGAAGACAAATTGTTGGATGAATCGGTGGATTGTGTGCGCTGGCCGATAGATTCTTCTACGTGGCTGATAGTTTGCTGGATATGGCCGATTTATCATGAAGAGTGGCCGATTGTTTTCGCCACATGGCCGATTTTCTCTGCGATCTGGCCGATTCCACTCGCGCATCAAGAATGCCCGTCCCTAACGCGCGAAGCGCTACCAATTAATCCCTTAACGCGGTTGAATTGTGTTCCGTTATCGAGAAACTTCGCTAAGTGTCGGAGAAATCGCGCGTTGTGATGGAGAAGATTCGTTCACTGACGAAGAAAGGTTTCCACATGTCGTACAAACCTTAAGAACTGTCGGAGAATGGAAAATGGGCAGCTGGCAGTGGATGGCGCTATCCCTAATCACACCTCCGAAAACTTCGAAACTTTCGATTGAACATTGTCAAAAGACTCTCACTTCGTTCATAATGAAAGGAATAGAGTAGGAGGGGAATTAGATGCTGGGACAAATTAGAGGGCAATTGAACCGGTTCTCGAAAACAGAGCTTAGAATCGCAGAATATATCCTGAACAACGCAGAACTGATTCCGACCATGACGACTAAGGAATTGGCGGCGAAGACGGACGTCAGTGAAGCATCTGTCGTGCGCTTTACAAAGTCTGTAGGGATTGCCAGCTTCAAGGCGTTCAAGATTTTATTGGCACAGGAGCTTGCAACCACGGAAGAGTACATAACGGATTTTTCAATCACACAGAAGAAAGACTCTCCTTATGAATTGTTTCAAAAAGTGGTCCATGTCAACCGCGGGGCGATCGATTTGCTGCTTGCTTCTATTGAAAAGAAAGAACTTGAAAAGGCAGTCAAAGCGTTTCAATCGGCGCATCGTATTTTGTTTTACGGAGTAGGCGGGTCGGCGATTGCAGCGATGGATGCTCAATTTAAATTTGCGAAACTCGGTTACCAAGTGGAATATCATGCAGACTTTCATTACATGCTGTCGGTAATCCCATTTTTGAGCGAGAACGATATTTTTGTAGCCATCAGTATGTCTGGTGAAACGAAAGACGTCGTTGAACTGGCGCGGTTTGCGAAGAAACAGGGGGCTACGCTCATTAGCATTACCAATCTGAACAAATCCCCTCTCTCAAAGGAGTCGGATATTCAACTGGCAACACCGAATGTCGAGAAGGATTTTCGCGTTGGCAGTATTACGTCACGCATGACACAGCTGACCGTTATTGATAGCTTATATATCAGTCTCGTGAACCAAATGGGCGAGTCTATCATCGATCGATACCAGAACGCGCGGGAACAGGCGGTGAAATTGAGAAGGTAATGAATTTTGCATAAAATGAAATTACATTTCATATATTAGTAATAAACTATTGACTTATAATTTCTCAAGAGCGTACAATAGAGCCAATGAATTGGTGAAAGGAGTGGGCGCATGCTTGAGAAATTGGGCACGGAACAACGCAATGCACATACGATGTCATTAGACACGATGAGTGTCACAGATGTGCTAAAAGCGATGAATAAAGAAGATGGCTCTGTAATTGAGGTGATTTACCAACAGTTGCCGAAGATCGAAGAAACAGTAAATGCCGTGATTGATTCGTTTCAAAAAGGCGGAAGACTGATTTACGTTGGGGCAGGAACAAGCGGCCGTCTTGGAATTTTGGATGCAGTTGAATGTGTACCGACATTTGGTGTCTCACCAGATATGGTCGTTGGTTTAATAGCCGGAGGGTTGAAAGCGTTCACAAAAGCTGTAGAAGGCGCTGAAGACGATCCCGAGCTGGGCGTTCAAGATTTAAAGGATATTCAGATGAATGAAACCGATACCGTCATTGGAATCGCGGCAAGCGGAAGAACCCCTTATGTGATTGGTGCACTGGACTATGCACGCGAAACAGCTGCCCATACAGTGAGCATTAGCTGTAACGCAGGCGCTGAAATGAGCAGCCATGCTGACATTGTAATTGAACTCGCAACTGGCCCCGAAGTATTAACAGGGTCCACTCGATTAAAAGCAGGAAGCGCACAGAAAATGGTTCTCAATATGATTTCAACTGCCGCGATGATTGGAATCGGCAAAGCATACGAGAACTTGATGATTGACGTTCAAGCGACGAACTTGAAGCTTCAGGAGCGTTCAAAACGCATCATCATGGAAGCAACAGGTGCTGATTTAGAAACGGCAGCATCTTTCTATGAAGCTTCCGGAAAACATGTGAAAACAGCGACCGTCATGATTTTACTTGATTGTTCAAGAGAACAGGCGCAAGAACGAATCCAAGCAACAGGCGGGTTTGTTCGAAAAGCTACGCAGCAAGCATAAAATGGTTTTGTTGAGTCATTCACTAGCAGTTAAGAGAGGGAGGGTGCAGGATGAGAAAAGAGCAGCAAATGGCGACGGGCATACTGGAACACGTTGGCGGCAGAGATAACATTCGTAAAATCGCCCACTGTATGACGCGGCTTCGTCTAACATTGAAAGACGATAGTAAAGCAGATATTGCGGCATTGAAAAAAGTCGAAGGTGTCATGGGGGTTGTCGTCGACGAAACTTTACAGGTCGTCATCGGACCCGGGACTGTGAACCGGGTTGCAGATGAAATGAGTCAGCTGACAGGTCTTGGAATCGGGGAAGAGTCAGAACCCGAGTATGACAGCTTAACATTTGAAGAACGTGCTGCGATTGACAACGAACGCAGAAAAGAGAAAAACCGGACACCGTTCAAAAGTTTCCTAAGAAGAATTGGTAACATTTTCATCCCTCTGATTCCGGGACTCGTTGCATCAGGAATTATTAACGGAGCGGCGAACTTTGCGAAAAACGCAGGTGTCGATCCGACCCAAACATGGATGCAGATTTTGCTGCTTCTCGGAACGAGTGTCTTCACGTACTTGGCAGTCATTGTCGGTTGGAACACAGCGAAAGAATTCGGTGGAACACCTGTGCTTGGCGCCATCGCCGGTATGTTCTTATTCAATCCATTCCTTGCAGAAATTACGATTTATGGTGAACCGTTAGTTGTCGGGCGCGGGGGGTTATTTGGGGTCATCTTTGCTGCATTCCTAATGACATTTGTTGAAAAGAATGTGCGTAAGGTAATGCCGGCAGCGATTGATATCATCTTTACTCCGCTGATTACCGTACTTACTGTTGGCTTCTTCTCGCTTTATGCAATTGTACCGGTTGCTGGCTTATTAGCTGATGGAATTACAAAAGGACTGACAGCAGTTCTTGATGTAGGCGGAGTTTTTGCCGGGGCTATCCTTGCAGGATTCTTCTTACCGCTCGTCATGGTAGGATTGCATCATGGACTCACACCAATCCACTTGGAATTAATCAACACATTCGGTAATACCGCGTTGCTGACAATTCTAGCAATGGCTGGAGCCGGACAAGTGGGTGCCGCAATGGCAATCTTCGTGAAAACGAAAAACCATCGTCTCCGTAATATTATTAAAGGGGCATTGCCGGTAGGATTCCTAGGAATTGGGGAACCGCTGCTCTACGGAGTTACATTGCCGCTCGGCCGCCCGTTCATTACCGCTTGTATGGGTGCAGCGCTCGGCGGCGCATTCCAAGCAGTGATGCACACGGCAGCGACAGGGATTGGTGTATCAGGAATTTCCCTCATTCCGCTCATCGATGACGGCAAGTACTTGTACTACTTCCTTGGACTTCTAATCGCGTATGGCGGCGGATTCTTGTTCACCTATCTATTTGGATTCAAAGAAGAAATGGCACGCGATATTTAACAGAAAACAGCATTCGTCTCCATTAGCGATAATGGGGATGAGTGCCTTACTTTTTGTTACGGGAAAAGGATGGTGAACGAGATGCTCGGCATGTCGGTCTATTTAGGAACGGTCAGCTTCACAGAACACGAAAAACGGTTACGTGAGATGAATTCTGCGGGCTTTCAATCCATTTTCACGTCACTGCATATTCCAGAAAATGATGCGTCTGCCTACAAGGATGAAGTTCAACAGCTTGGGAAGTTAGCACAAGAGCTAGGAATGGAGCTGATGGTGGATGTCAGTCCCAGTGCGCTCGACAATCTTGGATTTACATGGGACCAAGCAGAAGGATTGCTCGAATGGGGAATTAGCGGATTGCGTCTCGATTACGGAATCTCTCCGAAAGTGATCGCGGAATTGTCACAAGTGATGCGTATCGCGCTGAATGCGAGCACGGTGACCCATGAAGAATTAAGTGAGATGAAAGCTGAAGGGCTGCGTCTGGAAGCGACGGAAGCATGGCATAACTTCTATCCGAGGCCGGAAACGGCACTGGATCTGGCTGATTTCATTCAACGAAACAGCTGGCTGCATGATGAAGGTGTGCGTGTTATGGCGTTTGCACCTGGAGATGGCCAACTTAGAGGTCCGCTCTTTGAGACGTTGCCTACGCTTGAAAAACACCGGCACGTATCACCGCTCGCAGCAAGTTTAGAGCTGATGAAAGAGGCATATGTCGATAAAGTTCTCATCGGGGACCCGGGTTTAAGTGAGACAAGCCTAGCGCAATTTAAAGCATATCAGAAAAATATCATCCAACTGCGCGCGAAGTCATTTGAACAAGCAGACCCAAAAGCATTAAAAATGGCTGGGACACTCCATACAAATCGTCCGGACAGCGCTCGGGATGTCATTCGTTCCAGTGAATCCCGGCCTGCGGCAATGAAATCAGGAAGTTCCGTTCCTGCACACTATTGCGCACCGCGGCCGAAAGGAACAATCACTGTCGATAATGAGCGCTATTTACGTTATCAAGGTGAGCTTCAAGTGACGAAAATCGATTTATCAGCAGATGAGAGAGTGAATGTCCTGGGTCAAGTGATCGAAGAGGATAAGGCTTTACTGAAATACATCGGCGGCAACCAACAATTTGAACTAGTTTGGTGTTGAAAAGGTCAAAAAACTCACCTTCAATATTAGCGGAAGGTGAGTTTTCATTTGGTTATTTCACATAGAATGTTTTCTTGATTGATTTCTTCAACGTTTTACCATTATGGCTCTTAATCTCTTTGTCGATAAACAACGTATATCGCTCACCTGTTTTATATGCCTGCTGTGGTGTAATGACAAGGGATTTCGTTGCAAGATCATATGTGGTAGTAGTTGCAATTAAATTATTAGCAGAATCAACAACTACTACATTCAATTCAGAAATTGCTTGTTCATCTAATGGTTTACTGAACTTAATGTTCCAAGGTTTGAAAGCATCTTCAACGGGTGCCTCTGGTTTAACTTCAGCATCCTGCTCATTCTTAATTTTCTCGATGACAGTGTTTTGAATGCCGTTTATTTTATCTGTTGCAGCGGTTAAGTCCAGACGCAATTGCTCAATGCGTTCATAGCGTGAAGTGAGTAAGGCCGGGTCTGAAATACGTGTTGCGAATGAATCTAACTGACGAGATATACCATCTAAACGATGGCTAAGAGAAGTGAATTTACCAGTGTAATCGTTATACTCTTCAACTGCATCTTCAAGTTCTTCAGCAAGATCCGCTTCTTTTTCAGCTTTGTCCTCAGCTTCCTCTTCAGCCTTTTCCTGTTCGTCTTCCGCTTTTTCTTTGTCTAGTTCGGCTTGTTTTTCAGCTTCTTCTTTATCTTTCTGTGCTTGCTTTTCCGCTTTTTCTTTCTCTTTTTCAGCTTGTTTCTCAGCCTTTTCTTTTTCCTTGTCTGTTAACGGTTTTTCAGAAGGAGCTGCATCCTCTTCCTGCGATTTAACTGGCACATTGGGAACGTTTAAAGGCAGAACAAGGCCTGGATTCTCTTCGGTGGGTTGTTGTTCTTGATTTTGGTCTTTAACCTTGTCTTTATCTTTATCTTTGTCTTTGTCTTTATCTTTATCTTTATCTTTATCTTTGTCTTTGTCTTTGTCTTTATCTTTATCTTTGTCTTTATCTTTATCTTTGTCTTTGTCTTTATCTTTGTCTTTATTCTTATCTTTGTCTTTGTCCTGATCTCTGTCGTTATCATCATCAGATGTCATTTTCTCGAATTTGTTTTGGTATTTGACAATGAGCTCTTCTACTTTCATTAATTGCTTATCAATTGAAAGTAATTGCTTTTCAGCGCCCTTATTGGAGTAGTCTCCACCGTTTTGCTGCTCGCTTCCATATCCAGGATTTTGTCCATTTGGGTTATTTGATCCTGATTGGTTTCCATTATAATAAGGGTTTTCATAACCGTTAGGATTCCCTGGGTTTGACGAATTATCATAAGCTGATGCAATGGATATTGGTGACAAAAATGTACTAGCTGCGAATGTAGCGGCAATAATAGGTGCGTATAACTTCTTCATGCTTATTCTCCTCTGGCCATTTGGCAATTTATAATTTTATGTAATTAAATCGTACACCTGGAAAGTTGACTAATCCTAGTGCCAAATGAAACTATTTACGTAACTGGAAATATGTTTTTGAAACTTCAATAGGCATAAATACCTTATATGAACTATGCATAATATACAACTTGTACAGGGATAATGGCTTATTAAGGAAGATGAAAAACGCCTCGCCACATGGGCGAAGCGCGCTCAATCATTGGTTTTCAAGTTCCATCTTTTTCAAATGGATCTTTGAAATCTTTCCGGCAGCCGTCATTGGGAATTGTTCCATGAACTCAAGTTCACGCACTTTAGAGTAATGGACGACGCGTTCGTTCGTGTAGGTCATCAACTCTACAACGCTAAGCGTGCTTCCAGGTTTGACAATGACAAATGCTTTTGGAATCTCTCCAACGCCTTCCACAGGCTTCCCGATCACAATCGCATTTTGCACCGCAGGGTGGGAGACGATTACTTCTTCGATCCGGCTGGGATATACGTTATATCCATTGTAGATCAGCATTTCTTTTTTACGATCCACGATTGCCAGGTAGCCTTCTTCATCGATAATTCCGATATCACCGGTATGCAGCCAGCCACCGCGAAGCGTCGCCGCAGTTTCTTCGGGTTTATTTAAATAACCTTTCATCACTTGCGGCCCTTTAATACAAATCTCGCCGCTTTCGCCTGAAGGGAGAGGTTCTTCACTGATTCCATCAAGCGAAACGACTTTGATTTCCGTATTATACGTAGGCAGTCCAACAGTTCCAATTTTATGGACTCCGCCCGAAATCATAACACTGCCAGCCACAGATGCAGTGGCTTCCGTCAATCCGTAGCCTTCCCCAACACGCGCATTCGGGAACATTTCTTTCAGCAAGCCCATTTCTTTTTGAGAAAGCGGGGCAGCTCCAGAGCTGATGTTGCGAATGGCAGAGAAATCATACGAGTCGATTCCCGGCAAATTCAGCAGCACATTCCACATAGCAGGTGCTCCGTTAATAGAAGAAACTTTGTATTTCTCCATTAACTCTAAGAACTGGGCAGGGACAAAACGATCCGGTAATAGTGTCGTTACGCCTTGCGCCATAGGGGAAACGATCATGCCGATTCCGCCGGTAATATGGAACAGCGGGGAAGGGCTTAACCGAATCTCCTCCCCAAGGGGAATCAAATACTTTTTCTTGTAAGATTCCCTGTCCTGATCTACCGCAACAAAACGCAAGGCTCCATCCTCATCGACCACAGGCAATGCCCCAGCTGTCCACGCTGCAATTTGTGTAATATTGCTCACTAAGTTCGCATGTGTGATCATGACGCCTTTCGGACTTCCTGTCGTACCGCCGGTGTAAGCGATGTGCACTAAGTCTTCCTGCGGATCAATGCCAGGATCGAATTCTTCGTCCGACGCAGCAGCTTTCAGTGCCGCAAAACTGTGCCATCCGTCGAAAGTTGAGACATCTGCGGGAGTCTCATTCGAATAGATCTCGGATTCACCGGTCATGATGACTTGCTGTACACCTGTATCCGCAAGTACTTCCTGAATCGACTTTGCCACCGATTCGTGCGTAATGACGACTTTCGTTTCAGAGTCATTCAATTGATACGTCAAGTCACCGGCAGGCAAGTATGGATTCAGTGGGGAGTAAGCAGCCCCGGATAAAATAATTCCATAATACGCAGCTACGTATTGAGGACATGTAGGAAGGTGTGTAGACACCGTCATCCCGCGTCCTACGCCAAGCGTACGCAGTGCATTTGCAAACCTTTTTGCTTCTGTGTAAATCTGGTCATACGTAATCCGTGTGTCGCGATAAATGTAAGCATCTTTAGGACCGTATTGCTTAACGCTTCCTTTTAAGATGGCTCCTGCTGACACATTCGGAATGTCGAGTACTTCTGGCAAATCTTGATCGTAATTTTCTCTTTTTGAAAGTTTAACGTTCATTTGACCACCGCCTCCCTCGAATATAGACCCAATCCCTCTGAATTAAAGTATCTCGATTGGCGTGAACACCAACCGAGATTGGAAATTAAAGTTCAATAACACATGCTTTTTCGCGTGAATAATCTTCAATAGAGTCTGACCCGAATCCACTGCTCTTGACACCGCCGAATGGTAAATCCACACCGACTCGTGCATACGTGTTGACCCATACGTTTCCTGCTTCAAGTGAAGCAACCATGCGGTGGGCACGACCTAAATCTTTCGTCCAAACCCCGGCAGCCAGTCCGAATTCAGTGCCGTTCGCCAATTCAATTGCTTCTTCTTCGGTATCAAATGGAATCATGACGGCAACGGGGCCGAAAATCTCTTCCTGGCAAACTCTTAACATATTAGACTCTGATTTAAGAAGAGTAGGCTCGATCCAATAACCGTCCGCCAAGTCGCTTCGATCTGGAATGAGTTCAGAACCGCCAGAGCGGCCGCCGTAAACGAGCTCCGCGCCTTCATCCAAACCAAGCTGAATATAGGAACGTATTTTTTCAAACTGTGATTTGTTTGCGATAGGGCCAGTAGTTGTCGTTGGATCCATCGTCGAACCAAACTGTTTCAACTCTGGATTTTGAAGGTAATTTTTAATGCCTTCAGCGACCTGATCAATAATCGACCGGTGAACGAGCAGACGTGAACTTCCCACGCAAAGCTGCCCCGAGTTTCCAGTGAAAATACTATATGAACTGATGGCCTCCACTGCTTTTTCTATATCGGCATCTTCAAATAGGATATTGGCAGACTTTCCACCCAGCTCTAAAATTAAAGGCTTAGGCTTTCCAGCAGTTGCTCTTGCGATGGAGCTGGCAGTACCGCCTGAACCTGTTAAACTCACTTTATCAACATCCGGGTGCTCGACAAGCGTGTCTCCAATTTCAGAGCCCGGGCCGCAAATGACGTTGAGGACGCCTTCAGGGAAAACATCTTTCAGCAAGTTAGCAAGATGAAGGGAAGAGACCGCCGATTGTTCAGATGGTTTGATGACAACCGTGTTTCCTGCAGCAAGTGCATAAGCTGCTTTAATTGAAAATGTAAAGAGTGGAGCATTCCATGGTGTAATCCCTACAACCACCCCATAAGGCTCACGCAATGTATATCCGAGACTTGTGGGACTCATAGGAACGGTTTGACCCCGATTCGCTTCGGTCGCTTTTCCCGCTGCATCCAGCCAAACTTGCTGTAAAACAGGAATCAGTCCATACGAAGTTTCCCGGATCACCCATCCGTTGTCTTGCGTTTCAAGTCCAGCAAGTTCTCCGCCATTAGAGGCGATAACTTCAGCTGCATCACGCAAACACGCAGCCCGCTCACCAGCCGACAAAGCTTTCCACGCAGGGAACGCCTTCCGTGCCGCTTCAATTGCCGTCACGGCATCTTCCTTGGAACTTTTAGGCACCCGCGCCCATACCTTTCCGGTAGAAGGATCCATACTATCTGTAAGTGCACCGCCTTTAGCTGTACGTAATTCTCCGCCAATCAGGTTCTGATACTCTTTCAAGTCTGTAGACACTGCCATCATCATTCTCCTCCTTATATAGGTGTTTTTATTTGTGATTCTATTGGAATTCCTCTGGTGTTGTAGGGAAGTCTCCGCAATTTGTGGAATGCGCTCATAAATCGCGGAAAGTGATCATAACTTATGGAAAGCGCTCATAAAACACGAGAAGTGATCCTAACCCTCGGAATGCGCTCATAAATCGCGGAAAGTGATCCTAACTCATGGAATGCGCTCATAAATCACGAGAAGTGATCATAACCTTTGGAATGCGCTCATAAATCGCGGAAAGTGATCATAACTCATGAAAAGCGCTCATAAAACACGAGAATTGATCATAACCCTCGGAATGCGCTCATAAACCGCGGGAAGTGATCATAACCCTTGGAATGCGCTCATAAATCGCGGAAAGTGATCATAACTCATGGAAAGCGCTCATAAAACACGAGAAGTGATCATAACCCTTGGAATGCGCTCATAAATCACGGAAAGTGATCCTAACCTCCAACACATCCTCCAACACACTAGCTGTCTGTTTATACGCCTTTATCCACACACAATAAAAAGTTACTAACAATTCATCAACAAAGTATCCACTAACTGTGCCTTGTTTACTCACAAGTTATCAACAAGTTATCTTCAAGAAACGGGAACAGCATCACGCTTAGCAGGAACCGAGTGCCAGCCAAGAGAATGTGCCGTCGCTTTACGTGAATCGCGTACGGAACCGAAATAGTTCTCATAATATCGAGCGCGTTTCAAGAACAGCTGCACATCCAATTCTTCCGTAAACCCGATGCCTCCGTGAATTTGAATCGAATCACCAGCCGCCTTGATATACGCTTTTGAGATGAACGACCGGGCACTGTGCACAGCCGCGACTTTATCCACAGCATCTGTTTCGACAGCCCATGCTGCATAATAGGAAAGAGAGCGTGCTGTCTCCAGATCAAGCTTCATGTTAACAATCCCATGCTTAATCGCTTGGAAACGTCCAATTGGCTGATTGAACTGAACACGGATTTTTGCATACTCCGCTGTCATTTTGACCAGCTCATCCATTCCGCCAACCATGCTCGAACATAGCGCAGCGTTGAAGTGGAGAAGTCCGTGCTTCAACATATCCGCGGCGTTTCCAGGTTCACCCAGCAGTTCACCAGGTGCAGCATCAAATGTCACTTCAGCAAGCTGCTGAGTTTCGTCCACAACAGAGAGCGTCCGCACTGATGACAGGTCGCTGGCTTTTACAAGAAATAGAGATTTCCCTTCAGCTGTTTGTGCTCCTGTGATAAAAACATCTGGATCGCCAATGACAGGAACCAGCGTTTTCGTACCCGTCAACGCATAGCCGTTCTCCGTTTTCGCTGCAACACAGCAGAAAGAGTTAGGGAAGAGACTCGTGCCTTTTTCGTACCAAGCAACAGAAATCGTACTTGCGCCTGACGCAACATTCGGCAGCCGGGCCGCTTTCTGTGCAGGTGTTCCGAAAGACTCAAGTAAAGGAACAGCAAGAGCGAGTGTCTCAAGCTGAGAACCCGGCAGCAGCACGCGTCCGGTTTCTTCAAACACGGGAACTAAGTCGAGTGCGCCAAGGCCAAGACCATCAGATTCTTCCGAAACGGGAATCGCTGTGACGCCCATTTCCGCAAGTCCTGAAGCGGCGCTTTTAACGACGTCGAGTTTGCCGTCAATGACAGCGCGAGCGGCTTCTGTTCCGTTAAGGTTGTTCATATATTTACGAATCGCTGTCCGAAACAGCTCTTGTTCTTCGCTTAATGCAAAATCCATATCAATCACCTCTCCAGTTCAGTTATCGTCCTAAGTCTTTTGGCAATCCAAGAATGCGTTCGCCAATCGTGTTGCGCTGCACTTCACTTGTGCCGCCGCCGATTGTTGCGCCGAATGATGCCAGATATTGTCGCTGCATCTCTCCGTCAAACAACGCGTCGTCATGGGTTAGTACGCCTGCATGACCTTGAATTGTCATCGCAAAGTCGAAAACTTCTTTCGTCAACTCGCTCACCAGGAGTTTATCCAACGAACTTTCAGCCCCTGGCTTGCCGTTTTTGAGTGTATGGGTAATATTTCGATAATAATTCAGCTTCGCGCCGTTAATGCGGGCGTGTAAGTCAGCGAGTCCGTCTTCTACAAATGGATCTTCGATAAGAGGAGTGCCATTCACACGGATCGTTTTCGCCATTTCAATGACACTGTCGAACTGTTGCTCCAGCGTAAACACTTGCGCCGCAATCCCAGAACGTTCATGCAGCATAAGCGCGATCAGGACAGCCCATCCTTTGCCTTCTTCACCGACGATGTCCTCGTCAGTCGCTATGGCATCGGTCAAATAGACTTCATTGAATTCCTGATGCCCATCCATTTGAACGATCGGGCGAGTCTCCACGCCTTCCTGGTCCATATCGAGCAGGAACACCGTAATGCCTTCATGTTTCTTTTCCGATTGGCTGGTTTTCGTGAGTAGGAAACAACGGTCTGCCAGATGCGCAAAACTCGTCCAAACCTTTTGTCCGTTAATGACCCATTTGCCATCTTTCTTCACAGCGGTTGTTTGGAGTGCCGTCAGGTCAGATCCGGCACCCGGTTCTGAATACCCTTGGCTCCAAACTTGCTCACCCGTTAAGATTTTTCCGATGAATTCATCCTTCTGCGCATCCGTTCCCATTTGCATAAGGGTCGGTGCGACCATGTGAATCCCGATATAGTTCACAAGGGGAGGGGACTTGACGCGAACCATTTCTTGGTGATAAATGATTTCTTCCATGAGCGTCGCATCACGCCCGCCATATTCTTTCGGCCACGAAATCGCTGCCCAGCCGCCTTCATATAATGTTCGCTGCCAATCGCGGAGGGATTTTGAGTAGTGTTCATTGTCTTCAGGAAGTTTCCGATCACCTTGCAGCCAACCTTTCGGCAAGTTCACCTCAAGCCAGCCACGCAGTTCCCCGCGAAACTTCTCCTCTTTTTCCGTAAATGTAAAGTCCATTGAGACACACCCTTTCAAATTTAGCTGAATAATAGACGGTGTTGATTTTCGCGGCAGGCGGACGCTTTCCTAGGGGCTCGATCTTAGCCGCTTCCCTCGCTGAGCTCAGTCCAGGGTCTTCGATCTTCGCTAATCCCTCAGAAGTCGCCGCCTTCTGCTTCAATCACCGGATTTTGTGTGACAAGTCATATGTTTTAAAAGAATGAGAGATATCAGTAACCATTATTTCCGAGCCAGCATCCACTGCGGCAACGCGCGGTCATCCGTAACATCTACCCACGTCATCTTCAATGGCACGCCAATCTCAACATCCGCCGGATCACACCCAATAATATTCGCCATAATCTTCACATCAGGCGCAGCATCCAGGGCAGCAACCGTAATCACAGTCGGCAACTCATGCTGGAACCCCGGTAAAAACGGTCGGTACGACACAATATACGAATACACCGTCGCTGAAATATCCGAACCTAACAACTCCCACTCCGTTTCCGGACTTCCACAAGTCGGACAAGCCGGCCCAGGGGGATGAATGAACGAGCTGCACTCAGCACACTTTTGCAACTTCAACTCATGTCGATCCGCGGCGTCCCAATACTCATGATTATCCAAGGTTTTCAATGGAATCGGCTTTTCATATGCAGTCTGTTTAGTCATCAAGACGCCTCCTTTAGTTTCGTAAAATCATCGCACCTGCGATATCAGGACCGGCCCAGCCCGTAGAAATTCCGAGCTCACAATCCTTCACTTGGCGATCTGTACCTTTATAGTCATGCCGTAATTGACGGACAAGCTCTAGTACGTTGTTCATGCCATGTGTATAGCCTTCAGAGAGCATGCCGCCCGCAGTATTGGAAGGAAGACTTCCACCCATTTTTAAATTGCCGGCTGCAACGAAATCACCGACTTCACCGCGTTTCGCAAACCCATACGCTTCAAGCTGGCGCATCACGACCCAGCTGAAGCAGTCGTAGATCGAAGCCACTTGGATATCTTCGGGTTTTACGCCTGCGGACTTGTACAGATCTGCTGCTGCGTGATCAGCCGCAACTTCGTCCACTTGCGTCCAGTAATGAACATGTGAATGTGTCGTCCGCGGAGCCATGCCGGCAATGAAAACAGGCTTAGACTTACAATTTTTCGCGTTCGACGCAGAAGTTACAATGATTGCATTCGCTTCATCCAACTCCACGCAGCAGTCATGGATATTGAATGGCATACTGATGTCAGGCGTTGCGAGATACGTTTCCATATCCAGTGGTTTTCCATTCAAAAATGCATTCGGATTGCGTTGTGCATGCTCGTAGAAGCTGATACAAACATGTCCTAAGTGCTCTTTCGTAATTCCGGTTTCATGCATATGACGATTCGCGAACATCCCGAACCATTGCGTAGGACTGGCGGAACCATACGGCATGATGAAACTTCCGCCCGGGAGCATGGATTGAAGCATATCCGGGTCATATCCGCGTCCTACTTTGTCACCCGAACTTCCATTCATCGAGCGATAAATCAGGACGGTTTCTAACATGCCTGCTTCAATTAATGCAACCGCGTCTGCAATCAGCAATTCCGTACTGCTGCCGCCGCCGCTAATGTCTTTTACATACTTCGGGTGACAACCCAGGTACGTAGCGAGTTCATGTGAAGGACACGAATCTCCGCCAGTGGAATAATTCATAATTCCATCGAGATCTTTTGCTTCTAACCCCGCGTCAGTGAGTGCATTTCGGGCCGCAGTGAGCGCCATATGAAGGGGAGTCGTACCTGATTTTCGGGAGCGCTGATTTTCGCCGACACCGACGATTGCGCATTGATTTGAATAAGTTGACATCTATGCTACCTCCTAGTCAGTCGTGCTCGATTTTACAAGTAAGTGCTGCAGATCCAGTTCCAACCTTTTCACCAGGAGCTTTTTCTGCAATCAATTCAAGGACAGCTATGCGCTCGCCATGAGATTCAGTAAGTTGTTTCACAACACCGCTGCACGTAATTACATCCCCTGGTTTTGTCATAGCCCCAAAACGCATATTAAAGTTGCTGACAACAGATTCAGTCCCAGCTAGTTCCTGCACGTATTGTCCAAGGAACCCCATAATGAGCATGCCGTGTGCGATGACACCATCCATGCCGATGCTTTTCGCAAATTCATCATCTGTATGGAGAGGATTCAAATCGCCGGAGGCTTGCGCATACTGGACAAGTTGTTCACGTGTTACAGGCGGTTTCGTAAGCGGTGGAAGCTGCATCTCCACGTGCAGCTCAGAAAAAGGAATTTTTGTAATCGCTTTCATTCAATTGCCCCCCTTTTGTGCGGGTCTGTAGATAATCGTGTTGCGCGCGACTGCCGCGAGAACGCCATCTTCTTTTTTCATTTCCGTATCGAGCACAAGAAACTGCATCGTCCCGCTTTTCCCGACGCGATCGTACACGTCAGTCACAGCCATCGTGCATTCAAGGCGATCTCCAATGCGGACAGGCTGGTGGTAGATGAATTCCTGTTCACCGTGCAGCATCCGTTTGAAATCCAGCTTTAGCGGTAACTCGACGCTGCTGCCAAGTGCAACCAAAAATGTGGGCGGCACGGATACGCCTTTATAAGCCGTATCATTCGCATAGGTTTCATCGAAATAAAGGGGATTCTCATCACCGATTGCCTGCGCAAAGCGAGTCACATGCTCCCGGTCGATTTCAGCAATATAAGGGTTGCTGGATATTCCAATCATGCTTTTATCTAAATCCATGAGGCACCTCCGAGTGTTTTCATATTAAAATTCTGCCTACTTAAAATAGTATGTTAATTCAGTTGACAGTTCAATGTAGAAATCTCTATAGTTAGTAATAGATAATTAGAGATTGTTCCATATAGGGAAGAGGGAAAGCAATGTCATTACCCATTGAAGCTTTATTAGAACGGATCGGAATCACTGTTCCTTATTCGGTTTGGATTGTGAAAGACGAGCTTCAGCAATTTTATCCACTCGTCAACACGGGCGACATGATGCCTCCGAAAACGAAAAGGACAAATAAGAGACCGATTGAAGTCATACAAGATGCAGGAAGAAGTGTTGTTCAATTCACTTACTCACAAGAATATCGTGTCGTCTTATTAGTAGAAGGAGATACCGATTTAAATGAAATCGAACTGGAGATGATCTTCGACTTTTTGCACAAAGGCTATTCGGAGTATGCGGATGAAACCGGACGTGCTAAGCTAGCGCGAATTGTCGACAGCATTCGCTACACGACAGCTTCACTGGACTTGGAGGAAGTCTTTTCGCACATTTTGACACATACACTCGATGTTATTACGAATGCCGATTATGGAACGCTTTGGCTGTACGATGAACTTCGTGAGAAAATCATCTGTAAAGCCTCGGAAGGATATCGATTCGAAGAAATTCAACTAATGGAATTTGAATTGGGAGAAGGTCCGGTGGGGTATGCATTTGAAAGGGGAACCCCAGTTATAATTACGGATCCGAAAGACTTTCATTACGAAAAAGTTAAACGTATTTCTCCCGAAAACAAGAAACGCTGGGGGAGAAGAGTCGAGGATATTACCAATATTAGATCGGTCATTGCCTATCCGATTGTAGTGGACGACCGTATTGAATGTGTCATGTATTTAGGGCAGATCAATTCAGAACAACTCCTGACTGAACGGGATTTGTGGCTGTTGCAAATCTTTACGACACAGGTCGGAATCGCAATCCGAAATGCTAAGCAGTTCGCCAGCATTCGGGAATTAAATGAGAAATTAGTACAGCGGGATGCCATTCACGCAACACTTACCGAGTTATCGGTGCGAAATATGGGAACGGAGAAAATGATTGATGAGTTAAGCAAAATGGCGGGACAGCCCTTGGTATTCGCAGATTTATTGATTAACGAAATGATCCCTTCAACTGCTAAGCTGCCGCAGGGAATATCCTACAAAAATCTGCTTGAGAAGATTCAGCTAGAAGGAATATCAAAGACCATTATTCTTACAGAGACGGGGGATGTCGTTTTGTACCCGATTCGGTCGGGATCTGTTGTTCTCGGCTGTCTTATTTCCGCATCTTCGAAAAAGCTGGAGCGGATTGGCGAGTTAGCAATTGAGCAAGGAAGTGTGCTGCTTGCACTGGAGCGGGTTCAAAAGCAAAATGTATTAGCGTTTTACTACAAAACCCAGAGGGAACTGTTTGATGAATTGCTGCATGCAGCGAATCCTGACGTCTTGAAAGAGAAAGTGGAAGCGCTTGGCATTCGGAATATGGAAGGATTTGCGGTCGCGATGCTTCAAGTGACTGGATGCTCGGATCCCCAGCAGCTAGAAGCACACGTATTCAGATTGATTGCGGAACTGCGTTCATCAGCCAGCGGATTCATACAAACGATATTCGGTTGGCAAAACAAAGTGATTGTGGTCGCGGGAGTGACTGGACTATCGGAGTTGTCATTTTTTGAGAAGAAGCTGGAGGAGTTAGTGGTCAACCGGTCAAAGGAAGATTCGGAGTACGCGCTTCACGGTGGCATTGGTTCACTCGTTCAAGAGCCGCGTCAAATCGAACAATCGTATCGAGAAGCAGAAATCGCATTGACCAATCCAATTGCAGGGCAGCGAAATCATCATCTTGTTCGTTATACCGATATCGGCATTAGCCGATTGTTTACGAGCCGCAATACAGAAGAAGTGAATAAATTTATAACCGATATATTTGATCCGCTGCGTGATGCGGATCGCTCAGACGGGACATTGGAACAAACGCTTCTTACATTCTTTGCAAGTAATCGCTCAGCAGGAGAAGCCGCTAATAAGCTTCACATACACATCAATACGTTGTACCAGCGATTGAAAAAGATTGAAGAAACACTGGACCTTTCTTTGAAAAATACAGACGATGCCCTTCAGCTGCAGCTTGCCTGCTACTTGCGTCAAAGGGCGTGAAGTATGCAAAAACCGCCAGAATCAATTGATTTGGCGGTTTTTGTATTAAAGCATCGTATCATCATCTGACCGGCGTCGCGCATCATCCCGAAGTTCTGTGAAATCGGGTTCATCGCCGAATTCTGTCCCGTAGTTTGGATTGGAGAACCTTGTATGCTCCGCATCAGGGTCCGTCGCATCATCCGTTTCAAACAAAATCCCGAGACTGACAATCCCGCTGATCCCGACTAAGGTGTAAACAATTCTGGATAACACCGAAGCTTGACCGCCGAACAATGTGGCAACTAAGTCAAATTGGAAAAGTCCAATGAGTCCCCAATTCAACGCCCCGATGATGACGAGAACGAGTGCAATTCGTGAAACGATTCGCATGGTTTCAACTCCTTTTCTAATTAGGATTCATTTTCCAGCTGAAAAATCATCCATCCTTAGCTTTTGTCAAAAGTTGTTTTTCATACATACATCCAAAAAAATTAAAAAGCGCCCAGCAGAGTGGTCGCTTCAAAACGTTGGCTCGTTAACGATTTTGCCATTCATTTCTAAATAGAAATTGTTCAAAGTACAGTTCTTTTTTAGACTGGGAGGAATGACTAAGCAGTGTGTGCAGGCGGCCGTTCTGCTGATGAATGATATGAAGTGAAGCTGGCACGATCACTTTAATATCAGCGGAAAACGTAAGTTCAGTCGTCTTTTTGTCGATTTCCGCGGTTGTAAAGAAATGATTGAAAATCCAACAGCACGTATCGTGTTTAGAGGAGCTGGTCGGAAAAACACCGATACCTTCAGATAGAATGAATGGAGGTTTTTGCTTGAATTTCAAGATTTCGCACGCCGCACGTTTTTGTCTCAGCTTCGTAGAACGATTACGGACACATACTAAGTTAAGAAGTTGCACAGGTGATTTTTTAGAAGTGTAAATCCCATGCAGCGTAATAATTTTGGATCGACTTCCTTGATCATCTTTGTGCGACATGAGTGCCAAAGCTTGGCTATCCAACAAATAACTTTCACAGTTCATTCCAATTCAGCTCCTATAACTGTTTAATAGTTCCATTATACGACATATTTTGTATTTAGAATAGTGTGAAAATGAAACTATTTGTCGACAGGATTCGACAAAGATGTGGGTCGTTTGAGGTGTGACTAGCTAATAGTCACATTTCTTTTATTGGGTTAATTAAAAGTAATGCTGAGTTAAACAAAGATAAATAAAATTGTTTAGTAAGCGGTAAGTTCCCGGGCTTAATAAACTGGTTCTTTAAAATAAAATAAAACATAAGCGGAAATGAAGTTGCGAATCACAAGGCAAATCTGTTTCACGAACTAACTGGAGGGTAAATAAGTGAAAAAAGGAAGTGTCACATCATGGCATTCGACTACGATCTCGACTATAAAAGTCTCGATCTCCGCAAACACCCTGAACTTTATAAAGTTGGTAAAGGGGAGCAAGGCGTGTTGCTTGTGGAGCCTTACAAAAGCGAGATTTTGCCGTTTTGGAGATTTAAGACGCCTGAGATTGCTCAAGAATCTGCGGACAAGATCTGTGAATTGTTTGAGGCCTATCGAGAAAACGACGACTTTGTGGGAATGGATATGGCTCGGAAATTCATCCAAATGGGATATACTCGCGCACGCAGGTATACGAATTATAAAGGCGGACGGAAATATAATGAAGATGGCTCAGTGAAAGCGCGTCAAATTGATGAAGAGAAAGCGAAGTCTGCAGCAATTTTTAAAGAAAGGTGGGATGAAATCAGGAAAGATGAAGACTATTTGAAACGCAAGAAAGCTCATCAGAAAGAGTATGGATGAGGCGGCACAATCCCTTGCTTAGAACGATGCATAACTTCTGAAACACCAAGCATAGGACAGCATGAAAAACTTATTTGAAACCGTTTTCAAAAAACTCTTTACATAGCTTTGGGAAATCTGTATAGTTTTGAATAGTTATAATATTATAACCTGACAGACAGAGGTGGGATGAATGAAAATCGATAAAACGGCCACAACTCCTTTATACGCTCAAGTTGAGGTCACCTTGGAAGAAAAGATTATTTCAGGTCAATGGGATGAAGGGTATCAGATCCCGACAGAAACTGAATTGGCCAAATCACTGGAAGTGAGCAACATTACGATTAAACGCGCTATCATGAACCTTGTTGATAAAGGGATGCTGATTCGCCAGCGGGGTCGGGGAACGTTTGTGACCGGGCAGCAGACAGAGAAGAATATTCATAAGTCCGAGTTTATCAAAATGGATGAACAAGTGAGCAGCGCCCATGATTTACTTTCGAGCGGAAGTCATGGAACGTATCCAAATGTTGCGAAAAGGTTAGGGAAATCCGCGGATGCTGAATTTGTTTATTTGGAACGGGTTGGTTATGAAGAAGGTGAGATAGTTTCTTTGGAGTATACCTATATTCCACAAGACATCTGGCCGGAAAACGAGCCGATTATTAACAAAGATGTATTCATATATGATGTGTTGAAAAAGACTTGCAGTGTTACTCTTAAACGATCTAAAAACTACTTTTCTGGTGCAGTTGCAAATGAGAAGGAAGTGAAATTACTTGGAGTCCGTCCGAATACCCCTCTATTTGTATGGGAGCGAATTACGTTTTCAGATGAAGGGGAGGGTGTTGAATACTCTAAATTCGTCATGAAACAGGACAAAGAGAAGTATTACATGGAACTGGAACTCACATAACGAGTAAAAACTGTGCTTGGCATGGTTTTCTCTTCCTTTAAATGTTATAACATTATAATTTATTAGACGAATATAACGTTTGGTTCCAATTGACGGAATAGTCAATCATTATACATGAGGGGATTGGTGGGGAAATGGAAAAGGGGAAAAGAAGTGGAAGGTGAAACCGCCTACTACCACAGCATTGCTAATGTTCATGATTGTACTTGTGGCGATGCTTACGTATGTCATCCCTGCAGGTCAATTTGATCGTGCAATGGATGAAAAAACTGGACGGGAATTGATTGTTGCAGACAGTTTCAGCTATACAGAGCAATCACCCGTTGGAATTGGGGGAATTCTTTCATCAGTATTTGGCGGGATTGTCGGGGCTGCTGAAATTATTGCATTTGTGCTAATCGTTGGCGGGGTTTTTGGAGTAATTGTAAAAAGCGGTGCCATTAATGCGGCACTGGCCAGACTTATTCATCGATTAAAAGGCAGAGAATCCATTTTTATCATCATTGCGATGACAGCTTTTGCAATCGGCGGGGCGACGTTCGGGATGGCGGAAGAGACGCTGCCTTTTGTTGCAATTGTGCTGGCTGCGACAATCGCAATGGGGTATGACCGAATCATTGCCGTTTCAATTGTTGTGGTAGGAGTGTATGCAGGTTACTCGGCAGGACCGTTGAATCCGTTCAACGTAGGGATAGCCCAAGGAATTGCCGAGCTTCCTTTGTTTTCAGGAATCGGATTGCGTTCAGTAATGATGGTCGGAGGGTTGATCATCGCGATTCATCACACATTAAGGTACGCGAAAAAAGTGAAAATGGATCCCAAAACCAGTTTGCTTGTGAATGAAAAGGAAATCGAAGCAGATAGTTCGCTATTAGACGATCTGACTATGACAAGACGACACAAATGGATTATGGCTGTTCTAGGCTTATCTCTAGTAGCACTCGTATTTGGTGTTTTGAAATATGGCTGGTATTTAGGTGAAATCTCTGCGCTTATGCTGCTTATGGGAATTGTCATTGGCATGATTGCATTCAAAGGGAGCTTTAACCAGTTCACGGATGAATTCATGAAAGGCGCAGCTGAGATGACAGCGGCCGCATTAATTATCGGGCTATCCAGGGCGATCCTCGTTGTTATGGAAGAGGGCCAAATTATTGATACATTGGTGTACGCAGTTTCAGTTCCGCTTGGCAGTCTTCACAGCGTCTTTGCGGCATGGGGCATGTATCTCTCTCAAGGGCTCATCAATTTCATCATCCCGTCATCTACCGGGCAAGCGGCAGTGGTCATGCCGATTATGTCGTCAATCAGTGATGTCATCGGAATTAATCGCCAAATAGCTGTTCAGGCATTTCAGTCAGGTGATGGCTATTGGAACATGATTACACCCACACATCCTGTACTGATGGCTGCGCTTGGAATCGCCGCAGTATCTTTCGGAAAATGGATTCGATTCGCAGGCCCGCTCGTTTTTAAATGGACGATTTGGACGATGATTATATTGGCAGTTGGAGTTTGGATTGACTGGGGACCATTTTAATACAATCAAACATTATAACATTATAAACAAATAGATAAACGACACAACTAGGAGTGATGACAGATGAGTAAGATGCTGAAATGGACGATCATTGGTGGAGGAAACGGTGGACAGACGACAGCCGGGCATTTAGGAATGATGGGATTTGACGTCACGATTTACGATATTTTTGAAGATACGATCAATGCAATCAAAGAACAAGGCGGCGTTCATCTTCAAGATGCGTTAACGGGATTCGGAAAAGTCGCTTGTGCAACAACGAGTATGGAAGAGGCGCTGAAAGACGCAGACATCGTCTTTGTGACGGTACCTGCAACAGCCCATGCATCGGTCGCAAAATCATGTGCGCCGTATTTGAAAGACGGTCAGATTGTCATTTTGAATCCTGCCGCGTCGTTCGGATCGCTCGTTTTCCGGAAAACGCTGGATGATGAAGGGTGCAAAGCTGATGTGACATTAGGAGAGACCAACACATTGCTCTACGGTTGCCGCATTATTCAGCCAGGGACAACACAAGTATTTGGATTAAAGAATCGGATATTAACCGCCGCGCTGCCTGCAACAGAAACGGCTAGAGTCGTAGAAACGCTTCAAACTGCATTCCCGCAATTTGAAGCATGTGAGAGTATTCTAGTTACAAGTTTTGATAATACAAATCCGATTTTACATCCAGCAACAACGTTATTTAATACAGGAATCATTGAATCAGAGCAGGATTGGCGATTCTATGTGGATGGATTTACACCAAGCATTGGACGTTATGTGGAAAAGATGGATGCTGAACGGATGGCAATCGGCAAAGTATTTGGGTTGGAATTGCTATCGTGCATGCAGCAGATGGAAGTTGAGTACGATGTATTCAAAGATACGTTGTCCGAATCCGTTAGCAGTAACCCTGTTTATCAAGATATTGGCGGACAGAATACGCTGGAAACCCGCTATTTAACGGAAGATATTCCAATGGGATTGGTTCCATTCATTGAGCTAGGAAAGATGGTAAACCTTCCTACAATCCATATGGAAACAGCTGCAACTATGGGGCAGTTGCTGTTGGGCCGCAGTTTAATGGAAGGTGCGCGGACGCTCGAAAACTTGGGAGTGAAAGGAATGTCTGTGGATGAATTCTTGGAATTTGTTCAAACCGGACGTAAATGATTGTAGAGATTCAGCAGCGTATGAATGTTTTTCGAGATAGGTTATCCGAATATCTTTAGAGGGAATAGTACATGTAACAAGTACCCCTAAAAGGAGGAAACCACATGCACGCATTTAATAAGGCTATGCTTATTTATAATGAGCATGCTGGGGATGATGACGTGGAAGCGAAACTTTCCGCAGTTGTGCCAGTGCTTGGGCGAGCGGTGAAAGAGCTGACGATTAGTAAACCCGAAAATCCTGAAGAAACCCGCCGTCTGTGTGAAACAGCAAGTGACATGGAATTGATTGTCATCATGGGCGGCGACGGAACGGTTCATCAATGTATAGACGCTATTTCGAAACTTGACGTGCGTCCGCTGCTTGCAATTTTACCGGGAGGAACATCGAATGATTTCACACGGACGTTAGGCATTCCTCAAAACTTAAAAGATGCTGCTGAAGCCTTGCTCGCTGGAGAAATCCGTGCAATCGATGTAGGAAGAGAAGGAAATCAGCATTTCATTAACTTTTGGGGGATCGGACTCGTTGCGGATACTTCCGAAAATGTGGATGATGGGCAAAAGAAGAGTTTCGGTCCGCTGAGTTATATGGCCAGTACGATACGCACGATGCGTGAAGCAGAGAGTTTTCCGTATCATCTTGTTTCGGATGGAATCGATTTGCAGGACGAGGCAATTGCGATATTTGTATTAAACGGCAGTTCGCTCGCGACAACACCGATTCCGATAGCGGCGATTAGCCCGTCTGACGGGAAATTGGATGTGCTCGTCGTAAAGAATTCCAATTTAGCCATGCTGCGAGAATTGGTGTCGCTTCGGAAGCCTGAAACGGATCCGGCACAACTCGATATGCTGGAGTATATGCAAGTAAGTGAGTTGCAGGTTTCGGCACCGAGTCAAAGGAAAGTAGATATGGACGGTGAATTATACGATCTGCAATCGGGAAAGATTGAAGTGCTGGCTGGCCACTTGAAGATGCTGGTTCCTATAATGAAATAAGTAGTAGTGGACGCTTCATCTTACGGGATGAAGCGTTTTTTTCGTTGGGGATTTCGTTGGAAAGCGGGGGTGGGGGAAGGGGGAATCGTTCACTTGTCGGGATGTATCGGCCAGTTGGCGATGGGAATCGGACAAATCGATGGGTGAATCGGCCATTTGGAGTAAAGAATCGGCCACACGCAGGAATTAATCGGCCATGGCACACAATTCAACAGCGTTAAGGGATTAATTGGTGGCGCTTCGCTTGTTGTGTGGGCTATCCCACTGCAGAAACACTCCCCTAGACGCCAGGGAACGGTTCTCCATCACATAAATGGTTTTGTCCGACACATGGAGTGTTTTCCCAATCACATAGCGTCCTTTCTCCATCACCTAGGTGAATTTCTCCGACACCTAACGAAGTTTCTCGATAACGGCACACAACTCAACAACTTCAAAGGACTAATAGATAGCCCTTCGCTAACTTAAGGATGCAAAAAAGCACACCCAACTCACTGGGTGCGCTCCTTAAATCCTTACTTAAACACTTGAGCGGCCTTCACGGCTTTTTGCCAGCCCGCGTACAATCCATCGAGCTCTACTTCATCCATCTCCGGCTTAAACTCTCGATCCAGCTGCCAGCGATCGGCAATCTGTGAGCAGTCTTTCCAGAATCCTACCGCAAGACCCGCAAGATAGGCTGCCCCGAGCGCGGTGGTTTCATTAATAGAAGGACGTTCAACGGGAACGTCTAACAAATCTGCTTGGAATTGCATCAAGAAATTGTTCGCAACCGCACCGCCATCCACTCGCAAAGACTTCAGCGAAATGCCGGAATCGGCTTCCATCGCATCCAAGACGTCTTTTGTCTGATAGGCGAGAGATTCCAGCGTCGCGCGGATGAAATGCTCTTTCGACGTCCCGCGAGTCAGCCCAAAGACCGCTCCCCGGACATCGCTGTCCCAATGGGGCGTGCCGAGGCCGACGAATGCCGGAACTACATAGACACCATCCGAAGAAGTGACTCGTTCTGCATACGCTTCACTTTGTTCCGAACTTCTCACCATACGCAAACCGTCACGCAGCCATTGAATGGCGGAACCTGCTACAAAAATACTTCCTTCCAATGCATATTCGACTTTGCCGTCAAGTCCCCAAGCGATGGTTGTCAATAGGCCATTGTCAGATTGCACCGCTTCTTCACCTGTATTCATCAACATGAAACAACCGGTGCCGTACGTGTTTTTCACCATGCCTTTTTCAAAACAGGCTTGCCCGAAAAGTGCGGCTTGCTGATCCCCGGCGATCCCGGCAATCGGGACTGCGCGACCGAAAAATTTACTGGGTTCTGTATGCGCATATACTTCCGAAGAAGGACGGACATCGGGGAGCATTGCAGCGGGAATGTCCAAAATATCAAGCAGTTCCTCATCCCACTGCAAATCGTGAATGTTGTACATCATCGTTCGTGAAGCGTTCGAGTAGTCCGTAATGTGTGCTTCGCCGCCAGACAATTTCCACACAAGCCACGTGTCAATCGTACCAAACAACAACTCCCCGTTTTCCGCTTTCTCCCGGGCACCCTCCACATGATCCAAAATCCATTTAACTTTCGTTCCAGAGAAATACGGATCGATCAGAAGACCGGTTTTCTGACGAATCAAATCTGCATGGCCAGCCTCTTTTAACTCTTCGCAAATACTAGCGGTTTGCCGTGACTGCCAGACGATTGCATGGTAAATCGGATTGCCGGTATTTTTATCCCAGACAACCGTGGTTTCTCGCTGGTTTGTAATGCCGATTCCAGCGATTTGTTCTGGGGATAAATTCTTCTCAGACAACACACCGGCAATTACCGAGAGAATGGAACTCCAAATTTCAGTAGCATTGTGTTCTACCCATCCGGCTTGAGGGAAATACTGTTTAAACTCTTGCTGTGCAGTGAACACGGATTCTCCTTGTTCATTGAACAAGATCGCCCTTGAACTGGTTGTTCCTTGGTCGAGTGCAAGCATGTACGCCTCTTTCATACCATCTTCCTCCTAGCGTCAATCGCCTCCGCCAGGGAAGCGTTTTCTTCAGTTTATCATAATGCAGGCAAGTCCTTGCTATTCCAGGAAAAGAAGTGAAACCCCTTGCCAGTAATGAGGCAAGGGGAAGGATGGTGATTAGAATTTATCGGTACGGTTCCGGTCCATATTTGTTAGGTCACCTTTAACGTTCACATTCTCTGTTTCGCCTTCTGTATTCACGTTCACTTCTTCACGTTTCACCGTCTCGTCTACGTGCTCGGTATCTGTGACCCGTTTTTTGTTGATGACAATCTCTTCGGTGACAACGGGCTTTTTCGTTACTTCGACCTTTTCTTCAGTGACTGGCACGCGGATGGTTTCATTATCGAACGCAGTTGTTGTCCGGAAATCTTCTGCAGTCTCATCCAATTCGCCGTTTACTGGGCGGCGTTCAATTGTAATCTCTTCATGCTCAACAGGGATATCTACGGTTTTACGGTCTTCCACGATATTTTTGTCGACAGTCACTTCGCCTTTTTGCACTTGCTGTTTGTCGACGTTAAGTCGTTCTTCGTGAACTTTCATTGTTTCCGGCACTTCTTCGATACTGCGGTTCAACTCACCTTCACTGCGTACGCGGTTCGTATCGACTGGTTTCAGTTGTGCATCTGCCGTATGGTCATAGTTTCCATGCAGCGAACCAGGTTCACGGTCAAGCCCGCTTGCCAACCCGGCAGGCTCCGTGGATGCGGCTGTCTCCAGATTCACATCATTAGATGATTCAATCGAAGAATTCCGAGCATTATTGTCCAGGTAACGTGCACCCGCTTCGCCTTCATCTACATAAAGGAGCATCGCACCCTCATGAATCTCACGTGTGTAGCGATCTTTTTCTGCCTCACTCAAGCCAGTATCGCTCAACAGCGTATAAATATGATCTTCCCCTGATAAGAAGTTCATGAACTTGTCCATCCAAGAACCATCTGTCGTCTTCACTTCTGCGTCTGTACGGCTGCGCAGCATATGCAGATCGTGGTCATCTTTTGCGATGACATAAATGTTATCGTCTGAAATTCCGGTTGCTTTCAACTCTTGCACCTTTGCAATCAATTCTGTTTCCGTCTGAAATGTCCCTGCAAAACGTTTGTTGTTATTCATATCTAAAGTTCCTCCTAGAGTTTTGTATTTTAGTTAACCGCTAAACTTTTGCGGTGTTAGGAAATAGATACCCGGCGGTTTACTATCAAAAACCTCATCACAAGCTCAGATAACAAATGTCATATTCTTGTAACCATACTGTTACAGGGGCTAGTGAGAACTTCCTGGAAGTGAATGTAATGGGATAGGGATTTAGGACTGAGGAAAGAATATGGAAAACGAGAATTCAAAGTAGGCAGGAGTCCTCCAGTTTGGTACACTTGTCTCTAACGAAATTCACGGATCATAGGGATCCTGTTAGGAAGTGGGAGAATGGAAGAATTAGCATTAATCAGCGTGGTTGCAGTACTCGCGCTCGGAATCTTTTCTCAGTGGCTCGCCTGGCGGATTCAATGGCCATCCATTGTGATCATGTCAATCGCAGGATTGCTTATTGGTCCTGTTTTAGGATTAATCAATCCGGAAGCCGCGTTGGGTGATTTATATGGACCGCTTATCTCACTTGCGGTTGCAGTTATTCTTTTCGAAGGCAGTTCGAATCTTGATATCCGGGAAATTAAAGGGATTTCAAAATCAGTTACACGTATTGTGACGGTTGGTGCGTTTCTGGCTTGGATTCTCGGATCACTTGCAGCCCACTATTTTGCGGGATTGCAATGGGAAATTGCTTTCATTATAGGAGGGTTGTTCGTCGTAACGGGTCCTACAGTGATTATTCCGCTGCTCAGGAGTGCGAAATTGAAATCCCGGACGGCTGCTGTATTGAAGTGGGAAGGAATTATCGTCGATCCTGCGGGGCCGCTTCTTGCGCTGTTTGCCTATGAAGTCATTAAAGTGTTGAGCAACGATAACTTGACGATGAGTAATCTGCTCAGTTTCTTCGGAGGGGCAGGTCTTGCGATTCTCTTAGGACTGGCAGTCGGGTTACTGATTACAGTTATGGCGGCAAAAGGGCAGTTTCCGGAATACTTAAAATCACCAATTGTCCTGGCATTGGTGTTAATCTGTTTCATGTTGGCAGAAGTCATTATGCACGAAACAGGCATGCTTGCAGTGACAGTGATGGGTCTGACAATTGGCCGTTCGAAGCAATATGTTTCATCCATCGGAAACCTTGGACATTTTGTTGAAAACGTCTCGGTCATGTTAACTTCGACAGTTTTCATTCTATTAACGGCCTCTTTGCCGAGAGAGACAATCGCTCAAATGTTTACACTGCCGATTCTTGCCTTTGTGTTAGTGACATTATTCGTTGTCCGTCCGCTGTCCATCTGGATTTCAACCATCGGTACAGAACTCGATCGGAATGAGAAAATTTTGATCGGCTGGATTGCACCTCGTGGAATCGTAGCACTTACGGTAGCCGGATACTTTTCGAGCATACTTGTCAACGACGGCTATGAAGAAGCAAGCCTTCTGACAGCGTTGACGTTTGCGCTCGTTATTATCACGGTTTGTGCGCACGGTTTCACGATCGGTCCGCTTGCGAAGAAACTGCATTTAGCGAGTAATGAACCGCCGGGCATCTTAATTGTCGGAGCAAGTAACTTTTCAGCATCACTCGGTGCGCAGCTGAAAAAGTTAGGCATCCCTGTTCTTATCATGGATCCTTCTAGAGGACGATTGAATTTAGCCGCTGCGAAAGGGGTCCAGACGTTTGAAGGGCAGATTTTGTCAGAACAGTCGAGATTTGCTGTCGATTTGACTCCGTACAGTACGATTTTGGCGATGACAGGGGACGCGTCCTATAACGCGCTTATCTCCCAATCATTTGCACCGGAATTCGGCTTTAACAATACGTTTTCATTACCAGTTGCCGTAAATCATCAGATGAATGAATCGGAGCTGCCGATTTCACTGAAGGCGCATTTACTATTCCGTGAAGATGCAACGTTTGCAGAGCTGAACCGGAAGATTAATACAGTGTTCGAACTTAGCGAAATTTCGACTGAAGAAGTTGAAAATGTCGATAATTTGCTGGATGAATTACCCGAACAAATTACTCCGCTTTTCATTAAGAAAGAGAACGATTCGATCGTATTTGTCACGTTGCGCAAAAGAATCAATCTAGAAGAAGGCGACGTCCTTGTCGTTATGCGTCCAAAGAATGAGAAAAAGGAGCCTGTCGCTTAAAATGCGGCAAGGCTCCTTTTTATAGATTAAACAATGGTTGTAACGTCATGGGCCTGGCTTTCCAATTCGGCTGCAGAAGAAGCTAAATGGAAAAACGCATCAGTAGCGGATTCAACGTCTTTTTTACATTGTTCAATATTTAGTTGTGCTTTCTCGGTTCCTGAAGCAATCAGACGCACTTCCTTAGTGATCGCTTCAATCCCGTCTCGTACTTCAACAATAGAAGCTTCCACATTAGAGGATAGCTTTCTGACTTCCTTAGCCACCACATCAAATCCGCGTCCATGTTCGCCTGCACGTGCCGCTTCAATAGCAGCATTCAATGCGAGCAAATTCGTTTGTGAGGCTATGGCTCGAATGGTCTTTACGATTCCTTGTATGTTTTCAGAATGGACTTGAAGCGCTTCCAAATTATTCGTATTTGTTGTAGAAACTTCTGCTAACTCACCGATCCGTTTCAGTAACTCTTCGTTCCGGTTACGGCCATCATCCGCTTGTTCAGTAAGTGACTGCGCCATCTGATTGAGTTCTGATACAACACTTAAAGCGGTATCTTGCCGTTTGGTTACATCTGTTGCCACTTTAGTGACGCCGAGGACTGTTCGGCCGTCATCCGCAAACACTGGCATATACGTTGCTTCCAGCCAAATAGCGGAACCGTCTTTGGCTTTTCGTCTAATCTTTCCAGATGAAGAAAGACCGCGCTGTAAATCTTTCCACATAGCGTCGTATGAAGGGGTATTTACAAATTCTGGAAAACATAGTTTCTGATGCTGCATGCCCATCATCTCTTCTGGACGATATCCTACTGCGGCTGCGAATTTCTCGTTTACATAAGCGACACGTTTGTCCATTCCGAATCGGATAATGGCAAGGTTTTGTTCTAGTGCTTTGACAACTAGCGTGTCTGAGACAATCTCTGATGTTAAGACGTTCAAGTCGTTTCCTCCTGTAATTTCAGATAAGTTAAATTCTATTATACATATTGTGAATCAAATGTACTGCCAATCAAGACTTTATTTAATGACAAATTAGTGAATCTGCAAAAATATGAAACTGTAGACCTATAAACTACTTACAGGTTTTACTTTTCATTGAATAACAAAAAAAATTTTTACTAGTAAGTAAATGAATTAGGAAAAAAGAATCATATGAACTTCTCTTTATATACCCGAGTTTATGAAAGAGAAACCATTTCTAATTTAAATACAAAAAAAGAAACAGAGGCCATTTACGCAGCCTCTGTTTCTTTTTTATATGGATTATAAGCGGAGATGTTATTTTGACCTCTACTTAATACTTCCGTCTAAAATACCAATCTTCAGTTAATAACGTTCCGGTTCGTCATCTAGTCTGCTTGGCCGGTCATTGACGGCATCTTGAAACTCTTGGCGGCGCTGTTCCTGTTCGGGATCGCGTCCGAGTTCTCCGGCGAAATCCGTCGTCTCTAATCCATTTGAAACAGAATCATCTGCGGCAACGCTGAATTCAGAACGCTCAACTGGACGCTCATGAACAGGCGTTACTCGATTTTCGGTATGCTGCGGTGCGGTTTCACCGAATGGAGGTTCTTCAGGCGTTCGCGTAACTCCATCACCTGGAGGAGCAACCCAAGTATTTGCGCCAAGGTTTGGATCCCCTGCATTTTCACCGATGCCGAATGGTTTGCCGACTTCTTGATGCTGGCCGGGCATGTCACTGGTTTCATCCACATAAAGCAGCATGCTGCCATTATTGACATCCTGGTAAAAACCAGCTTTTTCATCTTCACTGAATCCAAGATCGTCCATCATACTGCGAACGCGGTCTTCACCAGTCATGAAATCCATGAACTTATCAAGCCATGATTCGTGAGTCGTCTGAACTTCGGCATCCGTCCGGCTTTGCAGCATTTTGACATCATCTTCACTTTTCGCAATTACAAAGATTTGGTGATCCGAATACCCTTCAGCTTTCAGTTCTTCTACTTTAGCCAATAATTCGGGTTCTGTGTGAAACATCCCGATGAATCGCTTTCCTTGTTCCATTTGTGAACGCCTCCTGTTTGAGTTGGAATGTTAGTTTTCAAATGCTAAGTTGTTAATGATTGAATACCCGAGAGGGAAGTTATGAAAACCTGTAAAACAATCAACTACACGAAACGTCATCATTTTGTAATGAAAGTATCATGGCCAAAAGAGTCTCCGTGACAAAGATTATTTAATGAAAGAAAACAAAAAACAGAGGCACGCTTGCACCTCTGTCTAAAAATCTATAAATTAGTATGCTCCGTATAACTTCTTTTCAAAGTCGTTCAGCGAATGAATCGGAGAAATACCTTGGCGTTTCAGTTCATAACGATTGTCACCAAGTTTTACATTTCCAGGATTCGTTGTAAAGGCCATCCGGATGCCTGCAGCAGAAATCGCTTTTTTACTTGTCTCATTAAATTGACCGAACGGATAAGCGAGATAACGAATATTGGGATCTTGCATATCGAAAGCTTTCGAAACTTGGAAACGTCCGAGATCAATATCAGCTTTAATTTCATCAGAGGTGGCCGTTGTTAAATAAGGTTCACGTGTTGCAGGTCTGCGTAAATGCATTCCGTGTGTGTGATGTTGAAACGAAAACACATCAACAGTTTCGCGAATCTCTTTTAGTCCTATATATTGGAATGCTTGGTCATCCCATGGCTGAGCTTGTTGTTTGATGCGCGATGTAATAAGAAATGACGTTGCTTGAAAGCCGTTTTCCGACAGTAATGGATAGGCGTATTTTTGAAGGGAAAGCAGACCGTCGTCAAAAGTGATTAAAACAGTTTTATCCGTCAAGTTTTTCCGCAGCAATAGCCAGTTATCTAAATCCTCGGGAGTAATCGTCTTCCAGCCATTTACTTTCAAATAGTTCATTTGCTGCTGGAATGGAGCTAAGTCAATCACCATATGATTGTCAGCGAAAGGCGTTGATGCCCTGTTCTCCACAATTTGGTGATACATAAGAACCGGAATTCCCGGATCCGCAGTCACGAGCGTTTTGGGAATGAATCCGCGAACACCGCCGAGGTTCACTTGGACGTGGGTTTTGGTTTCTGCAATCACTGGAAGGCGCTGTCCCGGATTAATATACCCAACACGATACCCCCCGCGCAGTGCGCTTGCCACTGACACGCGACTTTGGATAATCACAGTTTTGCGTCCTTTTGGCAAAGGCCTTTCTTTAGTTGGAGGAGCAGGTTGAACAACATGGATCGGCACAACTAATTTATCGTTTCCAAATGACAAATACCCGTATTTTTCATCTTGCGCAACCATCTCATAAGGAACACCTTTCATGAAAGTGGCAGTACCAATCAATTGATCTCCTTCTATTGCATAACCTCCCGTGGCTTTAGATAACGTGACAGTTGAACTTCGCGCAGCAGCTTGAGTGTTCGGGAGGATCAAAATTACTAGAAAACACGCAAATAGACTAGTCCATAAAACGGACCAGTTTCTCATTTTAAACACATGCAACATTCCTTTATATATAATAGTAAGCAGTTCAAATTCCTTAGATGATTATACCATAAAAGATTCAGATATTTGGATGGAATTAGAAAAAGATGAGAATATTTTCAGGTCAACCATGAAGGGACGAATCTCTATTGATGCGTGAAGTATTAAAAAATACTTAAACAGTTCTATTCTTAAATAAAGGTCCGGGACAACTTTATATTTACTTGCCGAACCTTTAGCGCTGTATGGTATACTTCATGACAGATAAAACTAACTAAATTTGTATGTGGGGTATCCTATGATCTTTAACTCGTTTGAATTTATATTTTTATTTTTGCCAGTCGTTTGGATTGTATTCTTCCTTGTAGGCAGAATCGCGCCGCCATTCGCAAAAACATGGCTATTGCTTGCTTCACTGTTTTTCTATGCATATTGGAATCCTGCCTACTTACCGCTGATTGTCGGCTCCATGATTGTGAATTACATCATAGGAGTGTTTCTTGGTAAAAACAAATGGCTCCCGACACGTAAAGGAATTCTGACACTCGGTATTTTGTTCAACGTCAGTCTGTTAGGGTATTTCAAATACAGGGACTTTTTTGCTGAGAATTTGAACGCCGTCCTTGGGACTGAGATTTCGCTGGTACAGCTGATTCTCCCTTTAGCAATCAGTTTCTACACATTCCAGCAAATTGCATACCTTGTCGACTCATACCGGCTTGAAACCAACGAATACAATTTCCTGAACTATGGATTATTCGTATCGTTTTTCCCGCAGCTGATTGCAGGTCCTATCGTGCATCATGGAGATATGATGCCGCAATTCAGTGACCGGAAAACCTATCGCATCAATTATGAAAACTTGTCAAAAGGACTCGTGATTTTTTCGATCGGTTTGTTTAAAAAGGTTGCGATCGCGGACACTTTTGCCGGGTATGCAAATAGCGGATATGGTTCTGTTGAAGCACTGACGATGGTCAGCGGATGGTTAACATCGCTTTCTTATACGCTGCAGTTATACTTCGATTTCAGCGGTTATTCGGACATGGCGATCGGCCTTGCATTATTCTTCAACATCCGATTGCCCATCAACTTCAACTCGCCATACAAAGCACTCGACATACAAGATTTTTGGCGTCGTTGGCACATTACCTTGTCCGGATTTTTAACAAAGTACATTTATATACCTCTTGGCGGAAGCCGTAAGGGCATTCCACAGACGTACATAAATATCTTTATCATCTTCCTGATCAGCGGTTTTTGGCATGGAGCTGGCTGGACATTCGTCATATGGGGGATTCTGCATGGTCTTGCAAGTGTCATCGCACGGATCTGGAAACGTTCTGGCGGCAGATTACCCAAGCTCTTGGCGTGGGCCGTTACCTTCTTATTTGTACATTTAGCATTCGTTATTTTCCGAGCTCCGGATGTGTCCGTTGCACTAAGTGTCTACAAAGCCATGTTCGGTTTGGAAGGAATCCAGCTAATGGGCATCAGCGTGCTATTCAATGAAGACCTGACACACTTAGCACTTGTCATCCTTTTGGGATTAGGCATCGCCTTATTTGCAAAAAACTCTGTTCAAATTATGGAAACACAAAAACGGACACCGCTCATGATGCTCTTTGTCGTCATGCTGCTCTATTACAGCGCGATGCAGCTTCAGCGTGTCAGTGAATTCCTATACTTCAATTTCTAAGGCGGTGAGTCAAATGACAGATAAAAAATTTGCACGAACAGCATTATTCCTATTCCTGGCATTGGCCGCCGCTACTGCGGGTGTCAATTACTGGATTGATCCACTTTGGCACTATGGACATGCCAACGCATTTAACTCGATACAAAAAGTGACGAATGAACGTGAGCAGAAAATTGCCATGCTGCACTATGGACCTCATGATTACGATACTCTGCTCATCGGAAGCAGTCGATCTACGTATATCCACCCAACCGCGTTTGAAGGATGGGATGTATTCAATTTTTCCGTTGCGAATATGTCGGTGCGGGAAGTGCATAGTATGATGCTTTACAGCCAATCTCAACTTCCTGATTTGAAACGGTATTTAATCGGGGTAGACTTCTTCAAATCCAGTGAGAGAGAAGCTGCGGCTCCAAGAGCATTGACGAATTACGAAAATAAAATCAACCAGCCTTTCTATCGTACAAAAAACTTGCTGTCATTGGATTCACTCGAAATCTCTATCCAAAATTTCAAGAAATCGGTAACAGACACGATTGATGAAGATCGTCTTTACAACCGGAAAGGGGAAGCGTTCGCAAATCGACTGACGGAAGAAGAAGTGGAGAAAAGTACGGAGTCAAAAATCAGACGGTTTGAAAATGTGTTTTATGGAAACAATTATACGTACTACAAAGACTATCCGATGATTCTTCAAAAAATCAAAGACGCAGCTGGAGATGACACGCTGACTTTTTACACTACACCTATTTCAACGGGGTTATTTGTTTCATTAGTTGAAACTGACCTTTTGGATGATTACGAACAGTGGATCCGGGATCTGGTCGATGTAAACGGGGGGATTTGGAATTTCATGTATCCGAACACGATAACGAATGACCAGATGAATTACATTGACGGACATCATTTTTATCCTGAAATCGGAACAATGCTTGCAAAGAGAATACAAAATAATAACGCTTCAGATATCCCCACCGATTTTGGGGTGTACGTGACTCCGGATAATGTAGATGAACATCTGGAAGAAGTTCGCAGATTAGCTGAAAAAGCAGTCAAGGAAAAGAATTGAGTCAATAGTCTTGATTTGAACAGTGTTGTTTTCGAAGTGTATGTGAGTCTATAGTCTATGCGCATGTTTATTGTTCTAGTCCTATGGGTATAAAATAAGGACTAAATAGAACAGTACAGGAGAACGTGGATATGAGCGAACATATAATAAATTTACAACAATCCATTCAGTCGCTTCGAAACCAAGGCAGATACAACGAAATGATAGAAAGTTGTTATCAGCTTTTACAATGTGCAACTGATATTGAAGATCGTCAGTTGCAAATGGATGCTTACGCTAACTTTGCGCTGGGATTTTATAAGATTGGTGACATTAAGGACGCTTTTTATTATATCGAAAAGCATGCAATGCTGTGTGAAATCTATGGGGACAAAGAAGACGAAATGGATTCCAATCACATTTTCTTCTTGTTATATGAATACACGGAAAACTACATGAAAGCCAAAGAAGTACTCGAGAATAGTATTGAACTGGCTTCGAAACTTAAAAAGTTTAACCTTGTCAGCGAAAATTGCAGTGAACTTAGTTCCGTGCTGAGCCGTATGGGGAAGTATGAAGAAGCTTTACGGGTAGGAAAAAAAGGGGCAAGCACTGCGGTAGAGCTTGAACCCTACTGCCCGTTTTTGGTAACGAAAGCAATTCTGGCAGTGGCGCAAGCATTTCTCGGCAAGTCTGATTTTGAAACAGCCGATGCACTGCTGCAGTCGGTAGTTCGAGATCCTATTTTGCACGATTACGCGAAAGAAAAAACAAAATGCTACCGTCTGCTTGCGCATCTGCAAAGATTGCAGCATCAATTAAAAGCAGCGCTGGAAAATTTGGCAATTGCAAATGAAAGCGCTATAAGTTCAAATAATTATAAACAACAAAAAGAAATCCAAGAAGTACAAATTGAGCTTTATCGAGAACTTAAGGACTTTGAAAAAGGATTCGAAATTCAAGATATGCATATCCGGCTTCTTGAAGAAATTCATCGCCAAGATACTGCAAATGCAGCGATGAAGCTTGAAATGAAAGTGAAACTGCAAGAGCTGGAAAGACAGGCGAATACCGACTTTTTAACGGAAGTGGCCAGCAGAAGAGCATTGGAGGAAACCGCAAACGAGTGGTTAGGCCAAGCTGCTCTATCCGAGGAAAATGTGGTTTGTATTGCTTTTGATATTGATAATTTAAAGACGTTGAATGATACGTATGGCCATCCATTTGGTGATCAGGTGATTCGTCTGGTCGCGCAGGAGTGCAGCGATCTGCTGCGCAGAAGCGACAAAACAGGAAGAGTGGGCGGAGATGAATTCGTTTCTATTTTAAGAGGGATTTCGCTCGAAGATGCATCTAAAAAAGCGCATCAAATGCTTGATACTGTAACAAACCTCTCACTTGAGCACAGTGGGGAGAGAATCCCGTTAACTTTAAGTATCGGGGTAGCTGAAAACTCAAATGGAAAGATAAAAGAGTACGACAAGCTATACCACAAAGCAGACATCGCATTATATCGCGCAAAAAACAATGGAAAAAACCAAGTTTGTATTTATTAATAGGGAACATAGTTTAGAACTCGATGTTTTATTATGAGTTCTTTTTTTTTGTAGATTGAAATGAACGAACATTCCTCATATGCAAAAAGCAGGCGGCGGTTCAATCATCAACACAGCTTCCACTGCTGCTGTAGCTGGAGATGCAATCCGTTCAGCATACGGTGCCTCTAAGACAGCTGTAACTGGTTTGACTCGTTACATTGCAACTCAATACGGAAAAGACAAAATCCGGTGTAACGCAATCGCACCCGGGTTAATCTTAACTCCTGCTGCAAAAGAAAACTTGCCTGCAGAAGTACGCGAAATCTTCAAGAAGTATAACGCGCTTCCATACCACGGAGAGCCGGAAGATATCGGTCACACTGTTCTGTTCTTGGCTTCAGATGATTCTAAATTCATGACAGGTCAATTTAATGCGTATGCAGCCAGCATGAAAAAATAAGGGTGAGTGAACGAACTCCTTCTTTGCCAATTTAGTTTGGTGAAGTAGGGGTTTTTTTATGTGAGTTTGGAAGGGACGGGTTTGAGTTGCGCTTCACGCGGACGCTTTCCCAGGGGCTTGCCCTAAGCCGTTCCTTCGCTTATTCCTAAGGAGTCACCGCATTCCATTTCAATCAAGGGAACATATGGGAAGTAGTTACTTCATTACAAGTTTTGAGAATAGGAATTAAAAGATGAAGTTGAAAAGAAAATATACAATGGAAAGTCCATCTGGGGTGTGAGAGAGGTAGGTTAGGAAAGAAGAATTAAGGGAATATTTCTGTAACTGCTTTATTTAGGAAGAGGGGGATGATCGGTGAATAGAGTGATGGTGTTGGTGGTTGCGGGGAGTTTGGTGTTTGGAGGATCGGGACCGGCGCTAGCGAATGAGGATGAAAGTGTACAGGCTTATGAAGAGGATTTGGCGTGTGTAGCGTTAGAAATTCCAGGTGACGTACCGCCAAGATCGGAGGAGACCGTTTCTAATGATGAAGGAGAGTTAAAGAGACTTAATTCAGAGGAATGTAAGAATGCAGATGCAGAACTAAAGCATGTACATAAAACGGATGATGAAATAGAAAGATCAAGTTGCCTGGATATGGATTTAAAGACTGCAGAAGATCCCGGGAACGAAAGGTATATTGCGAGTATACTGTCCGAAGAGGATCCTTTAACGGAAGTGCATATCAGCACGGACAGCGAAAAGGAAGAAGAATCGAACATAACTGATGAGGATGATGAGAAGCAGTTTTGCTCTGAAACGATAGCACCGGAAGATATTGATAGTGATGAAGGTGACCAAGAAGAGACAATAACTGATCAAATTCAAGATGGAGAAGAGCTTATTAGCAATAAAGAAGAACCGAGTGAAGAAACAATTGTTCCAGAATTAAGTAATGATCTTGATTCCACATTAGAATCTTCAAATGAACTGACGGAAGAGCAAGATGTCGAGTCTGTCTCAAATGACGATAGAGTAAATGACCTGGATGCAGACGATGTTACCGAAATTGAAGCACCGACCACAATCACAAAGGAAGCAACAGCGGATACTGTGAAGACAGCCAGTGTGGAAAACAGCCCCATCATCCAGACAGAAATTGAAATTGATACGATCACACACAAAAACACATCGAGCACGGATTCATCAAGTCAGTCAAGTGGTAATGGGGACTACTCAAATTCGAATGATATGCAAAACCGACCTGACAAAGGAATGGTAAATAAGTTTACCAACTTATCCTCAAATCACGGCTCTCAAAAACAAGAGGATTCAACTATGAACAGTGAACGGCTTCCTCAAACGGGCGGTATTTTGAATCAGACCAATATGCTGATGTTAAGCATAGCATTCATACTAGCGGGCGCAGCACTCCGAATAGGTTCATCAACAAAACGTCATTGCAAGTAAGGGGAGGAGAGAAAATGAAAAAGACAGGACGGTGGATCGGCAATGTTTTGCTCCTTATAGGAGTCTGTCTTCTAGTCTGGCAATTTGTCGGAACAAAGCGTACGGAAAATGTGCGGGATCAGCAGTTAGATGCATTTGCCAACCTGAAAGCTCAGGCAGAAACTGAAGAAAAACCAATTGAACCAAAAGATAAGGAAACTCAAATGCAGACTGAGGAAGGGGCAGCTTCTGATAAAGTACGTGAGAAGGACGTGGGAGAGCTGGTGGGTGTACTTTCCATTCCGCAAATCGACATTCACGCCCCGGTGTCCTATGGCGCAACACCCAGTATTTTAGACAGCGGATTTGGTGCGATACCAAGTAACTATGAGCCGGGTGTGCAAGACGGAAGTTATGCCATCGCCGGTCACCAGTCGCACGTATTCGGACAGTTTTTTAATCGTTTGGATGAACTCAAAACAGGCAGTCGATTCGATTTGGAAACAGTGAATGAAACACAAACCTATGAAGTGTATGAAACCCGCATCGTCTTTCCTGAAGAAGTAGAGGCGATTGCGGAAGAACCGGGAATTTCAAAACTATCTCTCGTCACCTGTTATCCACAGAACAGTAATAAACATCGGTTAATCGTCATGGCGAAACGTGTGGATAATTGAGATAAAGTCAAATCAAAAAGCAGACGGATTGCCCGCCTGCTTTTTGGTTTGATTAGTTATCAATTACGTTGCTGATCTGGTAGTACCCTTCCGCATCCATAACAATGGTATACGTCTTTGACTTTTCAATGTAATTCTCTTCACCGGCGCTATCTGAAACCGAATAGGAAAGGTCCAATGTAACAAGTGCTTGGTTTGCTTGGATAGTAATATCTGTTATATCTGTTGAGAAAAACTGATAGATCCTTCCATCCGAAGCCACTTCCTGTATAAATGTCTGGAACTCCCTAGTAGTTGGTGCACCGGGCAGCAAATAACTCATAAGAAAAGTAGAATCGCCCGCTTGTATGGACATTTCATATTCTTCCCGGAATGAAGTCATGAAATCTCTTAAGTTCTCTTCATAAAATCCACCTTCATAGGACGAGTCCTCATCATATAAGTCATCGGGAACAACTTCATCTTCCTCCTCGACTTCATAGAATTCCGTGTATTCATCATCGTAAGCGATGTCACTATCATAGTCGTGACTAGCTGTATAAGTATCATACACACCAAACAATGAGGCTATGGCAATTTCACTCATTGGAGAAGATGCCCAACGGTCTACGAGACTTATCACGCTATGCATCGGGATGGAGAAGCCGAACAAGTTATTTTCTTTGTACAGCAACGAATTGATGCCAATAACTTTGCCTGTCTTCGCATCAAGTAATGGGCCGCCGCTGCTCCCTTTATCAATCTGTGCATCGATTTGATAAATCTTTTCATAGACGAATCCCAGTTCCATATCCCTGTTCAAACCAGTCAAATAACCGACTGAAGCAGAGTTTTCAAATCCTTGCGGGCTCCCAAGGGCAATCACTTCAGTACCAATTGGTGTTTCTTTGCTTTCCATACCAAGTGGAGGCAAGTTGCTGAATGCATCCGCACGTATTAACGCGACATCATATCGATCCGAAATGCCAATGACTTTTCCAGCTGCATCTTTCCCATCGGAGTTCCGGACGACGACATCGGTGAATCCCGCTACGACGTGAGCGTTCGTTACAATAAGTCCGCCTTTCTTGTATAGGAAGCCCGAGCCGAGCCCGTCGCGTGTGAATATCGTAAATACACGCGGCAGAGATTCTTTGATGACCTCTGTCTTTTCTTTATCAGGTTTTACAGTCTTTGTCTTAATTTGTTGCGAAGAGATTGGCTTCAATGGTTTCTCTTTTTCGACAATTACTTCTTTAATAGGTGCAGGTGAGGCATCATCTGACAGATGCAGCAGCTTTCCATAATTCCAATCTGCAACATAACCAATCCCTGCGATTGAGCCGAGCAAGACAATCATGGAACTAAGAGCAACGGGTAACATCCAACTGTTTTGTTTCTTTGTTTTAAGTGGCTTCCCGCAATTCGAACAGAACTTCGAACCTTCATCATTTTGCGTTCCGCAATGTGGACAAAACATAAATCATTCCTCCTGTCATATGAAATAATTGTTAATTATATAGTATCATAGGTTTAGTTTGAATGAACTATATAGTTTGAGTATCTGCTTAATTTTTTTATGCTTAAATTGGGAGATAAAAAAATGTATGAAGAAAAATCTGACTAGCACAAAATTATTTTAATTGTGTGTAACAGTATAGGGACATGTATTCATGGAAATGTAATGGAAATGATAGGTTTAACAGATATACAGCTGGGTATGAGCGAGAGTAACGGGATTCTAACTATTTAAAATCCTTTACGCTGAAGACGAGGGAGGTGAATACGTGCGCAACTTCATAGTAGTCTTATGTACTAGTCTTTTTCTGATGGTAATGCCAAGTGTTGGCTATGCAAATGAAACGCCGCAGGATCAGCCTGAGGACAAACCAAAGAGGGGTCTTGTTGGAGGGTTATTAAATCAAGTGAAAAACACTGTGGATAAAACAGTGAAATCTACAGGGGAGCTTGTAGATGAAACGGTTAAATTCACAGGCGATACTGTCGAACGTACAGTGGAGTTAACGACTGGGACCGTCAACACAGTTGTGGATCCAAAGCAGAAACCGGTGAAAACGATCGTTGAAAATACGACGAATTTTGTCGGGGAAACTGTTGAAAAGACAGTTCCGGTTGTGGAGCAGACGACCAAAACCGTGCAAACTGTTACTAACGAAACTGTAAAAGTGACGAAACCGCTTCCGAAAGTGCCTGTCGTGACACCTGTTGTTGATAAAACAGCAGAAACTGTCGATAAAGCAACGGCGCAAGTGAAGAAAACGGTCGATGAAACGGCAGGAACTGTGGCAGAAACAGTTTCGAAGCCTCTTCAAAAGCAACCGGCGACAAATACACTACCTGCAGTCGGTGAAAAGCCTAATCAGGATTTATCCAGTGACTCTTCAGGAGGACAAATGGAACAGCCGAGTCGCCCGATCGTGACTGAAAAGCCGCGTCAGGAACAATTTCCTGCAGCAGAGGAAAACCAATCTGAAATACCAGGTGGGACCCGGCCGTCACAAGAAAAACTGCCAGAGCAGAAGCCAGAAGCGGATAACGAGACCAAATCTCCCGCTAAAAACAATGTCAAAAGCGATTCTGCTATCTCGAAAGACCCGGCAGTAAGCGCAGAGATTACACAAGTCAATACTTATTCAACACAAGGCGTAAAACCGATTGAAGAGAAGTTTACGGTGGAGCGGAAAGCGCTGCAAGAAGGCAAGCAGCAAAAGGTGTCTTCAAATAAGAGCGAAACGAGGAAGACCAGTTCAAACGATGCGTATCCACTGAAACCATCTGGCAAAAGTTCTTGGATATCCAATGTTCAACTGATAACCGGATCATCTTCAATTAGTGTACCTGCACCATCGATTTCTTCAGGAATAAGTGGAGTAGGTGCAGTCATCTCAGATGATTGGTTGATGAAAGCGGAGATTACTCGCCAGAAATGGTATTTAGAAGACATTATAGGAACTCTTCAATGGAGCCATGCACCACCAGGACAACCACCCCAATCCACTCCTTTTTTATACGTGATTTAAAAAACGATAAAAAAGGAGAGAGATTAATATGAAAACGAATTGGATGAAATACGTTGGAATGACGGCTTTGGCTGGTGCTGTAATCGTATCAATGCCTGCTGCTGGTTTTGCGGATGAAGGAGAACAACATACAGGTCAACAGAAAGAGGAAAAGTCATTACTCAATATTCAATTGGAGGATTTTCCGATTGTGGGTGACGTGTCTGTTGAGTTGCCAAATCAAACCGGGACAGAAGAAAACTCATTGGCGAAGGTCCAAGTAAATGATGGGATTTTGGACAATGTGCAAGTTGATGTTGCTCCTGTTACGAAAACGCAAAACGAAGAAACGAGTTCGGAAAAGCGTACTGTTGCCACTGTAAAAGTGGACACCGCGCTAACGGATTCGGTGCAAGCAGATGTTGCAGCGAAGAAAAACAGCCAGGATAAAACGAGCAGTGAGTCAAGTACTGCACTCGTAACTGTTGAAGCGGAAGAGTTACCTGCAGTTGGCGAAACGACTGCTAATATTGTCTCAAAAGACGTCAGTCAAAAAGACGGCGTAACGACAGTTGACAACGGGGCGGTCCAAGCGGATCTCAAAGAATCTGAACTACTTGGAGATACACATGTCGGGGTTATTGAAAACCAAGCAGAAACAGATGAAGATGGATCTGCTCAACTGGATCAATCGTTAGTAGAAGTAACTGTCGATGACGCTCCAATTCTAGAAGACACGCATGTGGGTGTGGTAGATAACCACGTGAAGGAAACGAAAGACGGTTCATTCAATAAAGACGGAGGCGCAGTGGACGCAACTGTCGGAGAAGCACTCGGAGGTGTGTTGGAAAATACGCATGTCGGAGTATTGGATGAACATGTTGCGGTGACTGAAGACGGTTCGTTCAATAAAGACGGAGGCGCAGTGGACGCAACTGTGGGAGAAGCGCTCGGCGGCGTGTTGGAAAATACGCATGTCGGAGTATTGGACGAGCACGTAGCGGTGACTGAAGACGGTTCGTTCAATAAAGACGGAGGCGCAGTGGACGCAACTGTCGGAGAAGCGCTCGGCGGTGTGCTGGAAAATACGCATGTCGGAGTATTGGATGAGCACGTAGCGATGACTGAAGACGGTTCGTTCAATAAAGACGGAGGCGCAGTGGACGCAACTGTCGGAGAAGCGCTCGGCGGTGTGCTGGAAAATACGTATGTCGGAGTATTGGATGAGCACGTAGCGGTGACTGAAGACGGTTCGTTCAAAAAAGACGGAGGGCTAATCGACGGTGTCGTCACTGATCTATTAGGACTTGGCGGACTTCACCTTGGTGTACTCGATGAGCATATTCGTCACACAGAAGAAGAAACGAGTCGTTCAAACGGTCTGCTGCAGTTAACCCTATTAGACAAATTACTTGGAAATACGGCTGTCAATCTGCTTGCGAATAAAGAGCGAACGACAGAAGATGGCACTTATCAAAAACAAGGTATCGGAATGATTACAATCGATTTGCCTTTGCTTGGAGCTATCGATCTTGACTTGCTAACACGTGAATCTTTCGTTACTGCTGCGGCCGAATTACCTGGAGAAGATACGGAAGAACCAACTCCTGAACCGGGTGATGGAGATTCAGGCACTACGCCTGATGAGGATACAATTATTCCAATCATTCCCATAGTTCCCGCTGAACCGAACAATCCCGATGGCGGAAATGGAAACCCCGATGAAGGAACAGATGAAGCCGATGACAGCACAACGACTCCTGAAGGTGAAACCACTGAACCTGAAGAAGGAGGCGGAGAAGCTGAAGATGGTACTGCAACTCCTGACGGTGGAAGCGAAAACACACCGAATATGCCTGAAGGCACGCAAGATGGAGATGATTCGATGCTGGATTCGGATGACGGGAAAAAAAATACGGAAGATGATGGTGTGACTTCAATTCCTGGAAACTCATCTGATACTAGCATGAACGATGGAATGTATAACGGAATGGATTCAAAAGATGACACGGGAATGTCCGAGAATCCTACAATTGCTCAATCCGGGTTCGGATTCAATGGGGTTGGAGACTCTTCTAATTCCATGATGTCGAAACTGCCGCAAACAGGCGGTCTGCTCGATGGATTCAGCATGTTGTTGATTGGTGTTCTCACATTGCTGTCTGGAGCATTTATACGCAAATGGTCCATCCAATAAAATTACTTGCTGGATTCCTGATCAGAATCTAGTAATCATTGCAGAGTTTTGATGCATAGACTGACAAGGCGCCATCCAATCCGGACGCGGAATGGATGGCGCTTTAGTGTGCCAAATGACATATATAGCTATTAATATTGTAGGCGGAAAATAGGAAATAACTGAAAATAATAGAACGTATGGAAATGAAATGGTACACTGAATTTACCAAATAATATATCGAGGAGAAATGAAATGAAACGTATTTCAACAATGATTACGGCGCTTGCACTTACACTTGTTCTAGCAGGTCAACCAGCAGCTGCAGCCGCAAGTTTCCCGGATGTTCCAAAATCCAACAGATTTCACGATGAAATAAACTATCTAGTGGGTCAACAAATTATTAGTGGCTATTCAAATGGTAATTTCCAGCCTAAGCGCAATGTAACACGCGGAGAAGCTGCAATTATGATTGGACGTACGTTAAAGCTGGATGGAACAAAGCGCAATACGAAATTTAAAGACGTACCGAAAAGTAATGGGGCAAGCGGTTATATCGCTGCAGCAACGGAAAAAGGGATTATCGGAGGATATCCGGATGGAACATTCCAACCAAACAAGCCAATCTCCCGTGGAGATATGGCGATCATTCTATCGCGCGGATTTGATTTGCAACTTGGAGGTAAAAGAGATTTCAAGGATGTTGGATATAATATGAAAGCATCGGAAGCGATCAATCACATGGCCGGAAATTACATTACAACAGGTTATCCTGATAGTACCTTCCGCCCGAATGGTCTGGTAACACGTGAACAATTCGCTGCTTTTGTAGCGCGCGGACTAAGTCCGGAATTCAAACAGCGTACGCAAAAGAAAGATGGTTATGCATACGATCTAACTAAAAAATATGTATACGGGCAATCTGATGGAGATCTTGAAGTAACTTATAAAAAAGTGTCTACAAAGTTTGCTGAAACTTCGTTTACAGGCTTCCTTTGGGAATTTAAAAATACGGGCACGGGGAAAATAACCTATTTAGCTCAAGACGAATCTGATGAAGGGTTATTGCTGGCTTATCCTTTCTCAAATGGTATATGGGAACTAATGTATCCTGTAAAAGTGAACTCGAAATGGCAGCCTGAGTTAGATATGCAGGAACGGAAGACAATCACAGGGATTAGCAAGTCAGTAAAAACACCTTATAAAACGTTTACGAATGCAGTCGAAGTAACAGATAATGATGGAATGAAACATTACTTTGTAAAAGGAATCGGTGAAGTCAAAGTAATCGCAAAATCAGGAAAGACAATTACAGAATTGAAGTCGATTCAATAAACGTTTTATTCATTTGTCCAATATAGGGAGGAATGAGAATGAAAAGACTTACAACATTTTTAGCAGCAGGAACCCTGTCACTTGTCTTAGCAGTCCAGCCGGCTGCAGCTGCAGCACAAAGGGTTTGCTTGGAAAGGAACAAATCTGAAAACAGGTGAAGTGGATTATTCATTGCAGGAGGAAACATCGGATGAATTGATAACAGGCTATCCTTTTTCAGAATACTATACTGACTTGAAGTTTCCACTTAAGGCAGGCGTTCCTTGGTTTAACGGTACGGGTGAAGGGACAGCTAAAATTACAAATTTATCTAAGACTGTGAAAACGCCTTACAAGACATTCACGAATGCGGTGGAAACGACTTCTGAGACGGGTTACAAGGTCTACTATGTAAAAGGTGTAGGCAGCGTTATGACAATCGACCAGGCAGGAAAAGTAGTACGCGAATTGAAATCTATGAAGTAAAGAAAAGCGTCAGCCTGGAGCTGGCGCTTTTTCCATATTAAAAAGTAGAGTTTTGGTATACTAGTTTTATTCATAATAAAGAGGAGTGAGTCCATGAAACGTCTATTTCCAATCGTCACAATTCTACTAGTATCAATTTTGCTAGCAGCACAACCTGCCGCGGCCGCTGTCAGTTTCCCGGACGTTCCGAAATCGAACCGGTTTCATGCTGAAATTCAATATCTTGTATCCAAATCTATCATCTCGGGGTATCCAGATGGCACGTTTGCTCCGAAGAAAGAAGTTACACGTGCAGAAGCAGCGATCTTTATCGGCCGCCTGTTAAATTTAGATGGAACAAAACGTGCAACTCAGTTCAAAGACGTAGGTAAGAATTTATCTGCAAGTGGATACATTGCCTCTGCTGCAAAAGAAAGCATAATTAACGGATATCCGGATGGTTCCTTTAAGCCGGATGCGCTTATTTCACGTGGAGATATGGCGGCAATCGTAGATCGTACATTCGACTTGCAATTCACGTCACAGTTTTTGTTTAGCGATGTCGGTCAGAATATGCGCGCAGCCATTGCCATCCGAAAGATTTCAGCAGCTTCGATTACTGCGGGATACCCGGATGGAACATTCAAGCCAACGGGGAACGTATCACGGGAACAATTTTCCGCTTTCTTAGCGCGAGGCCTTTCTGCAGAATTCAAGCAGCGTTCCGCAATTGCTGACACGTTTGCTCATGACAAAACGAAGCAGTACACATATGGAGGAGCCGCAGGTGACCGACTTCTAACTTATGTGAACAGTACGCTTCAAATCTCTGGCAGTAAGCTGGGGTTCGTTTGGCAGGAAAAGGACGTGAAAACAGGAGAGAGCCAGTACTTCATTGAGGATGAAAGTTATCAAGGCTTTGCAACTGGGCTTCTTCAATCCGACTACTATACCGAATTGCTTTATCCAATTGAAACGGGCAAGTCATGGAGCTACTATCAGGAAAAGAGTACGTACACAGCTGTGCATAAGACAGTGGCAACACCTTACAAAACATTCGCGAATGCAGTGGAAGTGACCACGTCAACTGGGTACAAAAACTATTATGTAAAAGGCGTTGGCCTTGTTAAAGTGATTGATAAAAACGGGGATACTGTGTCTGTCCTGAAAGGAATTAAGTGAGTTGATTTGTAGAGTGCACTTAAGTTCTTGTAGTCCGGATAAAACCTTGGAAAGCGATCATAAACATGCGGAAGTGATCATAACCCATGGAAAGCGCTCATAAACATGCAGAAGTGATCATAACCCGTGGAAAGCGCTCATAAACTTGCAGAAGTGATCATAACCCATGGAAAGCGCTCATAACCATGCAGAAGTGATCATAACCCGTGGAAAGCGCTCATAAACTTGCAGAAGTGATCATAACCCATGGAAAAAGCTCATAAACACACAAAGCCGCCACCCCTTACCCCAGGAGTGGCGGCTTTGTGCAGTCAAAAATCACTGCACAGCATCTTTTCCATACTGTTTCCCAAACAACAAATCATACTGCAGCAACTGATACTCTTTGCTCAGCGTCTTCACAGTAGCGGGCGTCTCGCGGGACAGTTTGCCATCCGCGTCAATCTTCACATCGCGTGTGAACCCTGGCATCTCTGCACCGAACTGCTCAAGCAATTCATAGTATGCAGGCTTACGGATCCCAGCCATCGTAAAGACTGCGGGTCCAAGCTGGTTCGGGCTCAAATGGTCGATGTCCGGAATTGGGGCATCGAAGTTATTCCACATCATTAAAGGAGTGGAACGCGTCTTCTCGAAATCACCTAAATCCCACTGACTTTCACCTAGCCCGCGAGGAACAAAGTCGGCAATTTTATACAATCGATAATCTTGTCCAATCGCTGGTAAATGATCTCCGAAGAAAGCAATTACTGTCGGTTCATCGGACTCTTTATAATGCGCAATTAATTGTTCCAATGCTTTATCCGCATCATAAACACCTTGTGTATACGAGCGCAGCAATACGTTATAAACGTCATCGATCCCTTCCGGCACGGTTGTCTGTACGTCAAAGTTTTCGTATTTATCTTCCGCATAGCCGGTGTGATTCTGCATCGTTACGGCATAAATGAACATTGGATCATCAGACGCATCTGTCCGCTCAATAATCGTCTTCGTCACTTGTTCGTCTGAAATGAACGGCCCTTTGTAAATGGGATCTTTAAATGAAGCATCGTCCAGGAATTCGTTGAATCCAAAATGCTTATACACATTCTCTCGATTCCAGAACCATTTTGCATACGGGTGGATTGCAAGCGTTTCATATCCAAGCCCTTTCAAATAATTCGGCATCGCAGCTGGCTGTTTTTCTTTAACGTATTGCTGATAGGGGACAGATCCTACTGGCAAGAAGTTGTTGGAAAAACCGGTCAGCACTTCAAATTCAACATTACTCGTTCCGCCGCCAAAGGTAGGGGACAGCAGCCAGCCTGTCTGATTTTCTCGGATGAACGGCATTGGATCAGGGGCAAATTGGATTTTCTCCAACAGCGTCGGGTCCCAGAATGATTCGTTCATCACAAAAATGATATTTGGTTTTTCATCAGAGGCAGTTGTCTCTTCTGAAGCCTCTTTTTCCAGTTTCTTTACGATATCTTCAATCGCTGATTTACTATAGCCATTGGGTGCCAGCACGATCGCACTTTGCATATTAAGCATGAACGCTCCATAAAAACCATTTTGCTGATAATTCCGTTCCTGGTTAAACGTAATGTTCGTAATCTCTGCTTTTTTAAGCGCTTCCTCCATATTTGGAAATGTTCGATAGAAGATGAACGCGCACATATAAGTAGCACCGAGCCCCACAAATAGGACGCGAACCCACCAAGGCAAACGCATAATGGGCTTGGGACGTTTCCTCAGCATATAGACAAACAGTCCAATGAGGATGGCAAGAACAACAATGATCCCAGCAAGCGCTGCTCCGACATTCGCTTCTTTATAAATATTCGGCAATAAGTTAAAGACATTATTAGCCAGCAATAGATCCCATGGAAATAAGTTCTCGCCAAGGAAGCTGAATTTGAAATAACTAAATACGGCAAGCAATATCGCGATGACATTCGTCACTATGAAACTGACGACAAAACGATTGATCACGCCCATTAGAATCAAGAATAAAGCAAATACGATGAGGACATTCAACAAGTAGGTTGTTGTCCGCTCTTGACTCCATGTCAACGCTTGTTCAAATGTACCAAGCAGGAAGGATTCCACGCCTATGATGAGGAGGAGGAACCAAATCATCGCAAATAGCATAGCGATAAAAGACTTTACATCAAATTTAAATTTCACGAAGGACACCTCTTCTCGAGTAGCAGATTTTCATTCCTCTATTGTAACATATTGGTCTCCATCACAACTTTCAGCAATAAAAAACCCTGCAGTTTCACACTGCAGGGTGACATTCATCGAACTTTAAATTCAGTTACACTGTCTTTGACCATCGATACACCTTGCGCATTTTTTGCGAAGTGAGTGACAACGAGACGATAGTTTTTGCCAGCTGTATACCCGGAAGCCGGTGCTTTTACGCTGACTTTACGAGCATCAGCTGTTTTGGAAACAGTAACGGGTTGACGCTCTCCGAATTCATTTTCTACATAAACATACTGATTCGTAAAGAATCTCTCATCCATTGCTTGTGTGAACTTGACGGTGAATGTCTTATCCTTATTTTCAGTTCGTGCTGATGTAGAAGGCTGGAAAGCGCGCTCTTGATGGGATTTGTTAGAATATCGGACTTGCAGCTGATCAAAGAGTAGGAATCCTTTGTCTTTTTTCGCCGATGATTGTTCTGCAACGTAGATTTTATCTAACGTTAATGGAGCTGGGGCAGAGGAAGGGATAGTTGCTGTGACGTACTTCCATCCGGTCCAATCCTGTCCGTTTTCCTTCGTAAAGTCCACGACAACTTCCTTGCCATTTGCATCTCGTAATGAACCGCGCAGCCAATGAGCATTTCCATCACCATATACCCAGACGCCGAGTTCTTTCGGGCTGGACGCTAACGGGAGTCCGCCGGTCCAGTTCAAGTAGGCTGCAGAAACGCCGTCTTTGTTAGCCGTATAATCATAATTCAAACGGGCAGAAGCATTTCCCTCGCGTGCTTGAATCTTCTTTTCAGAAGTGAGAGAAGCAGCAGCACGTATGCCTGAAGCATTCATACCTGATGTGGACTCAAATGATTCAAGACGAATCGGTTTGTCGGTAACTGTAACTGGCACTCTCTTCGTGGTACGGCCATAAGTTGCTGTCAGTGTTCCGGTTCCTTCTTTTGCTGCAGCAGTAAACGTTTTGTTATCCAGTGTTCCGATGCCAGCAGAGGCAGTTACATCGATTGCATCTGGATTGAAAATTACTTTACTGTTTTTAGATGTTCCCGATACATTCAATTTAATGGATTCACCTGTGCCAAGTGTTATCACAGATGGCGTGAAGACGATGTCATCAATTGTGTCTGTTACAGTAACAGGGACGTTAACTTTCGCATTTTCATACCCGACTGTTACCGTGCCGGATCCAGCTTTTACCCCGACGAACTTATTGTTTTCAATCTTCCCGATGCCGCTGGAGACTCCAAGAAGTTCTACATTAGCTTGATTGATGGTTCTTACATTCAAGTATTGATCGAGTGCAGAATCGACTTTAAAACCAACAGAAGCACCAATGCCTACTTGTCCTTCTTGAGCTTGGCTTGCTGAAATCGTTGCTGCTTTGTCATAAGGTGCAGTGCTGACTGCTTCAAGAATTGCGCTGACGGACCTGTCAGTCGAGCCTGAAGGACGGTTCGCAAGAGTCGGGTAGACGTTCCCGGGTTTACGGGTAACCATAGTCGTTGAACCGCCGCCATCCAAGTTCAACGCGTTGTATGCACCGATTGAAACTAAGTATTGAGCGAATTCTTTCATGGTCATGCCTGCACTATGACCTTTATAGCCCGAATCTGCAGTGACAAAGTAAACTTGCTGGCCGGTTTTATCCGTTGCAACAGCAGTACGTGCTGTGCGCTGAGTTGCTTTCCCGCTATTCGGATCGATTGTCATATCGACTTTTCCGTTCTGGACGAGCAAGGGACCAGATGCAAGCATGAATTTCGAGTCACGCCATTCTGGATCGACGTTGTAGGAAATCGAAACGGTATCGCCTTTTTTCATGTTTCTGATTTTATCAACTTCTGGTCCATGTGCAGAAAGGACAAAGCCTTTACTATTCGCGGGGACCGTCGCGGGTGTCGCTTGTCCGAATGGGCGGATAGCTGTTACAGTTCCAGTCACTTTTTCACCGAGGGCAAAGCCTCCTTCAGCAGATTTCGGAGTTGAAACGACCACTTCAAGTCCTGTTGCATTTGTACGAGTGGTCTCGTATGGCCAGCTGGAAGTGAAAAGGATGCTTTCGTTATCTTTACGCTCTCGATTCAACGAAGTCATCGTAACAGACTTTCCATTATGTTCAATCGTAGGGGAGAGCGTATATGTACCGATCTTTCCTTTATTGTCTGCAGTCATACCGAAAGCAGCAGGGGTATGCATGAAATCATTATAATTGGTGGAAACTGCACCGATATGCTGGATTTGACCGTCTTTTGTCAATAAATAACTCGGATATCCATTTTTGAAATGGAAAAGAGAAGCATTAATCGCACCGACAACATGGTGATTAATTTGTGTATGTGCGGTCGCAAGCGAATTGACGGTTGCCAGTTTGTTGAACGGTGTGTTAATGCCGACATCGACAGTTGTATAAGGCTTCGTCAGATTAATATTCAGCTGATTGAGCGTTTGAGGATTTCCATTAACAATAATGGATTGCTTGGCATGATAGACACCATGTGATACATTTGCAGCTTCTGCTTGCAGCAATGTGGTACTGAACAGGGCAACAGCGGCAACGCCAGAAAGCAGTGTGCGTTTCAAATTCATGAAAAAACTCCCTTAACTCTTATGATAAGACCAGTATAAGGAAAAAAATAAGGGAAGGATATAGGACTAACAATCTAATGATTACAAGAATAGAGAAAAATAGGCAAAAAGAAGCCTGGAGACACAGGGGGTCTCCAGGCTTCTTTTTCGGCCTCAACAATTCTTGCTATATTCTATAAAACAGGGTTTACCTACACGTATTATCTTACCACACTTTCAAGATAACACAAACACATTCGTTCACTTTTTTTAGAACCTTTGCAAGGGTGTCTTCGGACTTATTTTTTACAAAACGTCAAGAAACTTCTTCTACTTCTGGAGGTTCAATCTTGGATAACCCTTCTGCCTTATAAACAAAGATTGCAAATTCACCGCGAGTAATTGGGTCCACAGCTCCAAACTTAGTAGCAGACTTTCCTGATGTAATGCCGTTTTGAACAAGAGCGCCTACGAATGGTGCGAAACGCGAATTGACATCTGTGAATGGAATTGTCTCGTTTGATGAGGCCAATCCATAAGCGGCAGCGATGACTTTGGCCATTTCGTTTCGTGTCATCGTATCTGCTGCTCCAAATTGGGTTGCAGTTTTCCCGGAAATAACATCACGCGAAGCTAATGCATTAACCGCCCATGCTCTGCTTTTAGGGACATCTGTAAATCCAGCATCAGGCAAGTTGCTCGATTCAGAAAAACCTAGAGCGCGTGCTACCATCACAGCAGCGTCAATACGTTTAATGGAATTAGTTGTTCCGAATGTTGTACTCGTGATCCCTTGTGCATAATTGTTTGTAATTAGGTAATTGACTTCCTTTTCATAACGGGGACTGACGTCTGAAAATGCAGCGAGAGATGTGGATGCGGACATTGTAAATGCTAATACACCAGCAGCGAGTGCAGTTGTGATTCTTTTCTTCAAGTTAAGAGCCTCCTTAGGTACGTGCTTTGTTCAAGTCTACAATGTTTTCCAGTTGGGTGCAAAGGGACGAATGGCACAAAGGATGAATTCCTGACTTTTCGATACGTCCAATTTGGGGTATTCAAACAGTAGAAAGGCAAAAGTTACAGGTAAAGAGAAATGTTGAAAATAGTATTTGAGCAGTCTGTAAACATGAACTTTTCCGTTCTATGCTATACTTCAGCTATACAAATGAGCGTTCAGGAGGTTTCCATGAAGACAGTAAAAAAAGTGATCATACCAGCAGCTGGATTAGGCACAAGGTTCTTGCCGGCAACGAAAGCGATGCCAAAAGAAATGCTGCCCATTGTGGATATGCCGACAATTCAATATATCGTAGAAGAGGCGATTGCATCAGGGATTGAAGATATCATAATTGTGACAGGAAAAGGGAAGCGTGCAATTGAAGATCATTTTGACAATGCGCTTGAATTAGAAGAAAACCTCATGCAAAAAGAAAAATATGACCTGCTGGAAAAAGTGAAAGAATCAGCAGCGGTAGATATTCACTATATTCGTCAAAAAGAACCACTTGGATTGGGACATGCCATTTGGTGTGCTCGAAATTTTATCGGCGATGAGCCTTTCGGTGTCTTGCTGGGAGACGATATCATCCGCAATGATAAGCCGGCACTGAAGCAATTAATCGAACAGTATGAAGCGACGGGCTCGAGTGTTATTGGTGTCCAAGAAGTGCCGCACGAAGACATTCATCGATATGGAGTCATTGACCCGATTACGACAGACTCCGCACTTATGAAAGTCCGGAACTTCGTTGAAAAGCCCAGTCAGGAAGAAGCGCCGTCCGATTTCGCGATTGTCGGCAGATATGTGCTGACGCCAGAAATCTTTAAGATTTTGGATCAGAAGGAAGTCGGTAAAGGCGGGGAGATCCAGCTGACGGATGCGATTGAAAAACTAAATGCCACACAGGATGTGTACGGCTATGCGTTTGAAGGACGACGTTTCGACGTCGGTGAAAAGTTGGGATTCATCGAGACTACGATGACATTTGCGCTCGAGCGTGATGATTTAAAAGATGATGTGCTTGAAATGATGGAACGATTACTTGCAACGTACAAATCAAAAGTAAATTAAAAAGCATCGGCGTGAAGAGGAAATCTCTTCAGCCGATGCTTTTTCAAATGACAAGACAAACCGCACCGATAATAATCAATCCTACCCCGAACAATTTACGCTTCGTAATTGGCTCTCCTAATAGGAAATAAGAGAGTACGAATGTCCAAATGTACGTAATCGATGTGAGGGAGAAAACTATCGTGTATGGCATATAGCGGAGAACGATAATGTTCAGTATCGCTCCTGATCCGTAGCTCAATAATCCGATAATCAGCCATTTCACAAGTACAGGCAACTCTTTTTTAAAATCAGTATCAGACGCGAGCTTCAGAAAGTATCCGCCGAAAGCCCCGCACCAAGTCATGACGAGCAGCATTAGGATGAGCAGTAAGTTAATGCTCATCACCCCCTATCAACCAGACGCCCGCCAGGATTAATACGGTTCCAATTACGAGAGTGACACTGATGGGTTCATTCAAAAAGCTGACACCGTATACGAGTGCAATGACATATCCGATTGTCAGCAGCGGGTGCAGCACGGAAAGCCGTCCAAATCGGAAAGCGACTGTCATGAGTACGGCACCCATCCCATAGAAAACGAATCCGATCCACAAATGCCAGTCAAACAATCCGCCGCCAGCTGCGAGTTTCCAGAAAAATTGTCCGGTCGCCGTGCTGAAGGCAGCGGCAACCATTAGAATAATGCCAATTGGAGATGTCGAGCGTGTTTCACTCATCGTCCAGCACCTCCGTCGCCTGCGGTTCGAATTTCACGAAACTGATAAGGACCATAGGCAGCATAATCATTGAATTCGCCAATAGATACCGGAAGTCTTGTGCGGGAATACCGACGAACACGGCTCCGGTATTGAGCGCGACTGGCAGCAGTAATAACCAAGCGCGCCATCCGTTCCGCAAATAGGCAATGTACGTGAACAGTAGGGCAAGTGCTGTGTAAAATGCAGGACGCCACAAGAAAGGAATCGATTCATCTGCATTTTTCAAGTAATTGAAGGCATTCATTTTGCGGTCTTCATTCAACACAGGATTCACAAGGCCGAACTCGTTGTTCCGGGAAATGTGAGTCGTGTACTTACTCGTATACCCATCTTCCGGTTCATTGATTTGCCAGATGAGCGACGTTTGTTTGAATAACGCACTTGCAGCAATATCCGGATTTTGTTTCACGAGATGTAAATAAGTCCGTGCATATCTTCCCCAGTCGTCATAGATCGTAAAGCGATCATAGTCCCCCCACGAGAACTTAATGGAGTCGACACTATATGGATTATATTTCTCATGCCACTTTTCAATCGGAAAAATCCGATTTACATAATCACGCTGTTTCTCCGTCATGTCTCCGTCTTCCGTTACGATCGCTGCAATTTGCTGCGTCGGTAAAGCAAGCATTTCCTGCGGATCTGAAGGTTGTACGTCAAGTGCAGTATAAACAGGATTGACGACAATTTGGTAGATGAAAACCATTGCTGCGGCAACCGGGAATAACTTCATCCAATATGGGCGATACATGATAAGGACAAACGCTGTGACGATCAGGAATACCGGGAATCCATTATGTCGGAAAAACATCACCATGAAACCCGTTACCGCAAACCCGGCAATGAACGGCCAGCGCATGAGAACACGCCCGCCAGACCGGACAATCATGTACATCAGCAGCGTGAACAAAAGCAAAGCTGCACTGTATGCGACATCTTTCCAAAGTGTGATGGATGAAATGGCATGAACAGGACTAAGCGCAAACAGAATAAGTGCAATCCAAATGAAAGGCTTGGGAATTCTTGCCTGGTCAAGAGACCATCCAGCAATTCCTGTTCCAGCGCTTATCAATACGATTTGAAAAATCGCAATCATGGCGGGGGATTCCCAAATTGACAGCAAAACACTTAACAGCATAGTATGGACGACTGGATGCCAGTCAGTGTACTCATGTGTCAGTGCCTGATCCCATTGGGCAAGCGAATCAAGCGTCATGGCTCCCGGATAGAACGCAACTAAGAAGTATGTTGAAACCACTATGGAAGGAAGTGCATACAAGGCAATCTTCCAGCGGGAAACGCGAGTCTCAAAAGGTTTCAATGTGACAGACAAACACCAATAGACCACTGCAGTAATAATTGCCAGTACAGCTAAGATGACACCGAGCCAAACTGCTAAGATCACGATAATATGATTATCCGTTAAGTAAGGCTGTTCTCCGCGGATACTGGCAGCGATGAAAAGCGGGAAGAGCGTGCCGAAAATGGCATAACTGATTTGTTTTCCTCTCGGCAATTCACGCAGCATCGGCCAAAACCTCAGAGCATAATAGATAAATGCCACTAGGACGACCGCAAGGAGCAAGATAATCCAAATGGCAGCATTACGGATCGGCATGAAAAAGAATAGCAGCGATCCGCTAAAATAAAGTCCAAGAGCAGAAATGATCACCCAGCGAAGAAGATTCTTCGGCATTGGATCACCCTCTCTCTGAACGATCGCTTATACGATTCAATTGCAGCTCATAGTTTTTACGATGCGTCCCGGCAACCGTATCCAAAATGAGGCCGCAAGCCAAGGACAGCATGGAGAGCAGGACGAAGCCGACCGCTAGAATAGCTGAAGGTACTTTTGTGATGAAGCTCGATTGGACATATTCAACGATGACCGGTGTTCCAACGGCAAGACCGAGCACAAGGAACAGTGCTGCCCAAACAGAAAAGAACAGCATCGGTTTGTAGTCCTTGAATAATGTAAAGATCATGCGCAGCACTTTTGCACCGTCTGAAATTGTGTTCAATTTCGATTCACTGCCTTCAGGACGATCCCGATAGTCAATCTTCACTTCTTTAATGAGGAAACGGTTATCGAGTGCGTGAATGGACATTTCTGTCTCAATTTCAAAACCCGGACTTGTAACAGGCATCGATTTTACGAATAACCGATCGAATCCCCGGTACCCGGTCATGATGTCTGTAATATTACTTTTATATAGTTTATTAATGAGGCCCTTGACTAGATTGTTGCCAAATCCGTGGAATTGACGTTTGTTTTCATTAAAATAAGTCCCGTTTGACAAACGATCTCCAATCACCAGGTTAGCTTCACCTTTTTGAACGGGTGCTAAAATATCGTGCACGAATTCTGCAGGGTATGTATCATCACCGTCGACCATAACGTAATAATCGGCTTCAATGTCACGGAACATGGAACGGACAACGTTACCTTTACCTTGGCGCGGTTCAAATCGAACGATGGCGCCGTGTGCACGTGCCACTTCTGAGGTTCTGTCGGAAGAGTTGTTGTCAAATACATAAATCTTTGCATTGGGCAGTTCGCGCTTAAAGTCATCGATGACGCTGCCAATGGTCTGTTCTTCGTTATAGCAGGGTACAAGTATTGCGATTTCCATAGAGTATCTCCTTTTTGTGAGTAAGCTTAGAGTGCATTTTACCATGAACGGTGCGGATTATACAGTTTAGGTGGTTGCGCAATGGGAAGACGATGTTGATTTGCGCTTCGGGCGGACGCTTTCCGCGGGCTCGATCTCAGCCGCTTCCTTCGCTTTGCTCAGTCCAGGGTCTTCAATCTTCGCTAATTCCGCCGGAGTCGCCGCCCTGCGCCCCAATCAACAGTGTTGTCCAGGCGTTAGGATAGTAGTTCTGTAAAGGGCTAGTAGCGGTATGTACACATTGAATAAATAGAAGGGCAGTACTTGCCATAAGAGATTAAGTCAGTGGTGCTGTCATGGATTAAGAGTAGTCTTCTAAAAAAGAGCTAAGATAAAACCCTCATCAGTTTGATATCAAGTGAAGGCTAGCAGCTTCCAATGTTTTGAATTTCGGAATAGAACCTTGTATACTTTGGCTATTGAAATAGGTATTGAGAATGGGTAGATGTGGGGGAAGAGAAAATGACGGAAGAGATGGATCGATATAATAAGTGGTTGACACACGAGTCCCTGCCGGAAGCGCTTCGGAATGAATTGGAAGCGGTTGCGGGGGAGGAGAAAGAGGTGGCTGAACGGTTTTATCGGTGGCTGGAATTTGGAACTGGCGGAATGCGAGGTCTTCTTGGTGCTGGAACGAATCGGATGAATCAGTATACGATTCGCAGAGTGGCTGAGGGATTAGCAAGGATGATCGAGGACCACGGATCTGGAGCGAAGCAGCGCGGCGTAGCGATTGCCTATGATACACGCTATCAATCAAAGGAGTTCGCAATGGAGACGGCAAGTGTTCTGGGTGCACACAATATTCGTTCGTTTGTGTTCAGCGAACCTCGACCTACACCTGAATTGTCGTTTGCAGTTCGTGAATTGGATGCGTTCAGCGGAGTGGTGATTACGGCGAGTCATAATCCAAAAGAATATAATGGGTTCAAAGTGTACGGGGAAGATGGCGGACAGCTGCCTCCCGAGAAAGTGTCTTCCATCGTGCATCATATGGAAAGAATCGATGATATCTTTTCAATCCAGGCTCATGAGGAATCAGTAATCCTGGAGAATGGATTGCTAACGGTACTAACATCGGGAATGGATGATTTGTATCAGAATCAAATAAAATCACTTCGGCTCGGCGAGTTTCCGCGAGATGACGTTAAAATCGTCTATACACCAATTCATGGAACAGGGAATACACCTGTTCAGCAGGCGCTGAGAAACTTTGGCTACGAAGGTGTATCTGTCGTTCCTGAACAAGAACAGCCTGACCCTGAGTTTCCAACAGTTCCTTATCCGAATCCTGAAGAAGAAGAGACTTTCCGTCTTGCAATCCAGCTTGGCGCAAAACTAGATGCAGATTTACTGCTCGCAACGGATCCGGATGCAGATCGTTTAGGGGCAGCAATTGCGTTGCCAACGAGCGGGTATGATCTGTTAACAGGTAACCAGCTAGGGGCGCTGCTGCTGAATTATTTGCTGGAACAACGAAAGCAGGCAGGAACGCTGCCTCAGAATGGAGTCTTGCTGAAAACGATTGTCACGTCAGAAATGGGACGCGCAATCGCAAGCGAGTATGGAGTTGAAACGGTTGATACGCTAACCGGGTTCAAATACATTGCTGAGAAGATTGAAGAGTACAGCAATACGAATGAATATGAGTTCTTGTTCGGGTATGAAGAAAGTTACGGGTATTTAATCGGAGACTTTGTGAGAGATAAAGATGCGGTTCAAGCTGCGGTTCTCACTGCAGAGGCGGCTGCGTATTACAAGAGTCAAGGAAGTTCACTGCACGCAGAACTGCAAAAGCTTTACAAGAAAGTCGGTTATTACAGGGAATCACTTCAATCCATCACGATTCCGGGGAAAGAGGGAGCAGAAAAGATTGATAACCTGATGGCTTCCTTTAGAAAGAACCCCCCAACTGAACTGGCAGGCATGAAAGTGAAAACAATAGAGGACTACGAAACAGGTACGATTCATTCTATTGATGGAACGAATTTAAAAACAGCCCTTCCAAAATCCAACGTTTTGAAGTTCCGATTAGAGGACGAATCATGGTGCTGCGTCCGTCCTTCAGGAACAGAACCGAAATGTAAATTCTATATTGGCGTTCGCGGAGACAGCGGAATGGATGCCGTCAACAAATGTGATGCGCTCGAAAAGTCCATCATGTCATTGGCAGAGTCGTTAACCTAAATGAAAAGGGATTGCGTGACAAGCGTAATCCTTTTTATTGTTGGGAAAGGGAATATCTTCTTCAGGCCTTCTTGGAAGTGGATCTACACTTCCAGACCATGAAACTATGCAAATTGGTTTCTATTTTAAAGAGAGTAGTGTATATTAATCTACGAAACAATTTTGTGAAAAAAGTAATGTTTCTGGAATATTTTATTTACAAACGTAATGTTTACCACTACCATTGTGACGGGTATTGTCTTACAATAGAAATCTATTCTGCTTTCTATGAATAGATTCTAATTTTCAGTTTGAGAGGAAGATTTATTAATGAAAAAGTCTAATAATTACTCTAAATTTGTTGCTACGGCAGCTACAGCTACACTTGTTGCAACTGCAGTAGTACCAGCAGCATCTGCACAAGAAATGAAATTTACGGATGTCGGCGATCGTTATGCAGACGCTGTAAACTACTTAGTAGAAAACAATATTACGCAAGGTCTTACTGAAACTAAATTCGGTACACAATCAAATATTAAACGTGTAGACGTTGCAGTACTCATCGCTAAAGCAACACTAACTGAAGATGAAATCACGAATGCACCTGCTTCAACTTTCGGTGATGTACCAGCGCGTGCAACTAAATATGTAAGTGCATTAAAAGCAAAAGGCATCATCAATGGTAAAACAGCTGCATCATTCGGTTCTGATCTATCAATTACACGCGGTGAAGCTGCAATCATGCTTTCAAAAGCTTACGAGATTGAAGGCGACACAGCAAACGTGAAATTTGGCGACGTGGGTACACGTTACAAAGACGCAGTAGCAGCACTTGTCGACAACAAAATCACTACTGGTAAGACGGACTCTAGCTTCGGAACAGCACTATCTATTACACGCGGTGAGCTAGCAATCTTCTTACACAGATTAGAGACTCTCGACGCGACACCAGCTCCAGAACCTGAATACAAAGTAGACAGCGTTGAAGCTATCAGCGGTACACAAGTACAAGTGAAATTCACTGAAGCTGTTAATTCTGCTACATTGTTTGCAAATGGTAAGATGGGCGAGTTTAAAAAAGACGTATTCACAATGTCTCCAGTAGGTAGCGCTGAAAAAACTGGTGCAGTTTCAGGAATGCTTTCTGAAGACGGTAAAACGTTAACAGTTACAACTGGAAATGTTGTTAAGGGCGATTATACAGTAGTTATCAATCAATTAATGACTAAAGACGACAAAGTGATTGAGAAGTTCTCTAAAGTTGTAACAATTGCTGCAGATACAACTGCACCAAAAGTGCTTACAACTGAAAAAGTGAACTCTACACAATACGTTGTGAAGTTCTCAGAGCCAATGCAGACTTTAGGCTCAATCACATACAAAGATGAAAATGGAAAGACCCTTAATAATGTTGAAACTGTATTTAATGAAGGCGATTCAGAAGTGCTATTCAAGCTTCCTGCGAGCATTGAAGCCGGAAAATCTGTGAAGGTGCAAATGGTTGCGGCGAAAGATATGTCAGGTAACCTTATTTCTCCAAACCCGACAGAGCTTACATTAACAAAAGGTAAAAAAGATGGGCAAGCACCGACAGTGAATTCAATTGAACAAATCAGTGCAAAACAATTTACAGTAACTTTCTCTGAAGAATTGGTTGGGAATCCCGCTGTAACAATTGGTGGAAAAGAAGCAACTAAAGTTGAAGTGAATCCAGAAAATCCACTTGAATATGTGGTGACAACAGAAAGTGACCTTACAACAGCGCAAACTGTAGTAGTTGATAGCTATTCTGACTTAAGTGGCGAAACGGGCACAAAGTATTCAAAAGTTGTAACGTTCTCTCAAGATAATGAAGCACCTGCTGTAACATCTACAAATGTGGTAGCAGATTCTAACGACTTAAAACAATACGTAGAGTTCACATTCAATAAAGACGTAAACATTGATACTGCTCAGGTTACAGTGCAAGGTAAATACGTTAAAAACTATATCACTACTTCTATCGGACAATTGGATGCTAAATCATTGGCATACAAAGAAGAAGGAAACAAAAAGGTAGTGCGCGTTGCATTGAAAGACTTGCTTAATGGAAAAGATTTTGAAGGTGCAGCATATGACTTAACATATTCATTGGAAGACGTTAAGTCTGATGCGAATATTGCCTTGAAAGAAAAAACAGGAGAGTTAAAGTTCACTCGCGTTGCTGACGGTACACCTGTAAACACTCGAGTTGTGGCTGTGAAAACAGCTTTGAAGAATGAAGAAGATAACAACCAAGTCATCGTAACATTCGACCAAGCTGTAGAAGGTTCCACTGCGGTGAATAAAGCGAACTATTCAATCAATGGGGCTTCAATCGATAACGTGACATTACTTCCGGTTGCTAAAAATAAAACTCAGCAAGCTGTGTTGCATTTGACTCCAGGATCAAATGACTTTAATGGTGAGCGAGCAATGACAATTCAAAACGTCAAAGCATTGGGCTCAACACAAACGATGGCGGCTTGGAATGGTACGATTAACTTGAATGAAAATATTGCTCCGACAGTCAAGTCTGCTAAATTGACTGACACAAAAGAGATTACATTAACATTCTCAGAAGCTGTAACAAGCGGAACTGAAATTGATTTTGAAATTCTTATCGATGGTAAATCACTCGCAACTCCATTGAAAGTGAATGCAGTTGTTGGCGAAGAGGCTAACCAAGCAGTCATTACACTTGGTAAAAAAGATTCTGCATTCACGACAGAACAAATCAATAAGGGAATCACATTAAAGCCAGTCGATACTATGGACATTAAAGACATAAGCGGAAACATGCTTTCTGTACCAGCAAACATTACAATTACAAAGTAAGTTGAATTCGAAAAGGCTCTCCGCAAAAGCGGAGAGCCTTTTTCAATCTCTGGTTTTTTCAATACAATCAATACTTCGGCGGAATCGGCATTCCATTAGCATCCCGATCCTCAGCATGACGCACTTGCTGCACGATATCGTTATTCTCTGGAATGATATACCCGCCTAAATCCAACTTTTCAGTAACCGGGGACGTCAAATCTCCCTTATCGTGACTGGAAGTATCCCAGAAATCACCTTTATCTACGTACAATAAGAAAGACCCGTTTTCAACAGCCGCTAAATAACGATCCGTTTCGTCTTCTGTCAAATCCATCTCGGTCAATGCTCTCCGTGCAGGCTGTTCGTCGGATAGAAATGCTGTGAATCGGTCCCACCACGACGCATCGACGTCTTGTATCTCAGCATCTGTTCTGCCGCGGACAATCGAAACATCTTCTTTATCCTTCGTTACCACATACATATTGTCTTCAGCAATCCCATTTTTGTGCAGTTCCTGGATCTTATCCAACAGCTCATTTTCACTTTGAAAAACGCCGGCAAATTCTCGATTCATTTTCAATTTCCTCCATTCGAATTAAGTGTTGTACTACTAAGGCTTTGTTTATAGATACCCCATCCCTTTAACCCGAAACAATGAGAATGACCGAACCTTCGTATAAAGACTAGAAAACCAAGTTACTAGAAACATCCCAATCTGTATGTTTAAAGGTCTTCAGAAAACTTGTCGCGGTGATATTCGGAAAACTGGATTACACGGACATTCGCAGTGTTCAATTCATGATAGATCTCTCGGCTGTCCCAAAACGAAATGGTACGATCCCGTTCGCTTGCAAGCAGCGCGATGACTTCGTCTGCAGTTTCAAAGTGTACAAATCTTCGAATGTAATGCTCTTCATCAAAGAAATAAGTGATTTTAAATTCTCTCATAGTCCTTCATCCTTTCAATTTCAAAAATAAAAACGGGCAGCCGCAATAGATGCAGACTGCCCGTTTCGTTCAGTCCATAGTCCGCGGTTTGCGTGATTTGGAACGAAGTGATACGAAAAGTTGAATGATGATTAAAAATACAAATGCTCCTGACATGTCCAGTCGTACATCCAGCCAGGTAGCTGTACGTCCGCCAGTCAATGATTGATGGAATTCATCGGCTGAAGCTGCGAGGAATGTTAAAAACGCCGCAATGAAAAAGCGAAAACGAATTTTAGGCAATAGCCAAAATAGTACTGCTGCAAGTGCGCCGAACGTGAAAAAGTGTGCACTCTTTCGAAGGAGAAATTCTAGAAAGTAGTAGTAGCCGCGTTCTTCGACTGAAATGATTTTCCCCCAATACGGAATTTCAAGTTTGGATAAAGGACCTTCAAGCGGCTCATTGGGCAGAAGCCGTTCCAAGTCAGGCACAATCGATTGCTGTTCGTATGTCTGACTGGAGGAAATGAAAAGTCCTGCAATAATGCCCATGAGTAAGATGACCACGACGAGTTTTTTCATGGTGCGAGTATAACATATTCTGGTGGATAATGCAGAGACAAAGTGGCGGCACTCTCTAAATAGGGAGAGTGGTATGCGACCGCTTGGGGCTGGAGGATGCCTTTTGCAAAGAGCCAAGGAAGTACGCCTTGTCTCTTCGCTTCGGCGACCTCAGCAGTCCCCTGCGCTGGTGTTTTCGTAGTAAAAGTGGTGCTCAAGCAAGTGGTATATCCGCTCAAGGAAGAAGAAAAGTGATCAAGCACATGGGAAATCCGCTCAAAGGATAGGAGGCGGGCGACCGCTTGGGGCTGGAGGATGCCTTTCGCAAAGAGCCAAGGAAATACGCCTTGTCTCTTCGCGTCGGCGACCTCAGCAGTCCCCGGCGCTGGTGATTTTGTTTAATCAGAGTTTTAAGACCCTATACCATCTACTTTGTTTCTCTAATGAAAGTGTAAAATCACGCAAACAATACCCGTTGATCGAAGTGGAAGGCGGCGACTCCTTAGGGATAAGCGAAGACTGAAGACCCCGCAGGGAGCGAAGCGACCGAGGAGGCTGAAGTCGAGCCCCTAGGAACGCGTCCGCCTGAAACGCAGAGAAACACCATCTACTCTTCAGTTTTTAAATACCCCCTTACAACCGCTACCTACTATTACAAAGAGTTTACAATCTACATAACCAAGTTAGCATCCAAAGAAAAAGGGAATAAGGAAAAAGACTTAACTCTTTAATAGGAATGAGGGACCTCCATGAAACGGCTCGTCTACTTAGACTGGCTCCGCATTCTCGCCGCACTTGCAGTTGTCACGATTCACGTTTCGGCAGGGGTTGTGACAGATAACGCGCAAGACTATGAAAGCCCTTGGATGGCAGGCAACTTTTATGAAGCCATCTCCAGATGGGCAGTACCCATGTTTGTCATGATCAGCGGTGCGCTTATGCTCAGCAGCACACGGGAAATCACAATAGTGTCCTTTCTAAAAAAGAAGTTGGCGAAAATACTGATTCCATTAATTGCATGGAGCATCATTTATTATGCCAATGAAGTACGAAAAGGGGAAATTCCATTTTCCATACAGGACTTTATCAAACGGTTGGCAACAGATGACATTATGTATCATCTCTGGTTTCTGTATATGATTGCAGGCTTGTACATCATTACTCCGTTGCTGAAAATACTGATTCAGCATGCAAAGAGAAAAGACATCGAGTATTTTCTAATACTTTGGCTTTTCGCATCAGTCTTTTCGAAATGGCTGGAATACTTCATAGGATATAGTTTTAAAATTGAATTATTCTTTGTGACACATTACATAGGATATTACGTGCTTGGTTATTATTTATTTACGTTCGATTTTCATGCCAAATGGAAAAACATAATGTATATAGGGGGATTCATAGGGTTCATCACGACATTTTTCATGACTTATCATGAATCATTGAAACTAGATGAACCGCTCGAACAGTTTTGGTATGACGAACATTCGCCAAATGTATTACTGATGGTGATTGCGCTATTTATGCTCTTTAAATCAACAAAAATCGGCAATGCAAAGTTGCCATGGGTCGGAACTGTTATCAGTCATGCAAGTTTTGGAATTTATCTCATACACGTACTGGTCATGCAAACTCTTTATCAGCAATTTGAATTTGTTTGGATTAATTTGCATCCGATAATCGGCATTCCGTATAAAGTACTTTTAGTCGTTACGATAAGTACCTTGCTGGTATTCATCATTAAGAAAATACCTGTGCTGCGCTGGATTATTCCTTAAGCCCGTCTTAGTTTAGCGTGTATAGCCGCTGGTCCGTTAATTAGTCTGGCTCCGCAGAGTTTTTGATGTTTAAATCGCGTCATCATTATTATAAACGGGCGCTAAGTCGAGAATTGATAAGTGCAAAGACATATAAATCACTGCTTGTTTTAATCGTAAAGGCGTACTGATGCTTTGTTAAATGAAATGGACGTCTATGGAGTGACGACGAAAAAACACTCCAACACATCTTGGCAGCTGCCCGCCATAGAACCAATCTATGTGCTACACTATTGTCAATTGCAAGTATAGGAGGATTCCGATGAAGCCGAAAATCTTTATCACTAGAATGATGGATGAACAAGTGGCAGCACCGCTCCGGGAGAAGTTCGATGTCCGGATGTGGGAATCGGAAACTGAGCCGGTCCCACGAACTGTATTATTGAAAGAAGCAGCGGATGCAGAGGCATTGTGGACCGTCATATCGGATCGCATCGACCGTGAGATCATTGAGGCAGGGAAGAAGCTGAGGATTATTGCCAATATGGCGGTCGGATTTAACAATATTGATATAGAAGCTGCGAAGGAACACGATGTTGTAGTGACGAATACACCCGATGTCTTGACGGAAACGACTGCGGATCTGACATTTGCGCTTCTTTTATCGACGGCACGTCAATTGACGGTTGCTGAAAGTGAATTGAGGAAAGGCAATTGGAAGTCGTGGTCTCCTATGCAATACACGGGGATGGATGCAGGCGGCGCGACGATTGGTATTGTTGGCATGGGTCGGATTGGCGAAGCGGTTGCGCGGAGAGCAAAGGGTTTTAACATGACCGTCCTTTATCATAATCGAAATCGTAAACCTGATGCGGAAGCGGCATATGGGTTTGAATATCGAGAGCTCGACGACTTGTTGAAAGAGGCGGATTTCGTTGTCCTTCTTACACCGTATACAAAAGAAACGGCTGGCCTCATTGGTGCAAGGGAGCTAGCGCTAATGAAGAAGACAGCGGTTTTGATTAACGTGTCGCGTGGCGGAATTGTCGATGAAGCGGCTTTGTATAATGCATTGAAAGATCATACGATTTGGGCTGCCGGCCTCGATGTATTTGAAACAGAACCTGTCCCGCTTGAAAATCCGCTACTTACACTGCCGAATGTCACGGTTCTTCCGCACATTGGCAGCGCGAGTATTAGAACACGTTTAGCGATGATGAAATTGAATGCACAGGCGATGGTAGATGTCTTGGAGGGGCGTGAACCTGAGAATCGTGTGGAATAAGGATGGTGCACGAGTGGCTTTGCATCCAACATATCTGACGCTCTCCAAAGGTTTTTCAGATGAATACTTTTCAATTACTGTATTGTTTGAATGCAACTTATGGTATCTTCTCACTAGTAGAATTTTAGACTTTATGTTTATTGAAATGACCATTTAATACAAAAGAATTTTTCTTAAATTAGACTCGTATATTATTAAAAGTTCTGGGTTTAACCTAAGAAAGACTCTATTTGATGGAAGAAGTGGATGATCCAAAGATGGTGAGTATGTATGGATTTTCTGTTTAGGGAAAGGGGAAAACCCATGAAAAGAATCATCGATTTGCACCTATCGTTCATGGAACGGGTTTTACAAGACGAAACCGTATTGCAAGAGTTGGAGCGTGAGAGGATTTCCATATTACCTGGGTTTATGGAGCAGGTGGATCTTGTAAGGGCCTATTATGAAAAATTCTATTCCAAACCGGGCAACCGTCTCGTATTGTGTGGCATTAACCCTGGACGATATGGCGCAGGGAAGAGCGGTATTCCTTTTGTTGACTTCGATGGGTTGAGCCGGCTCCTGTCGGAAAATTACGGTCGTGATCAGGAGCGAAGTGCTCAATTCATCTTATCCGTCATTGAAGGATATGGGATTGGCGAGTTTCAGGATTCTGTGTATTTGACCAATCTATCCTGGTTTGGGTTCCGGCGTGATGGACGGAATATGAATTACTATAATTTGCCCCGTACTGTCCGACATCAGTTCATCGAATCGTTTGCTGAAGAGATGAAAATCGTACAGCCGTCTGCTATTGTGCCGCTTAGTGAAGAAGTGGCGCGGGAGCTGAGAAAACTAGCAGCTGCCGGTCAACTGGACTTCCCGATTGCAGATCGTATTCCGCATCCTCTCCACAGCTCATTCCCTACAAATGTGAAAAAGTCGCGCCTCCGGTATCACATGTGCATCGAAGAGCATACAGGATTGAAGCGGAAAGGTATTGGTTCGTCTGGTGAGTCATCTGAATCAGAGTCTAATCCACCTTTGTCGCGCTAGGTAAGAATTTGAATGAAGTTTCAACTTTTTCAACTCTTCTCTGTCATAAGCGCCCCTTCAACATTGCCCGTGCTGCATGATAGCCGCTGAGTGCTGAAGACAGTGTGCCGGGTCCAGGGAAAGATTGTTCACCGACGATGTAGAAGTTCGATAGAGGAGAACGTACACTTTTGGGTTTAAGGAGCGCATTTCGTACTGTCAGCGGAAATCCGCCGACTTCCGTTTTTCCGATATATTTTTCATACGTAAGGGGTGTTCCAGCTTCTGATGAAAGTACGTAATCTTGAATAGGGAAGACTCGTTGAATCTCTTCAAGCATCGCTTCCATAACGCGGTTCTTTTTCTGCAAGTACTCGCCGTCCGATAATGAATTCCACTGTTCCGACTGTGTATGTATGGAACAGGTCATCAACAGTTCGTCTTCGACCCGCTCGTTTTTTCGATTATAGGCGGGCTGGAATGTGACGTATACGGGACCATGCCCGTCTGTATATAAAATCGTTTGTTTTTTGTCGGGAACAATTTGGGCTGCAAAAGGGAGGGGGCGGCCGCCTAACACTCGCTGCCTGATCGTTTTCTTCAACAGTGCGTCAATCCGGAATGCTCCCCAAGAAAAGTCTTCTCCTTCTGCATGACTCGTCCCCGTGCCGAATGAAACCCCGCTGTTATTGATCACCGTATCATACAATTCCGAGCGTTTTTTAGTGACAATCCGCCATCTTTCCTCTTCTAGAATCAGTACTTTTACTGGCGAAGCGGTCCGCACTTCACCACCGAGTTCTTGAATCCGCTCTGCGAGTATTTCACTTAGCTGGCCGATTCCTTTGTCTACGTAAAAACTGCCGCGTCTGTAAATGGCGAGCGCAAGACTGGATGGCAGTAAAGCAGCTTTTGTACAATCGGTTTGAGCTGCGTCAAGCAATTGGGCATCTAAAAACTCCCTCAAGGGTTTGTATGTATCGAGGCGATGCATACGCAGCAAGTCTTCAACAGTCCGCAGAGCATTGCGAGCTAGACGTAACATACTTCCCGGATGGGAAACTGCATAACTTGGCAGCTTACCTAAATCATATTTACGCCGAATTGGCAACGATACGCCTGTTGCGGTCACACTGTATACCGCTTCACTAAGCTGTTCTAATGCGTGCCAAAAGGTGAGGACATCATCGCTTCTTTCAGGGAAGGCGCGAACGAGTTCCGCTTTCCATAAGGACGGATCGCGATATAGCGAAATACTCCGATCTTCCAATACGACGTCCATCGGATGATCCAGCACATCGAACGGGATCTTGATACCGAGTTGTTGGAACAGCGTATCCAGTAATCCTCGGTCTTCCAATCCGAAAGCAATCGTTGCGCCGGTAGGGAAGCGTCGGTTTTTCCGCGCATATATACCTGCTGATCCGCCGACGGTCGTCGCTTTTTCAAACACCGTCACTTGCCAGCCTTCCTGTGCCAAGAAAGCCCCGGCCATTAATCCCCCTATACCGGCACCGATAATACCAACCGTTTTCTTCAAGGAAAACACCTTCTTTCTTCGCTTAGTGGGTGAAGTACCTTATTAACGTCTATCCATCAATTGTTCTTATTGTTATTAACAGTATCATTTGCCCGAATCACTTGCACCTCGGACATCTTAGAAAATCATTCCAGGCACAAATCGAACACTATCCGGAATTGTGTCGTACACAGCAAACCGCTTTTTCAATGTTTTCGTGGTCTTGATATTAAAATTACGCTAACTGTGGTATGTATAGTAGAAGATGAAAAAAAGATTTGAAACTACATTTGCAGGATAGGGGATCACAAGCGCATGGTATATGTTTTACTGATTGTTGGATTTGTATTATTGATAAAAGGAGCCGACTTTTTCGTTGACGGTTCCTCTAATATCGCGAGACTGCTGCAAGTTCCGCCAATTCTGATCGGGTTAACGATTGTATCATTCGGAACAAGTTCACCGGAAGCGACTGTCAGTATTATCGCAGCATTCGGCGGAAACGCAGATGTTGCAGTCGGTAACGTAGTGGGCAGCAATATTTTTAATATTTCTGTTGTGGTCGGGTTGGCCGCATTCGTTTTTCCTTTGAAAGTTCAAAGTGAGACAATCAAGAAAGAAATTCCATTCACGCTGCTTGCAAGTATTGTCCTGTTTGTTTTGATGAGTGACCTTGCACTGCACGGTTTCGGCACTAATTTGCTTACTCGCGGTGACGGCATTATTCTTTTGCTATTCCTTGCGATTTTTATGTACTACGTGATTGAAGTCGGTCTGAAAAGCCGGAAGAATGCTGCACCGAACCCAGAGTACTTGGACATTAGCTGGGGGAAGAATATTGTAATTACGTTAGCAGGGCTTGTTGCGATTATTTTTGGCGGGGACTTAGTCGTTGATAATGGGACAAAGATTGCGTATTCACTTGGCATGAGTGAAACGCTGGTCGGTCTTACGATTATCGCAATCGGTACTTCACTCCCGGAACTTGTAACTTCTATAGCAGCGGCGATGAAGAAGGAAAGTGAAATCGCACTGGGGAACATCGTAGGAAGCAATATCTTTAATATCCTGTTTGTTCTCGGAGCCACGTCGACCATCACACCCATCGCGGTGGACAGTAAAATCTTTATCGATGTTGTCATTATGATTGTACTGACGCTGGTGTTGTTACTTTTCGCAAGGACTGGATACAGGATTGGGAAGCGTGAGGGCTTGATGCTGGCTGCTTCTTATGTGGTGTATTTGGTTTATATTATTATGCGTAATTAAGTGAGTGATAACTGCAGAGAACAAAAAATAGCAGTCTGGGAATTTCATCAATCCCCAGACTGCTATTTTGTAAGATTTTCTTGAATGTAATTTAAAACTATTCTTCAACTAATTTATTACTCCGTCAATTCCATAAACTCATTCACATCATCCACACACAGTTGAATCGCTTTTTCCCAGAAGTCCGGCTTTGTCAAGTCAACACCTAAGTGTTTCTGAGCCAGGTCTTCCACAGTCATGCGGCCGGTATCTTGCAAAAGGGCGATATACTCGTCTTCGAATCCGCTTCCTTGCTCCAGCGCATGTGCGTAGATACCGAGGCTGAATAAGTAGCCGAATGTGTACGGAAAGTTGTAAAAAGGTGTTCCGGTTTTGTGAAAGTGCAGTTTTGATGCCCAAAACATCGGATCGTATTCGCCAAGCGCGTCACAGTACGCTTCTTTTTGTGCGGTAACCATCAGCTGATTAAGCTTTTCTACAGGAACCATGCCGTCTTTTCGTTCTTCGTAAAACGCTGTTTCGAAGAGGAACCGCGCATGGATGTTCATGAAAAACGTAACGCCGCGGCGTACTTTGTCTTCCAGCAAAGCTACTTTTTCTTCTTTCGACACAGCTTGTTTCACAGCTGCATCTGCGAGAATCATCTCAGCAAATGTTGAAGCGGTTTCTGCAACGTTCATTGCGTATCCTTGGTTTTTAATGTGCAGATCATTCATGACATGCTGGTGGAAACCGTGTCCAAGTTCGTGAGCGAGTGTAGCGATATTGGAAGCAGACCCCGAGAATGTCATGAAGATGCGCGTCTGTTTTGTGTTAGGGAAACTGGTACAAAAGCCGCCGGGACGTTTTCCGGCACGGTCTTCTGCTTCAATCCAGCGGTTTTCGAATGCTGTTTTCGCAAAGTCGGACATTTTAGGGCTGAATTTATGGAACTGCTCGATGATCCGGTTGGCGGCCTCAGTGTATGTCACTGTCGTTACGCTTTTTCCAAGAGGAGCACCGATGTCATAGATACTTAATTTATCCAAATCAAGTAATTTCGCTTTTCTGTTCAGAAAGTCAACAAATGGTTTTTTGTTTTGCTCAATTGCTGTCCACATTGCATCGAGCGTTTCTTTTTGCATCCGGTTGTTTTCAAGAGGTTCCTGCAAGACATCATCCCATCCGCGATGACGGTACATTTGCAAGCGGAATCCGGCCAAGTGGTTCAATGTCTGTCCGAATAACGCTGCGTTTTTCTGCCACTCTTGCTGGGTTTTATCGAACATCTCTTTACGGACGTTTCGGTCGGAGTTCGACATTTTGTTGGATGCTTGCCCCATTGAATAATGCTTCGTTTCTCCGTTTTCTTCCTCCGTAACAGTCATATTTCCTACGACAGTTTCGTACATCTGATTCCATGCGTGGTAGCCATCCACCGCTAAGTCATTGATAAGAATCTCTTGATCCAGCGGCAGCAATTCTTTGGCACGATGTCTTGCTTCGCTGAGAGGGAATGCGATTTCCTTCAGTTCAGCTGACTGCATCAGCTGTTCCCAGGCTGCATCGTCAATCTCTTTCAGCTTCTGGTCCAGCTTCGTACCCATTGCTCCCATTTTCGCACTCAATTCACCGCGTTTCGCTACCCAGACTGCCGCATCCGCATCATGTACATCTTGTGCACTCAGGCAGCTGATAAAAGCGAAAACATCGCGCATCCGTTTTTGCACGGGCGACAATTGATCGGTGATTGCAGCTAATTCAGCTGCGGAAGCATGCTCGGGTGCAAAGTGTTCAATCTGTTCATCCATTCGTGAGATGTCTTTCGTCAGTTCTGAGAAAGTCGTTTGTAAGCTTTCCGATTGACTGCCTCCAGCGAAAATTGAGTCTAAATCCCAAGACGGGACGTATTCTTTTGTGTGCGTCATTCAAATCGCTCCCTTTTGAAAGTATATTCTAATTATAAGGAAAGGTCTGATAGAATGCGAAGGTGCTAGCTTGGCATTTACTTGGAATAGCTGGGGCCTGTACAAAATGTGCTGAAATAAATGAACAAAAAAAGCCGGCCTTCCGAATAAAATCATACACGGGAAGGTCGGCTTTCACTCTCTATATAGTTTGCTAGAAACAATCGATGATCCCATAACTTACGAATAAATCGCCTCAACAATCGAAACAATAAAAAATAAAAAAGGTAAAGCGCTGATGACTAGCCCGATTTTCACGGTCCTTTTCACAAAGGAGAGAACGGCACCTATTAACCAGACTGGAATAGGCAGCAGCCAAAGCGGGGCAGTAAACACACTGTCTGTAAAGTTTTCTCCAAGACCGCCTACAGCTAGAAAGCCGGAAAACAGGATGACGATGAAGCCTGTTACAAAGATGTGTATCGCTCGATAAACTTGAAAGACGATTTTGATTTCCTCCAATCACTAGTAATGTTATTTTATGAGTTAATATTTTTTTAGTCTCCCTGGACATACTGGATAACCGCTTTGCCGATCTGGGCAATTGTTTGCTGACCGTCGTGATTATGTTCCCAATTCGTTGTCAGAACGGCGATATTCACACGCTTTTCGCCGTTTTCAAAGTAAGCGATGTCGTGTTCGACACCGGGAAGCGTGCCGGTTTTGTTCCCGATAATTAGTGTTTCATCGAAAATCGGCTGGAAGGCAGGTAGCTTGTCGATCAGCTGCTGGTCGCGCATAATTGTTTTCAATTGCTGTTTGCTTGTCAGGGACAGAATTTCACTTGTTGGATCTAGGCAAGCAAGAAATCGGACCATGTCTTTTGCGGTTGCTTCGTTTTCCAATCCGCGGGCAAGGGCGTCATAGTCCATGAATTTCCGTGTCAGCTGCGAGTTTGTGGCACCGACTCGTTTAAAGAAACTCTGGATACGCTCAATTCCTACATGTTCAATCACGAGGTTTGCTGCTGTATTATCGGAGACAATGATGGACAAAGTCAGGGCATTCCTTAGCGTTATTTGCTCATTCCCGCACATGTAAGCTAATACTCCCGATCCTCCGACAGGTTCCTCGATATTTAACAGGGTGTCTAAGTCAATTTCTCCGCGGTCCGCTGCCGCAAGACATGCCATGGCGGCCGGTACTTTTAGAATACTGGCGGAACGTTTCACTTCATTCTCCCTTACGGCGATCTCCCCGTCAGGCGTGGTTGCGTAAATCGAGACGTCCCCTGCAGCGCCACTAGCAATTGTGTTGAGTTCCTCTTTTAATTGAATGTAATTCATATTTTTCACCTGCCTAATAGAATGTGAAGCGGCAATTTAATCTTGTTCTAACTAATGGATTCTGAATTGTGCTTCATTTGTTTGTTTTAATCGTAGCACCTAATAGATGAAAAAGCTCACCCTTTTTTAGGGGTTACGAGAATGCAGGCTAATTGCTTGCGATTCGTATCCGAAATCATTTCTTAGTTGAAATATACCTCTGTTTCCATCGCAACTAAGCAGGTGTGGAAGCGGTAATGAATGAAACTCTCTGATCTTAAATCTACTAAATATATACTTGTATCAGTATTTCGCAGGAAGGTCATTCCACTGCCTCCAAGCTGAATAGTATGATAAAATGGAGATAGATTCCGCGGATAATATAGGAATGAGACAGGTTAGGGGCTGTATCTTTTACAGTGTCTTTTTTTATGTCCTTTCTATACATATGGATAAATTAGTATTTCATCATGCGGAACATAAAAGTTTAGTTATAACGGTGAAAAAATAGAATGACTGAATTTATAAAGAGAAGGGAGGGAACGCAGAATGGCAATCATTCATGTTGCGGATTATCAAACAATCGATTTGGCGATTCGGACAGCACACCCGGGAGATACAGTGGAAGTTGAGGATGGGTTCTACCATGAATTTTTGAACATTGATAAGGAACTTATTCTGCGAAGTTCAAGCGGAGATGCTCGTTCAGTCTGTATAACAGGCGGTGTGCATGTCAATACGATTGAAGAAGTACGTTTCGAGTCGATTACGATCGGATGCGGCAGTGCGCCGATTGAGGTTGGACTTCATATAGAGTCAGGGCAGATAACTCTTCATCACTGTCTTTTCTCTGAGATTCAAGGAATGGCTATGCGAGTGGATGCTGCGGCAAAAGTATCAGCTGAGCATACGAACTTCAAAAAGAATATTCAGGGTATCGAAGTGTCTGGTCGTCTGTCTTTGTTTGATTGTATCGTGGAAGAAACCATCGAGAAGGCACAGGTTGCTGTGCGTGACGGAGGGGAACTCGCACTAACTGATTGCGGGATTTTAAGCGGTCAGGAGGAAGGGATCAGCCTCACAGGCGGCAGTCGCTGCGCGATTACGAAGTCCTCCATTATCGGAAATAGCGGAGCGCAATTATATTTAGCAGAAGACAGCTTCTTAGATTTGGAACAGACGAATTTCTATTTAGGGAAGGCAAACGGGATTTCTGTTGATCAGTCAAAAGGAATCATGAAAAACTGTACCTTTACTATGCAAACCCTGGCTCATGTAGATCTTATGAATGGATCGCATTTTGAAATAAACTCCAGCAAGTTTGAAAATGGAGAATCCACTGGGATGATAATCAATGGTTCTTCTGTTGAAATATCAGACTCTCTGTTTAAAGGTCAAAAAGATGACCAGCTGCATTGTATCGAACAAAGCAAGGTTTCGATTCATCGGACTCAGTTTCTTTCAGGGGAAGAACGAGGAATCGTTTGTGAAAATTCCTCGGCCGCGATTATTGAATCTGAGGTGAAGTACAATCAGATGACGCAGCTGTCCGCGACAGGCGGAAGTATATTAACGATCCTTGGCTGTGACATTGAAAAAGGGAAAAGCATAGGGATTTACGCTGCTGGCAGTCAGGTGAAAATCTCAGATTCGCAAGTCAGCCATCACGATGACATACAGATCTTTGCTGCTGAACAATCCGAATTAATCGTATCTGCAACTGAAGTGAAGAGTGGGAAAAGTTCAGGCGTGTCCGCTAAGAATGCAACCATGGAAGTCGCTAATTGTATCCTCTTCGGGCACAAAGGTTCGAACATCTTATTGAGTTCAGATGCGAAAGCCGAAATTACTGATTGCAGAATTTCAGACGGAGAAAAGAATGGTGTTCTTGCAGGTCCGGGGACCACTCTTTCGCTGGAACGAACGGTTTTGTTTCATCATAAAAAAGCGCAAGTGAGTGCAGCGAAATCTGTCGAAGTAGTCCTGACGGAGTGTGAACTCTATGACGGCAGCTCATCTGGATTGGCACTGCGTCAAGTGGAACGCGTTGAAGTGACGGACACGAATGTACACGGACATCGTGCGGACCAGATCGTTTTGCAGGAGTGTTCTGACGTTCACTTGAAATCGACGCAAGTGATGAATGGAACGAAAGCGGGAGTGCAGCTGGAAAAATCGATTCCTGTACTCGAAGACTGCCGCTTTGACAATAATCGCGGAGGAGATTTGAAACGGCTGGATGACAGCGAACCGGTATTGAAAAATACGGAATTGTCCCTTCCTCCTGTAATGAACGGATCTAAAGATAGAGGAATAACGAGTCGAATTGAAACAAAAGAAGCCTTCAGCAACCCAGAAATGCTGGATCTTTTAATGAAGGAATTGGATGAATTCATTGGCCTTGAAGACGTGAAAGACAAAATGCGAGACATGATGAATCTAGTGGAGATCAATCATTTTAAATCAGAACGCGGGTTGAAAACCATTAAGCTCGCAGCACCTCATATGATCTTTCAAGGAAATCCAGGCACTGGTAAAACAACCATTGCGCGACTTATGGGCGGTTTTTTTAAGTGGCTTGGCCTCTTGCCGAAAGGGCATCTTGTTGAAGTGAAACGGGAGGATCTGGTTGGAACCCACGTAGGGAGTTCTGAGGAATTAACGAAGCTGAAAATCAGGGAAGCGATGGGCGGGGTACTCTTCATTGACGAGGCTTATACGCTTACAGCAGGAAAAAACTCAAGCAATGATTATGGAAAAAAGGTCATCGACACATTGCTTCCTGCAATGGAAAATCATCGCGGTGAATTTGTTGTCATTGCAGCAGGATATACGGAGGACATGGATCAATTCTTAACATCGAACCCAGGATTGAAAGATCGTTTTACGGAAAAGATTCACTTCCAGGATTATACGCCGGATGAGCTGATGCAACTCTTCTTATCCAAGTGTGACGGGAGCTATTCGGTTACCACTACTGCCAAACAGGCAATCCATGATGAGTTCGTTGAACGGTATCGCAAACGGGACCAGACATTCAGTAATGCCCGAATGGTGCGCACGCTTTACGATCAGATTGGATTAGCCCAGTCACTAAGAATTGCGAAGTATCCGCGAGAGCAATGGACAGAAGCGTTATTGACGACTTTTGAAGCAGAAGACGTTCATCAAGTAGTGAAAGAGCGTGACGTAAAAAGTTATCAAGTTCCGATTGACGAGGAACTGCTCAAAAAGAAAAGAGACGAACTGCATCAATTTATCGGTCTTGAGACAGTAAAAGCTGAAATCGATGAAATGATTGAACTGATGAGGTATTACAAAAGAGAAAACCATTCAGCCGATAAGCTGATGAACCATACGCTGCTGATTGGAAAACCCGGGACAGGAAAAACCGAGGTTGCTCGGGTGCTGGCGGGCATTTACCAGGCGCTTGGATTACTCGAAATAGGCGAACTGATTGAAGTGGATCGAAGCGATTTAGTCGGTTCGCATATTGGTGAAACGGAGAAGCGGACAGCTGAACAGATTGAGCGCGCCATGGGCAGTGCGCTGTTCATCGATGAAGCCTATACATTAGCTGGCAGCGGCGAGAATGACTACGGAAAAAAAGCGGTGGAAGTGCTGCTGAAGCAGATGTCCGATCGTCAAGGCGAATTCGTGCTGATTGCGGCAGGCTATGAAAAAGAAATGAACAGCTTCCTGGACAGCAACGCTGGGCTGCGCCGCCGTTTTGGTCTCACCTTGCATTTTAAAGATTATACGCCAGAAGAATTGATGGAGATTACCTGGCTCTACATTCGTGGATATACTATAGCGGAGCATGCGAAGGATACGCTGTACCAACATTACCGGGACATTTATGAACGAAGAGACGATACATTTGGAAATGCAGGTTTGGCTAAAAAAATCGCGAAAGAAATGACCCGGAAAGTTGATTATCGATTGGCTGTGGCGAGCAGCAGCCGGCTGGGCAAGGAGATGAAGAAAGAAATTACTTCGGATGATCTGGTTTTGTTGGAGAGCTGAGCAAAACTTACGGTACTGAAACAGTAAACTAAATCTGTTTCACTGGTTCTGCATAGACGACATTTTCCCTGCTTGTTGTAAACTCATACAGATAAAAAGATCCCGTTTCAGCTGACAATTTATCATCTGAAACGGAATTTTTGTTTGGCTGTCGGGTTACTAAAATAAAATTTGTTGTAAGTGCTATATAGTTGTCTAAATATCAAATGCCAATAGGAATCCGAAGAATTTTGATAAGCATTCAAAATAGATAGTTATGATCAATGTAACAATTAATAATACGTTCCTGCACATCAAATAGGGAGATTTATGCTATTATATTCTAGTATATTAACTTCTGTATAGGATGAAAGACTTCATAGATATAATAATATAGAATAGAGTCAACTGGATAATGTGCATGTTGATTTTCTATTTTTGTTACAAGTTTAAAAAGAATAGAAGGGAGAACTTAAAAGTGCGATTAAACATTAAAGGAAAAGTTCTGTCTGCTATTCTAGTAGTTGCGGCAGTTATTCTACTATCTGAATTAGTTATTGCGAATAAGACCGACAAGGCAACAGCCACTTTACATATGACTCCACTGGAACCATTACCAGTTTCATTTGAACCGATTGAAGGTTTTGCGGATTCCCCATTGAGGCAGTCAATTCTTTTAAAAGAGAGACAAGAGAAAGAGATTGCGCGAAAAGAAGCAGTTGCTAAGCAAAATGAAATTGATCAACAAGAGAAAACGATTTATCTAACATTTGATGATGGCCCTTCAGCTGTTGTGAACCAATTGTTAGACATTTTAGGTGATTACCAGATGACAGCGACGTTCTTCATGTTAGGGCCCCACATGAAGGAGCATTCCAAATCTGTAATTCGCATGAAGAATGAAGGTTTCGGACTGGGCTTGCATGGAGTAACCCATGACGCAGGCAAGATTTATAGCAGTGCGTCTGCCCCGGCAGATGAAATGATCGAGGATCGCAAAATACTTGAAGATGTGACAGGTGTACACTCTAACCTAATCCGGCTGCCTTACGGGAGCATTCCATATTTAACGGAAGATATGCGGTTTTTATTGGACAAAAATGATTTTCAGGTCTGGGATTGGAATATCGATAGCCGCGACTGGGAACTAAAGGATCGGCGCTATGTCCAGCATACCAAGCAGGCCATTGATCAGTATATCGAGGCGGGAGTTACTCCTGTCGTGCTGCTGCATGATAAACCCCATACAATCGAATACTTGCCAGAGCTGCTGTCTTATATTAAAAAGCAAGGCTATCACACAAAAGTGTTAACCAATGAACAACCGCCCGTAACCTTTCAATGTAACGGACGCTGTCACTCGATCAGCTGATTTATAGGATGAGGCAAGGAGGGATTTAAGTTGAAACGTATAGGTTTTTTCGTAATGATTGCAAGTTTATTTACAGTGCTTACTGGATGTCAAACCGATAAAAAGGAAGCGGCGGAGATCCATAAAAAAATAGAAGATTCAGCAGTGTTAGAAGAGAAATTCGCTGAAAATCAAAAAGAGTTGGCGGCCAGCAGAAAAAAAGTCAACGAGAGCAATCAAAAGATACTCGGACTTAAAAGCACTGAAGCGGCGGCAATAAAACAAACGATAAATAATCAAGAGATTTCAACCGAAAGGCGTGAACTGGACGAAGCACAGGAAAACTTCCAGAACGCGTATGCTGCACTCATGACTATTGATGAAAACATTAAGCTAATTAAGGACAAAGATGAGAAGAAGTTGGCAACTAATGTCATGACACTCATGAAGGACCGTAAAAAGCTGATGGACAGCTACTTTGATATCTATCAAATGCAATTGAACTCACAGAGTAAATTCTTCGATAATCTTGAACAAGGGAATTTTCAACTGGATACACTGGAAGAACAGGTCGAAACCATAAACGACGAAAGTAAAAAAATGCACGATGTTGCCGAACAAGTGAATCAGGTGACGAAAAACTATAACGAAGTGAAGAGTAAGTATTTTGAGATGGCTGGATTGAGTTAAGAAAAAGAGATTTCACATTCTTAATTCCGTATAAAAAGCACCTTGATCCCATTAATAACTATCGGATCGAGGTGTTTTTTAGTCTGCGGTTTTGTTGAATGGAAATTAGTTTGACTGCTGTACTTCTGAGGTTCAAAGCTCCTCTTAATTAGGCGATTAATCAGCAGCAATAAGCCAAGCAATACAATTAAAACAAATATATAATGCTGGAAATGATGATTATTTCTTTTGTTCGTTACATCCACCGTGCATTTTTAATTGCGACAAATCCATTTAAGATGCAACAAAAAACACGATTATCTTAAATGCATTTCAATTTAATGATATAGTCAGTCTATTAATTATTTTTAACTAGAGGAGTGGCGACTATGGGTGCACCGGATAATTTGTTTACAAAACTGATTGCGGAATACGATGAGTCTCTCTCGCGCAATGGAATTAGTGGCAGAAGAATTGCAGAACGTTTAAGTGCATTGTCGGAAATCGGAAAGACTGAAGAGGGCGGTGTGACCCGTCCTGGTTTCTCAGCTGAAGAAAAGCAGGCCAAAGAGACCGTGCAGGGATGGATGAAAGCTGCTGGACTGGATGTAAGATCAGATGGCGCCGGAAATGTTATCGGTCGATTGAATGGATCTGAAGAGAATAAGACGATCATGTCTGGCTCCCATGTGGACAGTGTTCCGAATGGCGGGAACTTTGATGGACCGTTAGGAGTGATTGCTGCGCTGGAGGTTGTGGAAGCGTGGAAGGAAACCGGTTATCAACCAAGGCAGCCCTTTGAAGTCGTAATTTTTTCAGATGAAGAAGGAACACGTTTCGGTGCGGGTTTGACAGGCAGCCATGCGATGGCTGGCCATTTGACGGCGGATGAAACGGACTTGTTAAAAGACAAAGATGGCAAATCATTTGAAACGGTTATCGAAGAATATGGCAGTTCGATGCAAGGGGTTTGGGACGCAAAACGGGACTTGAAGGATGTCGAATTGTTTGTTGAACTTCATATCGAGCAAGGGAAATTACTTGAGAAGAACGGGGTGTCTGTTGGTGTTGTGCGAGGAATAGCAGGCCCTGTTTGGATGACGGTTGCATTTGAAGGCGAAGCAGGACATGCCGGCAATACGCCAATGGACGATCGTAAAGATTCATTGGTCGCAGCGAGTCATTTTGTTCATGCGATTTCCTCATTGCCCCGCCAGTTCAGTGAAACTGCAGTCGCAACCGTTGGGAAATTGAATGTCTATCCAAACGGCATTAATGTCATCCCGCAGAAAGTTGAGCTGACAGTTGATATACGTGACATACATGAAGAGAAACGCAATGCGCTGGTCGACGCAATCATAGAATCGGCAAAAGAAGCGGCGAGTACCCATAACGTACATGCAGATTACCAGCAGACGCTCGCTGTTGAACCTTTGCTAATCCAAGAAAAACTGGTGGAAGATATGAAGGAGTCTATCACAAAATTCGGATTCGAACCAATGGAGCTGATGAGCGGGGCCGGTCATGATTCGATGGTCATCGGACGGGAAATTCCTGCAGCAATGTTATTTGTTCAAAGCAAGAAAGGAATCAGTCATAATCCTGAAGAATGGACCGATTTAAAAGACTGCGTACTTGGCATACATGTTTTAAAAGACTTCATCGAAAGTCAGATGTGATTGTAATTCTACTAAAACGAAATTCAGTTGATATCAATAGAAAACGATCCGATTTCAGAGGATGGATCCTTCTGAAATCGGATCGTTTTTTAAATGGTTGCGTTAACTAGTACTGTATTCTTTACTTTTCATAGGTCTTGAAGATTTCACCCGCGATGCCCATCGCCTGAACAGCCTTTGGGAATCCAACATACCCTGCACACTGGATGATAAGTTCAATAATTTCTTCTTGAGTCATTCCGATTCTCAAGGAAGCATGGATATGGACTTTTAACTGGTCAAATGCACCTTGTGTTAGAAGTGTTGTCAAAGTGATATATTCGCGCTGCACAAGAGTTAACGCATTCCTCCCATAAAGATCACCGAATCCGAAAGATACAATCATATCCCAGAAGTCAGGTGAAATTTCTTGAATGTGCCGCATCCCGGATTGGACTTCTTGTGAAAAAAGTTCCTCCATTACTTGTGTTCCTTTTTCGTAGCGGTTGTTAGTTTCCATATCATTGTCTCCCCATCGTAGGTGGAATTTCGTTTTCATCGACTAGGGCCTCGATGACGAATGGCTTATTTATTTTCTGGATTGTGGTTAGTGCTCTTTGGATGGCCTCAACAATGTCTAAGGGTGTATGGCAAGTAATTGCCTCTAGTCCCATCGATTCTGCAAATTTAGTGGTGTCAAGTGGAGTTTCATAGATTCCTCCAATAGATGTACCAATCATTTTCCTCATGCCTTTTTCAACCATATCCAGCCGGCCGTTATTAACGACGATGAATAGTACAGCTGAATCGTAATTGTAGGCAGTGGACAACTCTGTTCCATGCATGAACATGCACCCGTCCCCAACTAAGCAGACAATAAGTTTTTCAGGCGCTGCAAGTTTTGCCCCGATGGCATATCCGATTCCGTTTCCCATTGCACCAAAGATGTCATCAAAGAAGAACGTGCCGGGTTTGTAAATATCAAAGTGTTGGATACCGTAGAACGAATGACTGCCATCATCTCCGAATACAATTGCTTCTTCAGGAAGCGCATTCCGCATTGCTTTCAGCACTTGGATTGCAGACATGCGCTTCCCAGTAGCATTCTCTTCCAATGGATGCAAATCAATTTTTGATAAAAACACGTCGCTATCTGTCTGTGGAATGTCTTTCAAAATCGTCGTCAAGTTCGATCTGATATCCCCAAGAATCGGAGTCGTTTCAACAGGAATCGATTTGCCGATAAATGTAGGATTGTAGTCAAAATGAAGAATGTGTTCAGGATACATCGCTTCTGTTAAGCCTGCGATCGACATGTCGCTCAGTTGTGAACCGATGACGATAAGTAAATCTACTCCGTCATTGAAATACGCGGATGCTTCAGGAGTTCCCCCTAGTCCGAACGCACCTAGGGAAAGTGAGTGATTGGAAGGGAATGTGCCTTTTCCTCCTGGCGTCGTAATAACGGGAATCTTCCAATGCTCCGCAAGATGTTGTACTTCTTCGTAGGATTTACTGGAATGAACACCTTTTCCGAGGAATAGCAGAGGGCGCTTTGCTTCAGACAGCCGCTTCGCCACTTCACCTGTGTGCAGTGAAATCAGTTCTTGAGATCTCGGAAATTCAAGTAGAAACGGTTCAATCTCTTCCAGTAAAATATCGAATGGAACGGAGAGATGCACAGGACCTTTCACAGCGGAGATTGCTTTTTCAAGAGCATGCTGCAAGTACGGTTTCAAAAGGTCACCCCGTTCCACACGAGCACTGAACTTTGTTACGGATTGAAACATGGCTGTTAGATCCGTTCCGAAAATACTTGAGTCTTGTCCCATCGCTTTCCCTGTATCTTTCATAGAAGGATGACCGGTTAGGAGCAACAAAGGAATGTTAGAGGCTTTCGCCTGACCTGCGGCGGAAAGCAAGTTGGTTCCGCCCGGTCCGGATGTTCCGATTGCTACCCCGATCGTTTCATTCATCAATGAATATCCTGCAGCTTCGTAGCCTGCTGCACCTTCGTGTTTACTCAGAACAAATTCCAGTTCATAACGTAAGAGTTCGAAAAGAATGGGGGAGATGGCTTTCCCCGGAATACCGAATACATGGTGAATCCCCCAATGTTTAAAGTTTTCTACTAAAACGGTCGAAACTTTCTTCATGGCCGACTCTCTCCCTATCTCAATTAGTGGTGCAAGTAGATGTTCTCAATTTCAGAAGCAGGCAGTGGCTTATTGAAGAAAAAGCCTTGTGTGATATCGCAATTATGATGTTTTAGGAAGTCCAGCTGTGCTTGAGTTTCAACACCTTCAGCAATCACTTCTTTTTGAAGATTGTGCGCGAGTGTAATTGTAGCAATCACAATAATGGCATCATTCACATCGTTCATCAGTTCACTGACAAATGATTTGTCGATTTTAATATAATCAATCGGGAAGTTTTTAAGATAGTTCAGTGAGCTGTATCCTGTTCCAAAATCATCAATACTTATGCCCACGCCCAGTTTTTTTAACTCTTTCAGGACATGGATGGAGTATTCGTATTCCATCGCCATATTCTCTGTGATTTCAATGACAAGGTATTTCGGATTAAGGGCTGTGAGCTCCAACACTTCTTCTACGTAAGAAATGAGATTTCGAGTCAAGAATTGCTGAGTCGACAAGTTCACTGAAATTTTGACAGGTGCCATTCCGGCATCTTGCCACTTTTTGTTCTGAATACAGGCTTCGCTTATGACCCATTCACCAATTTGAGTAATTAACCCATTTTCCTCAGCAAGTCTGATGAAACGTCCGGGGGCAAGTAATCCTAATCGCGGATGCTCCCAGCGAATCAATGCTTCGAATCCAATTAATGCCCCGGATACATTATGGATTTGAGGTTGATAATGCAAAACGAATTCTTGGTTATCCAGGGCATTGCGCAATTCGATTTCCAAGACGGATTCAGCAATCATTTCGTCAGATAAGTCACTCGTATGAACGACGAACTGGTTTTTTCCTTTAGCCTTTGCTTGATACATGGCGTTATCCGCATAAACCAAAAACTTTTCCATGGATAATGGAGTATCCGGATATATCGCAACTCCAATACTAGCAGTCGTGTACAATTCTTTGTGATTCACCAGAAATGGATCGTGGAACAGCTTGAGTATTTCTTCTGCTTTTTGTATGACATAGCTTGGACTGTCAAAATCGGTTAAAAGGAAAATGAATTCATCGCCGCCCATTCGTGCCAGGATGTCATTTTTTCCAAGGCAGCGGGATAAACGTTCGCTAACCCGCTGGAGCAACTCATCCCCGTAATAATGTCCGAAGTTGTCGTTAATGATTTTAAAGCGATCTAAGTCAATGAATAGCAAAGCCAGTTTGCGAGGATGTCCCGTATTAATGTCCTGAATAATGGTTTCCATTGTATTTTGAATGGATCTTCTGTTCGGCAGATGAGTTAAATCATCGTGGTAAGCCAGATAGTTATACTTTTCCTGCAGTAAATATCGATTCGATATATCCCTGAACTGCCCGAACGCACCGATCATTTTGTCATTCTCAAAAATCGGCTGAGCATCAAATAAGCACACGACTTGCTGCCCAGAATCATCGATGAATTTTATTTCCTCGTTGTTGAAGATTTTACCTTCACGCAGCACCTCTTTGAAATACTTTCCAGTGAGAGGTGAATCGAATATATTCCGGCCGACAACGGATTCCCTGCTGTTATTAGATATTTTTTCAGCGAAGTCATTGAACTCCGTTGTAATGCCGTTTTCATCTGTAATGACAATCCCATTACGAGTTCTTTTTAACATAATCTGATTCATAATATTGAGCTTGCGATTCTGCTTACGAAGCAATAATTCACGCTCAATTGAATCGACAACCTGTGCAAGCATAGAAAGGTAAAGGGGATTTTGGAACCCGATCGGCATCATAATTGAAATGCTTCCAAGGAGATTGTTTTCATCTGTATTGTGAAAAGCCGTCCCATAACACGCGATATCATGGAGAGGCGAATGATAGTGCTGATCGCCAATGATGCTGATTGGATGCATCTGCTGCAGGGATAGGCTGACTACATTTGTTCCTGTATCTTCTAAAGTGAATTGCGCACCGAGCCTGATACCGAATTGATCACTCATCGCTTTGATGCTTTCATCTCCTTCAAATAAGAGGAGGTATCCATTTTCATCGGAAACGACGACTAAAATGGGTGTCCCTTTTAATGAGTTCAATAACTTATTTGAGAAGAAGCTGACAACTGACAAGATCTCGCTATATGCCTTTTTTTTCTCTTCAAACTGAGCCGTACTCAAAAAGTGCTTCGGGGCAGATAATTCATTTTGATCCATCCCGGCCTTTTTACACATTTCATTGGCTGCTGCAATGTAGTGGGGGTCTGACATTCTATCAATCTCCTCCTTCTTCTCATGGTGAGTATAAGGATACACATGAGGCTAGAGTACAAAATATAGTAAATACGTATTATTACGAATAATCCATTAGTTATAATTTAACACAAAAATTTAACCAATCATAGTTGATCGGTACTTAATCTAATGCTTTAAAACAAGGCAATATGTCAAGCGTTTCTTAGAAATATGAATAACCTTTTTATCGTATGCTGCTTTTCCTTATACATGAGCAAATAGAACCAATTGAATGATTGTATGCTTCAAACAAAGAAAATAATGTTCGAAGACTTAAAACACGGACTCAGCTGAAAGATAAGAATGAGGAGGTATCGGATCTCGTTACACAAACAAATCACTCTATAAAACTTTATCACACATCGCCTAATCATGAATACACTGTCAGAGAGAACTGGAACTGGAGGAGATCGATTGACAAATCAGAATTGGGCGGAGCCGAATTCCTACTGGGCAAATCATTGGCAAAATCCTCAATACCGTATGATTTCTATGGAGGAAGCAATGGTGATTGCCCTGCGGCAAGTGCCAGGGAATGTAGTTAAAGCAGAATTGGAATATGATCATGGTGCAGTCATCTATGAAATTGAAGTCCGGGCCAATAATGGTCAAAAGTATGAAGTGAAAGTGGATGCAATCACTGGAAATGTCTTGAGAGTGAAACTTGATTAGTGAAGGTAGCTACTGCGCGATATGGGCGGTAGCTATCTTTTCTTAATATCTGGATTTATTTAGAGACTCGAAGGGTATAGTATAATTGCAGTTACTAAATACGTTAGCCTATGTACAAAGGAGATCCTTACAAATGACATCATTAAAAAATAGACAGATCCAATTAGCTTATCGACCTGAGGGCAAACCGCAGTCGAGTGATTTTGAATTAGTAGAAACCGAAGTACCAGAACTGAAAGATGGAGAGATTCTCATACAAACGCTTTACTTATCCGTCGATCCCGGGATGCGGAATATGATGAAAGACAAAAAATCGTACACGTCTCCGTTTGGGTTGCACGAAGTATTGACGGGGAGATCGGTCGGAAAAGTCATTGAGTCCAAAAACAAGAACTTTGCTGAAGGAGATGCAGTTTTTGAACGCCTGGGCTGGCAGGATTATTCAGTATCCAATGGTGAAGAGACAAAGAAAATTGATTTGGAGATTGCGCCAGCTTCTGCATACCTAGGAGTTCTAGGTGTCCCAGGTTTAGTCGCGTATTTCGGATTTACTGAAATTGCGTTGCCTGAAAAAGGGGAGACCGTGGTAGTTTCCGGCGCATCAGGAGCAGTCGGGATGAATGCGGGGCAAATCGCAAAAATTCATGGCTGCCGGGTTGTTGGGATAGCAGGGTCTGATGAAAAAAATCGCTTTCTAACAGAGGAACTCGGGTTTGATGCTGCCATTAATTACAAAACCACAAAAGACATGAAAGCTGCACTTGAGAAAGCGTGTCCAGATGGAATCGACATTTACTTTGACAATGTTGGAGGCGAGATCACGGACGCTGCACTGCAGTTGATCAATTACCATGCACGGGTTGTCATCAGTGGACAAACGTCTCAATATAATGATGAAAAACCAGACGAAGGACCGCGTTTCTTAAACCAATTGGTAACTAAAAGTGCCATGATTAAAGGATTCGTCGTCTATGATTATGAAGACAAAAATGATGAAGCAATTGAACAAATGGCAAAATGGATTCAAGAAGGAAAGTTAAAATACAAAGAAAACATCGTCGAAGGACTAGAAAACGCACCCCAAGCTTTTATAGATTTATTCGATAGTAAAAGTTTTGGAAAACAGGTCGTTAAAGTCTCTGAGTAACGAATGAAAAAAGAGGAAGCCGACTCCGTGTGGAGAGGCTTCCTCTTTTCGTGTAGCAACATTTCCTGTGATTAGTTTACGTTCGAAGTGTCTTTACCTTTAGTAACCAAATACAAAATCCCTTCTATCGCCAGCACAATCAGAAGTGAAATCCCAAACAGCGGCATGATGACACCTAGTATCACCATTAATGCAATGAAACCAATGGATATGCTGCTCGTCGTTTTAGGCGGTGCCGAAAGATTCCCTTTTCGTTTTCTTGACAACCACATCTTGAATCCGTAAAAGATCAGGAACAAGAACGCGAGGCAGACGACCAAGTTAATGATTTTGTTCGGCCAGCCGAACAAGTGACCTTCGTGCAGCGGAATTCCCCAAGTGAACCACTTCGCCAAAATTCCATACTCGTCATATCCCACTTTGGAGATTAAATCGCCGCTGTATTGATCGAAATAAGAAGTCATCTCTTCAGCCGGACTGACATCCATCCCAGTTACGCCAGTATTGCTTCCTTTCGATACAGTGAACACGCCATCTTCAGAAAAAGGATAGACAATTGAATACGGTTTCGAAATCTTCTCATCCCGTACTTTCCACATCAGCTTTTCAACTGAGATTCCGTCATTCTCCATGTCCATTCCAGGCATATTCCCGTGCCCGCCATGATTGGCGTGAGGGTCTGGCTTCTCGGATTCAGGAGCTTCTTCTTTGCGCGTTGCCCAAGGAATTTCGCTCATATCGGAAGTAGGCGGCTGCTGCTGCAGCAACGGAGTTCCTATTGAAGGGTGCTCTTGTGATGCAGTGTATATGAAGTTCCCCATGAACGCAGACCAGGGAAGTCCGGTGAAAATGAGGATAATCATTGGAATCGTGATGATTGTTCCAATAAGCGCATGGATTCTCTTGAATTTTAGTCGTCGTGTCGATTTCTTAGGTTTCTTAAGTGCACGACTTTTGAATGTCATATAAAGACCGGAAAACAGTAAGAAGATCGCCCAGCATGCTGCTAATTCAACTAAGTAATTTACGACCGTTCCACCCGCAAAGAGTGAACTGTGAATATTCCTCATAATATTTGCGTACGTAAACTTTGGATTTTGAGAGCCCACAATTTCGTTGTGTTTATCTAAGAATACGTATTTCTCTTCACCCGAATCAGACGTCAGAGTCAGCCGCGTATTATAAGGCTCGTCCATGATCATAATCTTCGAGACTTCAAATCCATCATTCTCCTGTTTGACAAGAGAAATCCCTTCGTCAATCGTCAGCTGGTATGTCTCGTCGCTGTTACCGAAGAAAAGATCTTTATACGCAGCGTTTTCTACATTATTGTAAAACAAGTACCCGATTCCGCTCAGCGTCAATGTGATCAGAAGCGGAGCCATAAACAATGCACCAAAAAAGTGCCATCGCCAAAATCGATTATATGTACCTTTTTTCATCGTTTTCCCTCCTCGTGGTTAGTTATCATTTTATAGCTAACGCAATCAATCTCGTTTTGGATCAATAGGTTTTCATAGTTACAGACTTTCCAAAGAAGAACGAAGAAACCCAAAGTACTATCAATTGCATGAAAGCTTTTGTAATTAAACCATGTAATTGTGAACTGTGAATGAATTGATCCTAATCTTTAAAATAAGAATCTGTCTTGGTGTGTTTTTGAAAGAATCTAGTACTACTTGGAATTTATTTGCCACCCGTATAAGTAATAAATAAGTTGGATTATTAGGGTACTTGTAAACGTGTCAAAATGTCGGTACACAGTTAAACTAGGAGCGTAAACTATCAGTAATAACTTTTACATTCAAGTAATCTGTAACGTTTATCGGGATTTATAGTCTACTCCTTAAAAAGAAGGGAGAGATAATGAAATTTGTGAGATACGGAATCATCTTCTGTATGATGATTTTACAAGCTTTTCGCAGGCTGGCGGTCCCACTACTTCAAGAACTAGTAAACCACGGGATGCGAAAGAAACGATAGCCCTAGAACCCGATGCAGATATCTTTCAACTGGAGGGTGCGATTTATCAAGCAAATGTGGAATGCGTAGAAGAGTGGGAGTTGACCAAGAAAGAACGGATTGGGGAGATTCTGCATCAAACACAAAATGCAGATGAATTCCAAAATGAGACTGCAAACGTTTTGCCAGTGGGATCGGTAATATATACGACAAATGAATGAGGTATTTATGTACTAGTTGATGTGGCCGGTAAACTGATCAAATACTTACTATTGACAGAAGGGTAATTAGGTTTTAATGGATCCTGATAAGGGCATGTGAGTAGTAAACGACTATAAAGGATGAAATCTATGAACATCTGCACAATCGGTCACTATTCCCATACAAAAGATGAGTTCCTCGAGCTGTTGAAAGAAGCTGAAATTGAAGTGCTTGTTGATGTGCGAGCTTTTCCAGGAAGCCGGAAGTTCCCTTGGTTTGCGAAAGACAAAATGGCGGAATGGCTGCCTGAAGCTGGAATTGACTACATGCATATCGAGGAACTTGGCGGAAGACGTCCGCCTTCTCAACTTGTCTCGCCATTAATAAACGAAGGCTGGCAGAACCAATCGTTCCATAACTACGCAGATTATACATTGTCGCATTGCTATCAAGATGGCGTGAAAAAGTTAACTGAAATTGCTTCTGAAAACCGTACTGCGTATTGCTGCTCTGAACGGCATCCCGCACGGTGTCATCGATTGATTATTAGCAACTGGCTTGCAGTCCGTGGGTGGGATGTCATCCACATTGTTCCGAAGAGTGATGGCTCTGGGGAATGGGTATCTCATGAACTTGGGAAGTGGGGAGCCATGCCAATCGTAGAGGAAGATGAAACCGTTGTGTATCCAAAATTAGATTAAAACTGAATTCAAAACCGGCAGTCTTGTAATGAGACTGTTTTTTTATGTCTTAATAACTACACTGAAATTTCTAAAAATGGTTCAGATTAAGTGCTTGAAAACTATGAATACTCCTATAAAGTCGCATAGTAGCCTGACCATTGGAATGGTACGATGAAATCGATACTAGGATTCTTCTAAAAGACAGCTAGATGAGTCTATGGAGGAATTCATTCCAACGAGGAGTGTGAGGCAATGCACGGTCGAACGGGGAAGAAATGGTTGAACTCATTAATGGCAACAACGCTTGTGGCGGGACTAGCTGCACCGGCTATTCCGGTTTATGCAGCAGAAGCGACTGCAGTAAAAGCATCGGATTTGCTGATTTCTGAGTATGTAGAAGGCACTGGGTTTAATAAGGCGATTGAACTGTACAACGGGACAGGCGCTGCACTGGACTTGAGCAATTATTCAATTGAACTCTTTGCAAATGGAGCGCCTGCACCTACGAACAAACTTGAATTGTCAGGTACCCTTGAAGATGGGAAAACCTATGTTATCGTGCATAACCAAGCGTCAGCCGATCTCAAGGCCAAAGCGGATATGGAAATCGGCAGCGTCACAAACTTCAACGGCGATGATGCCATCGTGTTGAAAAAAGGGAACGCTTTGATTGATTCATTCGGACAAGTTGGGGCTCGGGAAAATTGGGGCACTGACGTAACACTTGTACGAAATGCAGGCGTGGCAAAAGGTGACGCGGTCGTGGATGATGCCTTTGATCGAACGAAAGAGTGGACGGTTTATCCGAAAGATACGTTTTCGAATTTAGGCGCTCATGAATTAAATGGGGATGGTTCAACAGATCCAGAGGAGCCTGAAGTACCTGCATATGCTGTATCCATTAAGGACGCACGTGCATTGCCAGCTGGAGAGAAAGCGACAGTGAAAGGGATTGTCGCTGCAAAACTTAAAAATACAATTTCAATTCAAGACGAAACCGGAGGAATCGCAGTTCGTCCAACGAGTTTAGCTGTATCTGTCGGGGATGAAGTGACGCTGACTGGGAAACTTACAGACTATCGCGGTTTGCTGCAGCTGGACGAAGCGACGGTTGTTGAGAAGGTTGCAGGAACTGAGCCGTCATCGAAAACAGTAACTGGAGCAGCAATCGGTGAAGAGGTTGAATCACAGCTTATCACGGTGAATAATGTGACTCTATCCAATAAAGAGGCAGGTCCAGGATGGGCAAACTTCATCGCAACAGATGGAACTGAGTTTATAGTTAGAGATGAAAACGACAGCCTTGGATTGCAGGCAGGTATGACCTATGACTCGATCACAGGAATTGTTCAGCAATTTGATGATGTCTACCAAGTGATTCCACGGGGATCTGCAGACGTAATCGCCGATTCAACAGTCGTTCAGCCTGTTGCTGCGAATCCAGGAAGCGGAACATTCGTTGAAAGTGTAAACGTGACATTGACATCTGGAACCGTGGATGCAGAAATTTTATACACATTGGATGGCACAAATCCAATTGAGAATGGTGCCACGTATGCCACACCGTTGAAAATTACCGATAACGTTCAGTTAAAAGCTGTTGCAAAAACAGATGACGGGCGTGTAAGTGCTGTCCAAACATTCGATTATACCATTACGGATGCCTTGCAAATCCACGATATTCAAGGGCCGGGACATGAGTCGCCATTTGCAGGACAAGTCGTAGATGGAGTTCAAGGGGTTGTTACGTATAAATACGAACTGCAGGGATCGACCTATTATCACATTCAGACGCCTGACAACAAACGTGATGGTGATTTGAATACGTCAGAAGCGGTTGTGTTGTACAGCGGCCGTGATGCATGGAACTTGAAAAAAGGTGACTTGGTTTCAGTAACGGGACAAGTAAGTGAGTATGCTATTGATGGATTCTCTGACCGTCAAGAAACGGATTTGAAAACGACGCAAATCAACGTTCGTGAAGACCGCGGCGGCGTTGTAACGGTTATGGATAGCAATGTTGAACTTCCTGCACCGTTCGTTATTGATGAGTCCAACCTTCCGAAAGATAAAGTCCTAAGCGTAGGATTAAAAGAATTCGATCCAGCAAAATATGCGGGCGATTTCTGGGAAAGCCGTGAAGCGATGCTCGTAGAAGTGGGCACCGTGAAAGCTGTCGCACCCCAGCAAAACGGAGATTTAGCAACGGTGTTGGAGACCCGTAAGACAGAAACGAAAAACGGCGGCATCTTGTTGAAAAAAGACACTCCGAATGCTGATCTCGTCCAATTCCGTATGGAACCAAACGGACCGGCTCGTGATTTTGAAGTGGCGACTGGGGATCTTTTCAAAGGACCGACAGTTGGTGTAGTCGGGTATTCCTACCAAAACTACAAGATTTACGTGGGTCTGGATGATATGAAATCGAAGTTTGTAAAAGGGAAAGCGGTTCCTGAAACGACAACGATTGTGAAAGATAACGAAAAGCTTACAATAGCTTCGTACAACTTGGAGAACTTCTCGAATAATACAAAAACAACTTCTGTGGATAAAGCGAAGAAGCTGGCTCGTGCATTTGCTGTAGACATGCAAAGCCCGGATATTGTAGGCGTTACTGAAGTTCAGGATAATAATGGTCCAGATGCAGGCGGGCCTGAAGCCAATCAAAGTTACGAACGGCTGATTCAAGCAATTGTAGAAGCAGGCGGAGTGAAGTACGAGTATGTCAACATCGACCCTGTGAATAACCAGGACGGCGGGCAGCCAAACGCCAATATACGTGTTGGATTCCTGTACAATCCGGAGCGGGTTTCATTGAAAACAGGTGTACCTCATGGAGATGCAGTAACAGCTGTTGGTTATGAAAACGGTGGTTTGACAGTGAATCCTGGACGAATCGAACCTGCAAATGAAGCGTTCACTAGCAGCCGAAAGCCGCTGGCAGCAGAGTTCACGTTCCAAGGGGAAGATGTCATCGTCATAGCAAACCACTGGAATTCTAAAGGCGGCGACACACCATTATTCGGTTCAATCCAGCCACCTGTGTATAAGAGTGAAATCCAGCGTAAAAAGATTGCACAGCTTGTGTATAACTTCATTGATGATGTCAAAACGAAAAATCCCGATGCGAATGTCGTGTCGCTTGGCGATTTCAATGACTTCCAATTTACGGATGCATTGAAGATTCACGAAGGTGAACTGATGACGAATCTTGTCAATAAAGTCGAAGAATCGGATCGCTATTCGTATGTATATCAAGGGAATTCGCAAGTGCTTGACCATGTCCTCGTATCGAATAATTTAGCAGATACTGCAGAAATTGATATGCTGCATGTGAATGCGGACTATACCGATATGGCGGGACGCGCAAGTGACCACGATCCAGTTCTCGTCCAACTTGCATTGAAGACGAAAAACGAGCCAGATCCATTTGAGTGGGAAAAAGTTCCGGTTAGCAAGTACTACTTGTTATTGAATTACAAAAAGCCGAGTTTGACAGTCGATGCGAAAGGATCCTCGATTACGATGGATTACCGTTCACGCGTAACGAATGGAATTACATTGACGGGTCAGTATGCAATCTTGAGCGGACTGGGTTTTGCCAATAACAAACTGATCTTGAAGCCGACTGAAAAAGGCTTAACGGTCGATACTAAGTGGACAGTTCAAGGAAATGTAGTTGTGGATGGAACGAATCCGCTCCGTATCTACGGAGCCGAAAACGTCTTGAAGATTAGTTATGTCAACGGTGCAAGTGCTGCAAATGTTGAGTTCTATGACCGGTTCGGCCGCAAGTTATCTAAACCAGGTATTCAATGGCCATGGTCTGGATTAGCAAGCTGAATAATTTTGGAGGAAAGGACGATACCTGCGGGTGTCGTCCTTTTTGCATTGTCGATCAGATAGGCGGAAGTGTCGGACATATGGGGGGAATTATCAATCACATCGTGGGATTTGTGCGACACTTAGCGCGATTTCTCTGACACATAGCGGAGTTTCTCGATAACTGGACACAATTTAAGAGCGTGAAGGGATTAATTGGTAGCGCTTCGCTTGTTCAGTGCCGGGCTATCCCGCTATGAACCTGCCTCACCAGTTGTCCGACAGATCTGGTTGATTGTCGGGCACATGGGGGGAATTGTCGATCACATCTTTGTGTTTGTCCGACACCTGGCGCAATTTCTCCGACACATAGCGGAGTTTCTCGATAACAAGACACAATTTAAGAGCGTGAAGGGATTAATTGGTAGCGCTTCGCTTGTTCAGTGCCGGGCTATCCCGCTATGAACCTGCCTCACCAGTTGTCCGACAGATCTGGTTGATTGACGGACACCTAGGGGGATTGCTGATCACATCGTGAAGTTTGTCCGACACCTGGCGCGATTTCTCCGACACATAGCATAGTTTCTCGCTAACAGGACACCATTCAACGCACAAAAAAACAGCCTCTCAAAACAATCAGAGAGGCTGCTTGTACCATAATTAAGAAGGAGTTAAAAAACCATGCTGTCCGGCTGTCCACAAATCACGGAAGGCCCGATTGACAGAGGACGTTTCCAGCACAGCTTGCATGCCGAGTCGACGGAACAATTGAACCGCGCAATCTGTTGCGATATCTGAGCTTTCCATGCATACAGCAGATAACTGGTCTAGTTCGTGATCGTCCAACTTGCCGTTCAAATGCATGTCCCAGCGGCGTGATACAGCAGTATGGAAGAGCTGCTCGGCTTCGTTGAAACGCTTCTGCTGTTCCTCGAGCAAACGCACAGTACTTGAGATTTTTTCCGCATTCCAGCGGGATTTTGCATGTTCTGCCAGCGTATGAGCCTCTTCTAAAAACCGTGCACCGAGTCCAAGGCAAACTGCCGCAAAAGAGACTTGGGAAAACTGAACGAATGGGAAAGAATGAACAGGCAGACCGAGTGAGTTCTGTGTTTCGACTACTGAAAAGGTCCGGTCGTGCGGCACAAAGGCGTCTTTCACTCGAATTGTATGACTTCCTGTTCCTTTCAAGCCGATTGCATTCCAGTCTTCAACGATTTCGACTTGATCGGGCATGAATATACACGCCCGCATTTCATCAGTTTCCTGTCCGTCACGCCAAATAATCGTATTCGCTGTAAACATAGAGGCGTAAGGTGCCCCGCTGCAATAACGCCATTCACCAGAAACGAGATAGCCGTCCCGTTCAGCGTGTGCTTCACCAGTTGCATATCCGCTGCCTGCAATGACGGCATTCTGTGGAGTATACAGTTCTATTGCTTGGGTCCCTGTCATATTTTCGAGAAATAAATTCCCGCCCGATCCGATAGTTGTCAGCCATCCGAAAGATCCATCTTCATAAGAAGTGTCTTGGAATACCTGGGCAGCTTCAGGTAATGAAAGCGCACGGCCTCCTAATTCTTTTGGCAAGAACAGCTTAAACAATTTTTCTTCATAAGCAACTTGCAATAAGTCATCGGGCAAAGTACCCGTCTGCTCGATTTCTGTCGTAGTACTGCGAATAATTTTTGAAAGATCTTCAGATAACATGGTAATCATCCTTTCTCATATTAGTAGAAATTAAAGAACAAATGAGGGAAGCAGTCTAAAACTCCCTTTCCCTTCTATTCCCTTTATGACAACAATGTAAAGGCTTGCAAAGAATCAACTTTATTGCCAATAGACGTTGGAACTGCCAGACCACTGTGTTATGTTTGAGTAGTAAGATAACTAAACGCTGAAAGGGAGATGTTAATGTCATTGTTTAAAAGAATCGGCTTCAGTTTACTTGTCGTTTTGCTCACCCTTGGTAGTTTGATTATACCTCAAGGAGCAAGCGCAGCTAAGTCAGATGAGGCAACTAGAGGAGAATTCGTCCAACAAGTTGTACAAGCCCTTAATTTACCTACGAACGATGGTTCGACGCTTACATTTACGGATGTGGACAAACAGTTAGCTCCCTATGTGGAAGCTGCAGTGAAAGCCGGTTTGGTTCATGGCCGCTCAGCTACAAAGTTTGACACAAACGGTTCACTTACTCGTGAACAGGCATTTGTTATTTCAGCACGTGCTGCAAAGACTGATAAAACCTACCCAATGTCCCTCCTTGACCGTTTTAAAGACAAGCGTGACTTCGGTGCTTCGCTGCGTCCAGAAATGGCGAAAAGCATTGGACTTGGTCTTTTAAAAGGGTATTCAGACCACACAGCAAAACCGAAACAAGCAGTAATGAAAAATGAGATGCGTGCAATTGTTAATCGTTTAGTAAAAGTTAGTCAGGAACACCCAGGTCAAACACCAGACACTGACGAAGCGACAGTTTCACTGCGTGTAATGGGAACGACTGACCTGCATATGAACCTTGTAAACTATGACTACTATCAGGATACGAAAGTTGAAGACTACGGACTGACTAAAGTAGGTGTGTTAGTTGATGAAGCGCGTGCTGAATCAGAAAACACGCTCATGTTTGACAATGGAGATTTAATCCAAGGAACTCCGCTCGGTACATATAAAGTGAGTGTAGATCCGTTGAAAAAGGGTGAAGTCCACCCCGCATTTGCAGCAATGCAAGCACTTGACTATGATGTGATGTCTTTAGGTAACCACGAGTTTAACTATGGTCTTGAGTATCTGGACCAAGTCATCGATGAGTCTGGTTTCCCTGTTATTAACGCAAACGTATATGATGCGAAAACAGGTAAAAACCGCTACAATCCTTACATTGTAATGGATAAAGAAGTAACAGACTCTAAAGGGGCAAAACATACATTGAAAGTCGGTGTTATTGGAGTTGTAGCCCCAGGAATTCTTCGCTGGGATGGCGCAATTCTTGAAGGGAAAGTGACTGTAGAAGATGGCTCAGATACAGTTAAGAAATTCTTGCCGCAAGTTCAAAAAGAAGGTGCTGATGTTGTATTCGTAATTGCTCACTCTGGAATCGGTGATGAAATCCATGAGCAGGGCGAAGATGATATTACATGGCAGATTTCTGAAATTGATGGCGTTGACGGAGTTCTGACAGGCCACAACCACGCGTTGTTCCCTGGAGACTTTGCAGATACGAAAAACGCAGATCAAGAGGCGGGTACGCTGAACGGAACTCCTGTCGTGATGCCAGGTAAGTTTGGCAGTCACCTCGGATTGCTCGATTATGAATTAAAAATGGAAGATGGCGAGTGGAAAGTCATCTCTGGAAAAGGTTCACTTCGTGCAGTTCATAAAGATTCAGAAGAAATTAATCAAGACGTAATGAAGGCTGTAGAAAAGGCGCACAAAGGTACGCTGGACTATATCCGCACACCAGTTTCAAAAACGAATGCGCCGATCACAAGTTACTTCGCACTCGTTAAAGACGACCCATCGATTCAAATTGTTACAGAAGCACAGAAACGTTATGTTGCAAGTCAGACTCCGGGTACAGAGTATGCAGACCTGCCAATACTGTCTGTAGGCGCACCGTTTAAAGCAGGCGGCCGTTATGGTTCTGATTACTATACAGATATCCCTGCTGGCGACATTGCTATTAAAAATATGGCAGACCTTTATGTATTCGACAATACAATTACAGGACTTGTCATGACAGGAGCCGACGTAAAAGAATGGCTTGAAATGTCAGGCGGTCAATTCAATCAAATCGATCCATCGAAGTCCGGGGAACAAAATGTATTGAACGAAAACTACAGATCGTATTTGTTCGACGTCATTGACGGCGTGGAATACGAATACGATGTAACGCAGCCAAACAAGTATGATGGCGAAGGAAAAGTAGTGAATGCCAATGCAAACCGAGTGAAAAACTTGATGTTTGACGGCAAGCCAATCGATCCGAAACAGAAGTTCATCGTTGTGACAAATAACTACCGTGCAAGCGGTGAGTTCCCAGGAGTTCGCGATGCGCTGGATACGATTTCGTATCAATACGAGAACCGTGAAGCGATTGTCGATTACATGAAAGCAGTCGATCCAATCGATCCAACTGCGGACGGCAACTGGTCCATACAGCCTGTACAAAACGCGAAGATGATCTTTGAGACTTCTGAAAAAGGGAAGAATTATCTTGGCGATGATACTCGCATTAAATACGTTGCACCAACTAAAGACGGCTATGCGAAGTATGAGTTGAAATAAGAAATAGTAAAGGGAGGCGCACTCGCTGCGTCTCTTTTTGGTTTCTCTGAAATGGAAAGATTACGGTTGATATATCCGGTAAAGTATTTTATATTTTTGAACTACTTTTATATCTAAATAACTAGGAAATTATGCCGACATAGACCCTGTAATATAAATTTCAAGAAATGAGAGATGAATAATGTCAATCGGCAAAAAAATGTATGCAGGGTTTGGAGTTGTTCTATTCATCGTCCTGCTCTCTGCACTGTGGAATTATTTGGAGTTATCGAAAGTTAAAACGGAATACGCAGATTTACTCGAGAGCCGGGTAGCCCAGACGGTTCTCGCGAAAGATATTCAAGTCGAAAGTGCATTGCAAGGATTTTATATCCGGTCGTATATCATGCAGGGCAGAGACGAAGACCTCGCCAATTTTGAAAAGCATACGCTAAATCAGGAGAAAGCGCTGAATGAACTTGACCCGCTTGTCCATTCCGATGAAATGCAAGATTTCCTCGAACAGGTAAAAGAGTCCTCCGAAGTATATAAAGATGCATCTGTTGAAGTGATCGCAGTAAGGAAGTCGGGAAAAAGCGATGAGGCGGCTGAACTTTTGAAAACTACGATGCGCCCTTCTAACATAGAAATCCGGGAAGCTGTCGATGGAATGGTAGAGTACCAATTGAAACACATGAAATCAGGACAGCAACGGGCGGAACAGCTTATGGATAAAGCGATTCTAGCTTTCATCCTCGCGGCAGCCTTGAGTCTGATCATCGGAGTAGCGATTGCTGCCTATATGAGCCGGATCATTTCCAGACCTATTAAACTTCTATCAGCCTCTGCCGCCGTCATCGCCAGCGGTGATTTGACAGAACCTGATGCAGAAGTACGAACAAAAGATGAAATCCGTGACCTGGCGCTGTCATTCAATAATATGAAACATAAGTTACGCCAGCTGATCACGGGTGTGAATGATAATGCACTTCATCTGACAGCTTCTGCAGAGGAACTGTCCGCCAGCACCCACGAAGTGGCTGATTCATCCGAAGAAATCACGAGAGCGATCGAAAACTTAGCACAAGGCTCATCTGCCTCGGCTATTTCTGCCAAGGACAGCGCGGTCGCAATGGATGAAACCGCATCCGGTGTCCAGCGAATCGCTGAATCGACAACCGTTCTTCAAGGAAGCGCGGAGCAGACGATGAATGTTGCAAATGAGAGCGAAAAAACGATCCAGACGGCAAAAGAACAGATGAATGTAATTTATGAGTCGTCTCAGGAAACATCGGAATTGATCAAAAAGCTCAGTCGCCAATCCATTGAGATCGAAAACATTACGAATGTCATCACAAGCATAACCGAACAAACGAATTTGCTGGCACTTAATGCCGCCATTGAAGCGGCGCGCGCCGGAGAGCACGGGAAAGGCTTCGCTGTAGTGGCGGATGAAGTCCGGAAACTTGCAGAAGAGTCCAAGTCCTCCGCGAGCCAGATTGCCCAGCTGACAGTGGCTATCCAGGCGGACACCCGGAACGTTGAGCATTCCGTGTCTGAAAGCATGACGAACGTGGAACAAGGCGTGCAAGTCATTGAGGATGCCGGCCAGTCATTCCACGACATTGTCCAGTCTGTTCAGCAAATGACCAGCCAAATCGAGGAAATTTCCGCAGCAACAGAGGAAATTTCAGCCAGCGCAGAAGAAGTGTCCGCGTCGGTCAATGAAATTGCAGGCCATGCGATGAGCGCTTCAGAACAGACTGAACAAAACTCAGCTGCAATGGAAGAGCAGATGGCAACCATCGAAGAGATCAACGCAGTCGCTCAGGATCTAAGCAAAAAAGCAGTCGAACTGCAGGAAATGGTTCAACAATTTACAGTTTAAGAATATAGGAGGCTCCATCGGCAGTTACTTGCCGGCTGGGGCTTTTTTTATTCGCTAAGACAAACGGGAAAGAGACTGTTCCTTTCCTATCCGTATACTTGGCAACAATAAACCCATCACTCTATAGGAATGATGGGTTCAATCGGGATAGCGCCGCTTTCCAATAATGGTGAAAGGAGTCATTGGGAAAAGCCAATTAGAGGAAACAAAGTAAACTGCGTTTATCCACTTCATACTTCAGCAAGTTGATAAATTCCGAACATAGTTCTAGTTCAATGGCTTTTACATAAGATAGGATCAGTAGATCATCGGGGAGTCTGTTCACGAACACGACACCTTCTTTCTGCAGAGTTATTCTTTTCCCCAGCAACGAGGAAAGCGGCTTGACTCTAACTTAGCAGATAACAAAAAAAAGAACAATCGTTCGGTTATCCACATTCCTTAGTGGATAATATGTGGACAAGCTGTTCACAGAGCCCATCATAGCTATCGCAGTCTAGGGGATAACGTGGAAAAGGTTATACACACTTGTGGACTGCGCGAATTTTGTCGAAAAGTTTTCTGACTTCTTTTGAAGATCTTAATCAAAACTTTATTAAAAAATTGCGATGTGCAATATATTGCGTTGTGACAACATTGTAAGCGTATACATTAAAACTATATATTCCAAATTGAAAAATAATTTAAAAAACACGGTTGACTCTTTATTTCTTTCGCTATATGATTACAACAATCTACTTCAGCGAAAGGTTGTTTCAACTGCCTGGCTGCTGAAATTATCGTTCACCCGTTGGTGCCATTGTGAGGAGTGAGTTTCATTGAGAAGTGACATGATAAAGAAAGGTGTCGATCGTGCACCGCATCGAAGTCTGCTATATGCGACTGGCGTTCGATCGAGAGATATGGAGAAACCATTCATTGGAGTATGCAACTCATACATTGATATCATTCCCGGTCATATGCACTTAAACAAATTTGCGGAAGTCGTGAAAGAAGCGATTCGCGAAGCAGGAGGTATCCCATTCGAGTTCAATACGATTGGTGTAGATGACGGAATTGCGATGGGGCATATCGGCATGCGTTATTCATTGCCAAGTCGTGAACTTATTGCCGATTCAGCAGAAACAGTCATTAACGCACATTGGTTTGACGGTGTGTTCTACATTCCGAACTGTGACAAAATCACACCCGGGATGCTGATGGCGGCAGTTCGTACGAATGTGCCTTCCGTATTCGTCTCAGGCGGTCCAATGGAAGGCGGGACTTCAGCTGATGGAAAACCGTTATCTCTCGTATCCGTGTTCGAAGGAGTCGGCTCGTACAAACAAGGGACCATGACAGCTGAAGAACTGCTCGATATCGAGCAAAGCGCGTGTCCGACATGCGGCAGCTGTTCAGGGATGTTTACCGCGAATTCCATGAACTCACTAATGGAAATGCTAGGTGTCACAGTGCCGGATAATGGCACAATCATCGCAACTTCTGACGAGCGTCATCGGCTCATTAAAGAGGCAGCCCAGCATCTTGTGAGAATGGTAAAAGAAGACATTAAGCCGAGAGACATCATTACGAAAGAGACAATTGACGATGCGTTTGCACTTGATATGGCAATGGGCGGATCCACAAATACAGTTCTTCATACACTGGCAATTGCACACGAAGCTGAAATCGAGTACGATGTCCGTGATATTAATGAAGTCGCAAAACGGATTCCGTATTTATCAAAAATCAGTCCAGCGTCGGATTATACAATGCACGACGTCCATCTGGCAGGCGGCGTCAGCGCCATTATAAAAGAACTTTGTGAAATTGAAGGTGCAGTTCATCCAGATCGGATGACAATCACCGGAAAGTCACTCTATGAAAATGTGAAAGACCGGCCAATCAAGAACGATCAAGTAATACGTCATAAAGAAAATGCGTATAGTCCAGTCGGAGGTCTTTCCGTTTTATTTGGAAATATTGCCCCTGACGGCGGGGTCATCAAAGTCGGTGCTGTCGATCCTTCTATTAAAGAGTTTAAAGGTGAAGCTATTGTCTTTGAATCCCAGGAAGCAGCCCAAGAAGGCATTGACGATGGTACTGTGCAAGCAGGTCACGTCGTAGTCATTCGCTACGAAGGCCCTAAAGGCGGACCGGGAATGCCGGAAATGCTGGCACCGACTGCAGCGATTGCAGGCCGGGGACTTGGAACAAAAGTAGCTTTAATTACGGATGGCCGATTCTCAGGAGCGTCCCGAGGCATTTCCATCGGACACATTTCACCAGAAGCAGCTGAAGGCGGTCCAATCGCCCTTGTGGAAAATGGAGATGTGATTGCCATTGACTTAACCAATCGGACAATTGAATTGGAAGTCGATGAAACAGAACTCACAAAACGTAAAAGCCAATTGAAACCATTTGAACCGAAAATCAAAAAAGGGTATCTTGCCCGTTATTCCAAATTAGTGACATCCGCCAGTACGGGCGGCGTTATGAAAATTTAATAGACGAACTCGATGATGAGGTAAAAGTGTTTGGATCCTGTATTCCCAGAGAGCCGGTGGTGCTGAAAACCGGTAATACAGCCAACGCGATATCGCCTCGGAGTGAACAGCTGAACTAAGTAAGCTGTTTCGGGCAGTTGTGCCCGTTATGATAAAGGATGCGATTCAATCGCGTCCATGAGGCGGTGAACGTTGCCGTGAACAAGGGTGGTACCATGAAAGCTTTTTCATCCCTTGCGCAATATTTTTTTGCGCGGGGAGAAAAGGCTTTTTATTTTTGAGTGAATCCGGATTCTGAGTAGGGCCATATAAAGAGCGATGATGACAAGGAGAGATGCAAATGAGTACGGAATTGAAGTTGAAAACGGCACCTGCAGTGAAGGAGGATGATGCTGTTCCGAAGCATCCAGCTAATGGATCAGATGTTTTGATCCGTTCCTTGAAAGAACAGCAAGTCGAAATCATTTTTGGCTATCCAGGCGGTGCAGTACTTCCAATTTACGATGCACTGTATCAAAATCCAATTCAACATATTTTAGCCCGACATGAACAAGGGGCGATCCATGCTGCTGAAGGGTATGCCAGAGTTTCAGGAAATCCCGGTGTCGTGATTGCCACATCTGGACCAGGCGCAACCAACCTTGTCACAGGTATTACAGATGCCATGATGGATTCTATTCCCCTCGTTGTATTCACAGGCCAAGTCGCAAGCAGCGTCATTGGAACAGATGCTTTTCAGGAAGCGGATATTATTGGGATTACGCAACCGATCACAAAGCATAACTACCAAGTAAGCAGAGTAGAAGATCTGCCGCGGATTATTAAAGAAGCGTTTCATATTGCATCGACCGGAAGACCAGGACCTGTTGTCGTAGATATTCCTAAAGACATCGCTACAGCTTCTGCAGAAAACGTCCCGGAAGCTCCTATTGAACTTAATTTACCCGGATATCAGCCTACTGTTCATCCGAATTATCTGCAAATTCAAAAAACCATCACGCTCATTAAGCAAGCAAAACAGCCAGTGATTTTAGCAGGTGCGGGTGTGCTGCACGCAAAAGCGACTGAACAATTAAAAGAATTTGCTGAAGTGAATCGGATTCCAGTTGCCAATACACTGCTTGGGTTAGGCAGTATCGCAGGGGATCACGAACTGTTCCTCGGAATGGCAGGCATGCACGGAACGTATACGTCGAACATGGCAATCAGCGAATGCGATGTACTCATCAATATCGGTGCAAGGTTTGACGATCGGCTAACCGGGAACCTAAAACGATTTGCAAGAAATGCTGCGGTTGTTCATATCGATATCGACCCTGCTGAAATCGGAAAAAACGTACCGACTGCAATTCCGATTGTAGCGGATGCGAAAGAGGCATTGACTGCATTATTGAAGCATCCAGCGTGTAAGCCAGATACCGAAGTGTGGTTAACGAAATTAGAAAGTCTGACAAAGAACTTCCCGCTTTGGTATGTGGAAGATCCAGAGCATCTTCTTCCTCAACAAGCGCTTGAGCTGATCCACAAGATTACAGAGGGAGATGCAATTGTGACGACGGATGTCGGACAGCACCAGATGTGGACTGCTCAGTATTATGGATTGAATCATGCGGATCGCTGGGTCACTTCTGGCGGTCTTGGGACGATGGGCTTCGGGTTCCCGGCAGCTATTGGGGCACAACTCGCAAAACCGGACGCTCGCGTGATTGCAGTAGTCGGTGACGGTGGTTTCCAAATGACCGCACAAGAATTGTCACTGCTTCAAGAACTCCGGATTCCAGTGAAGGTCGTAATCTTGAACAACGAAGCACTCGGAATGGTGCGGCAGTGGCAGCAGACGTTTTTCGAAGAACGTTATTCACAATCTCTAATTCCAATCCAGCCCGATTTCGTGAAGCTCGCAGAAGCCTACGATTTGAAAGGTTACCGCATTAGAAATGCATCGGAAGCGGAAGTCGTTTTTACAGAAGCGTTGTTGTCAGATGAACCTGTTTTGATCGACTGTCGTGTGAAACGTATGGAAAACGTCTATCCGATGGTTGCGCCGGGGAAAGGAATTTCAGAAATGATTGGAGTGAGTGCGCCATGAAACGAGTCATCACAGTAACAGTTATTAATCAAAGCGGCGTGCTGAACCGAGTCACTGGATTGCTCATGAAGCGGCAATTCAACATTGAAAGTATTACGGTTGGTCACACGGAGCAGTCGGGAATGTCGAAAATGACGTTTATCGTCCATGTGGAGGATGAGCAGAAGATCGAGCAGCTGGTGAAACAGCTGCAAAAGCAAATCGATGTGATAAAGGTGAATGATATTACCGACAAGTCGATTGTGCTGCGTGAGCTGGCGCTGGTAAAGGTGACGTCTCCGCCATCCGCAAGGGGAGAGATGAACAGCCTGGTGGAGCCGTTTCGGGCGACTGTCGTGGATTCCGGAAAGAACATCGTGACGTATCAAGTGACAGGTGATCCGGAAAAAATCGACGCGTTCATTGCCTTGCTGAAGCCATATGGCATCAAGGAGCTCACACGAACAGGCACGGCAGCATTCGTCCGAGAAGTCCAAAAAGCCCCATCTCCATTGTTATCGATTTTGAAATAACTCATGGTATCCAGACGGTGTTGATTTACGCTGCAGGTGGACGCTTTCCGAGGGGCTCGATTTCAGCCTCCTCGCTCGCTTCGCTCCCTGCGGGGTCTTCAACCTTCGCTGATCCCTCCGGAGTCGCCACCTTTCGCTCCAATCAACGGGGCTAGTTGTAGATAACTTAATTTCTTGGAAAATGAAATAAAAAATAAAACCCACAAACCCTAGGAGGAATTTATTATGACAAACATGTATTATAACCAGGACATCAACGAGAACGTATTGGACGGCAAGAAAATCGCGGTAATCGGATATGGTTCACAAGGTCACGCACACGCACAAAACTTGAAAGACTCTGGATTCGATGTGGTCGTAGGAATTCGTCCAGGGAAGTCATTCGACAAGGCAAAAGAAGATGGTCTTGAAGTAGCGACTGTTGCTGAAGCTGCAGAGCAAGCAGACGTAATCATGGTATTGCTTCCTGATGAGCGCCAAAAGCAAGTATATGAAGAAGAAATCGCGCCAGCATTGAAAGCGGGCAAGGCACTCGCATTTGCACACGGATTCAATATCCACTTCGGTCAGATCAAACCGCCAGCTGATGTTGATGTATTCTTAGTCGCACCAAAAGGACCAGGACATCTCGTACGACGGACATTTGAAGCTGGCGCAGGCGTACCGGCACTATTCGGAGTGTATCAAGATGCATCAGGTACGGCCCGCGAAACAGCTCTTGCCTATTCAAAAGGGATTGGATCTGCACGAGGCGGGGTTCTTGAAACATCCTTTGAAGAAGAGACAGTGACCGATCTATTCGGGGAGCAAGCGGTCCTTTGCGGAGGGTTAACTTCACTTATCAAAGCAGGATTTGAAACACTTGTAGAAGCTGGATACCAGCCGGAACTTGCTTATTTTGAAACACTCCATGAAACGAAACTCATCGTTGACTTAATGTATGAAGGCGGCATGGCAGGCATGCGTTACTCAGTTTCAGATACAGCAGAATGGGGCGATTTCGTTTCAGGACCTCGCGTCATCGATGCAGATACGAAAGCTCGTATGAAGTCGATCTTGGAGGATATCCAGTCCGGGAAGTTTGCAAAAGAATGGATCCAGGAAAACGAAGATGGCCGTCCGAACTTCAACCGCATTGAAAAAGAAGAAGCCGGACATCAGCTTGAAGAAGTCGGTGAAAAACTGCGCGCAATGATGCCGTTTGTTGCAAAAGGATTGAAAAAAGAGGAAGAGGTGACTGCAGGTGCGACGAATTGACTTTTTCGATACGACACTGAGGGATGGCGAACAGTCAGCAGGCATTAACTTAAATACAGCGGAAAAGCTTGAAATCGCACGCCAGCTGGAACGTCTTGGCGCATCGGTGATTGAAGCGGGCTTTCCCGCTTCATCCCCCGGCGACTTCGAAGCAGTTCAACGCATCGCAACAACCGTAAGAAACTCTACAGTGACGGGCTTAGCCCGTGCTGTTAAGAGTGATATCGATACTTCGTGGGATGCGTTAAAAGGCGCAGAACAGCCTCACTTACACGTGTTCCTCGCAACTTCACCCATTCATATGGAATATAAATTGAAAAAGACACCGGATCAGGTCGTCGATATAGCGGTGGAAGCGGTCAAATATGCCCGCTCTAAATTCCCACTTGTGCAATGGTCCGCTGAAGATGCATTCCGTTCAGACCCAGCATTTCTCGTCCGGATTTTAAATGAAGTCATCGCAGCCGGTGCAACAACGGTAAACATTCCTGATACCGTCGGATACGCGTCACCGCAAGAATACGGAGCGCTCTTCCGTTTCTTGAAAGAGAATGTTCGCGGGATTGATCGTGTGAAACTTTCTGCGCATTGTCATGATGACTTAGGAATGGCTGTCGCAAATTCGATCGCTGCAATCGAGAATGGAGCCGATCAAGTAGAAGGCACGATCAACGGGATTGGTGAGCGTGCGGGCAACGCAGCGCTTGAAGAAATCGCCGTGGCACTTCATATTCGAAAAGACTTCTACAACTTGGAAACGGGCATTCATTTAAATGAAATTAAACGTACGAGCGAATTGGTCAGCCGATTGACGGGTGTGATGATCCAGCCGAATAAAGCGGTTGTCGGCAAAAATGCATTCGCACACGAATCGGGGATTCATCAAGATGGCATGTTGAAAAATCCAGAGACCTACGAGATTATTACTCCTGCACTTATTGGTGCAGCCAAGGAGCCGCTAGCTCTCGGGAAACACTCAGGACGCGCAGCATTTAAAGATCGTGCGATAACGATGGGCTTTACGGTAAGTGACGATCAGCTAAATGAAGTGTTTGCGGAATTCAAGGAGTTGGCAGATAAAAAGAAAGAGATTACGGAAGATGATCTATTCGTCCTCTTCACAAGACAGCAGCTTGAGCATACGGATACTCCGATTTATGACTTGGAAAGTATTCAAGTGCAGTATGGAACGAACAATGTGCCGACTGCAACGGTTACGAGCTCCACTCCTGAAGGCGAAACGGTCAGCGTTGCAACGACGGGTGCCGGATCAGTTGAAGCGATTTTCAATACTTTGGAACTGCTTGTCAAAGGCGATGTGCACATTCTGGATTACCAAGTTTCTTCTATTGGTAAAGGACGGGATGCACTCGGTCAGGCGGTTGTGAATTTGAACTTCAATGGAAAGCAGCTAACAGGCAGAGGAATTGCGCAAGACGTCTTGGAAGCATCGGCGAAAGCCTACTTGAATGCGATTAATCGCCAACTGGTGCGACAGTCATTGGAAACTCAAAAAGAACTTGCAGTTGAAACTGTAAATTAATCCTATAAGGAGGAGACGACGATGGAAAAACGTATCGCAGTATTACCCGGAGACGGGATTGGTCCTGAAGTAATCAGTTCTGCAGTGAAGGTGCTTGAAGTAATTGCTAGAAGATTTCATCATTCGTTCGAATTTGTCTATGGATCTATCGGCGGGGCTGCAGTAGATGCCTATGGCACACCGCTTCCAGATGAAACGATTGCACTTTGTGAAAAGAGTGATGCTGTGTTACTTGGCGCGGTCGGAGGTCCAAAGTGGGATCAAAACCCTGCTGACACCCGTCCGGAAAAAGGTTTGCTTGCCATCCGTAAACACTTTGGACTGTTTGCAAACATTCGTCCCGTGAAGGCTGTACCTGCCATTCTCCATCGTTCTCCTTTGAAAGAAGATCTTGTGAAAGATGTCGATCTAGTCATCGTTCGCGAACTGACAGGCGGTCTGTATTTCGGTGAACCGAGCCGGAAAACGCATGATGCTGCTGTTGATACTCTCGTTTATACGCGAGTGGAAATTGAACGGATTGTCCGGTCTGCCTTTGACCTCGCACGGATGCGGCGCGGAAAAGTGACGTCAGTTGATAAAGCGAACGTACTTCAATCTAGCCGTCTATGGCGCGAAGTGGTAGAAGAAGTGCGTGCTGGATATCCTGACATTGAAGTCGAACATCAACTCGTCGATTCCGCTGCAATGAAACTGATTACAAACCCAGCAGCATTCGATGTCATTGTGACAGAGAACATGTTCGGCGATATTTTGAGTGATGAAGCATCCGTCATTACAGGATCTCTTGGGCTATTGCCTTCAGCGAGTGTCCGGACGGACGGTTTCGGTTTATACGAACCGGTCCACGGTTCTGCGCCGGACGTAGCGGGAAAGGGACTTGCAAATCCAGCTGCGACCATGTTGTCCGCTGCGATGATGCTGCGTCAATCATTTGGAATGGAAGAAGAAGCAACAGCAATCGAGCAAGCCGTTCAGACGATTTATGAAGAAGGTCATTGTACCGCAGATCTTGCGGGATCAGGAGTCCGTCCGTTATCGACAGAGCAATGGGCGGCACGCGTTGCTGAAGAAGTGGATATCCAGTCCGTTTCAAACAGTATCATGTGTTCATACGTATAACTAAACAACCGCGGCGTCCTGCATGCTGCCACTCATGGAAAGGGGAATTGGAAATGGTAAAAACAATTATTGAAAAGGTTTGGGATCGACATGTCGTGACAGAAGAAGAAGGGAAACCTGATTTGCTCTACATCGACCTCCATCTCCTCCATGAAGTGACTTCTCCCCAAGCGTTTGAAGGATTACGGCTTGCAGGCCGCCAAGTGCGGCGTCCGGAACGATGTTATGCGACGATGGACCATAACGTACCGACACGTAATATTGAAACAGTCAGCGATCCGACTGCTCAGAAACAAATGACGACACTTGAAAAGAACTGTGAAGAATTCGGGATTGAACTTGCGCATATGACACACCCGGACCAAGGGAGTGTCCACATTATCGGACCTGAGCTTGGGCTAACACAGCCTGGCCGCACTATTGTTTGCGGAGACAGCCATACATCCACACATGGTGCGTTCGGTGCGATCGCGTTCGGAATCGGAACGAGTGAAGTGGAGCACGTACTTTCAACTCAAACCCTTTGGCAACGCCGTCCTAAGACAATGGAAGTGAAAATTTCAGGAGAATTAGGTACGGGTGTGACTGCAAAAGATGTGATCCTCGCTGTCATTGCAAAGTTTGGAATTGACGTTGGAACCGGTCATATCATTGAATTCACCGGTGAAGCAATCCGAAACTTGTCGATGGAAGAACGGATGACAATTTGCAACATGTCGATCGAAGCAGGCGCAAAAGCAGGATTGATCAGCCCGGATGAAACGACGGTTGAGTATTTAAGAGGCCGTCGCCACGTTCCTGAAGGTGAAGCATTTGAAGCGGCTGCGGCAGAATGGCTGGCACTTGCGACAGATGAAGGTGCGGTCTATGACACAACGCTGACTCTAGATGCGGCCGACATTGAACCCTATGTAACGTGGGGAACGAACCCTGCGATGGGAACAGGAATTAGTGGCCGCGTACCGTATGCGTCTGATTATGCATCACCGTCTGACAAAGAAGCGTTGAAAAAAGCAATCGCTTATATGGGACTGGAAGAAGGGATGCCGCTATCCGATATTTCCATCCAGCATGTCTTTATCGGATCGTGTACGAATGCACGTTTAAGTGACTTGCGTGCAGCCGCGGCAATTGTGCAAGGACAGCAAGTTCATCCGGCCGTCACCGCGATTGTCGTTCCTGGATCACGTTCTGTGAAGCGACTTGCAGAACAAGAAGGGCTGGACGAAGTATTTAAAGCGGCCGGATTTGAATGGCGTGAATCCGGATGCAGTATGTGTCTGGCAATGAATGATGACATCGTTCCTGCAGGTGAACGGTGTGCATCTACGTCAAACCGGAACTTTGAAGGACGCCAAGGTGCTGGCGCGCGGACGCATCTGGTCAGTCCGGCGATGGCGGCAGCGGCTGCAATTGCAGGACGGTTTACGGATATTCGGAAAGTACCTGCGCTGCAGGGCTGAAGGGAGGAGCATACTTATGGAACCGATTAATGTTGTCACAAGTGTTATGACTCCGTTAGACCGGAAAAATGTCGATACGGACCAGATCATTTCTAAAGAGTTTTTAAAGCGAATTGAACGTACAGGATTCGGAAAGTATTTGTTTTATCATTGGCGGTTTGACAGTGAAGGCAATGCGAATACCGAATTTGTTCTGAATGATCCTAGATTTGAAGGTTCAAAAATTTTAGTAGCGGATGAAAACTTCGGATGCGGCTCTTCCCGTGAACATGCTCCGTGGGCAATTCTTGACTATGGATTCCGAGTAGTGATCGCACCGGGATTTGCGGATATCTTCTATAGTAACTGTTTCAAAAATGGCATCCTGCCGATTCGACTCGCTCAAAGCGAAATCGATTCATTACTTGCAGATGGCCAAAAAAGTCCGATTGAACTAACTGTGAACTTAGAGCATCAGACGGTCACTCGTACAGATACGGAAGAAATTCTGACTTTTGATATCGATCCGTATTCACGTCAGATGCTGCTGAATGGCTGGGATGAAATCTCTCTAACTTTTCAATATGAAGACCAAATCGCTGCCTATGAAGAACGCATTGCCCGTTGAGATAACGGGTTTTTTTTCGTAATAAAGGAAAATACATGAACGATGTCGAAATTTTGTGTGTACAACAATCTGATTATTGGGGGAATTTGATTGAGAAATGAAGACTTGCTGCTCATACCTGGGCCGACGCCTGTCGTCGATTCGATTTACGATGCACTGGGGGAGGAGACGCGCGCACATACAGACCCGCGATTTGTGAGTCGTTTTAAGAAGGCGATTGAACGCACTAAGCGAATTTTGAATACCGATGGGGAAGTATTCATCGTCGCAGGCTCCGGGACACTTGCTATGGAAATGGCGCTCGTTAACACGATAGCCCCGGGGGAAAAGCTCTTAATCATCAGTCATGGGTATTTTGGAGATCGTTTCATTAAACTCGGACAAGCATTCGGAATCCATATTGACTTGTTGCAGGCAGAGTGGGGCAAACAAGTCGATTTGAAACACGTCAAAGAACACTTAGAGAAAAACCAATATAAAGCGGTCACTGTGACCCATGCCGACACGTCAACGGGCGTTCAAGCAAGTTTAGGGGAATTGATCCCGCTTATTAAACAGCACGGCGCGCTGGCTATAGTTGATGGAGTATGTGCAACAACTGCGATGCCGGAAGATATGCAGCACAATTATGCAGGTCCAGACACTGCAATCGACATTGTCTTAACCGGTTCGCAAAAAGCGATCGGTGTTCCGCCAGGCGTTGGCATCGTGGCATTTAGTCAAGCTGCGTTGAAAGCGCGAAACGAAATGAAATCGGTATCTGCTTATTATTGTGATATCCACAACTGGATTCCCGTCATGCATGATCCATCCAAATATTTCGCAACACCGCCTGTCAATATGATCTGCGCGCTTGAAGAAGGATTACGTATTGTTGAAGAAGAAGGTCTCAAAGAACGTTACGAGCGGCATAAAGCTTACGGACGTGCTGTTCGCTCTGCGCTGCGAGTCTATGGCATGGTGCCGCTGGCTGAAGAAAAAGACGCAGCACCGACATTGAGTTGTATCTATTATCCGGAAGGTGTAGACGATGCCGCATTCCGGGCGGAGTTAGCCAAAGAAGGCGTGATTTTATCAGGCGCTCTTGCACATCTAGCTGGAAAAGCTTTCAGAATCGGCCATATGGGCAACACAACGCCAGATATGCTCGAAACCGCTATCCGAAAAATCGGCGAAGCCTTGCAAAAATGCGGGCATGAAGCGGCAGTTGAAGAGGCGGTATCTGCATTGCAGGAAACGTTGGGTTCGTTGTCAATTAACTAATAACCTATTTTCGCTATAGAATATTAAGACTACAAAATTCCTTTGTGAATCTTTGTAGTTTTTTTTACATGATAACAGTTCATACACTTTTTACTAAATGCTTACTATTGACCAAGAGTTAAAGTCGTTTAATTGAAAATGCTAAGCTTAACATTGAATTAGAATATTTAGAAAATACTATTGCAATTGGTAATTAGATGGTTTAGAATATACTTAATGTTCAGTTAGTAAGTTTTGTTAACTAACTAACTGGATTTATGTTGACTACTACCTACCGACAGTAAGGGGCAGTTGCAATGCAAAATGGGAGTTTAGGATTTTTAAGAAACGAAAACAAACGCAAAGTCCTTCAACGAATAATTGATGAGGAACCGACTACTAGAGTCCAGATTTCAAAAGACTTATCTATGAGTAAACCGACAGTATCCAGCCTGGTTGGAGAATTAATTGAAGAAGGCTGGATTATTGAAACTGGAAGTGGTGAAGCATCTTCAAGTGGAGGCAGAAAACCAGTAAAACTTAGATTCAATGCTAAAAATGCGTATTGTATTGGAATTGATATTGGAGGTACCGGAGTTGTACTCGGAATTACAGATTTGCAGGGAGAACTAGTTAACTTGAAAGAATTTGAAACGCAGAAAAACTTGGGCGAAAAGTTACTGGTGGAGATTAAAACCCAAGTAGATGTCATGTTGAGTGAAAGTGGTATTGATAAGCAAAATATTTTAGGGGTTGGCGTTGGTGTCCCTGGGATTACAAATTTAGAAACAGGGATTGTAGTTGAAGCACCTGCTTTAAAATGGAGCAATTACCCCGCTAGGAAAAAAATTGAAGAGATCCTGTCAATGCCTGTTTTTATTGATAATGATGTAAATGTAAGTTTACTTGGTGAAAAGTGGTTAGGAAAAGGCAGACATGCATCAAACATGATTTATATCTCTGTAGGAACCGGAATTGGAAGCGGTATCATGCTGCAAGGAAATATATATCGCGGTAGTAATTACAGTGCCGGAGAAATAGGTTATATGGTAACTGATCGTCAGTTTGCGAGTTTATATAAACCAACGGTCAAAGGATATGGATTTTTAGAGAGTGTATCGGGCGGGAATTCAATTGGCGAACACTTGTCAAATCGTTTGGAAAGAGAAGTTACTTCTTTAGAGGCGTTTGAGTTATACAGGAAAGGCAACGCGGATGCGATTGAAGTGGTTACAGTAGCAATCGAAAATTTATCCATTGGAATCGCTAACTATGTTTCATTATTCGATCCTGAGATTGTCATTCTAGGAGGTGGTGTCACCCAGTCGTTCGATGTTATACAGCCGATGATAAACGACATCCTGAATCGCTATACACCTAGATCTTGTGAAATTGTACAATCAGCTTTTGGTAAGAAGGCTGGAGTAATTGGTGCCGTGGCATTGGTGCTGAATGAGCATGGAGGGTTATTCACTACAAAAAGAGAGGGGTAAGGTCGATGAAAATGCAATTTAAATTTGGTTTGTTTTTCGTGTTGCTGGCAGCATTATTGTTAGGAGGTTGTATGGCTGGAAGTTCAGAGAAAACTGAAAAACCGGCTGCTGGTGATACTGAAGAGAATAAAGATGGAGATGCAGAAAATAAAGAACTTGAAGATAAAGTCGTCATATATTCTCCGCATGGTAAGGATATTTTAAGTGACTTCCAAAAACAATTTGAAGAGGAATACGGTATTAAGATGGAATTCTTAGATATGGGTTCTCAAGAGATTTTAGACCGTATTCGTTCGGAAAAGAATAATACCCAGGCTGACGTTTGGTGGGGGGCACCGCAAGTCAACTTTGATCAAGCTAAAGATAACGATTTACTAGCTGAATACAAACCATCCTACGCGGACTCACTTGATGAAATTTATCATGATCCAGATTGGATGTGGTCAGGTACATCGATGACACCAGAAGTAATTTTGTATAACTCAAAGGAAATTTCTAAAGAAGATGCTCCAAAAGACTGGGATGACCTTCTTGATCCTAAATGGAAGGATGAAGTCATTATTAGATACCCGCTGGCATCCGGAACAATGAGAACTATCTATTCTTCTATGATTTACAGAACATATAAAGACTCTGAAGATCCTGCAGAGGGTTATGAATGGCTGAAGAAGTTTGATATGAACACGAAGGAATATGCAGCCAACCCAGAAATCATGTACAACCAAGTGGCGAAAGGAGTTGGAAGCTTAACAGTTTGGAATATGCCAGATACTGTTATGCTGGCTAAGGAAAAAGGATATCCTTTCGATTATGTACTTCCGGAAAGCGGAACTCCTGTACTAACGGAAGGCATCGCCATCATAAAGGATGCTCCACATCCTAATGCGGCTGAAGCTTTCTATGAGTTTGTAAACACTCCTGAGGCTGCTAAATTGTTGGCTGAAAGCTATTACCGTATTCCAACACGTGATGACGTCACTGATCTGCCAGAGTGGATTAAAGAAGCAGAAGACAAGATTAAGCCAATGGATATTGATTGGAAATTATTCCAAGAGAAGTCTGATGAGTGGATGGATTATTGGGATAACAACATTAAAAACACAAAGAAAGATAAAAGTGACGAAGAATAATTGAATTTTTACTTCCGTAAAATTTAAAGGAACACTAATTAATAGCATTCGACTATCATATCTAAAATTTATGATAGTCGAATACTTTTTCAAAGAAGGAGGTTGGTTGGGATGTCAATCGTCCATTTAGAAGCCATTACCAAGCGGTTTGGAGATGTTACTGCTGTCAAAGAGCTGGACTTACTGATAAAAGAAGGAGAATTTTTCACGTTTTTAGGGCCGAGTGGATGTGGGAAAACAACAACACTTCGAATGATCGCCGGTTTTTACTATCCAACTGAAGGGATAGTGAGATTCAATGAGAGAAACATGACAACTGTTTCACCTGAAAATAGAAATACGGGTATGGTATTTCAAAACTATGCACTTTTTCCTCATATGACTGTCTTTGAAAATGTCGCTTTTGGACTGAAAGTTAGAAAGCTTTCCAAAGATATAATTAAGGAAAAAGTTGTAGAGGTTCTAAAGAAAGTGCGATTAGATCAATATATTGATCGACAGGTCAGTCAATTATCAGGCGGCCAGCAACAGCGTGTAGCTCTCGCAAGAGCAATCGTCATAGAACCGGATATTTTACTCTTAGACGAACCACTCAGTAACTTAGATGCACGTTTGCGAGATGAAATGCGTACAGAGATATTAAGGCTGCAGCAAGAGTATAAGATTACTACTATATATGTCACCCATGATCAGGTTGAAGCCTTAACAATGAGCGATAGAATAGCTGTTTTCAGTCACGGAGTCTGCCAGCAGGTAGGGACACCTACTGAGATTTATAATGAACCTATTAACGACTTTGTAGCAGAATTCATAGGAGAAACAAACCTTTTAAATATTGACTATCTAAGTCAAACGACAGACTTCCATTCTTACCAGTTACATGAACTTGACAGTAAGATAGAAGTGAAAAATGATAGTGCGAATATAGCGGCATACGATAAAACTGATAAGTTACGCATGTCGATAAGACCTGAAGCCGTGATAGTGTCTGAGCAGCCGTTAGAAGGAGTGAATGTATTTAAAGGCATAGTGAAAACGGTTCAGTTTACTGGGGCGGCAGTACACACCTATGTTGAATTAACTGAAACAGTCGTAATTGAAAGTACGAACTTAAACAAAGGACCTGCAACATATTTAAATGAAGGAAATGAGGTCTATGTACAGTTTCCGGCGGAACATATTAGGGTTATTCCTGAAATGAATATATAAAGTTAACCTGATTTATTTGTTAAAGTAGCTGATCGTGATGCAAAGGGAGGCATTTTACATGTTAAATGCAGAACGAAGAAAAACCATTTTGCTATTAATTCCAGTTGTTTTAGTCCTAGGAGGTTATGTTCTTTACCCTGCGTTACGAACAGCGCTAGAGAGCATACATAAGAATGGTGTATTTTCGTTACAAAACTATAGTGACTTTTTTGGTGCCAAAGCCAAAGCAAATTTCGAGGCGCTATGGAATTCAGTATGGATATCATTAGCCTCTGTATTCTTTAGTGCATGCATTGGTCTGCCACTAGCTTATATTTTTAACCGCTATGATTTCCCGGGTAGAAAATTTTTCGCTGGCATTGCGATTATGCCTATTGTATTGCCCTCCCTAGTTGGGGTAATGGCTTTCATGTTTTTATATGGAGAAGCCGGTTTGATTCCGAATGCTATCAAAGATATTTTTAATTTGAAAAATGTACCTTTTAGTATAGGCGGTATTTCAGGAATTTTACTTGTCCATGCATACACGATGTATCCATACTTTTACATGACCAGCTCATCAGCTTTAGGGAATATCGATCCGTCACTTGAAGAAGCGGCTTCAAATCTTGGGGCCAGTAAATTTAAAGTGTTTTGGAAAGTGACATTTCCTTTATTGACCCCAGGACTTGTTGCTGCAGCACTTCTGGTATTTATGGTCTCTATGGCCAGTTTTAGTGCTCCGTTTTTATTGGCAGGCGGTTTTCGGGTATTAAGTCTTCAAATCTATTTCTCCAAAATTAATGGAGATTTAGAGATGGCTGCGACACAGTCTGTGATTCTATCAATGGTCTCCATTTCATTTTTATTATTTATGCGGTGGTTTCAAAGTCGCAAAGATTACAGAATGGCTTTAAAGGGGATTGGGGCACACCGAAGTGAGGTTAATAATCCATTTTTAAAATGGGTAATGGTGTCAATTGGAATACTGGCCATGATTGTACTGCTGTTACCTCATGTAACACTACTTATTTTATCGCTAGTACCAGACGGCGCATGGACATGGCAAACCTATCCGCAAAGTTTTAACTTTGAAAACTTCATTTTGCTTTTTGAAGATCCATACATTTGGGAGCCTGTTAAAAACAGTTTGATAATGGCGTTTCTTGCATGTATAGGGGTATTTATTTTTGGCATCTTCACTTCTTACGCGTTAGTTAAACGCAAATTTTTCGGGAAAAACCTTTTGGATATTTTAGTGATGATTCCATGGGCGCTTCCAGCTACAGTAGTAGGAATGAATATGATTTTAGCTTTCAACACGCCTTCTCCTTTCTCTTTTGGAAAGGTTTTAGTAGGAACTTTTTGGATTTTACCATTAGCGTACTTTGTAAGGTTCCTCCCATTGGTTGTTCGATCTACTAATGCAGTATTGGAACAGCTTGATGATTCAATTGAGGAGGCTGCACAAAACTTAGGAGCGAAATGGTTTTATACTTTCAGAAAAGTCGTTTTACCTATAATCATGCCCGGGGTGCTAAGCGGTACATTACTGGCATTCGTGCAGGCTGTTGGTGAGTTTCCGACATCAGTTTTACTTTATACAATTGGAAACAGACCAATTTCTATTGAAATCATGAACCAACTGCGAATGTTCAATATTGGTCAAGCAGCTGCATATGGAATGATTCAAGTAGGTTTAATTGCGATTGTAATGTTCATTTCAAGCAAATTCTTTGGGGTCAAAGCTGAGAAGTCACTAGGCTAGAGATTTAGATTCAAAAATAGCAATTACTTGAGGTGCATAAAATGATGACAAGAGTTGAAGAGTTTAAAACTAAAGATGGAGGTTCATTTCCGGGGAAAGTCTATTCTGAAGTTTTACTGAAACCTGTGTTTGAAGACCAAAAAGCTTATTTATTTGAAGCGATGATGGCGGTGCACAAAGCTCACACAACTATGCTGTCAGAACAACAGATTATCGAAGTTGAAGAAGCAGAGAAGATTTTAAAAGCTGTTGAAGAAATTCAAGCGCTTGGAAATGACGAATTTAGCTATTCGGCAGCATATGAAGATCTCTTCTTCCTGGTAGAGTCTAAAATCGGTGAGTTGATCGGTGATGATTTAGCAGGAAAGATGCATATTGCTAAAAGCCGTAATGATATGGGAGAAGCGATGTATCGTATTGTGCTGCGGGAACACTTGCAAGATACGATTGGCTTGGCAAAAACATTGGCAGCGACACTCTTGACTCAAGCTGAACATCATGTTGAAACCATTATGCCAGCCCATACGCATACACAGCCCGCACAACCTACTACATTTGGCCATTATCTCGCAGCCATCTATGACGGGCTTAACCGTGACATCGACCGGTTAGAACGAGCTAGACTGACCGTCAATCAGTCCCCGATGGGAGCGGCGGCAATTACGACAACAGGCTTCCCGATTAGTCGCGAACGAATGGTCAGTCTGCTGGACTTTGAGGGGCTGATCGAAAACTCGTACGACGCAATTGGTGCAGGTGACTATTTGCTGGAGGCTGCACAAAGTTTAATCAGCCTGATGACCAACATTGGGCGATGGGTGCAAGAGCTCTTAAGAATGGCGTCGAAAGAAGTGGGGCTGTTGCGTGTTTCGGATGCTTATGTGCAAATCAGCAGCATTATGCCGCAGAAACGCAATCCTGTGTCGCTTGAACATTCCCGATCACTTGCTTCAAGTGCACTAGCAGAGGGCCTTGCCGTACTCCATATGATTCACAACACCCCTTATGGAGATATCAACGATACGGAAGACGATTTACAACCTCATTTATATAAAGGGTTCGAGAAAGCGGATCGAGTTTTAAAATTATTGAATGCTGTCATAATCACGATGGAGTTCGATAAGAAACGAGCGCACCAGCAAGCGAGGGAGAATATGATTACAATTACTGAACTTGCAGATGTGCTGGCTAGAGACTATGATGTGTCATTCCGTCAAGCACATGGTAAAGCTGCTTTAGTAGCGAACAATGCAACAGCGCTGAAGAAAGAACTCTATGAGCTTCCTGTGGATACTGTAAATGAGTGGCTGAAGGATGTGACGCTGTCAGAAGCAGATTGGCAGGGGATTGTCGATCCAGCTGTTTTCATTCAGCGCCGTGGCATCACTGGAGGCCCAAATCCTGATACAGTTCGCGAAATGATTGCGGACCGTCAAAGAAAATCCGGGTAGCTTGTAAGATTCGGTGTTTCGTGTGATGAAGAATGCTATAACCGTAAACCGCGCTAACTCTTATGCAGCGCGGTTTTTTCATGTCTTTTATCAAACTTAGGCATAACGGGAAGATTATTTTGAGGGGAATGGTCGAAAAGTAGTGATTTATTCATAATAAACAGATATAATTGGACTAGTTATAACTATTCAGACGATTGGTAAAGTTCGTCGTTTCTGAAAAAAGAGATAAAATCGGGGTGGAATGGGTGAAACGAACAATTGCGGGGAAGTTGAGGAACGGATTCGGACTATTACTTGTATTGCTAGTTGTAATTGGGGCTGCTAGTATTCTGCTGCTTGTAAAATTGAACAATGATTATAAGAATATGCTCGATGATGAAGTGCATAAAGTAGATATCGTGGATGAGTTCGTATTAAAGCAAGAACAGATGCAAAGTGATATCCGGGGCTATATGCTTTATCAAGATGAAACGATGTTGGAAAGACGCCAGCAAAACTATGAGCGTTCTGAACAGCTTATCCAAGAGTTAGGCAAGATGATGAACGGCGCTAAAATGAAAAAAGAATATGAAGCACTCGTCGATTCGAACGAAAAGTCGATGACCCTTCAAAATAATATCGTTGATAATTTAGAACAGGGGAAAGATGATATCGCAAAATGGATGTCTGAAGCATCTAAAGACGTAGGAAATGTTGTCATGACCCGTGCGGATATGATTAAAGACAACCAGTATAAAGCACTTGAAACGAAACGGAAAGAAGTTAATCAGATGATGGTTCAGCTGACGATCATCATTGCAGCAATTATAATGATTGCAGTCGTGGCGGGAGTATTAATTTCTCGACGGATTAGCCGCTCGATTACAAAACCCGTTGCGATTGTAACAGAAGGACTGCATCAAATCGCGGATGGGAATTTCTCTATCGATCCGCTGGTTGTTCGAAGTAAAGACGAAGTCGGGGAAATGGCAAATGCATTCAACAAAATGGGTGCAGATGTAGCAAGTATGATTCGCAAAATTAATGTGTCTGCCGAACAGCTGGCGATGCAATCTGAAGAGTTATCCGCAAGTTCTGAAGAAAGTTTGGCCTCGTCCGAGCTAATTGCCAGTACTGCAGAGCAGCAGCTCGAGGGCAGTGAGCGTCAACAGCGGATTACGGACCAATCTACTCAATCTATGAGCGAGCTGTCTATAGGCGTTGGAGAGATATCAGAAAGCAATGAAGACATGCTGCGATCTGCAGAAGCAGTCACTCAGTTAGTTGGAAAAGGATCTGCTTCAATGGATGAGGTCGTCAATGAAATGAAGACGATCCGGGAAACGATTCGCGAAACAGCGAAAATCATGAAAGAGATGGCGGATCATTCTTCTGAAATTGAAAAAGTGACAGCAATTATTACAGGAATTGCTGAACAAACCAACTTGCTGGCACTCAACGCAGCGATTGAAGCGGCTCGTGCGGGTGACGCTGGAAAAGGATTTGCAGTGGTTGCAGATGAAGTTCGGAAACTTGCGGAGCAGTCTAAATCATCCGCCTCAGAGATTGGCACTATGGTGAGTGACATTCAAGTATATTCAAAGAAAGCTACGAAATCGATTGAAACCGGCAATGAAAAGGTTGAAAACGGAATGAAAGCTACGGCCGAATCCAACGCAGTATTTAAAGACATCCAGCAAGCAGTAGGAGATGTAGCTGCCAAAGTGGAAACCGTGTCAGCAGCAATTGAAGAAATACAAGCAATGGCTGATGAAGTTACAGAAGGTGCTCGCGAAGTACAGCGCTTAAGCGGACAAGCATCCATCTCAGCAACAGAGACAAGCTCTGCTACAGAGGAACAGCTTGCAGTAAGTGAAGAGATCAGCGCAAGTGCACAAAGCCTGACACGCCTCGCAGATGAGCTTCAGCAAGAGGTTAGCAGGTTCCAAGTATAACGGAACAGTAAAAAGCGCATTCCCTGTAATAAAAAGGGGATGCGTTTTTAGGTTATAAAAAATAGAACCAAAAATAAAGAATCTAGAAAAATAGGTTTAATATAATAAAAACGTGGAAAACTCTATAGTAAGAGATTTCCACGTTTGTTTATCTTATTTAAGGTTGTCCAAGAAGCGCTGCATGTCTTGAATCTTAACTTTATCGTCAACACCGAAGTTACCGTTTGTGTAACCAGCAGTTACATCATTTGCATAAAGTGCACCTACATATTTCAATGCCCAGTAGTCAGAAGGTACATCTTTAAACGGTACATCAGTTGAAGTAGTCAGGTTGAAGGCATCCGTCAGGACTTTCGCCATTTGTGAACGAGTCAACGGATCGTTAGGGTTAAAGTTACCGCTGTTGTTTCCGCTGAAGATACCTGCTTCAGCAGCAGCAATAATTTCGTTATAATAAGGTGTTTTAGAGTTAACGTCAGGGAAGCTCATGTCGCTTCCAGTTCTGTGAAGACCTAGAGTCTTAACAACGATGCCCGCGACTTGTCCGCGTGTTGCATAAGTTACAGTTGGTGCTGGCTTTGAAGCTACAGAAGTTTCACCAAATGTTGCAGGGCGTTTTGCGCCTACATAACGACTCTTCCAATAAGCTTTATCGTTGATAGATGAAATTGTTACACCCTGGCTTGTAGAAGCGTGAATGAACTTGCTAGAACCGATGTAAATTCCAACGTGTGAGATACCGCGACCGCTTGTGTTGAAGAAAACTAGATCGCCAGTAGTCAAGTTGCTTTTAGAAACTGCTTTACCTTGCTGATATTGCTGTCCTGTTGTACGAGGAAGTGATTTTCCGTTCTTTTTGAACACAACTTGCGTATATGCAGAACAGTCGATGCCTGATGTCAGGCTTGTCCCGCCATATCGGTAAGGTGTTCCTATGTAATTCTTAGCTGTATTTACCAAGTCAGTTGCAGAGCTTGCAGAGGCCATAGACGGTACGGACGTTGAAATTAATAAACTGGCGATTCCAAATGCCAAGAGACGTTTCAGTTTCATAAGTTTTTCAGTTTCCCCTTTCGCACCGTATCAAGGACAGTGTCTTTATCTGTGAACATCTTAGCATAGGCTAAACATGTTTTCGGTTACAGTTATATTACAATGATGTTACAAATACACGATTGATGTATAAAACCCTGATTTGACGCGGTTTATCGGATAACGAATCCGTTGATTGCGTTTTTATTTTTGTGCAAAATTGCTATGGAACGTGAAAAAAAGACGGATTTGCTGTATCTTTGTAACCAAACTTATCGAATTGCCGGAACGTGACTGTTGAATCCGGCAGAACGGGGCTGACATGAAAAAAATTGTAGTATTCAGCAATATGTATCCATCTAATGAACATCCTACGTACGGTATTTTTGTGAAAAATCAAGTGGAATTACTGAAAGACTCTGGAGTAATTGCAGATGTAAAAGCAATTGACAATCCTAAAGGAGGAAAAGTGCAATCGCTATTGAAGTATGGAAAATGGTTTGCCGGTTCCTTGCTTTATCTTATTGGCAATCAGCGTAACCTTGCGTTGACGCACGCTCATTACGCGTTTCCTACGGGTCTTCTTTCATTAATAGGAAAACGGCTGTTTAAAATTCCTTACGTTGTGACAGTACATGGCGGAGATATTGACAAGATGGCGAAAAAAAATGCCAGAATTGCTGGCCTTACACAAACCATTTTGCAGGAAGCTTCGCATGTGATTACAGTGGGAGAACGGCTGAAACAAGAGGTTGTCACAAACTTCGGTGTGCTTGAAACAAATGTAACAGTGATGAGTATGGGAGTGGACCGGACGGTATTTCACCCGCTTGTAAAAGAACAGGTACGGAGCGAACTTAACTTGCCGCAACGTGAACAAGTGATCCTCTTTATCGGAAACTTGATACGTGAAAAAGGAGTTCTGGAGTTAGTTCAGGCATTTGAGGAACTGCAGAATAAGTTACCAGGCGTTTCACTTCATTTAGTAGGTTCAGCAAAGTCAGCTGCTTTTGTGGAAGAAGTTAAACAGTACATCGCGGCACGCCAAATAGGTCGAATTCACTTCGAAGGTACAAAACCGCAGAAAGAACTTGCGAAATGGTTAGCAGCTGCAGATGTTCTTGCACTGCCGTCATACCATGAAGGGTTTGGTCTGGTTGCGCTTGAAGCGATGGCTGCGGGAACGCCCGTTGTTGCCTCTGATGTGGGGGGATTGCCTTATTTGTTAGCAGACGGTGCAGGTATTTTAGTACCAGCCCGAGAAGTGGAAGGCCTTGCAGCAGGAATTCAGCAAGCACTTACTGCTGATGAAACGAGTAACCGCGAGCGGCGGGAAGAACTCGTTCATGAACATTCGTATGAGATGATTTTAGAAAAACTATTGAAGATATATGGGGAAACAGAACGTACACGTTAAAAGGGGGATAACGAGATGACTGCCGCACAACAAATTAGAAACTGGTTTGAGCACTTTCATGCGAATCCGGAAGTAAGTTGGAAAGAAACTGAAACTACACAGGAAATCGCACGCATTCTTACTGAATTGGAAGTCCCTTTTAAAACGTTTGAAGATGTGACGGGCGCAATTGCAGAAATTGGGGAAGGGGATTCAGTCGTTGCGGTACGCGCAGATATCGATGCTTTGTGGCAAGAAATCGAAGGGGTCTTCCAGGCGAATCATTCCTGCGGGCACGACGGTCACATGGCGATGGTGCTCGGGGCACTTGCTCATTTGAAAGAAGAGAACCTCGGGAGCAGAATCCGATTCATCTTCCAGCCGGCAGAAGAAAAGGGGAATGGGTCAAATGCGATGATTGACCGCGGAGCAGTCGATGATGTGAACTGCATGTTTGGCATCCATTTGCGGCCGCAAGAGGAACTTCCGTTGGGGAAAGCATCCGCTGCGATTCGTCATGGGGCTGCTTACTTTGTAGAGGGGAAAATTACTGGTGTTGATGCACATGGAGCCCGTCCGCATCAAGGTGTTAACGCGATTGACCCGCTGCTTGCGATCGGACAGTTTTTGAAGACGTTGCAATTTTCTCCGTACGAAGCGTATTCTGTGAAATTGACGAACATCCAAGCGGGAGGGGAAAGCTTGAACATCATTCCAGGCTCTGCGAAGTTCGGTTTGGACATCCGAGCCCAGTCCAATGACGTGCTGCAGCAATTGAAAAAACGTGTCGATACAGGAATTCAGCAAATTGCTGAGCTCTATCGTACTAAAATCGATTTGGAATGGGCAGACTATACGCCGGCAGCGGAAGTATCAGATGAAGCAGCGGCGATTGCACGAGAGGGTATTTTAGAAATACTGGGAGAAGACGGTCTTGCTGAAGACGTGATCACTTCAGGCAGTGATGATTTCCATTTCTATACGATTCGCAATCCAGAGTTGAAAGCGACTATGATTGGCCTTGGTGCGGATTTAGGACCAGGCTTGCATCATCCTGCAATGACGTTCAATCGGGATGCACTCGTAACTGGCGCTGAAATTCTTGCTGAAACACTGAAACGGGCTAGTTTTAAAGCATAATAAGTTGACAAAATGACGTCGATTTATAGCTGAATAGTTAGTGATAGTTGTCATTTATATGAAGAATTGAAATATGTGTAATGAAGTGTCGTTGTTTGCAAAGTAAGAAATATAGGAGTACTATTTAGATGTTAAAACTTATCAAACACATACAAAGGAGCGGTTTAAATGGGCAGAATGCAAGATAAAGTAGCGTTTATTACAGGCGGAGCTTCAGGCATGGGCGAAATGATGGTGAACTTGTTCACAGCAGAAGGTGCAAAAGTCATCGCTGCAGACATCAACACGGATGCACTTAAAGCTAAATGGGATACAAAAGAAAACGTTGAATATCTTAAATTAAACGTAACTGACGCTGACAACTGGGAAGAAGCAATGAAGACAGCAGAAGATAAATTCGGTCAAATTGATATCCTAATCAACTGTGCGGGAATCTCTACTGAAAAAGCACCAGCAGACATTACACTTGCTGACTGGCAGCGCCTGCACGACATTAACTCGTTCGGTACTTACGCGGGTATGCGTGCAGTAGTACCTTACATGAAGAAAGCTGGCAAAGGTTCAATCGTCAACATTTCTTCTTACACAGCACTAGTTGGTATGGGCTTCAATCCATACTCCGCTTCTAAAGGTTCTGTTCGTGCGATTTCACGTGCAGCAGCAGCTGAATTCGGTAAAGACCAAGTTCGCGTAAACACAGTATTCCCTGGTGTTATCCAGACTCCAATGGTAGCAAACCTTGAGTCTTCTAAAGCAGCTCTTGAGGGTCTTATCAAAATGACTCCACTTGCTCGCCTTGGACAGCCTGAAGACGTAGGCAACGCAGTAATGTTCTTAGCTTCTGATGAAGCTTCTTACATCACTGGTGCTGAACTCGTAATCGACGGCGGTTTCTCAGCACGCTAATTGGTGAATGAATAAGAAAGGCGCCTTCTCATTATTGAGGAGGCGTCTTTTGCTTTGTATATGGGTGGTAAACGGTGTTGATTATTGCAAAGATATGCTCCCAACGCTTTGCTTTTGCTCGCAAAAGCCGTCCTGCGCTACGTCCTGCGCTACAGACGGACGCGGGCCTGCAGGATACAGGTCATGCAACCGTTGCCGCACGACGCGGCGAACTTAGGTTGTTTCCATTTGAATTCCGCAGGAGTCGCCGTCTTTCGCTTCAATCAACGGTGTGTCTGTAAATAGAATGTCATTGTTTGAACTGGGAATAAAAAGATAGTGAGAAGTAGTTAAAAACGATACTGTGTCAAAATGTTTTCCAGTTTGAGTGCAAGTCCGAGGCTTCCTTTTACTTTTAGTTTGCCCATCATGAAGGCGGTGGTGGTGTTTAACTTGCCTGCGAGTAATTTATAGAAGTCCTCGACTTTCATGGTTAACGTACAATCCGCGATGTCGGTTTCTTTTGCTGTGACGCTGGCTTGGTTGTCTGCGAACGTTAACACGTAATTCCCCGCTTCATTCCCCGATAAATTAAAACCATAACTCACATTCAATCCTTGAATCGGTGCGGAATTGTCGTTCAGCTGCCGCTCGATTTCTTCCCATGTCTGTTGAAGATCCTTTTCATGTTCAATCACCAATTTTCCAACCTCCAAAAAGTGAATAGTCATTCACTATTAGTATAGCAAACTAGTAGGGTTAAAAGAACAGATTTTACAGAAAACTTTGAAGGGAAAGTACTTCTTTTGTCGAATTATAGTTATAGATGAACAGATAGTGAAAACCATCATAAAAGCACGTTTGATACCGATAAAGACAGTAGATAGAGCCTTTTGAGGAGGTGCTTGTGCATGAACAGATCAAAGAAAGAGTTAACGGAGTTTATAGCAAGAATGCAAGAACAGCAACATCAGCTGTTTAAACAAGCGAAGCAGCTGGAGCTCACCCCGGAATCCATGAGAGATGTCCTTTATGAACTTTGTGAAAATATAGCAGGGATTATGCAGGCGGATCGTGTGAGTATCTGGTTATTCAATGATGACAAAACCACGCTTACTGAGCATCTGACATTTACAGCGAATTCCGTATCGATTCCTGTCATTCGGCAACTCGATGCAGTCCATGCGAAGCCTTATTTTGAAGCTATTGTGAATCAACGAGTGAATTCGTTTTCAGATATCGCGAAAAGTGAGGCGCTTCAATCACTTCCGGTCAATTATTTCAAGGGAAGCCCGATTACATCTTTACTGGATGCTTCTATTATTATGAGCCGGGGAATTGGCGGGATTCTTTGCTGTGAAACGGTAGAAAGACGCAACTGGTCCAAACTGGATGAAGTATTCATGGCTGCGATTGCGGATATGCTGTCATTCGTGTTCGATCGAATGAATCGATTGGAGATGGAAGACCGAGTTCATGATTTAGCCTATACGGATTTATTGACAGGCATCGACAACGAAAATGCTTTCATTGAAAAAGTGAATGATAAAATACATAAAGCTGGTAATGAACTCTATGGAGCATTTTTATATATGAAGGTGGACCAATTTACGTCGATACAAAGTGTTCTCGGTCCTGAAGGCACGAAAATCTCGTTGAAAAAAGTGGCAGATCGACTTGGTGCGTTATTTCCTAAAGGCTCAATTTTTGCCAGGATTGCATTTGATCATTTCATCATATTTACAGAACATCATAATAACAAAGAGAAAAATGGAAATGACATGGAGCATATTCTTTCAGAGATGCGAAAGCCGATTATAATTAAGAGACAAGAACTTTTTTTGACATTCAGTTATGGCGTCTCTTTTTATCCGGATCACGTAAACGATGCATACGAGGGGATTCAGGCAGCGAAAATTGCACTGGATTCTTCTCAAAAACTGGGCAATCGAAAAACTCGTGCAATCTATGACCCTCATATGTATGAGCAGTGGGAAGAGGAAATGCATTCTGAGATGAATTTCGGAAAAGGGTTAGACATGAATGAGTTTCGTCTATTTTATCAGCCGCAAGTTGAAAGCTTGACGCATAAAGTGACGGGTGTCGAGGCACTCATACGATGGCAGCATCCAGAGAAAGGACTTCTGATGCCTGGAGCGTTTATCGATATCGCAGAGACTACGGGGTTTATCACACAAATCGGTGAGTGGGCAGTGAGTCAAGCCTGCCGGCAATTGAAAAGCTGGGAACAGCAAGGACTGGGATCCTTGACGATTTCCGTCAACATCTCCCCCAGACACTTTTTGCATTATTACTTCCCCGCATTTTTAAATAGCTGCATCGAGGAATATAATATTAACCCTGCAAATCTGATCATTGAAATTACCGAAAATGTTGCTATCGAAGATTCAAAGGTCGTAGAACTGCAAATTCAAAAAGTCCAAGAAATGGGCTTTCCGATATCCATTGATGACTTTGGAACAGGGTATTCCGCGTTCATTTACTTGCAGCGTTTTTCAATTCAGGAAGTGAAAATTGATCGGCAGTTTGTTTCAAAGATTGAAACCGATGTTAAGAGCCGTGCGATTGTCCGCGCGATTTTAACGCTTGCGAAGAGCCTGCATATGCATACAGTAGCTGAAGGGGTAGAAACCATCGGGCAGTTGAAACGACTGGAAGAGCTGGGATGTTTTGAAATTCAAGGGTACTATTTCAGTAAGCCGGTTCCGATAGAAGAGTTGAACAGCTGGCTTCTCGCGTCCCCTCGATTTCCATTTTTATATCTGCCTATTGAGACTGCGTAAAATGAAAACATCCGGACTTAGAGCGAAGTCGCTTTAAGTCCGGATGTTTTTTTACATTCTGCCAATCGGCCATTTGAACGGCACAGATCCTGGTGGAGAGTGTTTAATAATGTCAATCATCGGGATGGTATAAGCGAAAGCAATTAGTGCAATCGTAATACCAATCCATACATACCAGTTTTCAAGTATTTTCGGTGTTTTTTGTGCATCTTCATCTTCAGCAGCAATCGGGAATTCTTCGACGCCTCTTGGTGCAAAAAATGCAAGCTTAATGAAGATATATGTCATCAAGAGAATACCGATGAACAGGATGGTACCGCCGATTGCTTGTGCAAGCTGGTAACCGATCCAAGTATCGACCTGTGCACCGCCAGCGTATTCAGAGTACGCAGAACGACGCGGACCGCCGAGGAGGCCTTGAATGTGCATCGCCGTTGACATGATTGTCATACCAACTGTCCAAATAATCGTTTGGATGATTCCGAGTTTGTTCAATTGCTTAGTTAAACGACGGCCCGTCAAGTGGGGCACAAGCCAGTAGGCAATCCCGAAGTATGTCAAAATAACGGTTGTTGCAATCGTTAAATGGAAGTGACCTGTAATCCAAATCGTATTGTGAACAAGTGCATTCATTTGGTGGGACGCGTTAATAATACCGCCGATACCACCCGGGATGAAGGCCGCCATACCGACAAATGGCGCGAAGAACCGTACATCGCCCCATGGCAGTTTCTTGAACCAGCCGAAGAGACTGCTGAAACCTTTTTTACGTCCTGTGATCTCGAAAGTCGCAAAAATCGAGAATGCGGTCATCAAGGAAGGGATAACAACCATCATGGTCAATACGACTTGAATGAATTTCCAAGTAGGGTCAATTCCCGGCTCTGTCAGCTGGTGGTGGAACCCGACTGGAATCGAGAACATCAAGAGCAGGATGAATGCAAGACGTGCGAGTGAATCACTGAATAGTTTTCCACCGATGATTTTCGGGATAATTGCATACCAGGCCATATAAGCAGGAAGCAGCCAGAAGTACACAAGCGGGTGACCGAAGTACCAGAACAATGTACGGCTGACGAGCACGTTGATCGTTTCCGTGTATCCGAGTGACCAAGGGATGAATTGGACAACTACTGCAATCGCAACACCAAGGGATGCGATGACCCACATGAGCATGTTAATGACAACCATAAACGCAAGAAGCGGGGATTTTTCACCTTTGTGCGCTTTTTTCCAGACATACAGCTGGCGGAAGTTTGTAAACGCGCCAACCCAGCTGCCGATAATGACAAGTGCCAGACCGATATAAAAGGCAGGGTGAGCTGCAAGCGGTGCATAGAATGTATACAAAACGTTCGCTTCACCGACTAAGATTGTAACGGCAGCCATAATCGTACCGACCAGCATCATCCAGAAGGAGACCCAGCCGGCGTTCCGCTGTTTATCCGAAATTCCGACTGTTTTCCCCATAAGGGCAAACTGGAATCCTAAAATGAAGAAAGTTGTCAATACAAGTCCAAGAATCACTCCGTGAACCGTTAAAATCGTGTAGTAGTTAATGTTGAAAGGCAACGTGAATCTGCCAGAACGGACAAACGTCTGCAGAAGCCCCATAAGGCCGCCGACGAGTAATGAAACGAACGTGACATACATGAATGACATGTAGAGCCGTGCATCTTTTTTAGGGAATAAACGAAGATTATTTTCAGTTCCATCCATATTAATACACCTCTACCTTTCCAAACATCTGGTGGTGACCGATGCCGCAATATTCGTTACAGACGATTGTGAACTCGCCTTTATTTTTCATAACCGCTTCGTACCGGCTAATGTGACCAGGTTCAACCATCATGTTGACATTCGTTCCGGCAACTTGAAATCCGTGAACAACGTCTTTGGATGTAATTGTAAAGAGAACTGTGGATCCCTGTGGCACACGAATGGTCTTTACAGCCTTTTCGTCTTTATCCACGCCGAAATCGTAGTTGAATGCAGAAGCGACGATATTGACTTTATACTTACCGTCAGCAACTTCTGTCAGACCCAGGTTTTCAGGCTTGAAAGAATCATGTGCTTCCACGTTGTTCTGGTCAATCGTTTCCAAATGACTTTGAGGGTGAGTCCCTTTCCAAAATGCTGCAAATCCTATAATTAAAAGAAAAATAACTAATGATGCCATACCAAACGTAAGCCAAACTTTCTCATACTTGTGCAGATGCATAACCTCTGCCTCCTTCTTCTCTCGTTATCTTGAAATGAAAAGCCAATAAGCGCCGAACCATGCTCCTACCATCAGTACCCCGAGGATCATTACCATAATGAAGGTTCCTTTTAAGTTCGAAGATTCTTCTGATGAAGCGACTGCGTTACTTTTTTGCTTTTTTGCCATTTCAATCACCGCCTTTAAAAGCTGTTTTGTATGCTCTGTAAGAACTACTTTCATCATATAAAATCTGAGAGATTTAAATACTAGGGAAATCCCTAATACTTTAGTACGTGAGACGTATTTCACAAATTGTTCATAGTACCACCACATTTTAGACAAAAGCAAAAGTTGGAAAAATAGAAGCTTATGAAAGAGGAGATCGGGGAATAGAGTGAGGAAAGGGCTCCTGTTGACCGTAACAGTGGCACGCTTTACAATTAATGAAGAACCCACATAGAAAGTTGGTATAAGTTTATGAAAAACATTCAAACGATTGTTGTTGAAAGTAAAGAACAAGGTGCGGAAAAGATCGTTGAACTCGTACGTGAAGAACTAGAAGCAGGCAGCTTAAACGTTCTAGGACTTGCAACAGGAAGTACAATGGAGCCTGTCTATGAAAAAATGGTGGCATCTGATCTTGATTTTACAAGTGTAACTGCGTTCAATCTTGACGAATATGTTGGGATCCCCGCAACACACAAAAACAGCTATGCGTATTACATGAACCATCTTTTATTCAACGAAAAGCCATTTAAAGAGACGCATATCGAAAACGGCATGGCAGAAAATTTAGAAGAAGAATGTGTTCGTTATGAGACGCTGTTGAAAGAAAATCCGTTGGATATCCAGTTGCTTGGAATCGGTGAGAATGGACATATCGCGTTTAACGAACCGGGTACATCACCAGAATCTGTTACGCACGTTGTCGAACTGACAGAGTCAACAATTGCGGTGAACAGCCAATACTTCACAGAAGATGAAACGATGCCTGTCACTGCGTTAACAATGGGAATTTCATCAATCATGCAAGCGAAAAAACTTATCGTTGCAGCATTCGGCGAGAAAAAACGTGCAGCACTTGAAAAACTGTTCGCGGGCGAAGTGTCAACGGAATGGCCAGTGACCTATTTGCTGGATCACCCGAATGTAGTCGTCATTACTGATTTGAAGTTGTAATAGAAGAAGATTTAGGGAAGGCTGTCCAAAAGGGCAGTCTTTTTTGTTGGGGAGTAATTTTGCAATTGGAGGATGGAAGTTGTCCATCACTGGGAATGGTTTCTCCGACATATAGGGGTATTTCTTCATCACATAATGCTATTTCTCTGTCTCGGAACAAAAATTCTCCGACACGCCGACGAATTTCTCGAACACAGGACACAATTCCAATTCGTTAACGATACGCAAGGGACTCTATGAATACAAAAATCCCCCGTACAACCTCAATTGTACGGGGGAGAATCGATAAATTATGCATTTTGCTGAGGAACACGGATGGTCCAGCGAGAGAAATCCGGTTCTTCTTTAGAAACCATTTCAATTGGATAAACAAAAGTCCATGGCTTCGTTGTATTTGCACTGACAGGAAGTGAACCGATATCGAACGAACCGCTCGCAACCACTTCACCTGTTGCGTCGATCAATTCAAGCGGCAGCTTCTCGATATTAATTTGCTTGGAGTGACCGTTGCGGATGAAGACGGATGCAGCAATGCTTCCATCTTCTTGCTTTCCAACTTGGAATCCAGCGATGTTAACTTCACGCGGTTTCAACTTTGGCAGGTTCCCGACAACTTCTTCAAGTGCTGCTTTTTGCTCAGCTGGAAGGCTTGTCTCCCAAGACTCTTCTAGTTCTAGCTTGTGAGGCACCATAGACTGAACGTTGAACGCAAGTTTCCAGTTTTCTTTAGGCGGCTCTTCGACGAAGAGATTGTCTTTAGTGAAAACGAATACCCAAGGACGTGCGCTGCGCGGAGCGATTTCCCCGAGCTCACTCAAATCGAATTGTTGAGATCCAAGAGTCTTTCCGTCTTCGTCCATTAGCATTAATTCCACTTCACCAACAGTAATCGTTTGGTCTAATGATGAACGGAAAAATGCTTTGACCAAAAATTCACCTGTTGCCGGTTCAACGTCAATATCGATTCCCGACAATGAAATTTGGTTTGGTTTCAGTGTTTCTAGTTCGTTTGCAAGAAAACGGAATACGTATTCCTGTTCTTGAGGCAATTCCCATGAAGGGTGAAGGGATAGCGCTGTTTCGATATCCTCGTCTCCAGCGGGGCCGCCTGTACCGGCCATTAGTTCTTCAGAACCGATTGTGCTGTCGCTGCCTGTTTTCTCGGTCTTTTTAAATAATGAAAGAAATTTCATGAGTTAACCTCCTCTGATTGTTGTTCTTGCTGTTCTGTTAGGATTTTCATGAACTGAATGACTTCAGATGCAATATCCCTGCGCAGTTTTTGATAATGTTTGCCGAAGAGTTCCAATCCTTCGCGCTGATAAATTCGCATTGGATCTTCTTGCCCGTAAGAGCGGAGTCCAATTCCTTCTTTCAACCGTGTCATCACTTCTAGATGCTTCACCCACATTGTATCGATATGGCTCAGCATAACTTGTGGAATAAGCTGGTTCACTTGCTCATTATCCTCAAATGATTGGATGTATGCAACCAATTCGTCAAGTGGCTCCGTATAGAACTTCACGATTTGCATTGGCTTTTCAAATGTTCGCGGCAGTTCTAGCGGATTACGAAGCAGCGAATTCATCGTTCGTTCGATGCGCTCGAAATCCCACTGATCCGGAGTTTCTCCATCTGGACAGCTGTCGAAAACAACGAACTCTGTTGTTTCTTTTAACATCGTTTGCAAAAGTCCGTTTACATCATTGCGATCTAACACGTTGTCACGCAATCCGTACAAGACGTTTCGCTGATCATTAATGACATCATCCAGCTTTAAATTGTATTCACGCATTGAGTAATGAGCACCTTCAACAATACGCTGAGTCTGTTCTGTCAGCTCATTGACATCTTTGTTAAGGACTAAGCCCGTGTCATCAGTTTCGACTTTCTTTATAAATTTCTCAATATCATCTTTCGCAAAACGTTTGAACATATCGTCTTCCAGAGATAAGAAGAACCTGGATTCACCTTTGTCTCCTTGACGACCTGAACGTCCTCGAAGCTGGTTATCGACCCGTCGGCTTTCGTGCTTTTCAGTTCCAAGCACAAACAATCCGCCAAGATCTTCAACCCCGTCACCAAGGACAATATCAGTACCGCGGCCGGCCATGTTTGTAGCGACCGTAATATGTCCTTTTTGACCTGCGTTAGAGATTAAATCGACTTCCTGCTCAACACTTTTCGCATTTAACAAGTTGTAATCAAGTTTATGTTCATCCAAATACTCGACAACTTTCTCGGATTGCAAGATTGAAGTAGTTCCGACCAGTACCGGCTGCCCGACTTTGTGGCGTTCAGCTACTTCTTTTGCCATTGCTTTGTACTTTTGGTCAATTGTTTTAAAGACAAAGTCTTCCTGGTCAATCCGCTGACGGGGACGGTTTGTAGGAATTTGAATGACTTGCATGTTGTAAACTTCCCGGAACTCTTTTTCCTGCGTTTTCGCAGTCCCTGTCATCCCGCAAAGCCGCGGATACATGCGGAAATAGTTTTGGATAGTAATCTGTGCCTGAGCTTTGTTTTCATCAGTGATTGGAAGCCCTTCTTTTGCTTCAATCGCTTGATGCAAGCCATCTGACAACGTTCGTCCATCCATGATCCGGCCTGTAAACATATCGACCAATTCAATCTTTTGGTCGCGGACGATATAGTCAACGTCCCGTTTGAAAATGACATAGGCACGAACTGCTTGAATCATATAATGGTAGAGAGTTTGGTGTTCAAGGTCATATAGGTTATCAACCCCAAATGCTTTCTCCACTTTCTCAATACCTGTTTCAGTTAACGATGTCGATTTGGTTTCGTCATCAAAGTCGAAATCCACACCTTGTTTGAAACGTTTTGCCAGCCGTGCTGCAATCATATGAAGGTCCGCATCTGCCTGCATTTTACCTGCGACAATCAACGGCGTCTTCGCTTCGTCAATCAAAACACTGTCCACTTCGTCAATAATTGCGTAATGGTACGGTCGTTGAACCTTCTGGCTAATGTGCTGCGCCATATTGTCACGCAAGTAGTCAAAGCCGAACTCGGTACCGACTCCGTATGTGATATCAGCATCGTATGCTTCTTTCTTTTCAAGACCTTGCATCATCGGCACGTTCAATCCAACGCTCAAGCCGAGGAAACGATGAATTTGTCCCATCTGATCGAAGTCACGGCGAGCCAGATAGTCATTCACTGTAATGATATGAACGCCTTTACCTTCAAGGGCGCGTACATAAGAGGGAAGGGAAGCAACAAGCGTTTTACCTTCTCCTGTCGGCATTTCTGCAATGTTACCTTCTGTCAGCACCATGCCGCCGATTAACTGTACGTCAAAATGACGCATGTGAAGGACGCGTTTTGAAGCCTCGCGCACAACCGCAAATGCTTCAGGTGTAATGGCTTGAACCGTTTCACCATTCGTGAGACGTTCTTTGAATTCAACTGTTTTTTCAGCAAGCTGTTCGTCTGTTAAGTCGACATAATTGGCTTCTAATTTATTTATACGATCAACGATTTTTCGATATTTCTTAAGCTGTCGATCACTGGTTTGGTTTGATCGTTTAAAAATGGATAGCATATAGTTAACGCTCCTTTATATTGTCCATTCAACGGACACGACTCTATTTTATCAAACAAGAGCGGAAAAGACTAGAACCGCGTGAAAGAACGTGATGGATAATAGGAGTAAGCCATGCAAATAAAGGGTATGGATAACTAATTCGTATGTGATTTCATAGAAAAATTGATTCACAGAGTGCTTTCTTTCAATGGGCATGTTATAATACGGTAGGCTTTAACTAAAATTGAGTACTACAGGGAGGAAGGACATGTTATTCCTTGCAATGGCAGCTGCGTTTGTCGGTGCCATCATACTAACTCCACTTGTCATAAAATTTGCGTTCCGTATCGGGGCGGTTGATAAACCAAATTACCGCAAAGTTCATGCTGCGGTCATGCCGCGTATTGGAGGCCTTGCGATATTTGGAGCGTTTTTAATTGGATATGCCATATTGTTGCCTAAAGATGAACACGCTGCCGGTATTTTAATCGGTGCGGTGATCATTATCGCAATTGGATTCTTCGATGATATGCTGGAAATTACAGCGAAAGCAAAAGCATTAGGACAGTTAGTTGCCGCTATCGTGGTGATGACTGTCGGACATTTGCAAATTGATTTCATTAACTTGCCATTTCTTGGCCAAATCGATTTTGGATACTTAAGTATTCCTATTACGATCCTCTGGATTGTAGGTGTAACGAATGCCATTAACTTAATTGACGGTCTTGACGGACTTGCTGCAGGTGTTTCGACAATTGCACTTATCTCCATTTCGGTCATGGCACTTATCATGGGGAATACATTCGTACTTGTTACTGCTGCAATCTTAGCGGCAAGTTCACTTGGATTCTTATTGTTCAACTTCCACCCCGCTAAAATCTTTATGGGGGATACAGGGTCCCTGTTCCTAGGGTTCATGATCTCTGTGCTGGCGCTTCTCGGATTTAAGAACGTCGCAGTTGTGTCACTCGTCATTCCGATTATTATGCTGGGTGTGCCGATTTCTGATACATTCTTCGCGATTGTTCGACGGATTCGCATGAAGCAGTCGATTACAGCACCGGATAAGTCACACTTGCACCATTGCTTGCTGCGCGCCGGATTTTCACATCGGCAAACTGTACTTGTCATTTATGGGATTGCCATTCTTTTTGGAATCGCAGCCGTATTATTCTCACAAGCGACTGTATGGGGAGCGATCCTGTTACTCTTCGTCATCTTGCTCGCGATTGAATTGTTTGTGGAAATTATCGGTCTCGCCGGTACAAATTACCGCCCAATCTTGAACTTAGTCCGCATGATCGGAAAATAATTGTAAAAGGCTGTCCCAGGGATGATACCTGGGACAGCCTTTTTTGACGAAAACAAAAAACACGAAAGGAATCAATTCCTTTCGCGTTTCCTTTATCGTATGTTAATTGGCGTCTGAACCTTCAGTTGGCGAAATAACGACACGCTTCGTACTTCCTGCATAGTTGGATAAAGCTTCATCATCCAAGTCAGGTGCTAATGAAGAAATCAAACCTAAGTGAGACTGCAGAATCAGCTTCTTCTGCTGAAGGTCCTCATCATTCAGCTTCCAATAGTAGACCCCGGTTGACCAATCGTCATCCCCCTCAAGAGTCAACGTATCGACGGATGGGATTCCGCCTTTTGCATACTCTAGGAACGACAGCATCTCTTTGTATTGCATATCGGTTTTAATGTTATCTCCAAGTGCGTCAATCACATCACCGAATTTTGTAATGGCAGCTGGTGATTTCGCCTGGTCCATCATCGCTTGAATAATCATTTGCTGGCGTTTGCCGCGCTCAATATCGTTATCGAGCTTTCGGGTTCTGGCAAGAGCAAGTGCATGACGTCCATCTAATACTTGAAGACCTGGCATTAAGTGGATTGTGCCTGCATCTGTCTCATCTTTTTCGATTCGTTCATAAGGAACTTCAACTTCGACTCCGCCCAGTGCATCTACTACATCGATGAATGCGTTGAAATTCGTTTTCAAATAGTAGTCAATTGGAATGTCCAGCATCTCTTCCACTGTTTCAATCGTTGCTTTTGTTCCGCCATATGCATTGGCGTGCGTAATTTTATCTTTATAATCGACTTCCGGAATGTACACGTAAGAATCACGAGGGATACTGAGCAGTTTGACCGTTTTCTGTTTCGGATTCAACGTAGCCACGAGCAATGCATCTGCGCGGCTGTTGCTGTCCCCCTGTTGTCGGTCATCACTGTCATCTACACCGATTAATAACACCGAAACATTGTCCTTCGCAGGTTGGATTTTGTCTTCTTTTACATCAGATCGGGGAGTTCGGTCTTTAATGGGTTCGTATGCTCTATCGGCAGCGAGCTCCGCTTTTTTATGAAGTGTGACTCCGTAGGCTGCTACTGTTAAAAAAGCCGCAATCGTCAAAACGAGTCCTATCTTCAAAACCAGTCTCGCTTTTGAAGACTTTTTCTTGGCTTTTTTATATTCTTTTCGTTTCATATTCTATCTAGCCTCCGTTAATCCGTCTCTAATGTCGAACTCCATCGTCGTGGAGTGAATGCTGTCAAATGATAGCAACGGCTATATCTGTCGAATGACCTGGTGACTTGCACAATTTTGCAATTATCAACAGTATACTATCTTTACAGAAGCGCGTACACCTTTTCAGACAGAAAACTCCAAGAACTTCTGTTCACCCTCAGTGACAGTCCCCTGGCCATTTGTTAAATCAGCAACCCATGTATGGAACGATTCGACTTCCGAAATCGGGACCAATATAAATAACGATACGTGTTCACCGTACTCGATATGCTCAAGAGGCCATGCGGATTGCCGTACTTCATTTTCCACTTTTCCAAGCGCTGTATAGTCGACTGTCACGCACATTGTGCTGTGAAGTCTTCGTTCTACGGTTCCGGCTGCTGCAACTCCTTCTGAAGTTGAACGTCCATATGCACGTATGAGGCCGCCGCCTCCGAGCTTAATCCCGCCGAAATAACGAGTGACTACAACAGTAGTATCTTTCAAACCTTGCTTTTTCAGTACTTCCAGCATTGGAAAACCAGCTGTACCTGAAGGCTCCCCATCATCATTCGCTTTTTGGATTGAATCGTGTTCTCCTATTAAATATGCAGAGCAATTATGGTTGGCTGCTGGATGCGCTGATTTTATTTCCCGGATGAAGTCTAAGGCTTCTTGTTCAGTTTCTGTTCGTTTTACGGATGTGATAAACCGGGATTTATTAATGACGATTTCTGATTCACTTTGTAATTTTACGGTCTTATAGTCCATTCTCATTGCAAGCTCTCCTTAATCTGTAATACAATTTTAATATGTTATGGGCATTAAGATGCTATACTAAATAAAGTGTATAGGGAATCCAATGTAATCGCAACAGCCTATGGATTCCGTAATGAGATTTTAGCTTGGTGGGAGTGTGAACAATGGATAAGGCGGCAATTGATATTCAAAAGCTTGAAGGGATCTTCGATAGCATGGTGAATGTAATGGATCAGTCTAAGAATGACATCTTCATGATCAGTGAGCAAAGCCGTCGAAGTTTTGAATCCATGCAACGTGAGCTCATTCTTGTGAAAGAAGATATTTCCCGGGTAATAACCGAAGGAGATCATCTTGAAGAAATGACACGTCATTCACGCAGAAGACTTGCTGATGTCTCGAAGAATTTTGTGAATTATTCGGAGCAAGAAGTGCGGAAAGCGTATGAAGTTGCAAATGACCTTCTTGTTAGACTGTCTGTGAACAGGATGGAAGAAAAGCAACTGCGTATTCAACGCGATGACTTGGACCGGCGTCTGGCGGAACTGCTGGAGACGATTGAACGAGCGGATCAGCTTGTAAATCAAGTATCCACTGTGGTCACTTACTTAACTTCAGATTTGAAGGATGTAGGCGAAGCGCTTGAAACGGCCAGACATAAGCAGGACTTTGCGATTCGGATCATTCAAGCACAAGAAGAAGAACGCAAACGAGTCTCAAGAGAAATTCACGACGGACCTGCTCAAATGATGGCCAGCGTCCTCATTCGGTCCGGACTCATTGAAAAAGTGTATGAACAAAAAGGTCCGAAGCAAGCACTTGCTGAGTTTCAGGACTTAAAAGAAATGGTACGCAGTTCATTATATGAAGTACGCCGAATTATTTATGATCTTCGCCCAATGGCGATTGACGATCTCGGTGTGGTGCCGACTTTGAAAAAATACTTATCCACTCTTATGGAGTATGAACCCGATGTCCGTATACACTTTCAGAGCATCGGAGAAGACCGCCGATTCGAGTCTAGTTTTGAAATTGCGGTGTTTCGCTTAGTTCAAGAATCTGTTAATAATGCCATTAAGCATGGAAGCAGTCGTGACGTATGGGTGAAAGTTGAATGGCTGCGTGAAACAATGAATGCAATTGTAAAAGATAACGGATCAGGATTCGATCAAAATGAAGTAAAAGAAAAATCATTTGGGATTATTGGGATGAAAGAGCGCATCGACTTGTTGAAAGGCGATTTTAAAATCACTTCAGAAGTTGGTAAAGGGACAAGCGTGTTCTTTAAAATCCCATTTAATCCCGATAGTATGGGCAAATAGATGCTTTGGAGGGAACGAACATGACAACAATCATGATAGTAGATGATCATCAATTATTCCGCGAAGGAGTCAAGCGTATTCTTGCGTTTGAAGATACGTTTGAAATTGTAGCAGAAGGCGATGACGGCAGCGAAGTATTTACTTTATATGAAGAGAATAATCCTGACGTAGTTCTCATGGATATCAATATGCCCCGCATGAATGGGATTGAAGCGACTGAGCAGCTGATGACCAAATATCCAGATGCGAAAGTCATTGTATTGTCCATTCATGACGATGAGTCATACGTTTCCCAGGCACTGAAAACAGGTGCACTTGGATACATGCTGAAAGAAATGGATGCGGATGCGATTGTCCAGGCAATTAAAGTCGTAGCTGCTGGCGGATCTTACTTACATCCTAAAGTTACTCATAATCTGGTGACAGAATATCGCCGATTAAGCGAACGGGAATATAAAGGATCATTCCATCAGCACGAAATTCGCCGTCCGCTGCATTTGTTGACGAAGCGCGAGTGTGAAGTATTGCAATTGCTGACGGATGGCCAAAGTAACCGGGCAATTGGAGAAACATTATTCATCTCAGAAAAGACTGTAAAGAATCACGTTTCAAGCATCCTTCAAAAGATGAGCGTGAACGACCGGACACAAGCGGTTGTGACAGCGATTAAAAATGGCTGGGTTGAAGTGAAGTAATGCAGCATTTATAAAAGGGCCTCCAATTGGATGGTCCTTTTGCTATGAAAGGAGAACAATTATGAAAAAAGTAACAGGATTTGCAGGAGCAGTTACTCTTGCCCTTATGCTAAGTGCCTGCAGCAGTGAGGATGATGCTGCTCAAGGCAATCCAGGGTCGATTGACGATGGTGAACAGACGAATGAATATGGTTCGATTGATCATGGAGTGACAGATAAAGGTGAAACTAAAGGGAAGGAAGACAAAGCAGACGACGCTAGTGACGACATCGGCTTCAGCTTAGATGGCGGAAGTATCGAAGAAGCAGCAAATGTACCTGCTGAGCAGAAGAAAGCTATTACAGAAGCCTTCAATCGTTATATTGATACGCTAAATGCAGGACAAGTAGATGCGTATCTAGAAACGCTTTCTACTGACAGTTATGATCTGGATGAAGAACGTGCAGCGACTGAAGAATTACTCGCAACCCGCGAACTGACCCGCACCCCTGAAAAACTTACAATCGTTAAGTATTCAGATGAAGAGGTGCAAGTATTTACTACTATGGAAACTGCAGTGAAAGATAAAGAAAGCGGCGAACAAAGTGTCAGTGAAGGCCGCCAAGTGACCGTTATGGTAAACGATAAGGACACTTGGAAAGTGAAAGCAGTCCACTACATTGGCGATCCCGAAACAAAATAAGTCAATCAATTGCAAACAGTGGATTCGAACGCGGACAGCCGCCTTCGAATCCACTGTTTTTTGTTGCATTTTTTCTTGAAGTGGCATAGAATACGAATAAGAACAGATGTTCGTTTTGGAGGCGAAGGAAATGTCAGTCTTGAAAAAGGAAGTGATTCCTTATTTAGAAAATATGATTTACCTGCCGATGGTTTTGACGATTTTAGAGCGGGATCGTTTACTCATTCAGCATGGGGATTTTAAATTAAAAAAGCCGTATTTGGGACTCGTGGATGAGGTCGCTAAATGTGTACACAAAGAGCTGGGAAATACGGCCGCATATTTGCGAATGAATCAATTATCGGTTATAAGAGGGAAGATGGACGATATTTTTACTGAGTACATTTTTGTCCATAATCATCAGGAGGACTGCAGAAGATACTTAAATGTGCGTTTACGTAATCGAACAGAGGAATTACTCACTCAGTATCTTCGGCAACCGGGTATCTGAATGAGCCTTCCTGTGCAAGGAATGTCCGTGGCCGCTGCAGTAAAAATTGTTTTTTTGCAAAATCCCGTTCCAATAATGCAGCAAAAGCGAATTGGCGCCACATAGTTGGTGTCGACACGTTGACTTTCATTTTATAGCCATTTTCCAGCATAACCGTGCATCCGACATTCTCCTCTTGAAAATCCGCAATCGCATGATAAGAAATCCAAACATTCTCTTCGGAATTCGGAGACATCGTCGGTAAAAAGATATAAGGTGTGTCGAATGCATGAGCGACAACGATTGGTGTCTTATGGCGGTTTCCGAGTGCATGACGCGCGGTCAACGTCCGTGTTTTTAAGGAAGCACCGTAAAGTTCGCATGTTTTTTTGACGATTTGAATCGGCTTTTTAGGAAGTTCGAATTCAGAATGACGTTCAATTACCCGAGTCGTCAGTTTATAGCCCTCCCGAATCGGTTGTAAAACAAATGTATCGGAATTAATCAGGTAATTCTCGGTATTCTTTCGTGAATGCATCCAAGTCACTCCTACTCACTAAGTAATAATTCCTATTATATAGGATAAATATTGGAAAGCAATCAGTAAAAACAAAATAATCAGAAATAAAACGCGAAAAAACTCTGCACTTGGCGTTTCTTAGCGTCCCTTGTTGAAAAGAGAGATAAGAAATGCACACAAGCAGCAGAGCAAATGGTTACTGGTTTTGATAGGCAAGGGCAGCTGCGCCTAAAGTTTTAGCAGCGGAACTCATTGCGGATTCGTCAAAGTCGAATCGCGGGTGGTGATGAGGAAACGGATGTTCAGGCTGTGCACCAGTGAAGAAGAACGTGCCTGGGACGTGTTCCAAATAGTAAGCGAAATCTTCTCCGCCCATTTGAGGAATCGTTTCGATTACTTCTTTTACACCTGGAACATCTTGTGCAACGTCACGTAAAAATGCTGTCTCTTTTTCGTGATTTACGACAGCTGGATATCCCCGCGTGTAGGTTACGTCGATTTCACAGTTGTTCATCAGTGCTGTCCCTTCAGCAATTCGATGGATTTCAGATTCCATGAGATCACGGATTTCAGGAGAGAATGTGCGCACAGTTCCTTTGAGTTCGGCCTTATCCGCAATAATGTTGAATGCGTTGTCGGCCACAAATGAGCCGATGGATAATACAGCAGATTCAATCGGGTCCACACGACGTGAGACGAGTTGCTGGAAATTGGTCACGAGTTGAGATGCAATTACAATAGCATCTTTTGTTTGGTGAGGAGAAGCACCGTGGCCCCCGGCACCTTGAACTGTAATTTCGATACGATCTGCAGCGGCCATAATCGGACCGCTCACGTATTGAATAGTGTTTGGTTCCATCATCGACCATAAATGAGTACCGAAAATAACATCCACACCGTCCAAGCAGCCATCTTCAATCATTGAAATAGCACCGCCTGGAGCGTATTCTTCAGCGTGCTGGTGAATGAATACGTACGTTCCAGAAAGTTCATCTTTCAGCTCATTCATTGCTTTAGCAAGGTGCAGCAGGGTGGACGTATGTCCGTCGTGACCGCATGCGTGCATGACACCAGGAACGGTGGATTTATAAGGGACATCTTTTTGGTCTTGGATCGGCAATGCATCAAAGTCAGCGCGGAGCGCAACTGTTTTACCAGGTTTTCCGCCTTCGATACGTGCGACAACTCCATTTCCGCCAACATTGCTTCGGAACTCTACCCCTAACTTCGTGTAGAAATCTTGGATATATTGTGCAGTATTCTTTTCGTGGAATGACACTTCTGGATGCTGGTGCAAATAGCGTCGAACGCTAACCATGTCATCAAAAGAGTTGTCGAGCAGCGCGTAAAGTTTTTCGTTCATAAAGACAGCTCCTTTTTTGAATATGGTATCCAGTATATCAGTGTGTTTTTAAACTCGCAATTGTTTGATAACAAAAAAAGAGGCGCATGGCCTCTTTTAAGGAATCGATTTTAATCTTGATCAGGATCAGGAGTATGAAGGGAACTGAATAATGTAAGATAAGGTGCACTTGCGAAAATATGAAATGCCGGTCCCTCAACGATATCATTCTGCGTAGAATCGTAAGCTGCTTTAAAGGCCGGATCATGCTTATACGTATCGAATGCTTTGCTGTCCTCCCACTCTGTCAAAAGGATATAGGTATCCGAACCGATAGGGCGCAGCAAGCGAAAAGCAATAAATCCTGGAGTGCTTTCCATCGCCGGATGCTCTCTTTTGAAACGTTCTTCAAAAATAGGCTTGCCTTCATCCGAAATGGCAATGTTGTTCAAAGCGAAATATCCATGTTCTTGAAGCTGCCCCACTTCTGAAACAACCTCGTATCGATGAGGGGTCTGAAAGACTGTTTTGCCTTCAGTTTCATGCAGCAATTGAGAGCCCCCGCTGCCGTGCATTAAAATCATCTTCTCGCTAGCATATTTCTCTTTAATTTTCTCCATGAATTCTGGAGTCCCACGTGTAATGAATACATTTTTCATAATTAGTATCCTCCTTGGCTGATCTATTCAATGTCATCTCTTACATAGTTATTTCCCCCGAATCCACCTCCTAAAACAACCCGTGTCAAAACAATGACCAAATGTGGCACAAATTTATGACAATAGGTGTATATTGCTATACATCCCAACAGTTTACGTCTATATTGAAAACGATAAGCTACACGAAATATGTAGAATTAAGTTCGGTAAAAAAGAATGGGGGATTTTGTTCATGGCTATAGTAAATGATACACTTCTTCGAGCGGCTCGTGGAGAACACATTGATCACACACCGGTTTGGTACATGCGTCAGGCAGGAAGGTCGCAGCCTGAGTACCGCAAAATTAAAGAAAAGTATTCACTTGAAGAAATTACACATCAGCCGGAATTGTGTGCCTATGTGACAAAGCTGCCTGTTGACCAATACGGAGTAGACGCTGCAATTTTATATAAGGACATTGTCACACCTCTTCCAGGAATGGGCGTAGACGTTCAAATCAAAGCTGGCATAGGTCCAGTCATTTCGAATCCAATCAAAACGGTTGCAGATATCGAAAAATTGACAGCGATGCATCCGGAAGATGATATTCCATTCGTGCTTGAAACAATTCGAATTTTGACACAAGAACAGCTGGATGTACCTTTGATCGGTTTTGCAGGGGCACCATTCACACTTGCAAGCTATATGATCGAGGGCGGTCCTTCGAAAAACTATGCACGGACAAAAGCACTTATGGTTTCTGAACCGCAAGCTTGGTTTATGCTAATGGACAAACTTGCAGACACGATGATTGCTTATGTTACTGCACAAGTGAAAGCGGGCGCATCTGCGATTCAACTGTTCGACTCGTGGGTAGGTGCATTGAACGTATCGGATTACCGTATTTTCATCAAACCTGTCATGGAACGTATTTTCACAGAACTCCGCAAATTGAATGTGCCTTTGATTACGTTTGGGGTAGGTGCGAGTCACCTGGCAAACGAATGGCATGATCTTCCTGTAGATGTAGTCGGTCTGGATTGGAGACTTTCTATTGAAGAAGCAGGGCAGCGCGGATTAACAAAGCCGCTCCAAGGGAATCTTGATCCTACATTGCTGCTCGCGGATTGGTCCGTCATTGAAGAGCGTGCAAAAGTGATAATTGAACAAGGGGTTGCACACGGCAGCCACATCTTTAACTTAGGACATGGGGTATTCCCGGAAATCGAACCTGCCAAGCTGAAGAAACTGACAGAACTCATCCACACATACAGCGCGGAACTCCGCGCAACTAAAAACTAATCTTGAGGTGAACAATATGGGAAAACGCACAATGGGACTTTTAGTAATGGCTTACGGAACACCTTACAAAGAAGAGGATATCGAGCCGTATTACACACATATCCGCCGCGGACGTAAACCTGCACCGGAACAACTAGAAGATTTGAAAAACCGTTATGAAGCAATTGGCGGTATATCACCGCTTGCACATATTACAGATGGTCAGGCACAAGCACTTTGTGATGCATTGAACCAATCACAAGATGAGATTGAGTTCAAGCTCTACATTGGTTTAAAGCACATTACACCATTCATCGAAGATGCAGTAGAACAGATGGATAAGGACGGAATCAAAGAAGCAGTGACTGTTGTGCTTGCTCCTCACTATTCAACGTTCTCAGTGAAATCATACAATACACGTGCGAAAGAAGAAGCGGACAAATACGGAATTTCCATCACTTCTGTTGAAAGCTGGTACAAGCAGCCGAAATTCTTGAAGTATTGGGAAGAAAAGATTCGTGAAACCTTCGACGGTATGAGCGATGCAGAACGCGAGAAGTCAGTTCTGGTAGTATCCGCTCACTCCCTTCCGCAAAAAATCCGTGAAGCAGGCGATCCATATCCGGATCAGCTTGAAGAAACGGCTAAACTTCTTGCAGAAGCAGCTGACGTGAAGGAATACGCGGTTGGCTGGCAAAGTGAAGGACAGACTGGCGAGCCTTGGCTTGGACCTGATGTACAAGATTTAACACGCGAACTCAACGAGAAAAAAGGGTATACATCATTTGTCTATACGCCGGTAGGATTCGTTTCGGATCACCTTGAAGTACTTTTTGACAATGACTACGAATGTAAAGTGGTTTGCGACGAGATCGGCGCTGCCTATCACCGTCCTGCAATGCCGAATACAGATCCGCTCTTTATCGGCGCAGTTGCGGACGCAGTAATGGAGAAAGTAAACAAGTAAGCAGTGAAAAGGACGTGTGAAGGAAATGGACGAACAGCGTAAAAAGATTGTCATTGCGGGGGGCGGCATCACGGGTCTTTCTGCTGCATTTTACATGCAGAAACAAATCCGTGAGCAGAATCTTCCCATCGATGTTATTCTCGTGGAAGCAACCAACCGGCTGGGTGGTAAGATCCAGACTGTCCGACGCAACGGCTATATTATAGAACGCGGTCCAGATTCCTTTTTGATAAGAAAGAAAAGTATGGACCGTCTTGCACAAGAGCTCGGCCTCGCTGATCAGCTCGTGAAAAATGCAACGGGACAGTCATATGTACTGCTGAATGATGAATTACATCCGATTCCGGGCGGATCGATTATGGGCGTTCCGACAGAAATCGGACCTTTCCTGAAAAGTAATTTGTTTTCGCTAACGGGTAAACTTCGTGCGGCAGGAGACTTTTTCTTACCGCGCTCCGATATTAAAGGCGATCAGTCACTAGGAGCCTTTTTCCGCCGCCGTTTCGGAAATGAAGTCGTAAATAACTTAATCGAACCATTGCTCTCAGGAGTCTATGCAGGTGATATTGACCACATGAGCATGGAATCCACATTCCCGCAATTTGTAAGCGTTGAAGAGAAGCACAGAAGTCTCATCTTAGGCATGAAGAAAACGCAGCCGAAGCCTGAACAGCTGCCGAACAAAGGGCATGCTGCGAAGAAAGAGGGCGCGTTCCACACATTCCGCAATGGACTTGAAACAATTGTGGAAGCTCTCGAAGACCAGTTGCCGGAAGTGAATTTCATCAAAGGCGTCCGAATCGAAAAAATCGAAAAAGACAACAGCCGCACATTCATTACGCTCAATGAAGGTTCGGTTATTGAAGCGGATGCAATTATCCTGGCAACGGGCCATGCGGTCGCGCGTCAACTCTTCGAACCGCACGGCATTTTGCAGCAGCTGGGAGAAGTTAAAACGTCATCCGTTGCGACGATTTCACTTGCATTCCCAGCGAGTGCTGTTGTTCAAGATAAGGAAGGCACCGGGTTCTTGGTCTCCCGCAGCGGCGACTATTCGATTACAGCGTGCACGTGGCTGAATCGTAAATGGCCGACAACGACACCAGACGGGAAAGTATTGCTGCGTGCATTTGTCGGACGGATCGGGGAAGAAGCCATCGTCGATTTACCGGACGATGAAATCGAACAAATTGTACTGGGAGATTTGCGGAAAATCTTCGAAATCAATGAAGACCCTGAGTTTTCCATCGTCACACGCTGGAAGGACGACCGTCCGCAATACCGGGTCGGCCACAAAAAACTTATCGCAGATGCCAAAGAACAATTAAGCATCGCATTTCCAAACGTAGAGCTTGCAGGCGCATCGTACGAAGGCGTCGGCCTGCCAGACTGCATCGACCAGGGAAAAGCAGCAGCTGACCGTGTCATGCAGCGACTGACTCGCTGAATTGATCTATTTGAAAGACCTCACACAGCCGATTTCGGCATGTGTGAGGTCTTTTTGTTTAGTGGGCAGGTGGAAAGGGGTGAGGGAGAATGTTGTCGGACACTTAGCGGCGGTTGTCGATCACTTATGGTGATTTCTCGATCAACTTTGTGAGTTTCTCCAACACTTTTTGTGGTTTCTCCATCACTTAGCGGAATTTCTCGATAACGGGACACAATTCAAGTGCGTTAAAGGATTAATTGGCAGCGCTTCGCTTGTTTGGGGAAGGGCTATCTCCCGAGGCGCGACCCCTTTTGTGTTGTCCGACAGTTCGTGGTCATTCCCCGACACTTTGAGAGACTTCTCCGACACAGAAGCAAGTTTTTCCGTCACTCCAGGGTGTTTCTCCATCACATAGCGGAATTTCTCGATAACGGGACACAATTCAAGTGCATTGAGGGATTAATTGGCAGCGCTTCGCTTGTTTATTATACAAAGTGTTCTAAAAGCAGTATCCCTCATGTACTAATTATCAAGAGGGCAGCAAACTACCGTATACAATAGTCCGTTGATTTTAGCGCAGGATGGCGACTCCGGAGGGATCAGCGAAGCGTCAGGAGCATAGGTCGGCTGCCTTAATTTATGCAAAGAACGCAAAAATACGGCAAATCGAACTCTACGTTGTTCGATTGGCTGAAATCAAGCCCCTCGGAAAGCGTCCATCCGGAGCGGAAATCAACACCGTCTCCAACACAAAAAACTGCTGCAGAAGTCAGTATGTACTGACGTTCTGCAGCAGCCGATCAATCTACCCTATAACAGCAGCTCGTTATTCTGAGCACGTTGGACATTTTGTTTGATAGCACTCATGTTGCTCTTCGATCGTTTCACCGCAAGTAACACATTGTTTCGGAGGCAAATTCTTAAAAAATTCTACAACGTTTTCAATCATTTCTCATCCGCTCCATTCAATTTGTAGTAGTACTGCGTTATCCCGTGACGGGTGTTATGCAACAGTGGCGACAAAAAAATTTGTGCTGTTCAGCACCTTTGTACTAGCACTTCGACTTGTTACTCATAGTGTATTATAACAGATGAACTTTTGTCAATAGTTTTCTAACAATTTAGAAAAATGGTTCAATACTCATATTGTACCCTAAGTCAAATTATCCACGGGAAAACGCAGTGCACACGGGTCACGAAACTCGGAAAGTTATGATAGAATGGCTGTATGAACGATTACATAAAGGAGAGAACCCAATGCGATTTGTAGATAACCAAGGCATCACGGATCCACGGATTAACCTGGCAATTGAGGAATATGTGCTAAACACGATGGACACAGATGAGGATTCATATTTGCTGTTCTATATCAACGAACCTTCCATCATTATTGGGAAAAACCAAAACACGGTCGAGGAAATTGATACAGAGTATGTTGACGCAAATGGAATTCATGTTGTCCGCAGACTATCTGGCGGCGGAGCTGTGTACCACGACAAAGGGAACTTGAACTTCAGCTTCATCACAAAAGATGATGGACAATCCTTCCGTAACTTTAAAAAGTTCACAGAACCTGTTGTGGAGGCACTTGCAAAGATGGGTGTTAAAGCCGAATTGCTCGGACGCAATGACTTGCTGGTTGACGGTAAAAAAGTATCTGGAAATGCACAATTTGCAACGCAAGGCCGCATGTTCAGCCATGGCACATTGATGTTCGACACGGAAATTGAAGAAGTCGTCAACGCATTGCGTGTGAAAAAGGATAAGATTGAATCCAAGGGAATTAAATCGATTCGCAGCCGCGTGACCAATATTTCCGAGCATATGGATAAAGAGATGACGATAGAAGAGTTTCGGATGGAGATTTTAAAGTCGATCTTCGGCGGGGAAGAAAACATCCAATACAAAGAATTAACCGAAGACGACTGGAAGAACATTCACCAGCTGTCTAAAGAACGTTATGGCAACTGGGATTGGAACTATGGCCGTTCGCCGAAATGCAACGTGCAGCACTCCCATCGTTTCCCGGTCGGCAGCATCGATGTTCGTCTGCAAGTTGAAAAAGGGACCATTCATGAAGTGCACATCTTTGGAGACTTCTTCGGACTCGGCAGCGTTGCTGAGATTGAAGAACGTCTAGTGAATTGCCAATATGACCGTGAGTCTATTACCGCTGCAGTCAGCACTCTTGACATACCGAAACTTCTTGGCGGAATTACGCAAGAAGAATTCGTGAATCTGATTTATTAACAGTTGACAGACTTCTGCTGCCTATTCGGCAAAAGGAGTCTGTTTTTACATGGGTAAACAAGGCGATTCAAACGAATTTGCGGTATACTTAACCTACTTGTGAAAGGGGCGCGGATCTATGGAAAAGCATCGGATTTTTATCGTAGAAGATGATCGTAAAATCGCGGAACTGCTTGCAGAAACACTGAGAAAATACCAGTATGATGTAGCTGTTGCGGAGGATTTCGATCAAATCGCGTCTGAAAGTTTGTCATTCGATCCGCATCTGATTTTGCTCGACATCAATTTGCCGACGTATGATGGCTATTATTGGTGCCGCCAGCTGAGAACGCAAACGACGTGCCCGATTTTGTTCATCTCAGCACGTTCGGGGGACATGGACCAAGTGTTTGCACTCGAAAATGGCGGGGATGATTTCATCACAAAGCCATTCCATTACGATGTGGTATTAGCAAAAATCAGAAGCCATTTAAGACGGTCGTTTGGCGAGTATGCTCCAGCGCAATCAGAACGGATTGTAAAAGCGGGAACTCTGACGCTATTCGCTGAACGGATGGAATTGCAGTCAGGTGACAATGTGGTCCCGCTGCAGAAAAAGGAATGCATTATATTGGAACTGCTCATGGAAGCGGCTCCGAAAGTCGTTTCGCGTGAGACGCTCCTTGAGGAACTGTGGGATGATCAGTCGTTTGTGGATGAAAACACATTGAACGTTAACATTGCGCGTGTTCGCAAAAAACTTGCTGATTTTGATATTATTTCAACAATCGATACCGTACGCGGTGCGGGATATCGTTTTGTATTGGCGCCTGAAGAAGAATGAACAAATACAAGTTATTTATAAAAGAGCATGCAGCGTTCTTGCTGTTTCAATTGGTGCTTCTGCTGTTTATCGTTCTCCTATTTTGGCTGGATGGAGCGAGGGACTGGAGCACAGCCATCTATGCAGTCTTGATGGGGATTTTATTAACATTCGGATACTTGCTCGCGAAATTCATTACCCGGCGTTCTTTTTATGAAGTGTTTGAACGAGAGCCCGGACGCATGGAAGATGCGTTAATCGGCAGGCCTCAAACGCCGGAGCATCGAATGACGGCTCAGTATATGCGGAAATTGTACAGGCTGTATCACAGCGATGTTCAAAAGCTGGATGCGGCGCAGCATCGTCAGCTTCATTTCATTAACCAGTGGGTTCATCAGATGAAGACGCCGATTTCGGTCCTTGGACTACTCTTGCAAGAAGAGGAAATCGACCGGAAAAGTTTTCATGAAGAATTGGATCGGCTGCAGGACGGGCTGGATGCGGTGCTTGTAAATGCACGGCTGGAGACATTTGAAGATGATATGCGAATTGAACGCGTCGTTTTGGAGGACCTCGTCCGGCAAGTAGTGACGGAGCATAAACGGTTGTTCATTACAAATGGGGTATTTCCTGAAATTCATGTCGATTCTGGATTTGTCGTTGCGACCGATCCGAAATGGCTGAAGATCATGCTTGGACAATTTCTAACGAACGCAGTGAAATATACATTTGAAAAAAGAAAGAAAGTTTACGTGAGCGCGAGCAGCACCGATGAAGGGATTCAGCTGACGGTTCAAGATGAAGGAATCGGGATTCCTGAAACGGATGTGAAGCGGGTCACACGCGCATTTTTCACTGGGGAGAACGGTCGGAAAACAGGCGAATCGACAGGGATGGGATTGTATATCGCATCAGAAGTGAGCGGACGGCTCGGGCACACGCTGACAATTGAGTCGAAAGTGGACGAAGGGACAGCAGTGTCGGTGTTGTTTTCAAATGGAGAGGCGGTAGAAAACGATGGCACGAAAAATCGTCGAATTGACGGAAGTGACGAAAATCTATGAAGGCAAAGTGATGCATCGGGCACTGAACCGCCTGGACTTTGAGGCAGAAGAAGGGGAATTCATCGCAATTATGGGACCATCCGGCAGCGGTAAGACTACGCTGCTCAATCTCATTTCGACAATCGATTTGCCGACGTACGGCAGAATTGCAGTGAACGGGATTGAACCGGAAACGCTGAATCAGAACGATCTGGCATTATTCAGAAGACGGAATTTAGGATTTGTTTTTCAGACAATCAACCTGCTTCAAATGCTGACGGTAGAAGAGAATTTAGTGCTGCCGCTGACGCTCGATCGAGTGGCGGTACCTGAGATGAAACGCAGAATCGCAGCGCTCGCCGACAAATTATCACTGAACGAGATTTTATCCAGAAGACCGGATGAATTATCAGGCGGGCAGGCGCAGCGCACTGCTGTCGGACGTGCATTAATTCATGAGCCTGAACTGATCTTGGCGGATGAACCGACAGGGAATCTGGATTCGAAATCTGCACGGGATGTATTGGAATTATTATCGAAAATTAATAAATCCGCAGGCACGACGATTATTATGGTGACGCACGATCCTCTTGCAGCCAGTTATTGTGATCGCGTGTTGTTCATCAAAGACGGTGAGTTTTTCAATGAGTTGTATAAAGATGAACAGCGCCGGACATTTTTCCAGCAGATTTTGAACGTGCTGTCGTTGCTCGGAGGGAACGTTAATGACCTTTCGTCAGTTCGCATACCGTAACGTCGTCCGGAACCGGCGCATTTACGCAGCATTCTTCATGGCGAGTGCATTTTCGGTCATGGTATTTTTCCTCTATTCCATGCTGTTATTCCATCCTGCAATGGAAGAAGGATTCGTACAGGAAATTGCTTCCACTGGAATGATGATCGCGGAATTCGTGCTGTTCATCTTCTCGCTGTTTTTCTTGTTTTACTCGATGCGCGCATTTCTACAAGCCCGCACGAAAGAATTCGGTATCTTGCTGCTGCTCGGCATGGCACGAAACCAGCTGCAGCGGCTGATTTTCCTTGAAACGATGCTGATTGGCGGCGTTGCGATCATTGCCGGGACGTTTCTGGGATTTGTATTCTCAAAATTTTTCTTGATGATTGTGAAAGAATTAATTCAAGTGCCGATGCTGCCTCTTTACTTCACCTGGCAGCCATTCGTGTTAACGATCGGCAGTTTTGCGAGTGTGTTTATCATTATTTCATTGCTCGCTCCGATGTTCATCCGCACCGGGGAAGTGTATGACTTATTGCAAGGGGAAGCTGCTGAGCAAGACGCTTATTCGTCATCGAAATGGCGCGCGCTGGCGGGAATTGTGCTGCTTGCTGCAACGTATACAATGGCGGTGTACGCAACGAATACATATGTCATACGTGTCATTTATTTGCTGCCGGCAGCTGCAGTGAGCGGGACGTATTTCTTCTTCAGTGATTCACTGCCCTATATGATTCAGCTATTCAGGGCAAGGAAACGACTGTATTGGCGGCCATTCTGGCTGTTGTCGCTCTCTGAAGGCGTTGTCCGGCTGAAAGAGAATGCGCGCATGTTTTTCATCGTAACGATGGTATCGACGCTTGCGTTCATGTCCGTCGGCTTACTTGCGTCTCTCACTTCTTTTGCCAATCAATACCGGGAAATTAATCCGCTCGGACTTGTCTATAAAAGTTATCCGGGGAATGTCCTGGAGCAAATTCATATCCGCGAACTTACGAACGAGTTGAATGAAAAAGAAATTGACTACAAAATGGTTGCATTCAGAGTACTCGAACAAAAGTCTTCGTTCACCGATATGAGCGTATCGATTGTCCGGCTGTCGAGCATCAATGCACTCGGGCATACGTTCGGTTATCCGGCGGTTGACGTCAAAGACGGGAAAGCACTCTTTTTACCGCAATCCGCATCCTCTTATCAACAATTGAAAGAACGGACTGTGAATACTTCACTTGAGAAAAGCGGATTGGAAATGGAGATTTCAGGAGCTTATCCACATCAGGTATTCCCGCCAAATGCAATCGGAGCGAATGCAATCATTGTCTCAGACTCGGATTTTGAGCGGGTTTTGATGGGGGAAGACGGGGCGAGTTCATCGTTATACCGCTATTACGCATTTAATATACCGGATTGGCAGGAGACGAAAGATATTGGCCGAGGTCTTCATGAAGATGAATTACAGTCTATTTTGCTGGGTGGGGAAACCGGAACGCTGTTTTCATTCGGCAATCCCGGACTCAATTATTCCATTATCCGAACGACATTTTCACTGTTATTGTTCATGGGATTAATGCTCGCGGCTGTATTGTTCCTCGCTGCCGGCAGTTTCGTTTATTTCAGGTTGTATACGACGCTTGACCGCGACCGCAGACAATTCGACGTGCTGCGGCGCATGGGAATCACGGACAAGGAATTGAAAAAGATCGTGAACCGCCAGCTTTTGCCGCAGTTCTTCATTCCGTGGGGAGTGGCATTCGTTCATAGCGCGTTTGCGTTCCTAGCGCTGCAAGTGATTTGGGATGCTCTCGCAGAAATATCCATTGCGAAAGAATTGACGCTTGTCTTAGGCGGGTTTGCACTTCTGCAAATCTCCTATTTCTATCTGATTCGCTGGCGTTATCTGTCTCACATTCGGACACCGGAGTAATCACCGGTGTCTTTTATTATTGCGCAAAAGTGATTTAGTATTAAGGTATCTAAAAATAAAGGCTATTGAATTATTTAAATTTTTCTTATATACTAATAGTTGGATATTATGAATGACTATTCATTCAACTATGAAGGGTGGTATTACGATGAATTTGGTAGAGAAAGTTCGGGCAACCGCTAAATCACAGCCTGGAAAAACAGCTTATCACTTCACGGGTAAAGATACATCGTACGCAGAATTTGACCAATCGGTCGCACTATTTGCATCCGCTTTACAAGATTTAGGGGTTAATAAAGGGGATCATGTCGCTTTATTACTCGGAAACACACCACATTTCCTTATATCGCTATATGCAACGATGCGGTTAGGGGCAACTGCCATTCCAGTCAATCCAATCTATTCACCAGACGAAATTTCGTATATTTTGCAAGACAGCGATGCAAAAGCCGTCGTCGCGCTCGAGCAGTTACTGCCGCTCGTGGAAGCAGCATCTGTCCAGCTGCCGGCGATCGAACATTATATTGTATGTGAAACAACGGGAGAGACGAGTGAAAAGGTAAACGCGTTATCGGATGCTGCGAAAGCAAAAACGCATTTGTTCACTCATGTATTGCGAAGCGGCCAGCCTGACATGGAGCCGGTAGCTGTAGATGAAAATGAAACCGCTATCATTTTGTATACGTCAGGAACAACAGGACGCCCTAAAGGAGCGATGCTGACCCATAAAAACTTGTATTCGAATGCAAGTGACGTTGGCGAATACCTGGGATTCTCTTCTGAAGATCGCATCATTGCAACGCTGCCGGTCTTCCACGTATTCGCACTGACTGTTGTAGTCAACGCACCGCTAGTAAAAGGCGCAACGATTGTTCTCATGCCGAGATTCAGCCCTGCTGAAGTGTTCAAGGCAGTGAAAGAACAGCAGGCGACAATCTTTGCGGGCGTGCCGACAATGTACAATTTCATGGTGCAATACCCGGAAGCAACGCGCGAAGACTTTTCGTCGATCCGGCTCGCGATTTCAGGCGGAGCGTCACTTCCAGTGGCACTCCTTGAAAACTTCGAAGAGAAATTCCAAGTGAAAGTATCGGAAGGCTACGGATTGTCGGAAGCATCTCCAGTCACGTGCTTCAATCCGCTTGACCGGGAACGGGTTCCAGGTTCGATTGGAACGTCAATTTTGAATGTGAAGAATAAAGTCGTCGATGAGCTTGGAGATGAAGTCCCTGTCGGACAAGTCGGTGAGCTGATCGTTCAAGGCGACAATGTCATGAAAGGCTATTACAAAATGCCTGAAGAATCAGCGGCTGCACTGCGGGACGGCTGGCTGTATACAGGCGACTTGGCGCGGAAAGACGAGGATGGCTATTTCTATATCGTGGATCGGAAGAAAGATTTGATCATCGTAGGCGGATACAACGTCTACCCGCGTGAAGTGGAAGAAGTGCTGTTCACGCATCGCGACTTGGTCGAAGCCGCAGTGCTCGGCGTACCGGACCCTGATTTTGGTGAAGAAGTGCTTGCCTATGTGGTCGCAAAAGAAGGTGCGGATGTGACAGAACAGCAGCTGATCGAATTCTGTGAGAAGCGCCTGGCAAAGTACAAAGTGCCGAAGCATATCGAGTTTTTGGATGAACTGCCAAAGAACACAACAGGCAAAATCTTGCGCCGTTCGTTGAAAGATTTTGTGAAATCTTAAGAGGATAGATGGAAGTAGGCAGAGGATGCGGATGCATTCTCTGTTTTTTTGTTTGCGGGCGGGGATGTACCCGCTCAATTAGGCTATCGACCCGCTCGTTTCGGGGAGGTACCCGCTCAATTAGGCTGTCGACCCGCTCGTTTCGGGGAGGTACCCGCTCGTTTCGCCACTCAACCCGTCTGTTTCCGCGGCCATGCACCTTCTCCAACTCGTAAACAAGCTCGCGACCAATCAATCTCTTTCCGTTTTAAGACCAAGATTAATTGGTGTGCTCCGCTTCGCTGCGCATTTAAGGATGAATAGTTGGGTGACTGGTGCTTCATGCTGACCGCACTATTGGCATGGGGACCCGATCTATTACTAAAGCTATCCGCTCCATTCGACAAATCTCTAGTCCAGCATTGCAAAAACATTAAAGTTAACACACTTATCAAAACTCTTATAAACTGTGTCGATATAAGCGATATACTAAAAGTATAAAAGGGGGTGCCTTATGAAAAAGTCGGTGAAAGGGAAATTGAATGTTGTGTTCGGAACTATTTTAATCTTGATTCTCGTGCTTGGCAGTATCGGGGTGTTCAGTTCTTTCAGGTTGAATGAAAACACCAAGGCCATCAATGAAGGGGTTCTGCCGAAGGTTCAATACAACAATGACTTGGAGCAGACGGTGCAGCAGATGCTGAGTAATATGCAGCGTCATCTCGTCTCGAAAGACCGGCCGTTCGAAGAGAAGTATGAAGCGGAAATCGCTAGGAATCAGGAAGAGTTGGATGCGACTCAAATGGCCTATGGAAAAGTGCTTTCATCTGATGAACAACAGGCATTCGACGCAGTTCAAATACAACTAGATACATACAACAGTCAAATCAATGACTTGCTGGAAATGAGTGCAGCGGGAAACAAACCAGATGCGATTCAAAAATCCTATGAAACAGGGATCACAATCGATGCCATAAGAGGGGATCTTCTTGAACTTGAGAAGACACATAAGAACGAACTGAACGAAATTGAAAAAGAAGGACAGGCTTTGTACTTGAGTGTTTTAATAACGATGATCGGCGGTGCTATCCTGGGTCTGGTTATCGCAGGGATCGGTATACGCTATTTACAAAGTAAAATCCAGAAACCGATTTCGACCATCACGGATCGGATGAATGCGATGGCAGAGGGGAAGTTGACGTCAGAGCCACTTATTGTCGGTGATCCGGATGAAATCGGACAGCTGACGCGGGATGCCAATACGCTGTCGGACAATCTGTATCGGATAATATCTGAGCTGCAGACAACGATTACGACAATTGCCTCGACGTCCGGTGAATTGACAGCCAGTGCAGATGAAACGGCCCAAGCTTCGACGCAAATAACAGAAGACATTGTCGACATTTCAGAGGGTTCATCCGAACAAATGGAACATACGCGTTCAACGACTGAGATTGTCTCTGAAATCACGACCGGAATGGATCAGACAGCGACCGCAATCCATAAAGTGTCGGACCTTGCGATTTCTACAACGGAACAAACGCAGGACGGTACTGCGGTCATGGTGCAGACGGTCCGGAAAATCGAAGAGATTCAGAAGTCTACGGATCATACGGCCCGTGTCGTCAGTGAATTGTCGAAGAAGTCCGAGGATATCGGAAGTATTGTTCAGCTGATTACGAATATTGCAGGGCAGACGAATTTGCTTGCGCTGAATGCATCGATTGAAGCTGCGCGTGCGGGTGAGCATGGGAAAGGGTTCGCGGTTGTAGCGGGGGAAGTCGGAAGTTTGGCGGCGGAGTCTGCGAAGGCGGCGAGTGAGATTAATCGATTGATTGGAGAGATTCAGACGGAAGTGATGGGTGTGCAGGAGGCGACGACTGTGACGAAGTCGAATGTTGAAGAAGGGTTGTCGATGGCGAATCGATCCGGGGAGCGTTTCGAGGAGATTGCGAAGATGATTGGTGAGGTGTCGGCGCAGACGGAAGAGGTGTCTGCGATTAGTGAGGAGATTACGGCGAGTACGCATTCGATGAAGGCGCTTGTCGGGCAGGTTGCGGAGTTGTCGGAGCGGTCTGAGGGGAGTGCGCAGAATATTGTGGCGGCTGCGGAGGAGCAGAATGCGACGATGGAGGAGATTTCGGCCAGTGCGCATGTGCTGAGTGATATGGCAGAGTCCCTGAAGTCGATGATCGATGTGTTTGAGCTGGAAACTGGAGTAAGAGAGTAAGAGAGTAAGAGAGTGAGTGAGTAAAAGAGTAGGTGAGTAGACAGTGTTGATTTGCACTTCATGCGGACGCTTTCCGAGGGGCTCAATCTCAGCCGCTTCCTTCGCTTTGCTCAGTCCAGGGTCTTTAATCTTCGCTGATCCGCAGGAGTCGCCGCATTGCGTTTCAATCAACGGTTCATGTGGGACATGGGTTTTTCAACTCAAACGGGTAGGGGGGAAGGAAAAGAAAAAAACCAAACTCAAAACCGAAAAACCTACAGAAAAGTTAAGAAGAATAAGAGGGAAAGTGTTACGGGTGTCGAAATAGATGGCATTAGGGGAGGAATGAAGATGACAGGTAAACAGATGGTTCGGCAAGAGGATTTGTTTGAATTGAAGTCGGTGACGAATCCGGTGTTGTCTCCGGATGCTTCTGAAGCGGTTTTTGTTGTGACGCAGATCGATCAGGAAGAGAATGCGTATCATGCACATTTGTATCATTTGGATGTGGAATCTGGAAGTTCGGTTCAATGGACGTATGGGAAAGAGCGGGTCTCCCAGCCGCAGTGGTCGCCTGACGGGAAGCGGGTTGCGTTTTTATCGACGCGTGATGAGAAAAATCAGTTGTTTGTGATGCAGGCAGCTGGTGGGGAAGCGCGTAAAGTAACAGAAGTTGAGACGGGTGTTTCGAGTTTTTTGTGGGCTCCATGCGGAACGAAAATCTGGCTGACGAGTACTTTGGAAGACGGGAAAACGTTTGCGGATAAAGAGGAGAAAGATGAAAAGAAGCAGCCTGAAGCGCTTCGCGTGACGACGATGAAATATAAAGCGGATGGGGCAGGGTTAGTAAAAGAAGACCGTCATTCGCAAATCGGCTGTCTGCATATTGAAAGCGGAGAAATTACCGCATTCACCGAAGGACCTTTCCATCATTCGTTGCAAGCGGTGTCGCATTGCGGTAAAAAATTAGTAGTGGGTGTGAATCGGGCGGAAAACAAAGATTTCGACTTCCGTCAGCCGTTAGCGCTTGTGGATGTCGAAACGAAAGAAGAAACGGTTCTTGTCGATGAAGAAGGCTATTTTGGCGGTGCAGCGTTCTCATTAGATGATCGCTATATCGCTTATGGCGGATCGGACCGGACGTTTGAAAACGCGACTCACTCTGGATTATACGTCTATGATTGTGAAAATCAGACGACGCTTAATTTGACAGAAGCACTTGATGCACCGGTTGGAGATGCGGTCGTTGCGGATCATCAACAAGGACCAAATCCGCCTGAAGCAGTCTGGACGGAAGGCAATTATTTGTATTTCCAAGTGACGACGATGGGAGATGTGCGGTTGTATTTCGCAGATTTGGAAGGCAGTTTGTATCCGGCATCCCCTGAGTCAGAACATGTCTACGATTATGGTGTCGCTAAAAATGGACAGTTCGCACTTGCTGCGATTAGTAACCCAGTGAACCCAGGCGAATTGTATCGCCTGGATATTTCGACAGGTGAACGCCAAGCGTTGACTTCATTCAATGAAGACTATGTAAAAGATAAAAATCTTGTACAGCCGGAAACGGTTCAGTTAGAAGGCGCTGGAGGTTTCGATGTACATGGATGGCTCATGAAACCGGCGAACTATGAGGATGGATCCAAGGTTCCGCTCATCGTGAACATTCATGGCGGGCCACACGCGATGTACGGGAATTCGTTCTTCCATGAAATGCAAGTGCTGGCAGCTCAAGGGTGGGGCGTGTTATACATCAACCCGCGCGGCAGTCATGGATACAGCCAAGCATTCGTTGATGCGGTGCGCGGCGATTACGGCGGCGGTGATTATCAGGACATTATGGATGCGCTTGACGATGTTCTGGAACATCACGAATGGATTGATCAGGACAAGCTTGGCGTGACAGGCGGCAGCTATGGCGGCTTCATGACGAACTGGATTGTTGGCCACACCGATCGATTCAAAGCAGCTATTACCCAGCGTTCCATTTCAAACTGGATCAGTTTCTTCGGAGTATCGGATATCGGATATTACTTCAGTGACTGGCAGATTAAAGCGGATATGACGGATGTCGACACATTGTGGAAGCATTCGCCGCTGAAGTACGCTGAAAATGTGAAAACACCGCTGCTTATTCTTCATTCCGAAAATGACTTGCGCTGCCCGATTGAACAGGCGGAGCAGCTGTACATCACATTGAAAAGCATGAAGAAGGATACCGAATTCGTCCGGTTCCCGGAATCGGACCACAACTTGTCCCGCACAGGAAAACCGAACTTGCGCATCACGCGTTTGAACGAGTTGACGGGCTGGTTCGAAAAGTATTTGTGACAGAAGAAAACGCCTGTCCCGGGGGAAGGGACAGGCGTTTTTGGTGAGGAGGGATTGGGGGTTATCGTGAGCAGCATTGATTTTCTACAGGAGTTACCGATGCGTCAGCGACTCGCTTAAGATCGATTGCAGCTTCGATTTTTCGTGCAAAGGCATTTTCTAGACAGCAGGCACCTTTCAGCATTTCGCCTACAGATCGGTTGAATTCTGCCTTCTCACAAGCAGTCGATGGCTCTGCATCCTGTCCAGGGTTGTTGAAGTCATGGAAGAGTTCATATTCCCGGTACAAGATTCCTGTGAGCACGACTTCACCTAGTAAAGAGGAGACGATAATTAAATCGGCCAGTGTTTCGTCATTGATGTCAATGTTGTTGGTTGCGTTTTGTAATTCACGCAGCATTTGTGTTTGGTCCATGGTTATTCACCTCCTTTTAATGTGATGCGTCCGGACACTTCTAGTATATGCAGCTCGTCTTAACAGAGTTGGACAACCGTCCGAGGGACAATTCTTTCAACGTGTTGTGGATGTGTGATTTGCTAGATATGTCGGTAGAAGTAAGGTTGTTCGAGTCCGTCCATTACTAGTATATGCCGCTTGTTTTGCGAGAGTTGGACAACCGTCCGCGGACAATCTTCTCAATGTATCGTGGATGTGAGTTCACTCAGTATTGCTGGGATGGGAAGTTTCGATAGTCCGTACATGAGGAGTGTATGTGGCTGATTTTATGAGAGTTGGACAAGCGATCATGAGGAAATTGTCCTGCGGATGTTTTTCCAGAGTCTTTGAAATGAAACAGCAATTATTCATCCGGACATTACTACTATATGCATCTCGTTAACACATAACTGGACGAGCATCGGGAGCCAACTGTCTTGTCAATTCAAAGTACTGAAGGGAGTGCGTTTAAAGCTTGTTTCATCCGGACACTTCTACTATATTCCGAAACAAAAAAAGGTGAAGGGACAAACGTCTGTGGACAAACTTCTCAAGGTTGCTGGGAATTTCATCAAAACAAAAGCAATTGCAACCATTTAGGAAATATTGTAGGATAAACGTATTAGATAAACTGTCCAGACTTTTCCAGATTCCCTGAAGGCTTGGACTACAATTTAGGTTGCGATGGGAATCCGAATGGAGGAGAACGCTGTGGGAGTCCACAATGTAATGGAAGACGTCGTTCGTGACACGCTGCTGTCGTATAAGAATAAGATGAATCTTACATGTGACTGCGAGCAATGCTTAAGTGACATTTCAGCACTGGCACTTAACGAGCTGCCGCCCAGATATATCGCAAATTCTAAATACAGCCCGTACGTCCGCGCTACGCATGAGGCAGATATGCAGGGGGCAACCACGATTATCGCCGTCATCGCTAAGTCAGCAGCACTCGTATCGAAGAGTCCGCGCTGTGAGGCGTTTGCGCTGAAACAAGGACAATGAAAAAACACCGAAGCGCATGTGGCTTCGGTGTTTTTCATTTCAGCAATCCAAGTGATTCCTGCAGCGTGCTATTCACATGTTTAATCAACAGTTCGTCGCCCTTTTTACGGATGTCGGATCCGACGAAGTCCATCATTTCTCTCGCCATGTCCGCGTCTTCCAGCAAAGATAACGACTTGTTCAAGTTCACTTCAAAAACGCCGGCGTTTGATAAATGATGCTCGAGCGATTCCATTTGTGCACCGATTTTTGCCAGATACCCTGTAACCGTTCCGAGTGCATCGTCAATCGTACTGATCATCTTCTCTGCATCTTCTTGAGTAGCGAGGGACGCACCTCCAAGCCCGATTGCATCCGTATGGACATCGAACAGACTGATCTTCATATGCTGCGCGGCTTGCCCGCCAACTTGAAGTGTCAACTCCGAATCTTCCCCGAGAATTTTCATCGTATTGAACTCGAGTTTATCCGCTGTATCATTGATGGCAGCAAAGATCTGCTCCAGCTCTAATCCGCTTGCTACCCGGTCTGAATCCGTAAACGTTCCATTCGCAGACTGAACCGCCAGCTCCCGCGCTCGCTGCAGTAAGCCATTGACGTTGTTCATTCCTTCATTGGAAGATTCAAGAACAGACAATCCGTCCTGCATATTGCGCTGGGCTTGCGAAATCCCGCGAATCTGTGCGCGCATAGTTTCAGAAATCGCAGAGCCCGCAGCATTGTCGGCACTCGTTGCAATTTTTAATCCGCTTCCCAGATGACGAAGCGACTTCTCAATCTGCTTGTCATTCCGCACACCGCGGTTCGCTGCCATCTGAATTTGTTCGTTGCTATTTATCCGCACGTGGCACACCTCGTTTATGTAAATAATCACTTCCTCCGTTATATCGACCGAAAGTCATGAAATTGAATGCGAACTTGCCGATATACCTAGTAGACAAGAAATCAGAACGGAGGCGGAGTGGATGATCACTGTTAAACAAGCGGCTACAGCCTATCGTAAAATGAATGCCGCATCACTGCCGCCCCTCACCGCGGTATGCCAGGCACTTGCTGCGATTGACCAGCAGCTGGATGAATCCCTTCACCATCTTGGACACCAGGATGAGCGCTGGCGCGACGAACTTTTACAAGCCCAGCAATTTCTTTTCGAATTAATGGCCATGACAGACGCTTCCTCTGTAGAAGGCGAGCGGCTGCTGACGCTTTATATTTATGTCAATCAAACCTTAGTCACTGCATCGCTTAAAGCGAACGCGGATGCAATTGCAGAAGTCCAAGAGATTGTGAGAAGCCTGCATGCCGACTGGCAGCATGCTCAGAGAAAACAAATGATGACGCCGTATATTTGAAAAGCTGCCCGTGGTCGCGGCAGCTTTTTGTGTGGGGAGTTATTGCACTAGGGAAACGATCGGGTACGGAGAGTGAATGAGCGGGTACGAAGGGGAAACGAGCGGGTATGTAGAGGAAATGAGCGGGTACGAAGGGGAAACGAGCGGGTATGGAGAGGAAATGATCGGGTACGAAGGGGAAACGAGCGGGTATGAAGGGGAAACGAGCGGGTACGGAGAGGGAATGATCGGGTACGAAGGGGGAACGAGCGGGTACGGAGAAGGAATGATCGGGTACGAAGGGGAAACGAGCGGGTACGGAGAGGGAATGATCGGGGTACAAAGGGGAAACGAGCGGGTACGAAGAAAAAACGAGCGTCCACCCATAAATTCCAATCCCTCCCCCTCTAACGCACAAAAAAAACACGGATCCGCCGTCAAGCAGACCCGTGATTCCTCTTTTACCGTCCCTTAAACTCCGGCTTCCTTTTCTCAGCGAACGCATTCAGCGCTTCAATTCGATCCTCTGTCGGAATCGTAATTTCATACGCCTTCCGTTCGATCGTCAGCCCTGTCGCAAGATCCGCCTTCATTCCTTGTTTAATCGCAAATTTCGCCTGCTGCACCCCGATTGGCCCATTTGCGAGAATTTTGTCGGCAAACGCCTGTGTCTCTTCTTGCAGCACAGCATCTTCGACAGTACGCGTCACGAGTCCGCATAATGCGGCATCAGATGCGCTCATTCGCTGAGCTGTCAAAATGAGCTCAAGCGCTTTTGCTTCACCAACTAAACGCGGTAAACGCTGTGTTCCGCCGGCCCCTGGAATGATCGCAAGACCCGTCTCCGTCAACCCCATGACAGCAGACATCGCTGCAAACCGGAAGTCACATGCTAGCGCGAGTTCCATACCGCCGCCGAACGCGAAGCCATTAATCATCGCAATCGTCGGCTGCGGCAGCTGATCGATCATCGTGAACACTTCACCGATTTTATTCAAATTCCGTTTTACGTCAACGTCAGCTAATGTCTTGCGTTCTTTCAAATCAGCCCCCACACTGAGTGCGCGTTCTCCGGACCCAGTCAGCACGACCACCCGTACTTCCGGATCAATTCGAATCTGCTCGATGGTTTCCCCAAGTTCCCGGATCATGTCGTAATTAAATGCATTCATCGCCTCAGGACGATTCAGCGTCACCCAAGCAATCCCGTCCTTCTTTTCCAGTAAAATCGTTTCCAATTTATACACCCCCATGGTCATTCAATACTCTTCAAACATACCATTCTCAAGAAACTGAATCCAGAAAGAGGTTATTATTCTGGAAAAACAAACTTGCAATGTAGTTCCAATTTGCTACAATATAGGAAAATGGACTAGATAGGTGGAATCCCAGTGGACGCAAGTGTATTTGTAGGAAGACAACCGATTTTAGACCGAAATGGAAACCTTTTCGGTTATGAACTTTTGTATCGCAACAGTGAAGTGAACCGATTTCCTGACGTCAATCCCGAGAAAGCGACAATCGGTGTCTTAGTCAATACATTCCTCACAATTGGAGTGGACCGCGTCTCTGGTGCCTATCCTTCTTTCATCAACTTTACAGGTGAATTGTTAGCACAAGATCTATACGATCATTTAAATCCAGCCAGAGTCATTATTGAAGTGTTGGAAGATGTCGAAATTACGCCGACGCTGCTGACGAAACTTCGTAAATTAAAAAACCAGGGCTTTCGGATTGCGCTCGATGACTTTGTGCTGAGTAAAGAATACGAAGTCGAAAAAGGGCTGTTCCCGCTCGTCGATTTCATCAAAGTCGATTTCATCCAATCAGACCGCGCGGAACGCCAGCGCATTCAAAACTTCGTGCGTATGTATCCGAACGTTCAGCTGCTCGCAGAAAAGATTGAAACAGAAGTCGAATTCGAAGAAGCGAAAAAGGCTGGCTATACGTTGTTCCAAGGGTATTTCTTTGCCACACCTGAAGTTGTTTCAGGGGCAGAAGTACCGTCTATAGAAGAACACAATTTCCGAATCATGGATCGATTGAATACGGAACTCCCCAGTATTAAGGATGTGGCAAGTCTCATTACACAAGACATGTCGCTGACATACAAACTGCTGCGCTTCATCAACACGTATGCGTTCGGCATACCAAAGAAAATCAAGTCGATACAGCAGGCAATCATCCTGATCGGACTGCAAGAAACGAAAAAGTGGCTCTATATCATTACCATCCATCAAATGGGTGTCGGGGACGGAAAAGGGCGTATCAAAGCGCTCGTCGACTACTCCCTCGTCCGCGCAAAAATGTGTGAGCTGCTCGCAAAACGGCTGGGCCAGCAAAACTCCGATGAATATTTCTTAGTCGGCATGTTTTCCATGCTGAACGTCATCCTGCAGCGGGATTGGGACGAAATTGAACACGACATTCCGTTATCGGACGACGTCATGCACACACTTATGGGCAAGTCGACGCAGATGGCTCCGTATCTTCAAATGGCCATTGCGGTCGAACGGCTCGATTTGCCAAGAATGAAAGCGTTATGCAAAGAACTCGACATCCCGTTGAACGACCTGTGCGTGTATTCGCAAGAAGCCATCCGCTGGGGACGGCAGCTGGACTAAAAAACTTTCATTTTCGGTCCTATAGCATTTCCCTATTGTTGAGCAATTCGGTAGAATGGGGAAAGGAGTTGATGAGAGTGAACATTGCAGTCGTTACAGACAGTACGGCCTACTTACCTGAAGACTTGCGCAAGCGGCTACAGATCCACGTCGTACCGCTAGCAGTGACAATAGATGGACAAGATTATGATGAAGAAATCGATTTGACGACTGAAGAATTCTACGACAAAGTACGCGGTGACGGTCCGCTGCCAAAGACATCGCAGCCGTCCGTCGGACAATTCGCAGCGAAATTCACCGAGTTGAAAAAGGCTGGAGCAGACGCAATCGTTTCCATACATTTATCGAGCGGCATCAGCGGTACATACACCGGTGCAGTCCAAGCCGGTGAGTTGGATGAAGACCTGGACGTTCGTGCATTCGATTCGGAAATTTCCTGTTATATGCAAGGGTTCTACGCCATTCGCGCAGCGGAACTGGCACAGGCAGGAGCATCGATTGACGACATCATGAGCGAACTCGCTGACATGAAACAAACGATGCGTGCATACTTCATGGTCGACGATCTATCACACTTGCAGCGCGGCGGCAGACTATCCAGTGCTCAGGCATTGATTGGCGGACTGTTACAAGTGAAACCCATCTTGCATTTTGTCGATAAAGTCATCGTGCCATTCGAGAAAATCCGCACACGCAAGAAAGCAATGAAGAGGATTGCGGATTTACTGGCGGAAGACGCAGCAAAAATGCCGCTGGAAGCCTCGATCATTCATGGCAATCAACCCGAAGAGGCTGAACTCTGGCTGGCAGAATTGAGCGAACGTCTCCCGGACGTCAAATTCACGATCAGCCATTTCGGTCCCGTTATCGGTACTCACCTCGGTGAAGGTGCCATGGGACTCGGCTGGGTCAAACGAAAAACGAACAACTAAACAGCAGGGGGTGTGCGGATGAACAAACCATTCGATCCGGCCGTCAGAGACTTTCTGGACGGTCGCATTTGGTTGCGTCAGCACACCCCTTTTTCTGTGGAGAAAATTGACGAACATATTGAAAACGGAATGATTGAAACGATTCCTGGCGTTACGATGAAAAAAGGGCTTTTGGGTCAGCTTCACTGTAAATGTGCACGTTGTGAAAATGAAGACCCACAGTTAGTTACCACTTTCCATTGTTTGCGATGTGATGGCCCATGTGCGTATTGTCGAAACTGTCTGCAAATGGGAAGGGTATCCGTTTGTACAGAACTCATCATATGGAACGGACCGAAAACGGAATATCCGACTGAACACGCACTTGCTTGGGAAGGAACGTTGACGAAACATCAGAAGCGGGCATCTGAAGAACTGTATGAAAGCACTGTGCTAGCCCGTCCGCATCTTATTCACGCAGTGTGCGGATCTGGAAAGACAGAAATTTTATTTGAACCGATTCATAAATTACTGACAGCGGGGAAGCGGGTCTGTATTGCAGCGCCTAGAGTTGACGTGATCTTAGAACTTGAACCAAGGCTGCGTGCCGCATTTCCATCCACAAAGCTAGAAGCGCTATATGGCGGAGCGGACGTTACAGCATTCGACGCCCAGCTCATCTTAGCGACAACCCATCAGCTCTACCGATTCCGTCGCGCATTCGATGCGATTTTTGTCGATGAAGCCGATGCGTTTCCCTATACTGCAGAGAAAACACTGCAGCAAGCGGTTCGAAAAGCTGCGAAACCCGGAGCACCGATCCATTTTGTCACTGCAACACCGTCCGACAGACTACTCACGGAAATAAAGAAAACAGGTGCTGTGTCCACAATCTATCGACGCTATCACGGCCATCCACTGCCAGGACCGCGAAACGAACCACTCTGGAACTACTCCAAACAGCTATCTAAAGGAAAACTCCCGAAAGCTCTCGAGAAATGGATCATAAAACGGCTCGAACTAAACGAACCTTTCCTAGTATTCTTTCATGAAATTGAATTAATGATGAAAGCAGAAAATGCGTTTCGCCAATTAGACGATCGAATTCGAGCTGTCCATTCCGCGCATCCTGATCGAAAACAGCACGTCCAAGACTTGCGTGCAGGGAAGATACCCGGATTACTCACGACAACCATTCTGGAACGCGGCATTACCATCAAAAATGTCCAAGTGGCGGTCGTCGGTGCAGAACAATCCATTTTCGACAAAGGCGCACTCGTCCAAATCGGAGGACGTGTCGGACGAAACGTGAACCATCCGTCAGGTGATTTCGTCCTGTTCCACAACGGCATCAGTTACGCGATGGACAGCGCACGCCGGGAAATTGAACGATTAAACGCGGGAGGCGATGCGAAGTGAACCCATGCTTACTCTGTATGAAACCCATCTCAGAAATCGCTTCCTGGCAATCGTTCTTCGGACTGGAAAAGAAAAAGACACTTTGTGACGACTGTTCAAAACGCTTCGTTCGTGCCGACATAAAGGAAGATGGCTACGTACTGGATTCCGTTCATTCTCTTTACGAGTATGACGACGCCATGCGCGACTGGCTTCATCAATATAAGTTCTTGCAGGACCTTGCTCTTGCACAAGTGTTTGCCAAGGAACTGTGGCAGTCATTTTCCAGCAAGGACATCATCGTGCCGATTCCCATGCATCCCGAACGTGCACGGTTACGGACATTTTCACACGTTGAAACGTTATTGAATGAAGCAAAGCGACCTTACATCCAGCTTCTTAAAAAAACAACGACGGGTGTCATGGGAGAAAAGTCGAAACAAGAACGGCTCGATATGGAGAATTTATTTGAATTAATACCAAGTGCAGCAGTTCAACCAATTACTTATCGGCTTGTAGATGACATCTATACAACAGGAACAACACTGCGCCAGGCAGCAGCCGTCTTGAAACGAGCCGGCGCCGCACGGGTAGAAGCAGTGACACTCATACGATCCATTCAGAAATGATTCTAGGAGGAACTCAATATGGCAGAACTAAGACATTGCCCATCATGCGGCGACTTTTTCAACTACACAGGCGTCCGCGAAGTATGCGGAAAATGCGGCATGAACGAAGAACGCGTTTACGAAGAAGTGTACCGCTTCCTACGTAAACGAGAAAACCGCGCAGCCACAGTCGAACGCATCGTCGAAATGACCGAAGCAACAGAATCCATGCTCCACAAATGGGTACGAAAAGGACGCTTGCAGCCCGCAATGTTTCCGAATCTAGGCTATCCATGCGATAATTGCGGCAAGCTGACTTCCAAAGGAAAACTATGCGACACATGCACAGCCGACCTGAAATCAGACCTGAAAACCTTCGAAGCCGCAACAGAATTCAGAGAAGCCATCCAGCAAAAAGAACAAGCAACCTATCTATCTGAACGTAAAAGATAATCAAAAGGCAGTCGCAGTAGCTTTGCAAAGGCTGTCTAGACTGCCTTTAACTATTCTTGTGATTTATATTAAATGACACCAAAACCGCCTATTAGAATCCCGTTGATTGGAGTGAAAGGCGGCGACTCCTTAGGGATAAGCGAAGACTGAAGACCCCGCAGGAGCGTTAGCGACGAGGAGGCTGAAGTCGAGCCCCTAGGAAAGCGTCCGCCTGTAACGTAAATCAACACCGTTCCTACCAAAGAATTAGTTTTAAAACGTTTAAAACGGGTATGTGTAAAGCGCTGCCAAACCAGTAGGTATAGAGATGTAGTTATCGGTAAAACCGTAATTTCGTACGAAAGACCCTTCAACTACTCGGAATTCAGCCGAAATAGTAAGTAAGAGTAAAACCATTCCAAAGGAGCGAGAGCACATGAAGATTAATAACAACCCTATCCCACCTGTGAACCCGTACCGGGCGAATCAAGTGAAAAATGAAAAAGCGAACCTCGAGAAAACGGTTCAAAGCGACAGACTGGAAATTTCGAAAGAGGCAAAATCACTTTCTGAAGTAAATCCTGTGACAGCACAGCGAAACGAAAAAGTCAGCGCATTGAAAGCTCAAATCCAAGCCGGCACATATAAGGTCGACGCGGAACAGCTCGCTTCCGATCTGATCGGCTATTACCAGCCCAAACAATAAGCGGGCGCATTTAACAGGAGAAAGCAGGGAATCCCATGACAATCGAATCGATTCTAGGTCAGCTCGACCAATTGGAGAAACTTCATAGAAGCCTGCTGCGCATCGCGAACGAAAAAACGGTACTCATCAAGCAGAACGACATCAGCGGACTCGATCAGCTGCTAAAAGACGAGCAGGCCCATCTCGCTGCAATCCTGCAGACAGACAAAGCCCGCGAAACAGCAGTCGTTGCGTTTTTCACCGAACAAGGACGTCCGGTACCCTTGCAACCGACCATCACCGATGTGCTCAACATCATCCAAGAGCCGGAACACACACAGCTCAAGGAGGCGAAGGACCGTCTCCTGCACGCGATTCATGAATTGAAATGGCAGAACGATCTGAACCAGAAGCTCACCTACCAATCGCTTCAATTCGTGAATCTGTCGCTGGACATGGTCCGTCCACGGACCGAATCCGTGAACTACTCAAAAAACGAAGTGCAAGGCAATCCAACAACTAAAAAACTAGCATCATTCGATTCGCAAGCTTGAGGAGGACACAATAATGGGTTCCACATTTATGGGATTAGAAACAAGCAAACGCGGCCTGCAAACCCAGCAGTCCGCTCTTTATACGACAGGGCATAATATTAGTAATGCCAATACGCTTGGTTATTCACGTCAGCGTGTGAATATGGAAGCTACTTCAGGATTCCCGGGAGTAGGATTGAATGCTGGAACGATGCCTGGATTTCTTGGTACCGGAGTAACAGCGGGTTCTATTCAACGTATTCGTGATGGATTTGTAGATAAACAATTTAGAGATGAAACAAACAAACTAGGATACTGGGAATCTCGAACAGATGCCATTTCTCAAATGGAAGATGTATTAGCGGAACCCTCGGAATACGGATTACAGCAATCACTCACAGACTTCTGGAAATCACTTGGTGTACTTTCTACAGATCCTGAAAATGGCGGAGCACGTGCAGTTGTGGTTGAAAGAGGCGTAGCCGTTGCTGATTCTTTCAATTATATTCATAAATCATTGAAAAACATTCAAGATAATCTTGGAAAAGAGATTGGCGCTTCAGTCAACACAATCAACTCCATTTTGAAACAAGTCGGCGATTTAAATAAACAAATTACGGATGTTGAGCCTAATGGGTACATGCCGAATGATTTGTATGATGCACGAGACAACCTATTAGATCAGTTATCGCAACTCGTTCCAATTGAAGTGAAGTATGAAAAGTCCGGTGGAAACGCATTGGCTATTGCTGAAGGTAGTGTAACAGTTACGATTAAAACTAAAGGCAGTGAAGGCTTAAAAGTTGTAGAAGGCAAAGAATTTGCTCAGATGCGAACTAAGTCTGTCAATACATCTTCGGATAACGTTAACCCTAACGGAGATATTGAAGGATTCTATTTAGTGAAGCTCAATCCCGATGGAAGTGATATGAAAGTAGATAGAAATATGGTGGAAGAAACAGGAACACCAACTTATATTAGACATGAAGACTTCCTCGACCAAGGCAAATTAAAATCTCTAGTGAATTCTTTTGGTAAGGACGATGGAAAAGGACTTTATCCAGAGATGATTGATAAGCTGAACCTAATGGCTCAGAAATTTGCTGAAAAATTTAATGAGGTTCACAAATCAGGTACAGATTCAAAAGGTGATAAAGGATTAGACTTCTTCGTTCCGAGTGATGGGACTATTAGTGCGAGTACTATTAAGATTAATTCTAAAATTCAAGATGATCCAAGTAGACTAGCAGCCTCTGATTCAGCGACAGCAGAAGCAGGAAATGGAAACAATGCAAAAAATCTTGGTGATGTCTTATTCGATAAAGACATTGATCTTGGTAACGATAGCGTTCAATCCTTCTTCTCAGGTAAAATCATCGGGGAACTAGGTGTCAAAGGTCAACAAGCCATCAATATGACAAAAAATGCTGGAACGCTATTAGGCGCTGTGTCTAACCGACGCGATTCTATCAGTTCTGTATCCCTTGATGAAGAGATGACCAATATGATTTCATTCCAACAAGCATATAACGCATCTGCTCGTATGATTACTGTTGTAGATGAAACATTAGACAAAATCATCAACGGTATGGGTGTCGTCGGTAGATAATAAGGAGGAATTACTGTAATGCGTGTAACACAATCAATGCTTTCTAATAATATGCTACGTAATCTGTCTAGCAGTTATAATAAATTGGGTAAACTCCAAGAACAAATCGATACAGGTAAAAAAGTGACTCGTCCTTCTGATGATCCCGTAGTCGTGATGAAAAGTTTAGGTTATGGCATGCAAGTTGAAAAAGTGGATCAGTATCAAAAGAACTTAGGTCAAGTGAACAACTGGCTGGATAGTTCTGAGGATGCATTGGACGGAGCTGGATCGATTTTACAGCGAGCTAAAGAACTTGCAACGAACGCAGCTAACACTGGTTCCATGACGAAAGACGATCGCGATAAAATTAAAATTGAACTCAACCAGCTGCAAGAACAAATGCGAGACTTAGCGAATACCAAAGTTGGAGATAAATATCTCTTCAGCGGGACGATGACGGATAAGCCATTGTATGATAAAGATAATGGCGGATATCCTAACTTAGCAACCGATGTTCCTGCGCCTACTGGACCTATAATAGATGGATATACGAGTAATGTAGAAATTGAAGTATTCGACTCGGTATCATTACGCGTTAATACGAATGCAGCTGAAATGTTTAAAGATATTGATAAACTATTTGACGGACTTAATGCGAAAGTAGATGCAACAGGTGAAGCGGATGATAACATTAATTTCGGGGAAGCCATTTCAAATATTGATAAACAACTAGACGTTGTATTGACAAAGCGTGCCGACATTGGTGCACGTTCGAATCGTGCAGAACTCATGCACAACCGTCTGGAAATGCAAGAAGGCGCAGCGAAGAAACAACGGTCGTTAAACGAAGATGTTGATATGGAAAAAGCCATTACAGAAATGATTACTTCAGAATCTATACATCGCGCCGCACTTTCTGTAGGTGCACGTATTATTCAACCATCCTTGGTGGACTTCCTGCGATAAATTTCTAAAAAGGTAGACACTGGATATTGAAGTGTCTACCTTTTTGTTAATTAAGATAAAGGAAGGTGATCGACGTGAATATCCCGCAACTTCAAATTCAAACAACGTCTGCAAAACTAGGATTGCAAATTGATAAACCCATTCAACAAATCGAACAACCTAAATCAACACAGCAAATTGAACAACCTGCAGCTATTCTAGAAATGTCAACCACGCGTCCTCAGCTATCACTAGATACAACTGAAAATCGTGCGGACCTCGATATGAAGAGTGTGTTTAGACGAATTAGTGAAAATGCTCAATACGGGATGCAGCAAGTATCTGAAGGCACAGGTCGTCGCGCGTCAGAAGGTCAGCAACTTATGAAAATCGAAAACGGTGGCAACACCATAGCAGATATCGCAAAACAAAACACAACAACACTAGATTCACCAGTTGGCATACGATTCGTAGGCGACAGGACAAAAATCCAAACAGATATTACCCCGGGCACACTATCTATTAACGTAAGACCTCAACAGGTCATTCATAACGCACAAGTAAACAAAACGATTCACACATACACACCAGGCAAAGTATCTGGCCAAATGGAACAACACGCATCTATCCAGATTGACTGGAAAGGATAATATAGAAAGATGAAGGAGCAACCAATATGAATATTCAAACGAAATTTCACGGAGAAATAGAAATTAAAGACATTTCGCAATGGACTTTCCCAAACGGATTGCCAGGTCTAGAACAAGAGAAAACTTTCGTCTTACTACCAATAGAAGGAAACAATACATTTCAAGTGATGCAGTCAACCACAACACCCATTATCGGACTTATAGTTTCTAACCCGTTTCCATTAGTGCCCGACTATTCGTTTAAAATCGATGATTCGACAATCGAACTTCTTAACATCCAATCACAAGAAGAGTTTACGGTACTTGTAATCATGTCGTTAAAGCAACCATTTGAAACGTCTACACTCAATCTTCAAGGACCACTAATCTTTAACACTAACAATCAAAAAGCGAAACAAATGATCTTGAATGATACAAAATATAATCTACGCCATCCAATTGGTGAACTAGCAGCAAAGGGGGCGCAGTAATATGCTCGTCCTCTCACGTAAACCAAATGAATCGATTCAAATCGGTGACAACATCGAAATTCGCATTATTGAAGTAAAAGGTGATACTGTTCGTATTGGTATCGAAGCACCAAAATCAGTCGATATCCTTCGTGGTGAACTCGTTCAATCGATATCGGAAAGCAATACAGAAGCGATTTCGATTGACCTTAATGTATTCGAACAACTCAAGAATAAAAACTAAGAAGAGCCGTCCAGTGCGGTTCTTCTTTTCTTTTAAAAACTTTATTAAAACTTCTAAAAAAGACTAAACACTTACATACGTGATCCGATATTAATAGTGTAAGCAAGAGAAGGGTGGAACGGCCGACATCCTGACTCAAGCTGACAATAAAATTATCGGGTTCACAAGGACGTGAACCTCAAAACTCAAGGAGGAAAACACAATGATTATTAATCATAACATCGCAGCAATGAACACACACCGTCAACTAGGGTCAAACAACGCACAAGCTTCTAAGAACTTGGAGAAACTATCTTCAGGTTTGAAAATTAACAAAGCTGGAGATGACGCAGCAGGTCTTGCAATCTCTGAAAAAATGCGCGGACAAATTCGCGGACTAGACATGGCAGCCAAAAATGCTCAAGATGGTATTTCTTTGATTCAAACTGCTGAAGGTGCACTAAACGAAACTCATGATATCTTACAACGTATGCGTGAGCTTGCGGTACAGTCTTCAAACGATACTAATACAGCCGCTGATCAGGGTAACTTAGATGACGAATTTCAAGCTCTAAAACTAGAAATCGGACGTATTTCAACTGAAACTCAGTTTAACAAGAAAGCAATCTTGGGTGCCGATCAGACTCTTGACATTCAAGTAGGAGCAAATGCAGGAGAAAAAATCACAGTTAGTTGGAAAGCTCAGACAGCTGCGTCACTTGGTGAAGATGCTGTTGATATCTCCGCATTGGCTTTAACAGACAAGGCGACTTCACAGGCAGCAATTACGGGTATAGAAAATGGAATAGCTTCTGTTTCTAAATCTAGATCACAGATGGGTGCATTCCAAAATCGACTAGAGCACACAATCAACAACTTAGGCACATCTTCTGAGAACTTGACTCAAGCTGAGTCACGCATCAGAGACGTGGATTATGTTTTATCCGCTGCGTAAGCAACGGAAACAAACACAGTCGTCCTGACTGGTAACGGTCAGAGAGTACGATCGGGTGAATTGCTGGAAACCCCTTAAACTGTTCTTGCTACAACGTAACTGGAAACGGTCAGCGTGAACGCTTGAAAAAAGAACAGATTGGGCAATCAGCAGCCAAGCTCCTGTCTCGAAAGAGTGGAGAAGGTTCAACGACTAGGATAGACCATCTACCGCGAAAGCCATGATGATGAAATCCGTAGGGACTGCAAGAGTGAGTATCTTGCACAACCGAAGTGCCCGACCCCTACCGGAAACGGAGGGTGAAGATATAGTCTAGTCATTAGTGAAAGCTAATGTTCGCACGATGGCGAAAGAGATGATGGACTTCACAAAGAACAACATCTTAACTCAAGCAGCACAAGCTATGTTAGCTCAAGCGAATACAGCACCGCAAGGCGTGTTACAACTCCTTCGTTAATGTATTCACGGGCGTCTTACTTGGTAACAAGTAAGAGCATCACTGGGTGAATTGCTGGAACCTCCTGAGAGCTCTTCAACCACAGCGGAACTGGAAACGGTAAACGTGACGGTTTGAAAAAGAAGAGATTGGACAATCAGCAGCGAAGCCCCTGTCGGGAAACCGTGGGGAACGTTCAACGACTAGGATACACCGTCTAAGGCACACGCTATGACGATGAAATCCGTAGGGTGTTACGAGTCGTAACATTCGAAGTGCCCAGCTCCTGTTAATCTGCAGGATGAAGATATAGTCTGACCTTTATAGAAATATATAGGACGCATCGCAAGCGAACCAGCAACCACAAGGCGTACTTCAATTACTACGTTAATAAGGTTACCAAAACGCGATCCGGGCAACTGGATCGCGTTTTTATATTAATTAAATGTTTGATATCTTTATTCTTATAGGTAATGTGAGGTAATTTTTTAAGATTTCACCCAAATGAATGTTTGTAGTATTTACATAAAATGTTTTAGAAGAAGTATTTGCAAAATAGGAGTGGGAAAATGGATAAAAATAAGGCTGAAATTATTTCATTTATAAACTTAAAGGGTGGGGTAGGAAAAACCTCTACAGCTATAAATATAGCTGATAACTTTTCTAGAAAAGGCTTTAATGTATTAGTGGTGGATATGGATCCTCAATTTAATGCGACACAGGCATTGCTTAACCATCAATTTAGACACCATAAGGATAATATAAAGAAAGAACTTTTAGAAGACATACGTAACGAATTGAAGGAAAAACTAGAAGGTTCTGACGTGGAATCTGTTAGTACTGGGAGTGAGGACGAAACAGAAGACGTAAGCCAAGATGAAAGTTATAAGAAAGAAATATCATCCCAGTTGATATATAATGAATTGAAAGCAAAAGGGACAACAGTAAGAAGTTTGTTTGTCAACGAAAATATAGTAATGCCTATAGATACGCCGTCTTTAATATATAGTATTAATGTAACCGGGCACAATATTCCAGCTACTGTTTTGCACAATAAACCAGGAGTAAATCTGGGGTAATGCGCTCAGTTTTTCACATTATCTCATAATGTGAATATATATTTTCAAATTAATTCAGCTAGCGATTCGTAAGAAATACCCCTTAGAAAGGGGCATCTACTGGAATATAATCTTCTTTTTGAACGCGTACTTTATAAATCTCGTGTTCATGAAGCGTGAACACAACGTCCCCATTTAAAGTTACCAACCAATCATTATCTTTTTCTAGAAATGCAGTGAAATAATACTGATCAATCTTGACTTCGAATGAATAGCCCTGCTGGATCCAGTAGCGTGTGTGTCCTATCCATAGGCGCCATTCTTCAATAGAGTGATCATAGACCAATATCCCTCGTTTCATGATAAGCTACCATCCTCAATGGCTAACTGAACAACTTCCTCATCAATGACTTCCTTTTTCAATTGGGCTCCAAATAATAAGCTGTTAATGGTTAATGTGTTGATGGCCCTCGGCCATCCTTGTGAACGCAAGGCAATGGCTTCTATCGCATTTTCATTAAAGATTGGCATTTTAGCTCCTGCTAATGTCATGTGATGAGCGATATAGGTAACGACTTCGTCCTTTGAAAGGGCATGAATTTCGTATTTCATAATAAGACGCTGCGCTAGCGGACGATTATGCTGTAATTGTAAGCGCGTTTTTAGGTGAGGTAATCCAGATAAAATTAAGATGAATGGCGTCTTGGAATCCATTTGAAAGTTAAACAGGAGCGCAATATCTTGAAGAAAAGCATCCTTTGCCATATGCATCTCGTCCAGGATGAAAACAGGAGTCATCTTCCTTTCGACAGCCATTCTTTCGATACCTTGTTGGATTTGCCGAAAAAGATCCACCTTCCTAAATTTAGGCTCTTCTCCAAGACCGTAGATGAGACCCCGATAGAAATCCATGACGCCTCCGGTAGACAGGGGGAAATAGACGACATGATACAAGGACGGATTCAGTGATTCTGTGAACATTCTGAGGGTGAATGTCTTGCCAACACCTGGATCGCCTATCAAGAGACCGATTCCTTTTGATTTCTGTAAATACTGTAGTCCTTGTATAGCACCCTGATAATCCTCAGACTGGAAAGCTTCTGACGATCCCAATTCCTTTGAAAATGGAGTGCGTGCTAAGGAGTAAAATGATTTATACATGTGTCTTACCTCCATTCTCTTCTGAATGGATAGCTACAGAGAATGGAGAACGTGTTCTCTTTACGTGTGCGTTGTCATGTACGTTGACCAGGATTGCTTCTCCCACACGTTTATCTTCTTCAAAAATATAAACCCCTTTATCATCGATTCGTATATCAATCGACTCCCCTATGAAGCGATTGGGTACTTCATACAGTTTCTTATTTAGCGTAATTGTGCTGTCTGCTTTTACTTTCCTATGCTCACGTTTCAAGAAAATTGTATCTAGCACATCGATATCCTCAAGGAAGGTTACATGATCAAGCTGAGACTGAAAGACCTCATGAGGGGTTTGTCCTTCAAGGGAAGCATGCACTCTACGGTGATAATCTTCTTCTAGCCATCGCCAGAAGCGCTCATTTAACTCCTCTACAGAATGGACAGGATCTTTTCTTAAAAGCGGATAGAAACGTGTCTGGACGGTTTTGAAAAACCTTTCTATTTTGCCTTTACTTTGAGGATCATAGGGCTGTGTGTGTGCGAGCGTGATGCCTATTTGAGCACAGGCATACTGTAATGTTTCGGAGCGATAAATCTTACCGTTATCTGCGTAAATAATGGTTGGCTTGCCCCGTCTAATTAATGCTTCCTTTGTGACAACACGTAATCCATCAAACTTTTCCGATGTGAAAAACTGCCCGTAGGGCACTAACCTTGAACAATCGTCTATATAGGCGATCAAAAAGGTTTTTACGCTTTTCTCTTTTATCGTTAGGTACGGTCCATGGGATAAGTCTGCCTGCCATAGTACGTTTACTTTGTCGTGGGCAAATCGTTTTCTTTCCTGCGTTACTCCAATATGTTTCCCCACAAGGTTGTGTTTTTTCAATAATCGATTTATAGTAGAGTATGAAACTTCATTTTTGTTGATCTCTCCTTTCTTAATCAGTTGTTCGTAGAAGACGCTGATGGGCATATGGAGGGATTTTTTTCGTTTGTCCAGTAGATGATCCTGTTCATCTGACGAGAGCCTCCTTGATACGCCTCGATCTGCACGCTTCTTTGGTTTTAACGCTTCAAAGCCATTTCTTCGATAGTGAAGTAGCCACTCCTGTACAGTTTTAGCTGCGATTTTACGTTCACCATAATGTGGAACCATATGCATCTTTCCTTCAATCTCATTCAAATACGTCTTTGCCTCAACTTGTTGATTTACTAATGGCGCAATGAGGCCGTAACGAAACAAGGCCACTTCATCTCTTGTTTTTTCATTCATGGAATCTTCCTCCTTTAATTGGAAGGACGACCGGTCATCCATGAGTATTATTCTACATTTATCCCAATTATCCGACTATGAAAAAGGTGTGTGGGATAAATAATCTGTAAATTATCTAGTGGTTTGTGGTAGAATTAATGTGCCATAAAATATTTTGATAAGTGACCCCAGCTCCTTCGTAAGAAGGAGGATTCGCCAAAATCCAGGATCCTTTTCATATATTTTTTGGCTTCTTTTCTTTCATCGCAAGAAATCCCCGAAACACTCCCATTGTCTATGAAATAGCTATGAATCCATTTTAAATTCTTCAAATAACGTTTCAAATGAAAGTGTAGTAATTGCCGATAAGTATTGTTCTTCTTTCCATCAAGAACGCGTTTAATACGGCTAAGAATCGTAAAAAGCGTGTATTGGAAGTATGGGAGAAGAAAGTCAGGCAAGATGGAAAAACTCGTTTGACACATCAAACATTTCATACGACAAATGGGAATTCTAACGGTTAGTTCATCATTCACTCCATTTCTCCAATAGAATCCGTGACGATGGATGTTTCCATGTGATACACAATGACAATGTGGACAGTGATCAAATAGAGGAAATGCGTTGGAAATCCCTCGTTCTTGATATTCTTTTAATCCGATTCCAAAGTTATGAGAAATGATCATAAAAAAACCTCCCGAATTAATATGCAAAAAATTTAGCATATTATCTCAGAAGTGTACAGTGTGCAATCTGGAGGAATTTGAAAAAGGCATAGTCTTTTCTGATGGTTTAAAGTGAGCGTCTACAGTATTAAGGAAAACCTTGATTTAATTCCTGGAGACCTGGATTTATTTGAGTCGCTATATGGTGACACAAGTGGAAAGCATAATGTATTGGAAGATCATTTTGAAACGTATAACTTTAGGGAGAAATACCATTACATAATTATTGACTGCCCTCCCAACTGGACTATCTTAACACAGGCTAGTTTATTTGCTTCAGACTATTATATTATTCCAAGTAAAGTTGATTTATTTTCAAGTATTGGGATAGGTCTGTTAGAGAATTTAGTACAATCGACTTTTTATGATAGTAAATCTGGTATATATAAGTTTTATACAATGTACAGAAGAGACGTAGGTCGTGTGCCTATTAAGTCTCTAGGAGTGTTATTTACTTTAACGCATGAAATGCCTATTGCAAGTAAACTAAAAGAAAGACTTCAAAAGACTATACCTCAGTCATTTTTTGAAACGGAGGTTCCTTATCAATCATCCGTACCCTTAAAATTTTCCTTATATGAGGAAGGTGGTACAAAGCACGAAGCACTAAAAAATTCAATTTCAAAGGTTGTCCATGAAATAATTCAAAAAGTATCAATGAGTGAAGAATCTGAAGAGGCAAGAAAGGCTGAAAAAGTATATGAAAACAAATGAGGAGAAGAAAGATTTTATTAAAGAGTTTAGTGTTATTAATAAAAATAAGTTTTCATTACAACAAACAAAAAGTTTATATTTAGGTTTGATATATGAATTAATTTTGGATAAGGAAGTTTTTCAGAAAAACATCGAGCTAAACTACTTTATTAGTGAGGTTTTTGATATAGAGTACAGTGAGTATCTATTTAAAGCTCGCCCCTATTTAGCTTCGAGATTATTAAAAGATTTAATAAATAAATATGAGGATTTGAATATTTCATATTCAGTAAAACGTATTTCAACCTATTTAGATAGAATGGAATTTGTTCAAAGAAAAGATACAGATCCTAAAAATAAATCCAATAAATTAGAGGATGATGTAATAGGCTGGGTTAGTTCCATTAGTAAAAATAAGGAAGGGAGATAAAGATGGTTTTAAATGAAAAGGCGCAGACTGAATTTGTTAAATTTATAGAACTAGTTGATGTGAAAAAAGAATTTATTTTTAATAATAAAAAAGAATTAACTAAAGTATTTTCGTATTTATTTGTGGTTAATTCTTTAAGAAATAGGGTTGAAACTAAAAGATTTTTTAATACTGAATTTAATATGACATTCTCATTGTTGTTGGAATCTTCATTTGCATTATTCACTGGACAATGTCGAAGTGCTCTACTTATGTTAAGGTCAGCGCAGGAAGCGAACTTCAAGTTTGTACTTGAAAGAGAAAGAGAATTAATGATAATGGAAAAAACTTCGGAAAACTTTGAGGACTTAGATTATAGATTTTCAGAAACATATAAGAAATTTTCGAAAGATATTAAAGGGTGTGTTGATGAAAATCGATATCAAGAATACTATAAAACAATTGATAGAAATTTAACCTTTTATAAGAAGCTGAGTGGCGTAGTACATTCTGGTGTAAAAGTACTTCCTGTTTTAATTTAAATCGCGTGCCTGTGCGCAACACAATTCGGAAACTATTCAGTTAATTATAGTCAGTACTGGACCACACACAAATCAGACATTATTCTGAATTGTATGAGGTCCAAGTACTTGATGCTCTTGATGCTTAAAGCAATCGCGCAAATGAACTTTGACTATATTATCATTGCTAGGATGTATGTTCACCAAAAAACACGTCAATGGCACATTCATAGGACAAAAAAATTAGAATGGGGGTATGATTCATCATGAAAACATCAAAAATATTTGTTGCTGCAATGGCAATGGCGGTTGCAATGCCCGCAATCGTAGTACCCGCACAAGCAGACGAGACAACAGACGTAACGAAATTCAAGGACGTAAGTGAATTATCGGCAAGTGAGCAAGTAAAAATCAACGTATTGGTTGACCGTGGCGTCATCTCAGGATTCAACGACGGAACATTCCGACCAACGGCACCTGTAACACGTGGACAATTCGCGGCATTTATCTCAAGGGCATATGGTTTGAAAGCACCTGAAGAACCGAAATCATTCAAAGACGTTACGAAAAACGTCACGACATATGATGGCATCATCATAGCCTATCATTATAATGTCGTTGCTGGTTATCCAGATGGTCGATTCAAGCCTGAAAACTTTATCGCCCGTGCCGACATGGCAATCATGTTGGACAACATGTTGCAACAACGCGGAAACTTCAACAAACTGAAACCTGTGGATTATGCGGACCGTGGGTCTATCGGACAAAAATCATCGGTTGCTGTGCAACGCTTGAACAACTTCGGCATCATGGCACCGCGTGCGAACAACGCATTCAAACCAAATGAGCAAGGGTCACGATTGGAAACCGTATTGGCAATCTACAACATGTTGGAAGTAACAGGCGAACTAAAGAAGGATGAAGTTGTAAAACCCACTCCGCCTGTGAAACCAGAACCGCCAACAAAGCCAACTCCGCCGACAAGTAACAAGTCATTGGACCAGTTGTTTAAAGAAGGAAAAACGTTTGAATATAAAGGGTTAAAGTTCGAACGAGCACCAATGAATCAAATCGCATATGTAACCGAAGACAAAAACCTATACTTGGAAACACCTGAAGTCATGGAATGGATAAAAGAAGATATGCAAGGAATAACAAACCAAGGCAGGGGATATGGATTCAGCGTAACATCACAGCCTGACAAAATCAGCCTTGCAATACGACTCATTCTGCATAACGATGAAAACCTAACAAAAAATCAAATTATCACAGCCATTGATACAGTACTAAGTACAAACAAAAAAGTTATCGTGAATGGGTATGAGTTCAGTAAAGAAAACAGTTCCAAAACCCACTTATATGTGAAATATGCAAAATAACTGAATATGTACAAAAACTGGGTTTTTCCAATACACAAAACTCAGCAATCCAAAGAGGCGAGCCCATATATCACATCGTGCCAATGAGTCCGTCTCTTTTTTTCTTCAAGGAATATTAGAGCAGGTACCTGGACCATAAACAGTTCAGACACTATTCTGTTTATTTGTATGAAACTGTTCAGTGCTGGTTCGACTCTTCGTCTGTTACCGAATGTCCTGGCTGAATACATTATTGTAAGTATTCAAATTGTGTTTATTCAAGCTGGAACCTCTTCCCAATGAAAAAAGACACCCTATTGGATGTCTATAAATTATTTCTTTTTAGGAATCCTGCGTACCTGGACCCCACACAATTCAAACACTAATCAGATAACTGTCAACAAAAAAAGTCAAAGATTTCATATAGTGAAGTAGTCTTTAAGTTAAAATCTGGTTGCGCCTACGCATAAACTTATTCCGATAGAGTTTGCCAGATGGGTGTGCAATATCCAAAGCTCTCTTTCTGTAAATATAAATAGGTGGGGGCATTTAGTGATACTTCCTTTGTCAGTGGTTTCCCCTTTGGGAAATTGACAAAGAGCCGTTGTCTAAAATGCGTCCTTAACGTCATGAAAGCTATCTTATCTCTTCTTCCTTTTGCAATAATTAGAACATCTGGCACTTTTGTGTCGTAAATCCCGACAATACATTGGAGAAAAAGCCACCCCAACCGATATAAGAGAAAAGGGAGAGGAACCATATGAAAAAAGATACTGAGGAAGAAGTTGTCCGCCTAAAACAGCAACTAGAGAAACTAAAACAACAGGATCAGATTTTATCGGAGATTGAGAATCGACTATACGAAATGAAAAAGATCGCCGAATACGCAACACAACACCAACTGTCTCCTGAGGAATCTAATCGTCTGAATCATGAAATGCATAAGCACCAAACGATGGTAAATGAATTGGAGCTTTTGATGTGAATAGATTGCCACTTTAAAGATGCTGAGTACCTGCTCTCCACATAATAAGTATCCACAATTTGTTTAATGCAGCTTCAAAATGCTACCGGAACCTTTTTCATCTTTCTAGGACTCTCCGGTTGGGCGCTGTCAATTTTCCCTCATTAAAGTATATACATAGTCATGATGCCGTCTTTTTCAAGAGGGTATTTTTATTTTCTCTAAATTGCCTAATTTAATCTCCGGAATGATACCGAAATGATACAATAGGCTTATCGAATAGAAATGCTATGTCGTAAGCTATAAGGTAGAGGAGTGTGAGGGTATGAAAGCATTTCGGATTATAGGATTCAGGAGTTAGTGCAATAGGCGGAAGCATCGCAAAAGTCGGCGTGAATCTGGCAGGAGCTGTTGTCGGCAGTAAGTTTCCTGAAGCAGGTGCATACATAAAAGAAGTGGGGGATACGGTTGTTCATTCATCCCGGAAAGTTATTTCGAATGTGACTCTTTTTGCAGATTGCACCATGACCGGTGTGTACGGAGTCGTTGCAAAGGATACGGTTAAGAAGTCGGAAGGCTGGAAAGATGTCAAGACGGCTTCTGTGGATACTGCGAAAGGGGTTATAAGCGGTGTTGTTTACACAGGGAAGAGTGTCGGGCAGACGGTAAGCGGAGTTATGCGATAGAACCGTGATGAATAGACAAGCGGTTAACGTAACCTGGGTAAGACGGTTATTGTAATGACAGTTGGGATCGGCGTGCTGGATATCATTGATGCGAAAACTGTTGAAGCGGTGGATCTGGACACACGAAATATGTCTCTTGACGGCAGAGTACTTGGGGTTACTGGCGTACCGTTTGAAGCGAATACGATCGACCAGGGGCTGACGGTGTGATTACCGGTTTGTCCCGTACATTCGATTCTGCGTTTGACGTCCAACTACGTGAGGATATGTTGCAGTTTCCGGATACTGTCCATATAGGAATAGCCAATATGATAGTTTCAGGTCCAGGTACCCTGAAAGTTTTGTTTGTGAATCTGGATGAGCTTATATGATTGGACTTGATCATCAGTACTTTGGATGAGGATAAGGGGATTGAAGCAGTCTATTTAGAAGAGACATCGGATAAATTGTATGGTAAGATATAAGAAATAGAATGTGTGTTCTAATTTTTGTGTAAAAGAAACTCTGTACACCGAACAAATCAGAAATAATTTAGAAATACTTCTGGTTTGTTTGATGCGTAGCCAAAAACGGATCTACCTCATACTGTCGTGTTTTTAAGTTGATTTACACTCTCATTCATCATTTTCGTGGTGAAGCACTTTTATTTTTCTTCAACATATATCACCTTCTAAATAGGCAATTCAGGAGTCTTTTTCCTATTTCCAGACTTAATTTTTCAATGTAATCTAGACGAAAAGTTCATTTATATTCTTCTGTTGTAAAGGATGTGGAAGGTTTGAATTTAGAATGGTATGAAATGTGCTATAACAGTAAATTAACAGAACTAGATGGAACTTCTTTTGAAGCGTTTTTTCAAAAAGTTATGGTTCAGATTCATTCGGAAGATTTTACAAACGCCATGCCCTGGGGAAGACTTGGAGATCGTGGAAATGATGGTTATCTCATTCCCGAAAAAGTGCTATTCCAATGCTATTCGCCTCATAACATTAATGCAGCAAAGACCATACAAAAGATTGACACTGATTTTGAGAAAGCAAGAAATTATTGGGGAGATCACATTAAAAAATGGATTTTGGTAATTGGTGGACCTTATGTGAAAAACGATATACCTACACCCATATTGAATCATCTACTTACACTAAAGGAAGAGCATAAGGACCAAGTTGAAATTGAGTGGTGGTCAACAGAGTTATTAAAAACAAAGGTGCTTGACTTACCTGAAGAAAAGCTTATTTTGTTATTCAAACGTCCTCCTTCCACCCAAGAAATCTATGCGATTCGAGTTGAGGATGTTGACCCAGTATTGAATCAGCTTAAAGGACTGTCCATGATGATGCCATCTAGCATAGATGAGGATCTTACACCTGTACCCGTAAACAAGGTTCAGATAAATAAGTTAAATGATGCGGCAGAGGGGCTTATTAAATCTGGGAGTAAGCAAGCGGCATTGATCGATAAGTACATCGAGTTATCCGGAGAGGAGGATATATTCACTGAACTAGCATCGAAAGTAAATGCCGAATATCGAAGGTTGAAAAAGAAGTATCCGAATGATCCCAACGTTATTTTTATGAACTTGCTAACGTACACTCGGTACGACAAAGCGACTACTGATAAAGATCAAGCGGTATACTTAACGATCCTTGCTTATCTGTTTAACAGTTGCTCGATATTTGAAAGAGAGCTATGATATAGTGTTGTTAAGCAAAGAAATCAGGTTAGAAAAGGAGTTGAGGGAGACGATGTTTTTACCGGGGAAATATGTACATCCAGAAAGAACTTTAGTGTCTATTGGGGCTAAAATCATCTATCTCCTTCAACGGCCGCAAAGTGTTACAAAGTTATGGAATGCCTATAAACGTATGCAAGAGGATGAAGAATTACCAATGGTGTCATTCGATGTTTTTGTTAATGCATTATGTTTTCTGTATGCGGTTAATGCCATCGAAATGAAGAATAATACGATTAGGAGGAGTGAACATGCTAAAAAGAATATATAGCTCCCTTCCATCCTTTAAACCTGTTAAATTTCATGACGGATTAAATATAATTGTTGCTGAAAAAAACAACCCACTTTCCGGTAAATCAACAAGGAACGGAGCTGGGAAATCAACAATAGTCGAAATTCTTCACTTCTTATTTGGTGGTAACGTGGATCCGATTTTTAAATCGAAGGAATTAATTAATCATTCTTTTTCGGTTGAATTTGAAGTGAATAACAAAGATTTTACAATTACTAGATCAGCAAAGCAGGCAACGAAGTTTTCCTTAAGGGCAACTTTGGAAGAGCAAGAAGTAAATCGGGTTTATTCGAAAACCGAAATAATTGATTTGTTAAGACGAGAATTCTTTTGGGATATGCCAGAAACTGTTTCGTTTAGAAGTACTCTATCTTACTTTTTAAGAAGGGATGCTGATGGTGGGTTTTTAGAACCTACGGAGTTTGTCAAACAGCAAAAGGCCGGCGATAAGAAAAAAACACTTTCTTACTTATTAGGATTAGATACAAACCTACCTCAAGAGTGGGAAGATTTAGAGATGAAAACGAAAGATTTAAATTCCTTAAAAAAAATCATGAAAAATGGAATGATTGATTCCATTAAAATGGATTCAAGTTACTTAAAGAGTGAAAAAATCGTATATGAGGAACGCGTAAAGAACTTAGAGGAAGAAATAATGAAGTTTGAAGTGCTACCCGAGTACAGGAATCTTGAACGAGAAGCAAATAATATTACAAATAAAATAAACGAGATCACAGACCGAAACTTTTTCTTAAATAAAGAACTAACCGTGTTGGACCAATCCTTAGAATCGGAACAGCACATTAGTGACAAATTTAGTACGAGAGAGATGTATGAGGAACTGAATATTCTTATGCCAGATGCGGTGTATCAACGTTTTGAAGATGTTGAGGTCTTCCATGAATCAGTTGTGCGAAATCGTAGGGCATACCTATTGGAAGAAAAAGAAGAGATCGTTGGTAAGCTGAAAATAAATCATGATCAGATTGATTGGTTTGCCAAAAGAAGACAGGAAATTATGGTCATACTTCAAAATAAAGGGGCAATTGATCAGTATTCAAAACTTCAAGATGAGTTGAATAAATTGAAAACAAGCTACAACGAAATTGTAAAACAATTAAAAACGCTGGACGAGATTACAAATATTAAAACGGAGTTAACAACTGGTAAAACCAGGTTGATTAAGAAAATAAGAGATAATCAGGCTGAACAGGAAAGTCTTATCAAACATGAGATTTTATCGATTAATCATACCTTAGAGGAGTTATATGGGACAAATCATGGTACCCGTTTTTCGATAGATGTGAATGAGCGAAGTGGATTAGTTGTAACCTTGAGCAAACCTGATAAAAAGAGTCGGGGTATTAACAACATGTTGATTTTTAGTTTTGATATTATGTTAATTGAAATGAATAAAAAGTTAGGCAGATCTTTGGACTTTCTTTTTCATGATAGTCATTTATTTGATGGAGTTGATACAACTCAAACAAGGATAGCATTATTGTTAGCAGCAAGAAAAACGAACGAGCTTAATTTCCAGTATATCACTACTGTGAATAGCGATATTTTTTCCTTGATTTCGGATGAACTTAAACAATATAAAGTGGAATTAAATTTAACGGATATTGAGGAGTCAGGCGGCTTATTAGGGATTCGCTTACAATGATTCAGACGGATTGTCATAATGTAATTTTTAGCGGTGTGTGACAAAACTATTTATTTTTTAGGCTATTTATTTTTTCCTGGAAAGTCATATATTCTAAAGGATGAATGATACGTAATAGTGAGGTGTTTTCTAGAGCCTCTTCCAACCATCCGATGAACGAATGCGAAGAATGCAAACAACTTTAAAACGAGAACGACTATTTTGGAAAAAATGTCCAATATCCTCTTCCTAATGTTTCGCTCACCCGTTAATCCGCTTACAATCCGATGGAATTAGTCGCCCTGCAAGAAAAAAGTGTGAATTTTTCATAATCTCTTCCAAAGAGTTACAGCTACCTGTGCATGAAACAAACTTGTATGTTTAAACATTCATGTTTGTTTCGCCGCAAGCATCATATTTATCTGGATGATATCCAAGAAGCAAAAGGACGCTTGAGGAAGTATGCGGCTGACTATACAGACATACGCTTCTTGTATATACTGTGGAAGTAAGCATGATGTGAGGAGGGATGACTATGAGCATTGATTATAAAGGCTTCATGGGACTTGAAACTCCGACGTTCAGCGCAACTGACAAGTTGTTGGCGGCTGTCTTTCAAGAAGTTCTGGAAATGCTGGAATGCGAGCCCTCGGCGTATAACGATATCCAGCATCTTGTAGACAGGCAGCGAATTGAACGTCCTGAATATGATTATTTCTGGGACTGGATGAAAGGGAAAGGGTTTGCCTTGCTGGCATCACTCGACAGGCCACTTCCGAATTCTGAAGAACTTGCCGACTTTTTGGATTATCGAAGGGGAGTATTGGAGCTAGATCGCTCGAATGGGGACATGAATATGATGATCGTTTCCATCTCCGAACTTCTGGTTGCAACGAATGCTTTTTTATCCGCCTTCTTTGAGACTTCGGCGAGTATCGAACTATCAGGAAGCTCTATTCCAATTGACAATAGAAGTAACACTACAACAAATAATAAATGGATTGTCGTTAAAAGCTCTGCTGAACCCTATGCAGAGCTTTTGTTATATGCACAATAATAATGAGGAGGAGAGATAATGGAAGAAAAGAATTGGCAGGATGCGTATGTTTTTGCCAAAACCAAAACGCAACTTTTGAAGGCCGTATTAGATGAAATACATATTGCACAATAGGAGCAGGTGCCTTGACCCCATACAAATCGGACACTACTCAGACGACTATGCTGTAAGGCAATTGAGCATAAAGTTTTTAAGGTTATTGTAAATGCAGAAGATTTCAGCTTAAAATGTTGAAAGTAATATAGTGGGTTGCGTGAGTGGACAAAAGTAGTTATAGGTTCTGATATTTTCCATACCCATACATAGTTATCATCACCACTCTGCTAATTTACATAGTGGTCTTTTCTATATAGGAGACGAAATTAAACAGAGAATATATATGAGAGGAGCGTCCCGATGAATGATGGGATACCCGATGAATTAGAGATCGCCAAACAACAAATGGTATTGTGCAAACTGCAGGACCGTCTGCTTGAGAAGATTGAAATCAGATTACATGCGATGAAAAAGATTGCTCGTTATGCGTCAGAGCATGAGCTTACTCTGGTGGAGAGGACACAGCAGAATAAGGAACTCGAAGAGCATCAGTCGATTATAAAAGGTTTAGAGCAGGAGTATGAAGAATTATTGAAGCAATGGAGAAACGACTTACCCTTGCAGTGACGGTTCCTTATGTTTAATCCTTACCTTCAAGAGAGTCGATGCTATTGAAGTGAGGGTGCAAGAAACGTTACTTACCACTGACGATAGACGAGCTAGGACCGGCTAAGGTGCTGGGTGTAATTACACTTTGTTCTTCGTGTTCGGCTTCCGATTTTTGTTAGCGTCCCGTCCCTGAAAATATTTACAAGCATCACATTTCTTTCTACTTATGATATTGACTAGATGAAAATACCTTCACCTCATTTAGAACTTACTTATCATTATATATCAACAGGAGCATGCGTTCTATTTTGAGATTGACGATCTAAATTACTCTTTGCAAGCAAGGATGCCAATAAAAAAAGAATCCAGTCATTGCGTTGACTGGATTCTTTTTCAAGGTTCTTCCGGAACGTTGTAATGATTAATTTTTGCAACCATTTTTATCGCACGTGACTCGTGAGCTAGTATTACTCCAGTGATTTGATTGAACAGTGGTATCGGTACCACAACCAGTCTTCCCGCCTTTGATACCACTATGGACGATGCTGGTAGGTGTGTGTTCAACTGCTATGTAATTTCCCTCCTTTACAAAAACATAGTTAAGAGCATAACATGAACGTTGAAGAATAATTCAGTTAATATCTCTTATTAAGAGTATGTTAAATTCATATAGTAATGTCAAATTTAAGTGTATGTTGTCGGTTAATAATCTTAGCTTCTGAAATAAGATACCTGGACTTCACACAATTTTTCCAACTACAAACGAGGAGAGGTGCCAATGAAACTTCAAGACTTCCAATTCTATGTCGACAGGATGATTGTCGATCGAGGATATGACTATTATTCAAGTGGGTTAGTCAAACCTATGGATTCCAAGGGCGCTGCATACCGGTTTCAAGTGAAAGGTAGTGATGAGTATGAAGTGATCATCACGCTCAATCCTGAGGGAGAGATTTTGTCCTCTTGTTGTGAGTGTCCCTATGATTACGGACCTGTTTGTAAGCATGAGACGGCAGCCTATTTTGAACTGATGGAACAGATGCATGAATCAGATGACGAACCGGACGTTTCCGCTGGATTTCAGGAACCGCTGAGCGTGGTCGAAGTACTGGAGGGGTTACGGAAAGACCAGCTGGTGAGCATACTAGTAGAGTTGGCAGAAGAGGACGCAATCTTGGAAAGCCGACTGCTAATGACGTATTCAGAAGATGCCGGCAAAGCCGATATGCAAAAATGGATTCACTCAATCGTGAACAAATATACGGGCAGGGCAGGATATATTGAGTATCATGACACAAATGAGTTTGTTAGTGAATTGGGTGAATGCCTGGTCCGTATTGAAGATGATGCGGATGGAATCGGGGCATTGGATCAAGCTTTTGTGTTGCTGGAAGAAGCAATCAGCGCATTTCAATATGCGGATGATTCAGGAGGAGACATTGGCTGCCTAGTCGAGGATACACTTGCGACAATGGAGGTAGTTGCGGACGATGCAGTTCGGTTCAAACCTGCCTCGCGCCAAGAGGTTTTTGACAAACTCCTATCAAGAAGTGAGCATCCGATGTTTGAAGGATGGAACGAGTATCAAATTGCCATGTTGAAAGTCTGTGCAGATGTTGCAAATAATCCTGAACAGATAGAAAGTGTTCGTCGAAAAGTCATATCGATGATTGACGAAACCAGCACGGACTACTACCGACAATACCGAAATGAACAACTCACCCGCCTGATGTTCACGATGATTGAAAAGGACGGTTCAGAGATAGAAGTTGATAAGTTTATCCGCAACCATCTGCAGTATCCTTCGTTCCGTGAACAATTGATTCAGAAATACCTAGCCAAGAAACAATTCGACGAAGTCATCCAGCTAGCAGCAGACGGGGAACAGGCTGATAAGTACTTACCTGGACTAGTGAAGAAATGGAAAAGGTTTCGATATTCTGCATACAAATCGTTGACTATGGAAACGGAACAGTTTTCACTAGCGAAAGAATTATTCTTGGATGGGGATTTTGCATTTTATCAGGATTTGAAAGAACTTGCAGCGGATCCGGAGCAGTTATATATCGAGCTGAAGCAGGATGTACAAAATGGATCTGGCTGGAAGTCGATAGGCCTGTTTCAGAGTCTGATCAAAGAGGAAAATGATCTAGCTGAAATGCTGACGTTCGTGCAGATGAATCCAGGGTATGTCGAAGAGTACGCAGATAAGTTGATCGGCCCATATGAGGATGAAATCCGGAAAATCTATAAAAATAGTATTGAACATGCGGCCAGTAGAGCTTCAAATCGAAACGGCTATCAAAGTATATGTCAGATGATCAGACGGTATGGAAAGCTAGTCGGAAAGAAGGACAAGCAGACCATTGTCGACGAGTTGAGGAAAGGGTATCGAAGAAAACCTGCGTTCCTGGATGAACTGAGCAAACTATGATGAAGGACAGGCGGGCATAGGGAGAAGGAATCGTATGAAACTGGAAATAAAATCTGTAGACGACTCAAATCGACTGGAAGTTCTCACCTTGCAAGTACTGCCTGAACAGCGGGGGTTCATCGAGACGCCCGAGGAATGTCTGAAAGAAGCGGAGGAGTGGCCGGAATTCAGGCCGGTCGGTTTGTATTCGGACGGAATGCTCGTAGGATTCGCAATGTACGGGGCACTTCTAGACAACGTAGGCGGGCGGAATGTGTGGCTGGACCGGCTGCTGATTGATGCCCAGCATCAGCGGCGAGGATACGGGCGCCGGTTCACCGAACTGCTGATTGCGCGGCTAGAAGTGGAATACGGGAAACAGCCGATATACTTGAGTGTCTATGAGGAGAATGCGAGCGCGAGAAAACTGTACGAGTCACTCGGGTTTCAATTTATCAATGAGTATGACGCAGACGGGGAATTGATTTATCGAAAAAAGTAAACTCAACTCAATAAGAAAAGCGGCCTCCCTACCGGGAAAGCCGCTTTTTTGCCGTCTGTTGTTCAAGTGTAATCGGCATGTACTCCGTCACTTTGCCTAGCCCATATTGGGGCGTGTTGACATATACGGATTCATATTGACCTTTGGAAATTTTATACGTTTCATGGTAGATACCGACTGCATCATTCTTGGAGGTAAGCCGGTTGAACTTTCAGGTGCTTTCCGTTCTTCGAATAGGCGAGCAGATCGTCGAGGGACCGCCAATACTGGATCAGTGCGGTAGTGCGCAGCTCGAAGTAATTTTCGGCGGAATGAAAACCAAGTTCTTTTTTATGTGTATACAATTCTTTTATCATGCCTGGCATTGCAAGAAAAACAGGCAGCCATCTGTGGACGGAAAGCCTTTTATTGATACGCATACCGATGATAAAGACCACGATGTCCTCCGAGTTGTCGGCTGTATGCCTGCCGTGTAAAATAGATGATGGCATGAAGTTAATCCTCCTTCGCTTAGTCCTGTACCGCGTTTTTATCCACCACTATATCTCGTTTTCATCCCGCGTATGGTCACTAATTGATTTTTGTAGTGTTGAAAGAATGAGAATGGATAAGCATCTTACAGGGGGAAGCTAGGTATTTATGATCTGTTTGTTGATTCTTGCACAGTTTGAATCACCATTGAACTTTGTACACGATTTATTTAAGAATTTATCTCGGATTACCTATTAGTTTAATGTACAAACCACTTCTACAGCGAAGGCTAAGTAATTCAGGTATAATAATATCTAAGAAAAGCAAGTGTCTACCTTTGTCGTTTTTTTATTATCGAAAAAGACAGTGGTTTACGTAATAATGCGTTATGATTAATAAAAGTGCTTTACAAGGAGGTTGACGATGAGCCAGCTAACATCTGCACATATTAAATATTATCGCGGACTGCAAGATATTGATATCAAGGAACTAACCGCTGTCAATATTTTTGTTGGTGAAAATAACAGCGGTAAAACATCTATATTGGAAGCAATTCAATTAATGTCCAACCCACTGTCATTGAGAGAATTTCGCTCGGTATCAAGAATGAGAGAGCGCTTTTTTGTTGGACACAGATATACCTCATCTGAGGAATTGATCTCTTGGATGTTTTCATTAAATCGGGATAAACAGCGTGAAAATATTTGTTTGGCATTCGAACTGGATTCAAATTACTTTAACTTAAAATATTCATTGCATGAAGAAGAATACATTGTTATCGGAACGGATAACTTATCAACTGATACCAATGAAGTGCAAGAGGACACGTATTATAGGGAAGATACAGTAAAACAATTAACTATCGATGTAGAAGTTAAAAAAAATCAAAAAGAAGCTATTACTGAAAAATATATTTTTAATGAATTTAAACCACAAGAGTTCCAATTACTAGAACAAAGAAAAGAGATATTTTCATCCTCTTTTATTTCGGCCATGGATCACCGCATACAACCTTTATCACCTTTGCTTGTGAATGAATTGATTAAAAGTGGAGACAGACCCAAATTTATAGAAGCCTTACAACAATTTGACCCTCAAATCAGTGGGATTGAACTATTGATGGATACAACATCTCGTCGAAAGTCTGCTCCGGTACCTTACATTCAACACGAAACGCTTGGATTAGTTCCTGTATCAATATTTGGAGATGGTCTAAGAAAAGCATTATTAATCGCCTCTCGGATAGTGCGTTCTGAAAATAGTGTACTTCTAATAGATGAACTCGAAACTGGTATTCATACGAAGTTACTCCCGACCTTTTTTAAATGGGTTATTCAAATGTGTAAGGACTATAATGTGCAAATTATTGCGACGACACATAGTCTTGAAGCTTTAGATGGTATGCTTCAAGCCAATTCTAATGATGTCAATCGGTTAACTGTTTATCGGTTGGAAAGTGATGAGGAAAAGACGAAAATTCGTCATTTTACAGGGGATCAGTTGAAAAAGTTACGCTATACGCTTGGACAGGATGTGCGATAAATGAAGAAACATTATTACTTTATCGTAGAGGGTGTTCATGATACCGCTGCAATTGGTCGGTTTTTAAAACAGTTTAATCTTTCGCGTATTCAACGGATTGAAAAGCTAGATCCTTTTTGGGAGCGGACAATTCCGAAGTCATTTCCACATGAGGGAGATTTACTTAAAAGGGTGCCAGTTCCGATGTATTTCCAAAATGATGTGATATCTGTCGCTATACAGACGGCGGGTAGTGATTCTCTTATTGCAGCTACATTTAATGGATTGGTAAATATCGATTATGACGAATTATCCGGGATTGCAGTTTTTTGTGATGCGGATGAAAAAGTAGCTGAAGAACGCTTTGAACAAGTTTATCAATCATTACTAAAAAGTTCCGAATATGAAATGAAGGTATTTATAGAAAATGTACAATTTAACCGAATAAAACATCATCCTACAAAGTTTGGGATTTTCGTATTTCCAAATAATGAGGATAGCGGAACACTGGAACAATTGCTATTGGAGGGGGGAGAAGCTGCATACCCCGACTTGTTACATTCTGCGAAGAAGTATGTGGACGAAGTATCAGCTATATATAAACGCAAATGGACACAATCAAGTGAAGTAAAAGTTTTGTTTGGCGTTGCTGCAAATATATTAAAACCAGGTAAGGCAAACCAAGTCTCAATACAGGATAATGATTGGATTGGAACGAAAACTATTGAACAGACAAATCAAATCAAATTAAAAAAATTTTTATCGGATATCCTTCAATAGAAGGTTAGGCAGAAGAACTGGTGTTATTCAGTTCTTTTCTTTTTATCAAAATTGTTCTACAAACTATCTTGCTAACAGCTTGCCTAACATATCTGTTAAAAACAAGATAGAAGGATGGGATTTTTTTTAAGGGATTTGCAACGTAAGAAACTTTCGAGTTTGGTTAATAGTTGTATTAGCAAATAGTATTCAAAATTACTAGTTGTTTACAAATCCTTCATCAATGCATTATATAGCTGTCGTCACAGGCAACCATAAGAGAGCATTTAAAAAGTTTAATACCAGTTATGAATTTATCGAAAAAAATAAACCCAACTCAATAAGTAAAGCGGCCTCCCTACCGGGAAAGCCGCTTTTTTTGCTGTCTGTTGTTCAAGTGTAACCGGCATGTACCCCGTCGCTTTGTCTAGCCCATATAGGGGCATGTTGACATATACGGACAACCTTTTTAATTGAACCAATATCCTACATAACTTTCCCCAGACTCTCAGGAAAATTCCAAGAAGAGACTAAATCGCTAACCAACTGGTCAAACTGGCAGTAACGAAGCTATAGGAGGAGAACATGTGGACAATCCTAAAAAGGGTACTTCCAGAAGAGACTTTTTGAAAACAAGTGGTATTGCAGCGGGGGCGCTCGTCGGCGGCGGGGTGCTCGGCGGTCTTGTCGGCTATAATGCGAAAGGCGGGAACGGCAAGTCGGGAGGAGAACAGACAAAAGATCCTGCGAACAAGCATGAGATGCAGACACGGGGACTGATGTTCTTCCAGAATCCTGAAGAATTCAATGTGCTGTCCCAAGCGACTGAAAGGATTTTTCCTGAAGACGACCTGGGGCCGGGTGCCATTGGCTTGGGCGTCCCTTATTTCATAGATAACCAGCTTGCGGGCAACTACGGCAGCAATGCGAAGGAATATATGCAGGGACCGTTTTTCAATGGGGAAGCGACACAAGGCTATCAGAGCCGGCTGACCCGGGCTGAAATCTTCCGCCAAGGAATTGCGCTGATGGATGAGGAAGCCAATAAACGCTTCAAAAAGAACTTCACCGATCTTGAAGGCGGACAGATGGATGAAATCTTGACGGATTTCCAAAAGAATCAGATCGATATGAAAGGTGTTTCATCCGAATTCTTCTTTAAACTGCTTCGGCAGGCCACGCTGGAAGGTGCGTATGCGGATCCGATCTACAACGGGAATGCCAATATGGAAGGGTGGAAGATGAAAGGGTTCCCAGGACATCAGATGGCGTATATCAATGTAATAGAAGATGAGAAGTTCCAGGTCATTGAACCTAAATCGATTAGCAGCATGCAACATTAAGGAGGATGACGGACGTTGGCAAAAACACTTGATAAAGTAGATGTAGTAACGGTAGGAGTCGGTTGGACAGGCGGTATCATTGCGGCTGAATGTGCAAAGCAGGGCATGAAAGTCCGCGGATTGGAGCGAGGAAAAGAACGGGGAACGAAAAACTATGCAATGATTCACGATGAATACCGGTATGCGATCCGCTACGAACTGATGCAGGATCTCTCACGGGAAACGATTACGTTCCGCAACAATTTGAAGATGCGTCCTTTGCCAATGCGGCAGATGGGTTCTTTCCTGCTGGGGGAAAATCTCGGGGGAGCGGGCACTCACTGGAATGGGATGACGTATCGCTTCCTGCCCTATGATTTTCAAATCAAGACGGAGACGGAGAAGAAGTACGGGAAAAACAAACTATCTTCCGACTACCTCCTGCAGGATTGGGGGATCACTTATGATGAGTTGGAACCTTATTTCGATAAATTCGAGAAGACGATCGGACTGTCAGGAGAAGATACGAATCCATTCTGGGGGAAACGTACATCGGACTTCCCGACGCCTCCTATGAAAAAGACCCCATTATTGAAAAAGTTTGAGAAAGCGACGAAAGACCTTGGGTATCATCCCTATATGGTGCCTTCCGCTAACCTTTCGGAACCGTACGAGAACCCGGATGGCTCAAAAATCAACGCCTGCCAGTATTGCGGATTCTGTGAACGGTTCGGCTGTGAGTATGGTGCAAAATCCTCGCCCGAAGTGACAGTCGTTCCAGCAGCGCTCAAAACTGGAAATTACGATATCACGTTCCACGCAAACGTCGTGGAAGTCTTGAAAAAAGGAAACAAAGTAACTGGTGTCCGCTATATCGACACGCAGACTGGCGAAGAATTCATCCAGCCGGCAGATGTCGTTGTCCTGACAAGTTACATTATGAACAATGCGAAATTGCTGATGGTTTCGGACATCGGAGAACAGTATGACCCGAATACAGGAAAGGGCACGCTCGGGAAAAATTATTGCTACCAAATTGAGCCAGGGGCAACCGGGTTCTTTGACGACCAGATGAATGTGTTCATGGGAGCGGGTGCTCTTGGAATGACAATCGATGACTTCAATGGCGACAGCTTTGACCATTCCAATGAAGGGTTCATTCACGGGGCAAGTATTTCGTTCACACAATCGGGAACACGCCCTATTTTGAGTAATCCTGTTCCGTCCGATGTACCTGTATGGGGAGCGGAATTCAAGAAAGCGTCCATCGAAAACTATACACGATCACTTTCCGTATTCGGCCAAGGGGCTTCCATGCCTCATAAGAATAACTACTTGGCACTCGACTCGAATTATAAAGACAGATACGGCGTCCCTCTTTTACAGATGACGTATAACTTCACCGAACAGGACCGCAATCTCCATAAATTCATAACGGATAAAACAGTGAAAATCATGAAGGAAATGGGCGCGAAAAAAACTGAGGGCGGTAATCCACTGACTGATTATGATATCGTGCCGTATCAATCGACACACAATACGGGCGGGACGACGATGGGTGCCGATCCGAATACGAGCGTCGTCAATAACTATTTACAGCATTGGGATATGGAAAACCTGTTTGTCGTCGGAGCAGGAAACTTCAATCATAATAGCGGGTATAATCCGACAGCTACGGTTGGGGCACTCGCGTATCGTACAGCGGAAGGAATCCAAAAATATCGTGAAAAGGGCGGCATGCTCGCCTGATTGACAGAGGAGGTACAGGACAGCGATGAATCTAGCAGCGATTGGCGTACCGGGTTTAATTATCATTCTTGTGATTGTCCTCATATTGTTCGGGCCTCGCAAATTGCCTGAAGTCGGTTCGGCGGTGGGTAAGACATTATCCGAGTTCAAAAAGTCAGCAAAAGACATTATGGAGGATGACGAAGACAAATCTGCCGTCAAGAAAACTTCAGACACTGAGAAGTAGGTGAGACGATGGATCCGTATGGAGATCATAATCGGAAAATATTAAGTCCTTTGGACAAGATAGATAAGATGAAACCGGAAGCCCCCACAGAGACGAAGCCGACTGCAGTCGATGCGGAAGTTCCGCAAACACCGGAGATACCGAAGCAGGAGGAACCGCAAAGCGAATTACCTGATGTGCAAGAAGGGGAAAACCCCAGTCTTGTGGAGCATTTAAGTGAACTGCGGAAACAGCTGATCAAAAGCTTGGCTGTTTTCCTGCTGTTCTTCATTGCAGCATTCAGTACTATCAATGTATGGTTCCCTTATATCACGCGGGGATATAAGCTGATTATTTTGAGTCCGATGGAAGTGATTTCGTTTTACACAACCATTTCAGCTGCACTCGCATTTGGACTTTCAGTTCCATTCCTTTGCCATTTCTTATGGCAGTTTGTGAAACCGGGGCTCAATGAAAAGGAGAGTCGTTTCCTGAGTCTTTACTCACCTGCGATCCTTCTATTATTCGTTACCGGACTGGTATTCGGATACTACGTGGTGAACCCGCTAAGCTATAACTTCCTAGTCAATCTTGGGAAGATGAATTTCGATGTAATGGTATCAGCACAAGAGTATGCCCGCTTCCTCCTATTGACCACGATGCCGATCGGGTTACTTTTCGAATTACCCGTCGTTGCGTTATTTCTCTCAGCAATCGGCATCCTCACTTCAGGTTCCATGAAAAAGGTGAGGAAATGGTCGTATGTAGTGCTCGGCGTCATCTCGGCGCTAATAACGCCTCCAGACTTTTTCAGTCAGCTTATTATTCTTATTCCGATGATCGGTTTGTATGAAGCGAGTATATTCCTCGTCATGAGAACTGAAAAGCGTCTGCAGGCTGTCGATGCAGCTTAGGACTCAATCTATTCAGATTGTGCATTAATTCTCGCAAGAAAAGCCAGTCACCTAAACTCTGTGACTGGCTTATTTTATGGTCCGGTTATTGGGCATGGACATATGCCTCAATGCTACGGAAGGTTTTATTTAAGGACATATTGTCCGAATAGTTATTATGATTGAATCCATTTTCTTTCGGGAATAGGAACAGGCACGCCTGAAACCGATTCCTTTCAAGGTAGGACGGTTTCAACTATTCCGAAGGGGGATTGCATCATGAAACCAATTATAGGCATTACATCTGACATAGACGAAAACGGTGAAACATTCCTGAAAGCTGACTACAGCAGGGCGGTTTTGCGCGCAGGAGGATTGCCGGTTGTCCTTCCGGCAGGGCTTGAAGATATTGAAGAAATCTGCGGCCGAATTGACGGCTTGCTATTAACGGGCGGGGAAGACGTGAACCCGCTTCTATTCGGGGAAGAACCGAAAAAAGAGCTTGGCAAGATTGCACCTGAACGGGATACGATGGAGATGGCACTTGCGAAGTGTGCAATGGGCAAGGATATGCCAGTGCTCGGTATATGCCGTGGCCATCAGATTTTGAATGTGGCTCTTGGCGGCACGATCTATCAGCACATTTACACGGATTTGGAAGGACCGTTATTACAGCATAAGCAGCAGGCGGACCGGAATTACCCAACTCATACTGTACAAGTTTCAGAAGGTAGCCGTTTGTCAGAATTCGCTTCATCTGCAGAAATCCTTGTGAACTCTCTTCATCATCAGGCCGTGAATCTGGTGCCTGAACCGTTGAAAGTTATAGCGACTGCGAAAGACGGAATCATCGAAGCGTTAGAAAGTACGAAACATCGCTTTGTGATGAGTGTCCAATGGCATCCGGAGGCTTTGTCAAACCGAGCGGATGAAACTTCATTGAACTTATTTAAAGGTTTGATTAACGCTTCTAAAACGTTATAACGTAGCGAGTGGATAACCAAAAGGGACTGCCAGAAGATTCGGCAGTCCCTCTTTGTAATCTTTTATACTTTAAACCGGTCAATCGCATGACTCAACTCTTCACTTAAGTTCGTCAGCGTCTCCGCAGCATACGTTACGGACTGAATCGCACGAAGTTGCTCCTCCGTAGAAGCACTCACTTCCTCACACGCTGCTGCCGTCTCCTGAGAAGTCGCCGCCATCGTTTGAATGGTCATGGCAACATCATCTTTATGATTCGATACCGCTGAAATCTCGATTGAAATCGTGTCAATAGATGCTTGCATGTCTTCCATTAAAGCAGACAACTGACCAAATGTTGTTTCCGTTTCTTGAACGACAACACCTTGGTCCCGGAACGTCGTAATTGTTTCTTCCATTTGCTCCGTTACTAGACGTGATTCTTCTTGCAACTGCTGAACCGTCGATTGAACTTCTTTAGTAGCCTGTGCAGATTGTTCCGCAAGCTTGCGTACTTCTTCCGCCACAACCGCGAATCCTTTCCCATGTTCACCTGCACGTGCGGCTTCAATACTTGCGTTCAATGCGAGTAAATTTGTTTGGGATGAAATATCCGTAATCGTATCCATGACGCCGCCGATCGCTTGTACTTTCTCACCAAGGGTTGCAATGGCTTCGTTCATCGACTGCAAGTTAATACCTGAAGACTTGAATGTATCTTGCAACTGCGCCATTTGGGTTTGTCCGTTTGCATTCATACTTCCAGTACGTTCAGCGATTTCCGTCATCGATACGGCGCGTTCTGTAATGCCGTTAATCTGCCGGCCGAGCTCATCTGCACGTTCAGTTACTGTTTCTGCATCTTGTGCAGACTTCGATGCACCTTCAGCGATTTCATTCACCGCGTACGCAACTTCGGAACTGGATGCATTCGTTTCTTCTGCCACCGCACTTAAACTTTCGGAGTTCGTGCGTACGTTATCCGCAGATTGATTCACAACCGAAATGATGCCATGCATACTCGTAATCATCTCGTTGAAATTGTCACTCAGTTGGCCGATTTCATCTTTTGTTTGAATATCTGAGTGCGTCGTTAAGTCGCCTTCAGCAACGGCATCCATTGATTTTCGAAGACGCCCGATCGGCTTTAGCAATTTACCGATGATGAAAAACAGGCCGACTGCGACGATCGCTAACGTGATTGCAGAAATGATAAGAATGGAAGTTCTGAGCTGTTTCGCCATCACCATCAAGTTTTTCTCCTGATAAACGGTTCCCACTTTCCATCCAAAATGAGGTAACGTGGCAAAGACACTAATGGACGCATCTCCTTTATCATCTTTATATGTAAAGTCTCCGGATTCATACATATACATGTCTTCTACATAGCCGAGATTCATCATATTTTCACCGCTTTTCGTCGGGTGAGAAATTGCGGTGCCTTCTTTGTCGTATAGAATCGGATATCCGCCATATGCAATTTCGATGGAGTCTAACGCCTCTGACATGGAAGTCAATTGAATATCCACGCCTGTCACACCTGCTAGCTTGTCACCTATAATTACGGCTTTTGAAGCGGTGATGACCATGTTGCCGGTCGCTTCATCGATATATGGTTTAGACCATTGAACTTTGTCCGGATTCTCCGAAGCGAGCTGATACCATTCGCGGCTTGTAGGATCGAATCCCGTCAAATCGACTACAGGAGAAATTCCTGTGTATTTTGAAGGGAGTGCGTAATAGACCGATGAAGCGTCCGGATACTTGCTTAAGAACTCTTCAAGCTTCGCAATCAATTGCTCCTCGGTTACTTCTTTACCTTCGGGCCCTGTAAAAGCGGATAAGGTTTCAGATGTCCCTAACAAATCCAAACCTTTACTGTATTGACCCAGAAAATTCTCCACCGAAATGGCCATCTGATCGGAAAGACCTGTGCTTGACGATATGACATTCTCTAATGAACGCTTTTTAACCTGGCCGTTCAACATGTATGCCATGAGTAAAATACCGATTAAAAATAGAACGATTGCTGCTGAAATTATTTTTGTCTTTAAAGACTTGAACATGAAAAAGTCCTCCTATGTAAATTACTTATACTAGTTATCTTCGGCAGTATCCGCATGAAGTTGAGTGGGATGTTTTGTATCAATGAAAAAAGAGATTGCCAAGATATCTGGCAGTCCCTTCTTGTAGATTATTTACACTTTAAATCGGTCAATCGCATGGCTCAACTCTTCACTCAAGTTCGTCAGCGTTTCTGCGGCATCTGTCACAGACTGGATAGCCCGAAGCTGTTCTTCGGTCGAAGCACTCACTTCTTCACACGCAGCTGCTGTTTCTTGCGACGTCGCTGCCATCGTCTGGATCGTAGAAGCGACATCATCTTTATGATGCGATACAATTTCGATCTCAGAAGAAATCGATTCAATAGATGCCTGCATATCTTCCATCAACGCGGATAACTCTGCAAAAGTCGTCTCTGTTTCCTGAACGACGATGCCTTAATCCCGGAACGTCGTAATCGTTTCATCCATTTGCTCGGTCACGAGACGTGATTCTTCTTGCAGCTGTTGAACAGTTACTTGCACATCTTCAGTCGCTCGTGCCGATTGTTCCGCGAGTTTCCGAACTTCTTCTGCTACGACTGCGAACCCTTTTCCGTGCTCTCCAGCGCGGGCTGCTTCAATACTCGCATTTAATGCTAACAAATTCGTTTGTGATGAAATATCCGTAATCGTATCCATCACGCCGCCGATTGCTTTCACTTTTTCGCCAAGTGTCACAATGGCTTCATTCATCGATTTCAAATTCATGCCCGATGACTGGAACGTCTCTTGCAGCTGCGCCATTTGGGTTTGTCCATTCGAGTTCATATCCCCTGTACGGACTGCAATTTCATTCATGGAAACAGCACGTTCTGTAATTCCGGTAATTTGCCGGCCAAGTTCATCAGCACGTTCAGAGACCGTTTCCGCATCTTCTGCAGACTTTGAAGCACCTTCAGCGATTTCATTCACCGCATGTGCCACTTCTGAGCTGGAAGCATTGGTTTCTTCTGCCACTGCACTTAAACTTTCGGAGTTTGTCCGGACGTTTTCAGCGGATGAATTCACCACGGATATAATGCTGTGCATATTTGAAATCATGCCGTTAAAGTTTTCACTTAACTGACCAATTTCATCTTTGGATTGGATATCAGATTGAACAGTTAAATCTCCGTCTGAAACTTCGTCCATCAACTTCCGAAGGCGTCCGATCGGTTTCAGCATTCTGCCGATAATGAAGTACAATCCAACGGCAACAATCACCAGCGTAATAAGTGAAATGACAAAAATGGCATTCCGCAACTGAGTAGCCATTCCCATTAGTTTGTTTTGTTCGTAAACAGTACGGACTTTCCAGCCGAATTCAGGAACAGTGGAATAGACAGCTACTGTTTTAATTCCTTTTTCATCTGTGAATTCTAGATCCCCGCTGTCTTTTTCGTACATCGGTTTAATGTACGAGACATCCATCAAGTTCTCTCCTGCTTTCGTAGGGTGGGAAATTGCAGTTCCTTGCTGATCATAAAGCGCTGTGAAACCTTCATAAGGAACTGTTGTGGAAGTTAACAGTGCATTGATGGCAGTGAGCTCCAAGTCGATAGCAGCCACGCCTTTAATGCCCCCGTTTTCTTCTATCGCGTACGATCCTGTAATCATGAAGTTTCCACTCGTTGCATCCGTATAAGGCGCTGACCATTGGACAACTCCCGGAGCCGCAATCGCTTTTTGATACCATTCACGGGACGTCGGGTCATAACCGGTTAAATCTGCTTCAGGATAAAGAATGGTGGACTTGTCAGGGGTTGCGTAGTAAAGTGCAACAGCATCTGAATACGTGTCCAGATTATCTTTCAGCATGTCCAGCAAGTGGGCTTCCGTAACAACTTTCCCATCTTTTCCGGTATAATTGGCAATCGTTTCGGATTTAGCAATCGTCGTAATCCCTTTCGTATACTGGTCGATGAAATTATCGACTGTGAAAGCGGTTTGTTCCGCTAAACTTTCGCTGGAATCTATGACACGTTCCTGGGAAAGTTTTTTGACCTGGTCGTTTACCATATAAATCATAAGAATAATTCCGACTAAAAAAAGTGCAAGTGCAGCAGCGATGATTTTCGTTTTCAATGATTTCGCCATAATCGTAATCCCCTATCTAAAAATTCTGGTATTTAGTATTTCTTCGGCTGCTAAGAGAAGAAGTTGAGTGGGATTTCTAGGAAAGATGTTAACTTTGATAATAGAGAACCGATATAATAAGTAATTGAGAGCGATATCTGAGGAGGACGGAGAAATGGTCAGTCAAATAGGGGGAGGCCAAGACCGGCAGCATGCAGTCGGGCCGACGGATGCAGCAGCACCCGGAATTGTGACAAAAGTTGAAGCCATTCACGACCAAGCACAGCAACAAGCATCTAGAGAACGTGATTTACCTGTAAAAGAAGCCAAAGAACTCACAGCAGGCATGAATAAGTTTCTAGAAAGCGTAGACACCCAGCTGCGGTTTAAAATGCACGACGAATTGCACGAATACTATGTGACGATCGTAGACTCGAGAACCGAAGAAGTCATTAAAGAAATCCCGTCCAAAAAACTAATGGACATGCACGCGGAAATGAAAAAGTTCCTAGGACTGATGATCGACCGTAAAATCTAAGGAGTGATTGGATATGAGAATTGGTGGACTGGCGAGTGGTATTGATACTGAATCGATTATTAAGGATTTAATGAAGGCTGAGAGAATTCCGTTAGATAAAGTTACACAAAAGAAACAGTATTTTGAGTGGCAGTTGGATGACTATCGCAGTGTGAGTAGAGATTTATTCAAGTATAAAGACAACCTTTTTGATAATTATGCATTGGGCAGAAATTACAATCAAAAAAATGTATCTGTTTCTGATTCTGATATTGTTTCCATTAAATCGAAGTCAAACAATGATGACTTTACAGGATCTATAGTGGTTAAACAATTAGCTAAAAGTGCTACTATTCAAGGTAATGCAATTCCTGATTCAGAAAATTTGAAAGCGGGAACGTTTTCCGTCAAAACGCCTGATGGCAAAACCCAAGACATTGTGGTTAAACAAGGTGACACCGTAGAGAATGTGATCAAGCAAATCAGTGAAAAAACTGGAGCCCGTGCTTTTTATGACAGTGCTTCAGGAAAAATTGGATTAACGTCTAAACAAAGCGGCGGAGTTGAAGGGGCAGCAGGTCAACCCAGCGTCGAAGGATTTATTGAACTCAGTGAAGTAGACGACAGCGGTGTTTTAGAAAGTTTAGGGTTATCGAGTATTCCAACTAACCAAAAAACTGCAGGTATACATGCTATCGCTTCGTATAACGGGTTAGACATAGAGAGGAATTCTAACACTTTCGATTTAGACGGGCTAGAAGTTACACTGAAGACTAAGAGTGATAAACCTGTTACTTTTGAAGTAACAACTGATACTGAAAAGATTTATGATAAAGTAAAAAGCTTTGTAGATGACTACAACAAAATAATTGAGGATTTAAATGCGAAAATCCGTGAACCAAAGTTTCGGAATTTCCAACCGTTATCGACTGAGCAAAAAGCAGATATGAAAGAAAAAGAAATAGAGCTCTGGGAAGAAAAAGCTAAAAGCGGAACATTGCGTAACGATCCAGAAATATCAAGTCTTTTAAATGAGTTAAGAACAATGCTAACGGAATCAGTAGATATTGGAAATGGTCAATCTATCAGTTTGAGTGAAATAGGAATCACAACTAGTAAGAACTACTTAGACCACGGTAAATTAGTTATCGATGAGACTAAACTAAAAGAGGCTATTTCAAAAGATTCTGGTGCTGTTGCAAAATTATTTAGTAATACTGGTGAAACCCCTGGGGAGTTAGGGATTGCACATCGAATGAAAAAAACTGTTGAAACTAGTCAAAAAACAATTAAGGATAATGCAGGGTCTGCCGGCGCCAGCACGAAATCCTTTGATTTAGGTAGAACTTTGGACAATATGAACAAACAAATTGAACGTTTCGAAGACCGGATGAAAATGGTGGAATCTCGCTACTGGAAACAGTTCAATGCCATGGAAAACGCAATTCAACGCGCAAATGCACAATCAGCAAGTCTTATGAGTGCACTCGGTGGCGGTGCTTAATTGAAACAGGTATTACAAAAGGAGAGTCTTGTAAATGGTCATGCATAATCCGTACGCTACGTATCAAAATAACTCGGTTACTACGTCGACGCCTGGGGAACTTACATTAATGCTTTATAACGGATGTTTAAAGTTTATTCAACAAGCAAAACGAGCTGTAGAAGTGAACAACCTTGAAGACAAGAATGTTGCCGTGCAAAAAGCACAGGCGATTATCTCGGAACTGATGATAACCTTAGATGTTACTGCATTCCCAGCTGCGAAAGACATGCTTGTCTTATATGAATTCGCGAACAGCCGACTCATAGATGGCAATATTAAGAATGACAGTGCGTTATTTGACGAAGCTGCGGGAATCATGACCGAGTTCCGAGATACATGGAAACAAGTCATTCAATTGAATCGTCAGAAGCAATACGGCAATGTGAGTGAAATATGATTCGACCGGAGCTTGTTCAGTGGAAAGACGCTACGGAGCGGATGCTGACACTTTCGATTTCAAACAATGAGGATCAGCGTGATATCATGATTGCTTCTATTGAAGCGATACTAGATGAGCGAGAGAAACTGCAGCCTTACATCCAACCTCCTTTTTCATCAGAAGAAGAAGTATACGGGAAAGAGCTCGTTGCTCAAGAGCTGAAAGTCGCTGTGAGATTGGAAAGCTATCTGAATGCAATTCGAAAAGATCTCTCAACGTCCCAGACGAAAAAGGACAGCGTTCGGAGTTATGTCAATCCATACAGCAAAGTTGCCCGTGACGGTACGTTCTATGATACGAAACAATAAGCAGTACCCGGTGAATGTTGCATTCATCGGGTTTTATTGACGCGTTAGAGTGGACCTTTATGCCTAATTCCAATGAATAGTATACGGGTATGAAAGTATTAATTTAAAGAAGAATCTAGGAGTGATTGGATGACGATTGAACAACTTAAACTAGCAGACTGGATACGGAAAAACCATCTTCTGTATATCGGCTTTGCGACTGGCGGCGGCCTCGGCTTGCTTGCGCAGATTCTCTTGGGATCCAATATGCAGACGATCCTATCGATTGCCATTCCGTTTGCAATCGGCACTGCTTTTTATATCGCGTTTCGAATGACGAAACAGCCTTGGCTCACACAAAGCCTGCCATACATATTGTTACTATCCACCTTCTCTGTGCTGTTAAGTATTATTTTATTGGTTGGCGCAAATTTAGCTTCTGTCGGGATCATCTTTTTCCTGCTTGTCCTGGGTGCTATCCATGGTCGGATGCTCATCATGGGCGTTGCCTATGTACTCAGTTTGGGTGCATTGATTTTAAATAACATGCTGTTTACCGCTCCTGAGCTTATCGCGGGAAGTGGATTGAATCTAGTGCTGGTCCATTACTTATGCGGTGTGATTCTCATACTGGTCGTCCGTCAAAATTCCAAGAACTTTACAGAGCTTGAACGGTTCACGGCGTTGACTGCTGCTCAAATGAAAGAAGAAGAGGAACTGGCTGCGAAGTTGAACCAAACTGTGGATAAGATTACGGAGAATTTAAGCAAGCTTCGTGGTGCTTCCGGGACATCCCTCGCTTCACAGCGTGAAATGCTGACAGCAATTCAAGAAGTGAGCGGGGCCAGCCAGCACCAGGCGGATCACATATCGGATATTGCGGAACGCTCTGAAAAGACGCATGAATCAATTGAAAAGATTTCAACTGGACTTTCAGTGCTTGTGCAAAAAGCTAATGACGCGGGAGAACTCGCAGGTGAAGGAAGTTCGCGAATTGCTGGGCTGAAAAACGGAATTGATGCATTCGCTGACTTCTTTGAAGAACTGAATCGTACGTTCTTAGTGCTTTCTGAGAAAATTGCAGAAACTAATGCGTTTGCGGGTTCCATTAAAGAAATTACCGACCAGACGAATTTGCTTGCGTTGAATGCTTCCATTGAAGCCGCCAGGGCAGGGGAGCACGGAAAAGGATTCGCGGTTGTTGCGGATGAAATCCGTAAGCTCGCGGGTATGACGGATGAGACGTTATCGAAAATCGATACGAATTTATCTGAAGTGAATACATTCAACGAGCTGGCAGTGACGAAGTTATCGGCAGGTCAACAACAAATTTCTGAGCAGACGGAAGTCGCGGATTCATCCAACACGACGTTCACTGCATTGCACGGAGAAATGCGTGACTTGCAGAAAGAAATGAAGTCATTCATCGAAGCGTTCAGAGAAATCACGGTGAACACGGATAATGTTCGCGGCCGTACGATGGAATTTGCGTCCGTTATAGAAGAAAGCACCGCTGCGATTGAAGAGCTGGATGCGACCTTGACGCATCTTGTCGACGAACAAAGTGAAATCGACGCGTATTTGCAAGAAACGCATAACGAAGCTCTTAGCCTCCGAGGATAATCGGTTACCGTTCTGCAGATGATGGACGGTTTTTATACATGAGCAGAAGGTCAGCAACATAGTGTAAACGACGCCGACATTCTTGAAATCAGGTTTGGTAATGCGTCGGTTCGGTAATAGTAGAAGACGGAGCGCTAAATTAGGATTCCGGTAAAATAATGGGCGCGAAGCTGGTAACTATTTGGTATACTGAAGGGACTAGAGAAGTGGATGGAGTGTGAGTATATGCACTATAAACGTGATGAAGCTTTCAGATATTCCTTTGATGAACCAATCCCTGCAGCATTCAGTATTTACCTTAAAAACAGTGACCGTCCCGGAACCGGAACAGGTGACTCCAAGTTGCTGGATATCAGTCCAGGCGGAACCCGAATGGAAACGTCTTTTGATATTCCAGTAAATCGAGACGAAGTGGCTCTCAAACTGCGCTTCCGCTTATACCAGCAGCCAATTGAGACAGACGGTGTCATTGTCTGGAAAGAAGCGGTCGGGGCACGCTGGATATACGGCATAGATTTTGATGAGAACGAATCCGTAGCTGAAACCATCGTCAATGATCTAAAGCTGCGCAGACAAGCTGAGCGGTAAGCAGCTGGAAAAGCGCTTCGGCAGTATCCGACAAAGTTCTTTTTAATTTTCACTTAAAAAAGAAGGGTTTTAGTTGGGCAATGGAGAAGATAGAGATAGGGTCAAATTAAAGGAGGAGTTTATATGTTAGACTTCAACATTCGTGGCGAAAACATCGAGGTTACTCCAGCAATCCGGGAGCACGTCGAAAAGAAAGTCAGTAAACTGGAAAGGTACTTCACTGAGTCTTTGAAAGCAACAGCTCATGTGAACTTGAAAGTATACAGCGATAAGCAAACTAAAGTTGAAATTACAATTCCAATGAAAAATTTGACACTCCGAGCAGAAGAACGTCATAACGATTTATACGCAGCCATTGACTTGATTGTCGATAAGCTTGAGCGTCAAATCCGTAAATATAAAACACGCGTGAACCGCAAGTTCCGTGAGCGCGAAGGCGTTGGCGCATTCTTACAGGCAACAATGGAAAACGATTCGAATGAGCAAGAGTATGCCGATGACGAAAATGAGTTCAACGTAGTGCGTACAAAACAGCTCGATTTGAAGCCGATGGACCAGGAAGAAGCAATTCTTCAAATGAACATGCTGGGTCACGATTTCTTCATCTTCACTGATGGTGAGTCTGATGCCACAAACATCGTCTACAAACGCCGTGATGGCAAGTACGGCTTGATTGAAACTGAAGCTAATTAATGTTTGGAAACCGCCTGTTACTTTGGGCGGTTTTTTTGTTGGGGAAATTTAGTTTGTGGTTGAACGCTCTATTAGCGAGGGGAAGCGCTCCATTCAGCTGGGTAAGCGATCCATTGAGTCGGGTAACCGCTCGATTCACCTGGCTAAGCGCTCCTTTTGCTAGGCTATCCGCTCCATTCGCCTGTTTAAGCGCTCGATTCACATGCTTTCTTGATTGAGAGAGGTGGAGGTGATCGAGCAATCCGGTACTACTTTTACTCCCGCGGCATTATTCCTATTCCAATTCTATCCCAACTCGCGACAAATCCATCTTTCCCCGGTTAAAACCAAGATTAATTGGTGGGCTCCGCTTCGCTGCGCATTTAGGGATGAGGTAGGGTGGGAAAAGGGTTCTCTCTACCGCAGCTTGTTGTAAAAGGTGTCCCCACGCATCATAGGTGATCAAGCAACAAGCGGATCCGCTCAAGCAAAGATAAAACTGATCAAGCACCACCAAAACACACTCAAGCCGACCCCAAAAAAGCTCAAGCACACACCCAATCCGCTCAAGCCACCCACCCCAACCTCCACCCCCAGTACAAAAGTCGGAAATTTCGTTGCATTGCATTTGCGCCTGCCCATTCACAATGTTAAAATGAAGGGTGAACTTTGTGAGGATGTGACCAAATTATGCTAAGCGTATTGAATAAAATGTTTGATCCGAATAAACGTGATTTGAAACGACTAGAAAAGATTGCTGATCAGACTGAAGCCTTTGCTACTCAAATGGAGCAGCTTTCGGATACTGATTTAACTGCGAAAACGGCAGAATTCCAGCAGCGCGTGAACAATGGAGAGAGTCTTGACGACATTCAGCCGGAAGCATTTGCGGTTGTGCGTGAAGCAGCGCGCCGTGTTCTCGGCTTGTATCCATTCCGTGTTCAAATCGTGGGGGCTGCGGCTCTTCACGAGGGAAACATTGCGGAGATGAAAACCGGTGAAGGTAAGACGTTGACGTCAACGCTTGCGGTGTATTTGAATGCTCTAGATGGCAAAGGTGCACACGTTGTCACGGTCAACGAATACTTGGCTTCACGTGATGCTCAGGAAATGGGAAAGCTGTATGAGTTCCTTGGACTGACGGTCGGCTTGAACTTGAACAGTTTGAGTAAAGATGAAAAGCGTGATGCGTATCTTGCAGACGTGACGTATACGACGAACAATGAGCTTGGCTTTGACTATTTGCGCGACAACATGGTGCTGTACAGTGAGCACAAAGTACAGCGTCCGCTTCATTATGCAGTCATTGACGAAGTTGACTCCATCTTAATTGACGAGGCGCGAACTCCGCTTATTATTTCAGGGCAGGCTGCTAAATCAGCAGAATTGTACCGTTTGGCGAACCGTTTCGTGATGACTTTGAAAAAAGAAGAGGACTTTGCGTATGATGAAACGACTAAAGGCGTAACGATGACCGAAGCGGGGATTGAGAAAGCGGAGCAGGCATTTGGAATCGATAACTTATTCGACTTGGAGCATGTGACACTCAACCACACGATTAATCAGTCATTAAAAGCGCATGTAAGTATGCATGTTGACGTAGACTATGTCGTACAAGAAGGCGAAGTTGTCATTGTCGATTCATTCACAGGCCGTCTGATGAAAGGCCGCCGTTACAGCGATGGACTTCACCAAGCGATCGAGGCAAAAGAAGGACTTGAAGTCCAAAACGAATCGATGACGCTTGCAACGATTACATTCCAGAACTATTTCCGGATGTATGACAAGTTGTCTGGTATGACGGGTACTGCGAAGACGGAAGAAGAGGAATTCCGCAACATTTACAACATGAACGTTGTAGCGATTCCGACCAACCGTCCGATTTCCCGTGATGACCGTCCAGATTTAATCTTCTCTTCAACGGAAGGGAAGTACAAAGCGGTTGCGGATGATATTAAAGAGCGGCATAAAAAAGGCCAGCCGGTTCTTGTCGGTACGGTTGCGATTGAAACGTCTGAGATCATTTCGAACTTCTTGAAGAAGTACGGCGTGCCTCATAACGTGTTAAACGCGAAAAACCACGGTCGTGAAGCCGAAATTATCGAGCAGGCAGGTCAGCCGGGTGCGGTTACCATCGCAACAAACATGGCTGGTCGCGGTACGGATATCAAGCTTGGAGAAGGCGTACAAGAAGTCGGCGGCCTTGCAGTTGTCGGTACCGAGCGCCATGAATCTCGCCGTATTGATAATCAGCTGCGCGGACGTTCTGGTCGTCAAGGGGACGCGGGTATTACACAGTTCTATCTGTCTTTAGAAGATGAATTGATGCGCCGTTTCGGTTCGGAGCAAATGAAAGGCATGATGACGAAACTCGGTATGGATGATGAAACACCAATCCAGTCGAAAATGGTCTCGCGCTCCGTCGAATCTGCTCAGAAACGCGTGGAGGGGAATAACTTCGATTCTCGTAAACGATTGCTTCAATATGATGATGTGTTGCGCCAGCAGCGTGAAATCATTTATAAAGAGCGTAATGACGTACTCGAATCAGACAATGTACGTCCAGTTCTGGAAGCGATGATTGAACGCGTGATTGAAAATGCGGTAGCGATTCATACAACAGAAGAAAAACAAGAAGACTGGGCATTAAAAGCTCTTGTCGACTATTTAGGCGCGAACTTCTTGCCTGAAGACCAGCTGACGGTTTCAGATTTAGAAGGTAAATCGGCACAGGAACTTACGGATTTCATCAAAACAGAAGTGTTGAAGCGTTATGATGAAAAAGAAGAGGAAATGTCCGAAGAAAAAATGCGCGAGTTTGAGAAAGTTGTCCTGCTTCGTGCCATCGATACAAAATGGATGGATCATATCGATGCGATGGATCAGCTGCGTCACGGAATTCACTTGCGTGCATACGGACAAAATGATCCGCTTCGCGAGTATCAAGCAGAAGGATTCGCGATGTTTGAAGAAATGGTGAACGCCATTGAAGCAGATGCATCGAAGTACGTCATGAAGGCGGAAATCCGCAACAACCTGGAGCGTGAAGAAGTGGCAAAAGGCCAAGCGGTGAATCCGAAAGAAGATGGCGAGAAACAAGTGAAGAAACCGGTACGCCGTTCAGTTAATATCGGACGCAACGACCCATGCCCTTGCGGCAGCGGGAAGAAATATAAGAACTGTCATGGTCAAGAGTAATCTGGCCGTGAACCTGAATTTTTGGAGGAACAAACTATGATGGAATTATCAGATGTACGCAACGAGCTCGACAAAACAGCTAAGAAATTAGTGGACTTTAGGGGGTCTCTTTGACTTAGAAAACAAAGAGGCACGTATGCAGGAACTCGATGAAATGATGATGGACCCGACGTTTTGGGATAACCAAGATGCAGCGCAAGTCGTCATTTCTGAATCGAACGCACTCAAAGACAGCGTCGGTGAGTTCCATGCGATGAACGACGAACAAGAAAATCTGGAAATGACAGTCGAACTGTTGAAAGAAGAGCCGGATGAAGAGCTCCAGGAAGAACTCGTGAGCGAATTGAAAGCATTCTTGAAGCGTATGGAAGACTTCGATCTGCAGATGCTTCTAAGTGAAGAATATGACAGCAGCAGTGCTGTTCTTGAAATTCACTCAGGCGCTGGCGGTACGGAGTCTCAAGACTGGGCATCGATGATTTTACGGATGTATACACGCTGGGCTGAGCAGCACGGATACAAAGTGGAAACACTGGACTATCAGGCAGGCGACGAAGCTGGTGTGAAATCTGTAACGCTTTCCATCAAAGGTCACAATGCGTATGGTTACTTGAAAGCTGAAAAAGGCGTTCACCGTCTTGTTCGGATTTCACCGTTTGACTCATCAGGCCGTCGACACACGTCATTCTCTTCTGTTGAAGTGATGCCTGAATTCTCAGGTGACGTAGACATCGATTTGAAGATGGAAGACGTTAAAATTGATACGTACCGTTCGAGCGGTGCGGGTGGACAGCACGTTAACACGACAGATTCAGCTGTCCGCATGACCCACCTTCCAACAGGTGCAATCGTAACGTGTCAAACAGAGCGTTCACAGATTAAAAACCGTGAACGTGCGATCAACTTGTTGAAAGCAAAAATTTATCAAATCCGTGTCGAAGAAGAAGAAGCGCGCCTTCTCGAAATTCGCGGCGACCAAAAAGAAATCGGCTGGGGAAGTCAGATCCGTTCTTACGTCTTCCACCCGTACTCAATGGTCAAAGATCACCGTACCAATGAAGAGACAGGTAACGTAGGTTCTGTGATGGACGGCGAAATTGATCCGTTCATCAACGCATTCTTGCGTTCACGTATTTCTTAATACAGCAAAAACAGCGAGGCTGTCCTCGAACGTCATGAAAATGACAATCGAAGGCAGCCTCGTTTTTTACTATGATTCAATTGAAAATTCGATTCACTTACACAGAATTGTCATGTACTGGCGGCGAGCGTGTATTCTTTGCCTAATTAAGACAGAGAGCAGTTATACGTGACAGTCGTAAATTTCAGCCCGATTATTTGCTGAAGTTTTGTCAAAACAGGTTTGATTTTCGGGAAATAGAGAATACTAAATAGAAGGAGTTCGCTCCATGTTGGGTATTTGTCATGACTCTGTCACGCGTTTAAAGCGAACTAGGCCATTTTTTGCTATACTAAGGAAGCACGTAATTCATTTATTCGAAGGAGGACACATTCATGAAAATGAAAAACAAATTCTTAGCGACGATCTTTGGCGCTGCACTTGTACTTGGTGCTTGTGGCGGCGGCGGAGATGACAAAGCTGGAGACAAAGATTCAGCATCTGGAAATGTAGACGCTGAAAAAGTATTCCAAGCGAACTGTGCATCTTGTCACGGCGGCAACTTGGAAGGCGGAGCAGGTCCTGCTCTTGCTAACATCGGCGGAGAGCTGTCTGAAGACGAAATCCACGACATCATCGAAAACGGTAAATCCGGCGGAATGCCAGCTGGTCTTATTAAAGGCGAAGAGCTTGACGCTGTTGCAAAATGGCTTTCTGAAAAGAAATAAGCTGTTTTAAAAAATGCTGATTAATTTGTAACACAACGAACAGAGACGCTACGGCAGTCTCTGTTTTTTTGTGCAGTTAAAATGAGCTGAATTTCGACAGCAACTCGCTCTTAAACTGTAAAAAATAGGATTGAACATTACAGGATTGTTGAAACGCGGTGAACGTTTTGGAGGAAATGAAATATTCCTGTAATACAGTGTAGGTTTATATCTGTTATACTTAAAAAGCTGAAGAAAAGTTTTCGATCAGGTGGTTACAAAAAATGATTAAAATGAAGAATGTGTACAAAAAGTATTCGAACGGTGTCGTTGCCGCGAATGGTATAAATATCGACATTGACCGCGGTGAGTTTGTTTACGTCGTGGGGCCGAGTGGTGCAGGTAAATCGACATTCATCAAAATGATGTATCGCGAGGAAGCTCCAACCAGCGGACAGATCTTCATCGACGGAACAGACCTGAGTACGTTGAAAAACAAGGAAATACCCTACTTGCGAAGACAGATTGGTGTCGTTTTCCAAGACTTTAAATTGCTTCCAAGATTGAATGTTTATGAGAATGTGGCATTTGCGCTAGAAGTGATTGAAGAAGCACCCGCTGATATTCGTAAAAAAGTAACTGATGTTTTAGCGCTTGTCGGATTGTCCCAAAAAGCGAGAATGTTTCCTAACGAGTTATCAGGCGGAGAACAGCAGCGAGTGTCGATTGCGCGTTCGATTGTCAATGAGCCTAAAATGGTGATTGCAGACGAACCGACAGGAAACCTCGATCCGGATACGTCGTTAGGCATCATGAACATCTTCGAAAAAATCAACAACCGTGGGACGACCATTGTGATGGCGACACACAACAAAGATATTGTGAACAAAATCCGTCATCGCGTTTTATTAGTAGAAGGCGGAATGATCACAAGAGATGAATACGAAGGGGAATACAGCTATGAAGGGTAGAACGCTTGGCCGTCACTTCCGGGAGAGTTTTAAGAGCCTCGGACGAAATGGCTGGATGACGTTCGCCTCCATCAGCGCCGTTGCGGTAACGCTTCTGCTTGTGGGCAGTTTCATTGTTATGATGATGAACTTGAACAAGATGGCGGATAATATCGAGAACGACGTAGAAATTAAAGTGGTTGCGGACGCTGCAGCAAGTGATGCGGCCGTGAAAGAGTTACAAGACAAAGTTCAGAAGATTGATGGAGTCGCAAGTGTTGAATTTGCGTCGAGAGAAGACGAACTGGACAAAATCATTAAATCCTACGGTAAAGAACTCTCACTCTATAAACAAAGTAATCCACTAGGAAACGCGCTATATGTAAAAGCGGCGGATCCTCACGATACGGCTGCAATTGCAAAAAAGATCGATACATACGAGTACACAGCTGATGTTGTCTATGGAGCAGGAAAAGTCGAGAAATTGTTCAACGTCGTAAAAATCAGCCGGAATGTCGGATTGATTTTAATCGTAGCGCTGCTGTTTACGGCAATGTTCCTCATCTCCAATACAATTCGTTTGACGATCATTGCACGTGGTCGAGAGATTGAAATTATGAAACTAGTCGGAGCGACAAATAACTTTGTCCGAATTCCGTTTATTTTAGAAGGTGCTTGGCTGGGGATCCTCGGATCGATTCTTCCAATGGCTGCTATCGCCATTGCCTACCAGCAAATTTATGCATACTGGCAGCCTAAATTGGTGAATGAAATGTTCCAATTGCTCCATCCTGTACCGTTCATTATCCAGGTAGATGGTCTGCTGCTGTTCATGGGTGTGTTCATCGGCGTATGGGGCAGTATGATGTCCGTACGCAAATTCTTGAAAGTCTAACTAGCCGATTTGTATTATTGAAAGGGGAACTGGGACTGTGAGAAAGAATAAGGGAATCTTGCTATCTGCAATGGGTGTGTTGCTGCTTTCGACAACATTATCTGGAACAGCAGCATCTGCAAGCTCGTTGAAAGATATGCAAGATGAACAAAAGGTGCTGCAACAAAAGCAAAATGAGTTGAACAAGGGAATTCAAAACAAATCCAACGAGATTAATAAAAAGCAAACTAAGAAACAATCCATTATGGAACAAATTACGAAGTTGAATGGTGAAATCGAAGCGAATAACGAAAAGATCCGCGACGTTAAGGAAAAAATCAGTCAGACAACTACTGAAATCACGGAACTTCAAGCTTCTATTAAAACATTAGAAAAGCGGATTAAAGAACGGGATGAAGTTTTAAGAGAACGTGTTCGTACGATGCAGGTGAAGGGCGGAGACGTCAGCTACCTGGACGTGCTTCTTGGCGCGAACAGTTTTTCAGATTTCATTGACCGATTCTCTGCAGTTTCCACATTGATGGATGCTGACCGTAAAATCATGCAGCAGCAAGAAGACGACATGAATCAGCTGGAAAAAGAGAAGGAAATGGTAGAAACCAAACTTGCTCAGCAAGAAGAACGCAAAAACAAACTGACAGACTTGAAGAAAAAATTCGAAGCGCAAAAAGTTGAGAAGGACAAGCTGGTCGATCAACTAGAAGCTGAACAAGCCAAACTTTCTACTGAAAAAGCGGACTTGGAAAGCGAATTCGATGAAACTCATGAACTTTCTGCAGACCTTGTGAACAAGATTAGTGCAGAGCAGGATCGTTTGGCAGAAGTTGCACGTCAAGCAGAATTGCAGCGTAAACGTGATGCGGAAGCAGCTGCTAAACGCCGCGCTCAACAAGCAGCCAGTAATTCATCAAGTTCGTCCTCATCGAGCAGTCATGAAACAGCTGCACCGCCTGTTGCGAGCGGTACATGGACCAGTCCGGCAAGAGGACCGCTTACATCATCATTTGGATGGAGAATGCACCCGATCTTCCATACACAGAAACAGCACCGCGGACAAGATATCGGAGTTCCAGTCGGGACTACAGTCGTTTCTGCAGCTGAAGGCGTTGTATCCCATGCAGGACCGATGGGCGGATTCGGTAACGCGATCATGGTTACCCATTCAATTGACGGACAAATCTTTACGTCTGTTTACGCACACTTATCGAATATCGGTGTGAGCACAGGACAGCACGTAGGAAAAGGTCAATTCATCGGTAAATCGGGAAATACAGGAAATTCAACAGGGCCTCACTTGCACTTTGAAATTCACGTAGGCAACTTCTCTGCCTCTGGACCAAGTGCTGTGAATCCATTACGTTATGTATCATTCTAAGTAACGACTTATATATCTATTGCCGGTTTTTCCCTGTAACAAACATCTTGGCACCAGGGAGCACCGATTACACAAAAGGCCCGCAGCCATGCGGGCCTTTTTCTTTAGGAACTATAAGGGCATTTTGTGGAGTTGACTGGCATTTTACGATACCATGAGAGGTATACTGGACTAAAGGAGATTTCAATGCCTGTCACAGACTATTTTTTACTATGGAAGGTCACGGTGCCTTCATCTTGGATTGCAGCGGTCATCGGATTTATCCTGGCATGGCTTGCTGTTAAAATGAAATTCGGTAAACCCGTCGCAGATCTTTTTATCGACGCGCTGTTTACCACTATTATTGTATGGAAGCTGTCCGTAATTGTAACGGACTTTGAAACGGTACGTCGTGCTCCACTGGCTATTCTCTATTTCAATGGAGGTACGTTTGGATTTCTAGCTGGGCTGGTTGTCGCTGCGGTGGTTATTCTCTTATCTCGGAAACCTAAGCCGCCAATGATGAGCCAAGGTCTTTTGCTTGGAATCGTAACTGCCCAAGCAGGCTATCAAGTGATGATGGCTCTGTTGAATGAGAGTGCGTTCTTAATTGAAGGAATCACAATTGTCGTATTTGGGATGCTGGCAGTGCTTTCATTTGTTCATGCACAAAATGAACGTATACCTATTGTCTACGGAGCAGGATTATTTGTAGCTGCCCACGCATTCATTGGAGCCTTGCAGCCCGTCGGATTTACAGGCATTCCATTCACAGCAACAGTGCTTGCATGCATCTTAGCAGTACTAGTTACTTGGCGCTTCACACAACGTAAGGAAACAGATGGAGGGATACAATGAATAAAAAGTGGATTGGGTACGCAATCGCAATTCTCTTGATCGGTACGATGATCGTGATGATGGTGAAATCGAATTTGGATAAACCCGAAGTCATTGACACAGCTTCTACTGAAGCCATGTCTAAAAATACTGCGGGATCAGGACTGGATCAGGGCGACACACCGCCAGACTTTGAGCTTGAAACGCTGACGGGAGAAAAAGTCCGTCTTTCAGACTTGAAAGGTAAGAAAGTCATTTTGAACTTCTGGGCAACCTGGTGCCCGCCATGTAAAGCAGAAATGCCGCATATGGAAAACTTCTATAAGAAATTAAAACCGGAAGACAACGTGGAACTCGTTTCCGTCAACCTGACCTCTGCAGAAAATCGCGGACAGAAAGCCGTCGAAGAATTCGTAGATGCGTATAAGCTAACATTCCCGATCCTTCTCGACACAGAAGAACTTGGCATGACAGACTACAAAGTCTTCTCCATTCCCACCACCTACATCCTCGGAACCGACGGCACCATCGACAACCAAATCGTCGGTCCTATGGACGAAGCAATGATGGAACAGCTAGTGAAGGATGTTAAATAAACGGTTTTGAACTAACTCTTTTTCTTTACTATCTTTTATTCAATGAAGATAATATTTCCAACCGTACTCGTTGATTGAAACGGAAGACGGCGACTCCTGCGGAATCAGCGAAGATCGAAGACCCCGCAGAAGCGAAGCGCCGAGGAGGCTGAGATCGAGCCCGCGGAAAGCGTCCGTCTGCAGTGTAAATCAACCCCGTTAGATCTAATTTCAAATACCGGTTCCAGCTTGTCGTAACCTACTCCCTTCTTTCATATAGTGGAAAGAGGAGGGGATGGTGACGATGCGCAGGAGCCGGATTTTTGCGTTTGGTATTTTAGCCGCAGTTGCGGTTTGTCTCGTAATGGTGTTGGACGGCTGTGGGAAAAGTGAGGAGGCGACCCACGACTCAAGTGGGAAATTTGGAGTCATCGACGAAGCGTACGAAGTCATTACCGGAAACGCCGTGTATCAGCTGAAAGACAACGACTTGATTGAAGGCGCGTTACGCGGAATGGCGGACGTAATCGGGGATCCGTATTCCACGTACTTAACGAAAGAAGAAGCGGCCTCCCACAAGGAATCACTCGCGGGGGAACGTGTCGGGATCGGTGCAGAAATCACGCGCACGAATGGCAAATTCATTATTGTGTCTCCTGTCAAAGGATCACCTTCAGAAAAAGCAGGATTGCTTCCGTATGACGAGCTCGTGCAAATTGACGGAGAGCGATTGGATGGATTGACGCTGAAAGAAGTCGTCAAACAAATCCGCGGCAAGCAAGGGACGTCTGTGAAACTGGTTGTCTATCGTCCGGAATCTGGGAAACACGTGGAAATGACAATTGAACGCGATGTCATTCCTGTTCACACGGTGTCTTCTGAAATATTAGAAGAGCGAGGCAAGAAAATCGGCTACATAGGGTTGACAATGTTTGGTGAAGACAGTGCAAAAGAGTGGCAGGCAGCGACTGAGATGCTCGTAAAGGACGGTGCGGAAGCCTTGCTGATTGACGTCCGCGGAAATCCAGGGGGCTACTTGCATGCGGTTGGAAATATCGCAGGGAGTATGCTTCCGGAAGACACGGTATTCGCCTATATGGAGGACGTAAAAGGGCAGCTGACGCCCCTTGTGACAGAGCAGCCAAAAGAGCTGAAGTTTAATCCGAAATTGCAAGTCATTCCAGTGGTTTTATTGCAAGACAAAGGCAGCGCTTCTGCAAGTGAAGTATTGAGCGGCGCCCTTCAGGATCTCGGCCGCGGCTTCATAGTCGGAACAACGAGTTTCGGCAAAGGAACGGTCCAGGAGACGATGAAACTGTCAAACGGCGGTGAAGTGAAACTGTCGACCCATAAATGGCTGACACCCAAAGAGCGCTGGATTCACACAGAAGGAATTGCGACGGACCTTGAAGTGAAGCAGAATAGCTTGTTCTCTGAGCATTTGAGAGTCATTGCAGAAACGTATAAAGAACAGCAATTCCATGAAGATGTCGCCTATGCCCAGCGGATATTGAAAGCACTCGGATATGATCCGGGACGGGTGGATGGGTTCTTTGATGAAGCAACGGGTGAAGCCATTGCTAATTTCATGGAGCATGAAAAAGTGGATGCATCTGGAGATATGGACAGCAAGTTCTTCCAGACGCTGAAAGCGAGCGCAGAAAAGTATCGGAACGATCAAGAGAATGATAAACAGCTCGCGATGGCGCTCGGATATTTGCATCACGAATTATCTGGAAAGTGATCGATTTGCCCTACGCATAAATAACAGTCTGTCACGACTATCCATTCCATTCCAATCTTTGTTACAATAGAAGGAAACAGCGGGATTGGAATGGAGTGTGATAGAACGTGTCTGAGAATTGGTTGTTTGACATTTTACAAGCAGCAGCAGTCTTTTTCCTGAATCCACTATTCTGGCTGATTCTCCTCGTTGCGGTTGCGCTCGGGTACATGAGGGTGAAGCGGGAACGGAAAGACTTCAACATTCGGAAGCTGCCGGGGCTCACGGAATTGAGACGGCTCGTTGCAGATTCATGGGTGCATGCCCTCCTATTATCAGTCCTGTTAAGCGGGATCGGATTCGTGGCGGATGCAGGATGGATTGTCTTATTTTCGATTGTGATGATCATTGTACTCATCAGTTTTTATTACCAGTGGGGATCACCGATTTATACAGCGGCGATTGCGTTTTTTGGATTGGCTGCGTGGCAGAAATTCGGCGGATCGTTTTCGGTTCACGGATGGTCGCTGCAAGACGTGGATCTGCTTGACCAGCTGGCGGTAACGATTCCTGTCATTGCTGGACTTTTGTTAATTGCAGAAGGAATGCTGATTCGAAAGTCTACTGTGAAATACGCATCCCCCCATTTAGAGAAGACGAGCAGAGGCCTTCGTGCAGCTGTCTTCAAAGTGAAAAAGATTTGGCTGCTTCCGGTACTTCTGTTAGTGCCTGGAGATATGATTTCTGCATATGTGCCTTACTGGCCGCAGTTTACACTCGGTGCAGAATCGTTTAGTTTTGTGCCAGTGCCAGTGCTGATTGGCTTTAGCCAAATTGCACGCAAGCGGTTTCCGGATGAGCTCTTCCCGAAATTCGGTGTGTTGGTGATTTGGACGGGCGTCGCTGTTACGGTACTCGCGTTCGGTGCTCTTTATGAACCTATGATCGGCTGGGGCGCATTGGTTATGGGTGTCCTGCTTCGATCAGTTCTGACATTAGTCACAGCTGTTCAGGAACGGAGCGGCGGTTATGCAGCTTCGCCGAGTGCGAAGGGTGTTGTGATCGCAGGCGTTCTTCCTGGATCACCTGCTGAAAAACTCGGATTGCAGCCGGGGGAAGTCATTCGTGCGGTGAACGGAATGCAAGTTGCGAATGATAAAGAATTGTATGACGCGATCCAAGTGAATGCCGCCCATTGCCGTTTGCAAGTGGCGGATCGAAACGGAGAAGTCCGTCTTATGCAGCAAGTGCTGTACCGGCATGATCATTATCAGCTCGGATTATTATTAGTAAGATAATAGATAAAAAGGAGGCGGTGCTGTGTGGAAAGTTTAGCGACAAAATTGGTTATGGCGTTGTTCATTCCTGGAATTCTCGTTGTGTTCTTCACGCGGGTTACGTTTCATCAGCTTGTCGGATTAATCTTGACGATTGCACTCATCGCCGCCTCTGTTTATGCAGGTTATACGCATAACTGGATGCTGTACGTGGCAGATGCGCTGTCGCTGACGGTTGGATTCTGGTATGCCAATCGAATGGTTGCAAGCGCACATCGGCGGTCTAATGAAAATCTTCATGAATAACGAAAAAGCCTTGCACACGCTGCAGGGCTTTTTCATTTCTTCTATTCTATAAGTATGAGAACCGGGATTTTTGGGTATGATAGGTTCAAAGGGGTTACATGAACAAACTGTAGACCGCGAGTACACCAATCGTTCCGAGGACGACGGTCATTAATCCAAATCCGGAGACTGCTATGAGAAATGCAGTTGCGGCACCGATTAACCCGAATAAGAGATTGCCTTCTTGTACATAGAACACTGCCGGGAAAATGAGAGCGCCGAGCACAGCGTAAGGGATGTTGCTTAAAATTCCCGTAACGAACGGCGGCAGCTTTTTTCCATCGAGGATCGTGAGCGGAATCATGCGCGGAATGTACGTCACAAGCGCCATTCCGAATAGCATCCACCAATAAGTCGGGCCCATCAGTTCTCCTCCTTTTCAATGACAGGGATAGACCTGCGTCCGTATTTTGAATAAATGAGTTCGATAATGATTGAAGAGAGCAAGGTCGATGCCAAAATTGCCCACCCTGTCGATAATAATTCGGTATAATAAAAGAAACAGTGCAGGATTGCCGCAAGACTCGCGAGCAGCACTACTTTCCGATTGCCTTTCATAGATGGGACAAGCAGTGCGATGAAGAGCGCATAGAGTGCGATGGACATGGCAGCTTGCAGGAATAACGGCAGGTTCGCGCCGATGACATGTCCTACAGCGGTGAAAACGACCCAGCTGCCGTAAGCGATCACGATGACGCCGAATGCATGAGCACTTGACACTTTGTCTTGTTTACTCGTTGCAATGACGGAAAACGTTTCATCCGTGACTCCGAATGCGTATGCAGCTTTGACGGGTTTTGGAGCGGGCTGCATCTTTTCATTCAGCGAAGCCGTCATTAGAAAGTGACGGATGTTTACGATGAATGTATTCATGACGATTAATAATGGATCGACGCCAGCTGTGATGAGGCTGAGCGATATGTATTGGGCTGCGCCAGCAAAGACGAAAATACTCATTGCGGTCGCTTCGATCAGCGAAAGCCCAGTAGTCTTTGCAAGCAGGCCGAATGTAAGCGCGACGGGGAAATACCCGATGGCGATGCTGAGACCGGCGCGGAGGCCGTTGTTGAATTCACTGCGTTCCATTTGCATCCCAGCTTTCATATGATTTTCAATACTAGTGATTATACTACATCTGCTAAAGACAACAAGACTGAATTTTTAAATGGTTATAAAAAGAGAGATTAAGGTTGGGGTGACTCGAGATGCAAGAATGGTTAAGTGTGGATAAAGTTATCGAACTCGCAGAGCAATATAAGGCATTCGGTCCGTTCATCGGCATTTTACTGCCGTTCATCGAGTCATTCCTGCCTTTTTTACCGTTATTTGTGTTCGTCTTCGCGAATTCCGCAGCGTACGGATTATGGTTAGGCTTCATCCTATCCTGGGTCGGAACGACGGTCGGTTCCTACGTGGTGTTTTTGATTATCCGGAGATACGGGCAAAGCCGCTTACTGAACTTCATGACACGCCATAAAAAAGTGAAGAAGCTGATTTTGTGGGTGGAGAGCAATGGATTCGGCCCGCTGTTCTTGTTCATCTGTTTCCCGTTTACGCCATCCGCGCTCGTGAATCTGGTTGCAGGATTGTCGAATATGCGGAAGACGTATTATTTGATGATCTTAATGGCAGGGAAGTTTGTCATGATTTTCATGATCAGTTTCGTCGGCTACGATTTGAAAGCATTGCTGACCCAGCCGATCCGATCCGCAATTGTCGGCGCTGTGATTTTGATATTATGGTTCGCCGGCAAGTATTTTGAGCGGCGTTTGAATAAGAAGGTCGAGCGGCACGCGCGGGAATGGGACGGGAAAAAGCATTGGGAGGACAAGTAATAGCAGTGCAGTGCGCTTCGCCTGGCGAAGCGTTTTTTTATTTGGATTAAACATCTTGTGGCACGCTTCAGGAATTGGGGGCGGGTGCTCATAAAAGTTATGAAACGCTCATAACGTCGGGGAAATGATCATAAATCTCGCGAAGTGCTCATAACCGTGGAAATGCGATCATAAATCACGAAATGTGATCATAAGACTTTTAAACTGATCATAAACCTCAAAAAACCGCTCATAACCACTTCACGCCGCGCGCTATGCCCCTCAATCCTTCATCCAGCAACCACACAAATGAACCATTTTCAGAAGTGCGAACATTTATTCGCAAAAGCACCTCTCAGACTTTGATTCTTCTAGTGAAAACCATTACAATGAGAAGACTAGTAACGAAGAGAGAGGGGCTATCTGATGACGCTGCGATTTATAACGGGACGGTCAGGGACAGGGAAGACCTATACGATAGAGCAGGAAATTGTACAAGCACTGCAGGCAGATCCGCTTGGCGCGCCGATTGTGCTGATTGTGCCGGACCAGATGTCGTATTCGCTGGAGCATAGTTTGGCTGCGCAATTCGGATTAAACGGCATGGTGCGTGCGCAAGTATTGACGTTCAAGCGGCTGGCATGGCGGGTGCTGCAGGAAACAGGCGGGATTACACGTCGCGAAGTGGACGGATTCGGATATCGGATGCTTATCCGCAGTGTGCTGGAAGAAAATCGTGAGGATTTCAAGTTATTCCGACAAGCGGCTGATAAGCGCGGATTCACGGAGCAGGTAGAGGGTGTGTTGAAAGAGTTCAGCCGGTATTGTCTGGATCACACAACACTTGCACAGCTGCATACCCAGCTCGCTGCAGCATCAGCGCCGCGTTCTTTAGTTGATAAAGCAGGGGATTTGTCATTGCTGCTGGAAAAAGTGGAAGAGCGATTAGGGTCAGCATATGTCGATAGTGAAGGGCATTTAGCGATGCTTGCCGGTCAGGTCCAGTTTTCTTCCTACATTCAAGAAGCAGACATTTACATAGACGGTTTCGAATTATTGACGAACCGGGAGCATGAAATTATCCGTGAGCTATTAAAATATGCAAAACGGGTTACTGTTGCGCTGCCGACGGATGAGCAGGGAGAAGCGACAGAGGATCACGAGTTGTTTTTCAGTCCGATGCGCACGAAACAAATCATTACAGAACTTGCGCGTGAGGAATCAGTAGAGATTGAAGCAGAGATGAAATTGACGACCGCACGCCGATTCCGAAATCCCGACGTGCTGCATCTCGAAGCTCAATTTGATAAATATCCAGCCGCCCAGCAAGTCAGCAGCGGAGATGTTCGGGTTATTGAAGCAACGGATCGCCGAGCTGAAATGCATGCCGTAGCCCGTTCGATTCGAAAGCTTGCGATGTCGGGGAAACGATACAACGATATGGCGATTTTGTATCGCCAGCCGGAAGTCTACGATGAATTGATCGAAACCATTTTCCCTCAGTATGATATTCCGGTCTTCATCAGCCAGAAAAAGCCGATGCTTCACCATCCGCTTATTGAATTTACGCGTTCTGTGCTGGAAGCAGTCACTGGAAACTGGTCCTACGAAGCAATTTTCCGTGCGGTGAAAACGGATTTGTTTTTCCCCCACGGAGAAGACCGTCAGATTTGGCGGGAACGTGCCGATCGGCTGGAGAACTATGTGCTGGCACATGGAATCCATGGCCACCGGTGGTTTGACGATGTACGATGGCGGGTGAAAAAGTATCGCGGCCTGGAGCTGCATACCGAAGTTCAGACAGATGAAGAACTCGCAATGCAGGCAGAGCTGCATAGTGTCCGGGATTTGATCCGCGGTCCTCTGGAAGGTCTGGGGAAGAAGTTGAAAGCTGCACAAGACGGCAGACAAGCGGCAGAGGCGCTGTTTGCTTTCATGGAAGAACTCCATGTCTATGATAAAATCATCGATTTGCGTGCTGAAGAGGAGCGTGCAGGGCGATTGCTCGGTGCGTCAGAACATGAACAGGCGTGGACAGGATGGATTAATATCCTGGATCAGTTTGTGCTCATGTTTGGAGATGTCAAGATGTCGCCGAAAGATGCTGTGAGAGTTCTGGATGAAGGATTCGATACGCTGGAGTTTGCTCGGATTCCGCCATCTCTGGACCAAGTGACGGTAATGACGATTGACCTTGCAACGTTTTTAAGTATTGACGAAGTGTTTGTCATTGGAACGAATGACGGCGTGCTGCCGCAGCGAATTGACAACGAAGGACTCATATCCGATACGGATCGGCAATGGTTTGAAAGGGTCGGATTTGAACTTGCCCCTTCTGCAAAATCCCGTTTGATGGATGAATCCTATAAAGCGTATCGTGCGTTCACTGCAGCTTCTGAAGGATTGACCGTGTCGTACCCCATTGCAGATGAAGCGGGAAAAGCATTGATTTCATCGCTTTATATCCCAAGACTTGGTCAAGTGTTCGAAGGGTTACAGACAGAAATTGCGGTTACCGATCCATTGGATTTATTGGAGGATGCGGATGAACTGCCTTACATCAGTCATCCAAGATCTGCATTGCCTTATGCCTTTGCCCAACTCCGCCATGCTGAAACTGAGGGAGGGGTATCGCCAATATGGCAGGCAGTCATTGCGTATTATGAGGACGATCCGCTTTGGTCATCGATTCTTTCTGGCATCCAGGGAAAACGGAAGCACGGAACAGATACCGAGCGTTTGACACCGGATTTAACACATGGTTTGTACGGAGAAACGATGTCGTCCAGCGTATCACGCGTGGAATCTTATTACAGCTGTCCATTCCAGCATTTCGCGACCTATGGACTTGGGCTGCGCGAGCGCTCGGAATTCACGTTGGAAGCACCGGCGATTGGAGATTTGTTCCACGCTGCATTGAAATGGGTATCTGACGAAATTATGAGGACCGGTGCCACGTGGGCAGGGTTAACGAAAGAAGATTGCTTCCGTTTAGCACGAGAAGCTGTGGATGGCATCGCGCCTTATTTCTTCCATCGGATTTTACTGTCGACGAGCCGGCATGTCTATATTAAACGCAAGTTAACCCGCATTATTCAGCGGACGCTGTTTGCGCTTCGCAGTCAGGCAACTGCTTCCAGCTTTGAACCGATTGCTGTGGAAGTTGGATTCGGACCGGGCGAGCAGATGCCGCCTCTGTCTATTCCTTTAAAACGAGGAGGCCAGATGAATTTACGCGGGCGAATTGACCGAGTCGATGCATCGAATGTCAAGGATAAAACCTATATCCGTATTGTCGATTATAAGTCTTCTTCGAAAGCTCTCGATTTGACTGAAGTGTATTACGGATTGTCGCTGCAAATGCTGACGTATCTGGACGTAGCGCTCGAGCATGCTGACGAATGGCTGCATGTTCACGCGGATCCTGCGGGGATGCTGTATGTCCACGTCCATAATCCGATGGTGCGAAGCGTTCAGGAGCTGGCGGAAGAAGCGATTGAAGAAGAGATGTTGAAATCGTTTTCGATGAAAGGCTATGTGCTGGAGGATTTATCGGTCGTCAAAGAAATGGACAGTGATATTGAACGATCGTCCAAAATAATTCCTGCCCGTGTGAAAAAAGATGGTTCGTTCTATGCGACCTCTAAAGTACTCGCACCTGACGATATGCAATTACTGCGCGGGGCAGTCCGTTCCCGCCACCGTCAAGCGGGTGACGCGATGCTTGCAGGAGATGCACGGGTCTATCCATATCGATTGAAAGAGCGGATGCCGTGTAACTACTGTCCGTACCAAGGAGTTTGTCAGTTCGACACGACGGATCCGGACGCAAAGTACCGGAATTATGCAGAACTTTCTGCGAAAGAATCGCTTGAAAAAATGCGGAAGGAGGTTGAAGGCGATGCACATACCACCGAAACCGAGTGATGTAACGTTTACAGATGACCAGTGGAAAGCAATTTACGCATCTGGCCGGGATATTCTCGTTTCTGCTGCAGCGGGATCTGGGAAAACGAAAGTGCTGATCACGCGTCTGATTCAAAAAGTTTTAGATGATAAAAATCCGATTAACGTGGATGAATTGCTTGTCGTGACCTTCACGAATGCTGCAGCTGCAGAAATGCGGCATCGAATGGGATCAGCCCTGGAGGAAGCAATCGCATTGCACCCAGAGTCTTCGCATCTGCGCAAACAGCTGAGTTTATTAAACAAAGCACAGATTTCTTCCATGCACTCATTCTGTTTGAATGTCGTGCGGCAATACGCGTATTTGCTTGATATCGATCCGGGATTCCGAATTGCGGATCCCACGGAAGCGGCGTTACTGCGAGACGATACGATTGCAGATGTGCTGGAAGACGCCTATAGCGCCGAAAATCCCGAAGCGGTGTATCGTTTGGCGGACAGTTTCACGTCTGACCGGAATGACCAGTCTTTGGAATTATTAATCGATCGGCTGTACGACTATTCCCGTGTTCATCCTGAACCTGAATCGTGGCTGCTGCAAATTCCTCAGCAATACGAAATTGGCGATGACATTACTATCGATGACTTGGAATTTATCGGACCGTTGAAATCGGCCATACAGCAAAAGCTGGAAGAAGCGGCCGCACTTGCAACGGATATGCACCGCATTGCAGATTTGCCAGATGGACCAACTGCTCTCATAAAGACGGCAGAAGCGGACTTAGTGTGGATCAACGAAGCCATCCGTTCAATTTCAACAGGCACTTGGGAACAAACGCACGCGTTTTTCCAACAGCTGATCTGGGTGAAAGCAGGTGCTGTGAAAAAAGATTCGTGTGATGAAGAACTCGCAAAGCGCGCAAAATCGTTACGAGATTCCGTGAAAAAGCTGGTCACAGGTATCAAGGACGCCTATTTCGTCCGGACACCTGCGCGTTTGCTTACAGAGATCCGTTTAATGGCACCGATGATGCATACGCTCATTGAGCTGGTCATAGAATTTGGTCATCGCTATCGCACCGTTAAATCGGAGAAAGGGATTGTCGACTTTTCCGACCTCGAGCATTTCGCGCTGGATATTTTAACGAATCGTGAAGGTGACGTTCTGGTCCCATCTGATATAGCTATAGACTATCGGTCGAAGTTCAAAGAAGTGCTCGTCGATGAATACCAGGATACGAATTTACTGCAAGAAGCGATCGTCCAGTTCGTAAAAAGCGGGTCGGAATCAGACGGCAACTTGTTCATGGTAGGGGATGTGAAGCAGTCCATCTATCGTTTCCGTCTAGCTGAGCCGGGCTTATTCTTAGGCAAATACGGACGATTTACTGAAGATGCGATAGATCAAGGATTGAAAATCGATTTGAACGCGAATTTCCGGAGCCGTAAAGAAGTGCTGGATGCGACAAACTTCATTTTCTCTCAAATCATGGGGGAACGAGTCGGAGAAATCGAATACGACGAAGCGGCAGAGCTGAAATACGGCGCGCGTTATCCGGAGACTGAAACGGCAGCACATTTGACCGTCCTATACTCAGAAGAGGAAGAGTTTGAAGACGAAATGGCGGAGGACTTGGAGAATCTGAAGAGCTCTCAAGCAGAAGCCCGTTATATGGTGAAGAAAATCAAACAGTGGATGGCAGACGGACATGAAGTGTGCGATGCATTCAGCGGGGAAAAACGTCCAATCCGTTATAGCGATATTGTTGTTCTTATGCGTTCAATGACGTGGTCTGCTGAAATTGCAGAGGAATTCAAGCGGGCAGAAATTCCTGTGTACGTAGAGTTGTCCCGCGGCTATTTCGATGCACTGGAAGTAACGATTATGTTGAATACGCTGCGGGTGATCGATAATCCGTATCAAGATATTCCGCTCGCGTCCGTTCTGCGTGCACCGTTTGTCGGCATGACGGAGAATGAGTTAGCACAAGTGCGGCTCGCTTCGAAAAACGCACCGTTTTATGAAGCGCTGAAGACGTTCATCGCAACGAAGGGATCTGGAATGGCGCCTGAAACACAGCAAAAGCTGCAGCGATTCTTGCTTGCGTTTGAAGAGTGGCGGAATCTAGCGCGCAGGGGTTCATTGTCAAAACTCATTTGGCAGGTTTACAGTGATACGAACTACTATGAAATGGTAGGCAGCATGTCGAACGGAAAGCAGCGTCAAGCGAATTTGAGGGCGCTGCATGATCGTGCGATTGAATATGAGAAAACCTCATTCCGCGGCTTGTTCCGCTTTTTGCGTTTTGTCGCTCGGATGCAGCGGCGCGGAGATGATCTCGGAGCCGCCCGTTATTTGAGTGAAAAAGAGGATGTCGTGCGCATTATGACGATTCACTCATCTAAAGGATTAGAATTTCCGAATGTGTTTGTCGCTGGGATGGGCAGGCAGTTCAACAAAATGGATTTCAATGAACCGTATTTGTTTGACCAGCATTTCGGACTTGCGGTGAAAGCGATTGATCCGGATAAACGGGTTATGTATACATCGCTGCCGTTTTTAGCGATGAAAGAGCAGAAAGAGCTGGAGATGCGTTCTGAAGAAATGCGTATTTTGTATGTTGCGATGACACGGGCAAAAGAACAGCTGGAGTTAGTTGCGACAGTGAAAGATATCGAAAAGTCGATGACGAAGTGGCAAGATGCACAGCTCGTTGAACCCGGGCAGCGGTTACCGGATTACATGCGTTCGCGTGCGAATGGCTATTTGGATTGGATTGGGCCGGCGGTTGCGCGCCATGAAGACTTTGTAAAGTTCGGTTCGACGCAAGGTGCACTGGTGAATGATCACCCTTCAAAGTGGAACATCAATGCACTCCCGGTATCCTATTTCAGTGAATCCTTGGTTGAGCCAGAGTCCAGGGAGGATTTATCAGAAGCAGAAGAATTGTCGATCCCAGCTGTGGATGACTCTCTTCTTGTGGAAGTGAAGAGACGGTTTGATTATCAATATCCGCACCTTGCATCTGTTAACAAGCGGTCGAAAGTTTCAGTGACAGAATTGAAACGGGTTGCACAATTAGAAGCAGAGTCGGCGCTGAATGATCCATTTGCGAATCGCGATGGGGAAGTGAGCCAGGCTTACTTGCACGAGCGCCCTGCTTTTTTACAGCAGCGATCGATTAGCGCAGCTGAAGTGGGAACCGCGATGCATACAGTGATGCAGCATATTGACCTGTCGAAAACGAATGATGTTGAGCGCGTTGAAGCGCTTTTGAATGATCTGGTGAATCGACAATTGCTGACCGCAGAAGAAATAAAGGCGATAGACCGGGAGGCAATTGTCCAGTTTGTGAACTCATCGGTTGCGGTTCGGATGCAGCAGTCCGCACGGGTGCTAAAGGAACTGCCATTCACGTATGCATATGATGGAGCGGATGGAGATTCGCAGATTCTCCAGGGAATCGCGGATTGCTTATTTGAAGAACCTGACGGATGGGTGCTGCTGGATTATAAGACCGATCGATTAAAAGGACGGTTTCCATCTGAAGAAGCGGCTGATCAGGAAATGCAGTCGCGCTATCGCATTCAGCTCAGTTTATATAAAACTGCAATTGAAGCAATTACACATGTAAAAATTAAAGAAATGCTGCTTTATTTGTTTGATGAAGGTCGGGCATTGACAGTTCAGGAGGAGACAGTTTGACTAGACTACCAACCGGCGATGCCGGACGGATTGAAGCGCTGGATATGCTTCGAGGATTTTCTTTACTAGGTATTTTCATCGCAAACATGCTCGTTTTTCACTCTCCCTATATGTATATGGATCCGTATAGCTGGTTCGCGGACAATGGTGAGGGACTGCCGTTCATGTGGGTTGATATTTTCATAGAAGCAAGTTTTTATCCGATATTTGCGATGCTTTTCGGGTATGGACTAAGTATGCAGTATGAAAAGTCATTGCTGCAGAAATCACCATTTGGACCTGTGGCAGTGCGCAGAATGTCGATTTTGCTTTTGTTCGGGCTCATCCATGGGTTCTTCATCTGGTCAGGAGATATTTTGTTCACGTACGCCATTATGGGCTTCGTCATGATTGCACTTGTCCGGGTTCCACCCAAGTGGTTGTTTTTTGGAGCAATTGCGCTTTATGCCGTGCCGAACGGCTTGATCACTGGATTGTTGTACCTAGCTGAACAATTCGATACAGGCGCTGGGCTATCCGAGTTTGCAGACATTCAGCAGCTCCAGGAATCAATTGAAGTATATGGGCATGGAAGCTACGCAGCAGCCCTCGCGTTCCGTGCAAAAGAATGGGTAATGATAAGCGGTTTAAACCTATTCTTAACGCCAGTGATGATTTTGCCGCTTATGATGATCGGGGCAGCGTTTGCGAAGTGGAAAATTTTTGAACGTGCGAAGGAATTGAAAAGCCGTTTAGTTGTCGTGGGATTAAGTACACTGATCATCGGCTTATTATTAAAGGCATTGCCATTCTTGATTGGACCTGATCCATCTATGCAGCTCGTTCAAACGTATTTCGGCGGACCGCTAGTTGCGATTGGATACGGGGCATTGGTTCTGCTGCTTTGTACAACTTCATGGTTTACGAAAGTATTCCGCCCCATTGCCAAAGCAGGGCGTATGTCCATGACAACGTATATTGGTCAATCCGTCATCGCGACGCTCATCTTCTATCACTATGGATTCGGCATGTACGGCAAAGTAGATATTATGACAGGAACGCTTATGGCTGTCGGAATCTTTGTCGTTCAAGCGCTGCTCGCAGACTTGTGGCTATCCCGCTACAAGATGGGACCTATCGAATGGGTATGGCGAATCGGAACGTATGGCACAATTTTATCGAATAAAAAGGAGAAACGACGAGACTTGTCGTAACAGTACGTAATGCAAACCAATGATGGAAGGGATGGACTACTCAATGAAACTACTTTCGTTCAAGTATGACGGGAAGACATTATTCGGACCTAAAGTGAAAAAAGAGGAAGCGGTATGGGATGTACAGAAAATTGCTGAGGCAGTTGGCGTGCAAAACTTCCCAGAGTCGATTGCAGAAGGCGTAGCGAGCGGCATGGATTTTGTCGAACAAATCCGTAATTTATGTGAGCAAGCGCGCGTGCATGAAGATATGAATGCGTTCAAGTATTCCTACGAAGCAATCGAATGGTTATCTCCAATTCCACGGACTCCTAAAAACGTCCTGTGCGTCGGTAAAAACTACGCGGATCACGCATCCGAAATGGGCGGAGAAGGCGCTCCGGAAAAAATGATGATCTTCACGAAAGCACACACTGCAATTGCAGCGGACGAACAGAAGTTGTCAGTCCATGAAAACGTAACAAATCAGCTTGACTATGAAGGGGAGCTTGCAGTTGTCATCGGAAAAGGCGGCCGCAATATTCCAAAACAGCTCGCATACGATACCGTTTTCGGCTATACGATTGCAAACGACTTGACTGCGCGTGATTTGCAGGCCGAGCGCAAGCAGTTCTTCCTAGGAAAAACACTTGACGGCAGCTGTCCGCTTGGTCCATATATCGTAACGAAAGACGAGATTCCGAATCCGCATAATTTGTCCATTGTGACAAAAGTGAACGATGATGTCCGTCAAAATGGCAATACCGGTTCTATGATCATTCCAATCGATGAAATCATTTCGGAACTTTCCAAGTTTGTCACACTTGAGCCGGGCGATGTCATTTTGACTGGGACTCCAGCAGGTGTGGGGAAAGCAATGGATCCGCCAAGCTACTTGAAAGCTGGGGACACTGTGAAAGTGTCTGTTGAAGGTATCGGAACACTCGTGAACTACTTCGAGTAAGAGTCCCTTATTTTGCCTGGCTTATGATGTATGGTAAGATAATACATGCATTTAAGACAATTGAATGAGGTGAATAACTTGGATCTTTTAACAAACTCAACACACTTGCATATCTTTTCATGGGTTGTTGGCATTATCGTATTTCTAATTGCTGCGACGCAACCGCTTGACTCAAAAGGCCGTAAAATTTTGAAAATGGTATTACGTGTATTCTACATTTTGATCATTGGTACTGGATTAGCACTGTTCATTAAATATATGAGCGGTGACGCTGCGTTGTATGGCGTGAAATTCCTATTTGGTATTTTGACAATCGGAATGATGGAAATGGTACTTGCACGTCAGGCGAAGCACAAGCCCGCTCAACTATTTTGGATTTTGTTTGCCATTTCAGTATTGATTACTGTAGGACTTGGTTTCCACTTGCCGTTTGGTATCAAGCTCTTCTAATATTCTTTGTCGATGGACGAACGAAGGAGGGTTTCGAATGGTCGGATGGACGGTATTGCTAGCTGTTTTCGGTATCATGCTTCTATTCGCACTCTCTGTAGTGGTCACAGCACGGAGAATGAAAGCGACGGAAGACAATGATGAGTTCGAGTGAAATCAGGAACCCGCTGAAACGTTTCAGCGGGTTTTGTTATGCCGTTTTCACAGGATTGACTTATTTTTGAATGCTGGTTTTAGTTTTCTTCATAAACCATGGCGACGGATAGTGTGGTTTGGTAATATTAAGTGATGAGTTATGATCAGAATTTGTGATTTATGAGCGGATTGCGCGGGTTATGATCATAATTTGAGATTTATGAGCGGATCGCGCGGTTTATGATCAGATTTTGTGATTTATGAGCGCGTCGCGCGGGTTTATGATCACATTTCGGGATTTATGAGCGGATTGAGCGGTTTATGATCACAATTCGAGATTTATGAGCGGATCGCGCGGTTTATGATCACAATTCGAGATTTATGAGCGTTACGCGCGGGTTATGATCACAATTCGAGATTTATGAGCGTTACGCGCGGGTTTATGATTAGATTTCGAGATTTATGAGCGGGCCGCGCGGGTTATGATCATAATTTGAGATTTATGAGCGGATCGCGCGGTTTATGATCAGAATCCGAGATTTATGAGCGGATCGCGTGAGTTATGATCAGAATTTGTGATTTATGAGCGCGTCGCGCGGGTTTATGATCAGAATTCGAGATTTATGAGCGGACAGCACTAGTTATATTCAACACCCCATGGATTTATTGTAGAAGGAGGCTTTTTTAGTGAACGTCAAACGACTGATGAGTATAACGATGATGGTTCTTTTGCTGGGAACGACGGCACTTCCGGGCTTGGCTTCTGCTAAGGCTGAGCGGACCTTGAAAGACGAAAGTATATATGATTTATTGGTTGACCGTTTTAATAATGGGGACGGACGGAATGATGCAGACACCGATACTCAAGATCTGTCTGCATTTAACGGAGGCGATTTCTCCGGGATTTCCCTTCGTTTGCAGCATATTTTAGATATGGGCTTTACCGCCGTTTCCATTGGGCCTGTTTTCCAGACCGCGTCTTATGACGGCAATGAAGTGCTGGATTACACGAAGTTCGAGAAGCATTTTGGCACCGAAGAAGACTTTAACGCGATGCTCGATGAATTGCACGATAAAGACGTTCGTGTCATCGCAGACTTCCCATTAGCGGGAGTGAGCAAAAATCACGTATGGGCCAGCAAACTTCCGTTTACTCAAGGTGAAGGAGATACGATTGATTGGAAAGCAGATGATGCGGACGTTCAGAAAACCCTTCTAGAAACTATGGTGGACTTCGTGAAAACGTATCCGCTGGACGGGCTTCGTTTAACGAAAACGGAAGGGTATTCAAAAGAAGTCCTCAACCAATTTATAGCTGCATTGAAAAAGGCATCACCTGATTTGTATGTATTATCTGGTGAAGAAACTGAAGCGGATGTGGACTCTCAGCCAAACGATGCTTCCATCGAGGCTTTGCGTCAATCCTTCGTAAAAGTGGATCCGGATTCTTCTCCGATGAACCAATTTGAAACGAGCAATCCGAGTGACTTGATTGAATTTGATCAGTTAACGGGTCCGCGTTTCACATACGACATCGTTGAACAGCGCATGTTCCCTCCAACACGCTGGAAAGTAGCCGTCACTGCGCTATTTACGTTACCTGGAATTCCAGTTATGCCTTATGGCACTGAAATTGCAGTGAACGGAAAAGAAGCACCTGAAAGTCATCCATTGTTCAACTTTAAGACGGATATGGAACTGAAAGAACTCATTGGGAATTTGAATTCACTTCGGAACCAATCGAAAACACTTCGAAACGGTGACTTCAAAATGCTGCACAACAAAGATGGATACATGGTCTATAAAATCTACGACGAAGATGAATCGTGGATTATTGCTATCAATAATACATCTGAAACACAAAGTTATGAACTGGATCCCGACGAGATTGGAAGCAAAAAGCGTCTGCGCGGACTGCTGGACAGCGACCAGATCGTAGAGACTGAAGATGACAAATACCACGTTGTTGTGGATCGCGAAATGGCGGAAATCTATTTGGTGAAAGACGATAAAGGGTTCAATATCCCTTATCTGATTGCGTCGATTATGGTCTATGTTTTATTCTTAAGCTTCCTTTGGGCAGTTTGGAGAAGAGGCCGTAAAGCACGTCAAGAACGAAAAGCAGCAGCGAAGAAGTAAGAATGAAGAAGAGCGCATCATGTGCTCTTTTATTTTAAGAAAATGTACCACCAAAAAAGCAGTCCAGTCTCCCATGATGAATTCGGAGGACTGGGCTGTTTTTTATTGTTTATTCAAGAAAAATACTGAGAGTGTTCCAGGACCGGCATGTGAACCGATGACCGAACCAATCATATGAATTTGAATTTCTTTTGGATGGAACTTTTCTTCGATCAAGTCCCGTAACTCGTTAGCTCCAGCTTCGTCGTCACCGTGACTTATGGCAACCACTTGCTCGGAGACATGATCTCCGCGTTCTTCCATGAGCTCTAAAATTCTGCGGAACACTTTTTTACGGCCGCGATGTTTTTCAATGGGCACCAATCGTCCGCTCTCTACATGAAGTAACGGTTTGATGTTCAATAGTCCGCCGAAAAATGCACTTGCTTTCGACACTCGGCCGCCTTTAGCGAGGTAATCGAGATCTTCAACTGTGAACAGATGCTCCATATTGCCCGCCATTTTGCGAACTTTGCGTTCGATGGACCGCACGTCCTCTCCGGCGTCCCGCAGGCGAACTGCTTCTTGGACAACTAACCCACAGCCAAGGGACGCACAACGCGTATCGACTACAATCAAGTTCATGCGCGGGTTGCCTTCTTTTACCTGATCGCGCATCATGACAGATGTCTGATATGTACCCGACAATTCGGAAGAGAACGCGATGTAAATTCCATCTTCTCCAGTCTCGGCGAATTCTTTCCACAAAGCGAGAACCCGGTCCGGTGAAACTTGGGATGTTTTCGGCTGCTTGCCAGCACGAATTGCTTGGAATACTTCTTTCGAGTCGATATCCACAATATCTTGATATTCTTTCCCGTCCAGCAGCACTGTCAACGGCAGTAATGTAACATTATGTTCATCTAAATACGATTTCGGCAAGTCGCATCCACTGTCTGCGAAAATTTTCATGGGAATCCTCCAATCGCTTTATGAAGTTTTTAAATTCAATCGTTCTTGTAACATTATGGCAATGCCGTCTTCATTATTCGTAAGTGTGATTTCGTTCGCAATCGACTTCAGCTGATCAATCCCGTTGCCCATTGCAACCCCGATTCCTGCATAATCGATCATTTCTAAATCGTTATCTTCATCTCCGAACGCAATAATTCGTTCTTGCGGTATACCAATCCACTCCGAAACTTTGGAAATTCCGACCGCTTTGTTCAGGCCATGACGTATGACCTCAACGATTTCCCACGGAGCCCCCCAGCGTCTATGCTCAATGACTTCCGCATGGACTTCCTCCAAATGCTTGCGAATCGGATCTGCCATTCCATCGCCGCCTTGAATGAGCAGACTCGTAGGATTCACTTGTAAAGATTGACGAATGTCACCTTCTTGAATCTTCGGGCTTCCCGAACTGAAGATATCGAGGAGATGCTCGTCGTGGTACTGCAAATAGACGTCATCCATTACTTCTGCTACGATATTTTTCAGGTTAAAGTCCTGCATCGCATCTATAACGTCTTTGACAACTGGTAAATCAATCGTTTCATGGAAAGTTTTCCAAGTCCGGTCAGTAGGGTGATGAACGAACGCGCCATTGAAGTTTACGATTGGCGTTTTCAGTCCAAGCTGACGGTAATAAATTTCACTGGAACGATAGGGGCGTCCCGTCGCAATCATAATCTGATGGCCTTCCGATTCCGCTTGTTTCAATGCAGCTAGCGTTTTTTCAGAGATTACTTTTTTATCATTTAATAACGTTCCGTCTAAATCGAGTGCGATTAAATGTGGTTTCATGACAAAACGCCTCCTTCCTCATTCAAGTGTATCCTTTTGGAAGCATGCAAGTCAAAAAAGTAATTACACGTGCGCAACTTTTGTTTTTTTAGAAAAACATTGGTATGCTCAACTAAACTAAAAACGAGGTGTCGCGGATGATTATCAGAGAAGAACAATGGGGTACCGAAGGACAGCATGCCATCCCTTTATTGCATATTGTGGATGAATATCAGGAATCATCTGAGATGCCAGTCGTCATCTTTTTCCACGGCTTTACAAGCGCCAAAGAACATAATTTGCATTACGCATTTAATCTTGCGAAAAAAGGCGTTCGTGTGCTATTGCCCGAAGCGCATCTTCATGGCGTCCGCTCCGAATCATTAGACGAAGTCCAGCTCAGTTTGCGTTTCTGGGAAATTGTACTGACTTCTATAGAAGAAGCAGGAATCTTACATCACCAATTGAAAGAAAAAGGCTTGTTAGAATCTGGCCGAATCGCGTTTTCAGGAACGTCAATGGGAGGAATTATAACACTTGGCTGCCTTGCTGCCTATCCTTGGATTCAAAGCGCTGCGGTTATGATGGGAACTCCGGGATATGTGAAACTCACAAAAGGTCAAATGAAGCAATTTGAAAATAAAGGATTTAAACTTCCGATGAAAGACGAAGATGTTGAAAAATTATTGAAGACTCTCGCTGAATTTGACTTGACTCTGCATCCCGAGCGTTTGAATGATCGGCCGGTCTTTTTCTGGCACGGCATGAACGATACAATGGTGCCGTTCGAACCGACACGCCATTTCTATAAAGCGGTCAAAGAGCAATACAATTCGCATCCGGAAGACTTTGAATTTATGGTGGACGAGCATGCTGGCCACGCAGTTTCAAGACCTGGAATGCTTCGTGCGGTGGAGTTTCTTGCAGACCATTTGAACGATTGAGTTCATTTTGCTATGATGAGTACAACGAATTGAAATGGAAAGGGGAATTCCAATGGCTGATGAAATGAAAGAAAGCATGATGGGCGCACTTGAAAACGTTATTGACCCTGAGCTTGGTGTAGATATTGTCAATCTTGGTCTCGTCTATGATGCAGAATTGCTTGAAGGCGGAATCGGTAAAGTGACCATGACACTTACATCAATCGGTTGTCCGATGGGACCGCAAATTGTTGCGAACGTGAAACAAGAACTAATGGAACTTCCAGAAATAAAAGAAGTTGAAGTCGACATCGTATGGAACCCGCCTTGGTCGCGTGAAAACATGTCCCGCTATGCTAAAATGGCACTTGGAGTCCGATAAATAAACAAAAAATGATCCGATTAGTGAGTTTTTCACTGATCGGATTTTTTGTCGTTTTATCCGGGTCCGCTTAGGGGAATACTAGTTATTGAGACCTAAGCTTTTGACTTTACACATACGAAAAAGCGAGGTATACTAGTATTAGTCAAAGATAGTCAAAGTCAAATTAACTAACAATAATAATGAGGTGAGGGTTCATGAGAATGGACGGCGTACAGGAAGATCAGCGTTCCCCATTAGAGCAATTTGGGCGCAACCTAGTTGAAGATGTGAAAAACGGAAAAATGGATCCGGTTATTGGCCGGGATGAAGAAATTCGCAATGTCATCCGGATTTTATCTAGAAAAACGAAAAACAATCCCGTGTTAATCGGTGAACCGGGTGTTGGTAAAACGGCAATTGTGGAAGGATTAGCACAGCGGATTGTGAAAGGTGATGTGCCAGAAGGATTGAAAGACCGCCAGATTCACGAACTCGATATGAGTTCCTTAATTGCAGGAGCAAAATATCGCGGTGAATTTGAAGAACGTCTTAAAGCAGTGCTGAAACAAGTGAAAGACAGCAACGGTGAAATTATTTTGTTCATTGATGAAATCCATACGATCGTCGGAGCAGGCAAAACGGAAGGCGCTATGGATGCTGGTAACATGTTGAAACCGATGCTTGCACGCGGTGAATTGTATTGTATTGGTGCAACAACTTTGGATGAATATCGGATGTACATCGAAAAAGATCCAGCACTTGAGCGGCGTTTCCAGCAAGTAATGGTACGCGAACCATCTGTTGAAGATACGATTTCCATTTTACGCGGATTAAAAGAGCGATTTGAATTGCACCATGGTGTTCGCATCCATGACCGTGCGCTGGTCGCGTCTGCAACGTTGTCAGATCGTTATTTGACAGAGCGTTTCATGCCGGACAAAGCAATTGACTTAATGGATGAAGCGAGTGCGATGATCCGTACTGAAATCGATTCCATGCCGCAAGAGCTTGATCAAGTGACTCGTCGTATTTTACAGCTGGAAATTGAAGAACAAGCATTGACGAAAGAAAAAGATGCCATCAGTCAGAACCGTCTTGCTGCCTTACGTGACGAATTGAAAGAATTGAAAGAGTCTTCATCAGGAATGCGGGAGCAATGGGAAAACGAAAAGAAAAAGCTCCAGGAAGTGCAAGACGTGCGCGAAAAGTTGGACCGTTATCGTCGTGAATTGGAAGACGCGGAAAACAAATTCGACTTGAACAAAGCTGCCGAATTGCGTCATGGCAAAATTCCGACATTGGAGCACCGACTTCATGAATTGGAGGATCAGTTCAAAGGTGAGGAAGAAAACCGATTGATTCGTGAAGAAGTGACGGAAGATGAAATCGCGATGATTGTGGCACGCTGGACAGGGATTCCAGTGACGAAGCTGATGGAAGGCGAACGCGAGAAATTATTGCGCCTTGCTGATACATTAAAAGAACGCGTCATCGGTCAAGATAATGCTGTTCAACTTGTAACTGAAGCCGTATGGCGTGCGAGGTCAGGCATTAAGGACCCAGATAAGCCGATTGGATCGTTTTTATTTTTAGGACCAACAGGTGTCGGTAAAACGGAACTTGCGAAAACACTTGCAGGTACATTGTTCGACTCTGTGGATCATTTCATCCGTATCGATATGTCAGAGTATATGGAAAAGCATAGCGTGTCCCGACTTGTCGGAGCGCCTCCAGGATACATTGGCTATGAAGAAGGCGGGCAATTGACGGAAGCGGTGCGACGAAATCCGTATTCTGTTGTCTTGTTAGATGAAATTGAAAAAGCCCACCCAGATGTCTCTAATATTTTATTGCAAATCCTGGATGATGGCCGTATTACGGATAGCCAAGGCCGGCTTGTAAGCTTCACAAATACAGTGGTGATCATGACGTCAAACATTGGCTCGCAGTATTTAATGAGCGGCCAATTCGAGTCTGAAGAACATGCGGCCGAAGATTTAGTCATGGCGGAGCTGCGTAATCACTTTAAACCCGAATTGTTGAATCGGATGGATGATATTATCATCTTCCATTCTCTATCAGGCAATGCGTTTGTTGAAATCGCTCGGAAGATGCTCGAGGACCTTGTGCGCAGATTGGACGGTCAGGACATTCCATTAACGTATGAAGAACCTGTACTCGACTGGGTCGTTGCTGAAGGAACAGATGCTGATTTCGGGGCACGGCCATTGAAACGGTTCATTCAACGGTATGTGGAAACAGCGGTGGCTAAGGAAGTCATCAAAGGTAATTTGGAAGAAGGGCAGCGCCTGCATCTTCGGATGGAAGATGGAGCGTTAGTTGTGGATACGTTATAAATAAGGGGGCAAGTCACTTTTCGTGTAATGCGATGAGTGGCTTGTTTTTTTTGTGTGAGGCTGAATGTGGTGTTTTTAAGTCAAAAAGAGGCGGGTGTCCACCACTGGGAAGCAGTTCTCCATCACTCAAGCTCGTTTCTTGATCACTTAAGTAAATTTCTCGATAACAGGACACAATTCAACAGCGTTAAGGGATTAATTGGGTGCGCTTCGCTTGTCTAGGAAGGGGCTATGTCACTATGAAAACCGCCTATCCTACAGATCGTGCTGGTTGTCCGACACTGCCAAGCAGTTCTCCATCACTCAAGCTCGTTTCTCAATCACTAAAGCAAACTTCTCCGACACATAGCGGAATTTCTCGATAACGGGGCACAATTCCACTGCGTTAAGGGATTAATTGGGGGCGCTGCGCTTGTCTAGGAAGGGGCTATGTCGCTTTGAAAACCGCCTATCCTACACATGGTGCTGGTTGTCCGACACTGGCAAGAAGTTCTCCATCACTCAAGCTCGTTTCTCAATCACTTAAGCAAACTTCTCCGACACATAGCAGAATTTCTCGATAACAGGACACAATTCAATGGCGTTAAGGAGTTAATTGGAAACACCCAACTAGTTTATAGAAACATGATGCCACTGCAGCAAGAACGCAATCATACTAACCATCCATCCATTCAACGCAAAACATCCATTCAACGCAAAAAAAACAGCAAAAGGGAAATTTCCCTCTTGCTGTTATAAGGATCAATGTTCTGCAACTGGCTCGTCCGGGATAATCGCTGTAATTGCGAAAATCACAATAGACAAAACGAGTGAGACAATGATTCCAGTTGTAAATTCAAACGTTGGCACGTTCGCAATAGCGCCTGCTACATAGTTGAGCATGGAAACTAAAAGGAATGACCAAACAAATGTCATGATGAACTTCATTGAAATCACCTCTAGAATACTTTTTCACCTTTCATCATATCATAGCGCCGCACGTTTCGAAACTTAATTTACAACGCGGATAAAAGAGTTTGACGGTTTCGTGTCTCCATTGTTGAAAAAATTCACGATATCTACTATGATTGATACCAGGTACTAACAATAGATAACAAGGAACGGGGTATGAGCAATGGGTGTAGGACTTCTAAGTATTGGCAAGTATGTCCCTGAACACGTGCTGACAAACGCAGATCTTGAAAAAAGAATGGATACATCAGACGAATGGATTCGTACGCGCACAGGAATTGAAGAACGCCGAATTGCAGATAATTGTACTGATACATCAGATATGGCTTATGAAGCTGCAAAAGAAGCAATCGAAAAAGCAGGAATCGAGCCTGAACAAATTGGAATGATTTTGGTTGCAACGGTTACGCCTGATCAACCGTTTCCGTCTGTATCAACAATGCTCCAAGCACGTCTTGGTGCTAAAAATGCCGCTGCAATGGATATTTCTGCAGCATGTGCAGGGTTCATGTACGGAGTGGTTACAGCGAAGCATTTCGTGGAAGCCGGCACACACGATTACGTCCTTGTCGTAGGAGTTGAAAAACTTTCTAAAATCACGGACTGGAAAGACCGCAACACAGCAGTTCTCTTCGGAGACGGCGCCGGTGCAGGAATCGTCGGTAAAGTTAGCGGAGACCGCGGTATTCTTGCGTTCGAGCTCGGAGCTGACGGAACAGGCGGCGAGCATCTTTATCAAGACCGTTATTTGAAGATGAATGGCCGTGAAGTGTTTAAGTTTGCGGTTCGTCAAATGGGGCAATCGGCTGTTAACGTTATTGAAAAAGCAGGTCTGTCAAAAGAGGACGTTGACTTCCTAATCCCTCACCAGGCAAACATTCGAATTATGGAAGCATCACGCGAGCGTCTAGAACTTCCTCCAGAAAAAATGTCCAAATCGGTTCATAAATACGGGAATACTTCCGCAGCATCGATTCCGATTTCATTACACGACGATATCGAAGAGGGTCGCGTGAAAGACGACGACATTCTCGTACTTGTCGGTTTTGGCGGCGGCCTCACTTGGGGCGGCATTTGCATGCGCTGGGGCAAGTAAGTTAACTGGAAAAACAGCACACTAAACCATACAGATGGAAGCAACTATGCTATCTATGAAACGAAGGAGAGTTCAACTAATGGAAAAGCGACGCGTAGTCATTACCGGAATCGGGGCCGTTTCCCCGGTAGGAAATACGGCGGAGGAGTCATGGCAGTCCGTTCTTGACCGCAAGTCTGGGATCGGACCGCTGACACGTCTCGATACAGAGTTATTCCCAGTGAAAGTAGCTGCGGAAGTGAAAGACTTTGACATCGAAGAGTACTTGCCAAAGAAAGAAGCTCGTAAAATGGACCGTTTCACACATTACGCAATGGCGGCTTCCATCATGGCGATGAAAGATGCAGGTCTTGAAGAGCTGGATGCAGAGACAGCGCTCCGTACAGGGGTCTGGATCGGATCAGGAATCGGGGGAATGGAGACACACGAAAAGCAGTTCCTGACATTCCAGGAAAAAGGCTATCGCCGCGTCAGTCCGTTTTTCGTACCCATGATGATTCCGGATATGGCTTCCGGTCAAGTCTCAATTCACTTCGGTGCAAAAGGCATAAATTCATGTACGGTAACCGCGTGTGCGTCAGGCACAAACTCAATCGGAGATGCATTTGAAGTGATTCTCCGCGGTGATGCAGATGTCATGATCACAGGGGGAGCCGAGGCTCCGATCACGACGATGTCTGTAGCAGGATTCTGTGCAAACACAGCGTTATCATTAAATCCGGATCCAAACACAGCATCACGTCCGTTTGATAAAGAACGCGATGGCTTTGTCATTGGTGAAGGTGCAGGAATTCTCATCTTGGAAGAGTATGAGCACGCAGTAAAACGCGGAGCTAAAATCTATGCAGAATTAGTGGGGTATGGGTCTACAGGGGATGCACACCACATTACAGCACCCGCACCTGAAGGCGAAGGCGCAGTCCGTGCCATGCAGCAAGCGATTCAAAAGGCAGGAATCACTCCTGACGAAATTGGCTACATTAATGCACACGGTACAAGTACCGCATACAATGATTTGTTTGAAACGATGGCGGCAAAAACTGTATTCGGAGACCACGCATACAAACTTGCGATCAGTTCAACGAAGTCGATGACGGGTCACTTGCTTGGTGCTGCAGGCGGACTCGAAGCAATCTTCACTGCGAAAGCGCTGCAAGAAGGAATCTTGCCGCCAACAACGAATTTTGAAAATCCGGATCCAGAGTGTGATCTCGACTACATTATTGACGGTCCACGCAAAGCGGACGTCACGTATGCGATGAGCAACTCTCTCGGGTTCGGCGGTCATAACGCCTCTCTTATTTTCAAAAAAATCTAATGGTCTCAACAAAAAGAGCGCTTCTCGGATACTCTCCGATGCAGCGCTCTTTGCATTATACAATTGTCAGTCTTAAATTGTGCATAGCTCTCATATAGTAGGACAAAACTAAAAAAGGATCGATGTCATGACGCGACTGTTCTTTTTCCTGATAAGCTACGGCCTCATTGTAACGACTTGTACGACGATGATTACGTATTTGAATTACACTTCTATGGGATTCGATATGCAGACTGTCGGGCTTTTCATCCTGCAATCAGCAGATTTTGCACTATTTATTGGCGCCATCGTCATGCTGTTGCTTACCGTTTACGTCCGAGTCCCATCGCGGCTTCCATTTTCGTAAGTGTTGCTGATGCAATTGCGTCCGCTTTCAAAGCGCCTTCATCCAGAATCTCATCCAGCTTATCCGACCCCATCAGTTCGTGGTACTTCTCTTGAATCGGTGCTAAGTGATTGATGACGCTCTCCGCAACTCCTGCTTTAAACGCGCCGTAGCCTTGGCCATCATACTTAGCAACAAGCTCTTCAACAGCAGCGCCAGTTAGTGCAGATTCGATAATCAATAAATTCGAGACACCAGGCTTATTCTCGACATCGAAACGGACAACTCCTTCCGAGTCTGTCACAGCGCTTTTAATCTTCTTCTCAATTTGTTTCGGCGTATCCATTAAGAAAATCGTTGCTTTCTGGTTCGGATCCGATTTACTCATCTTTTTCAATGGATCCTGCAGCGACTTAATGCGCGCGCCGACTTTTGGTATGCGCACTTCCGGAATCGTCAGTACATCTGCATAACGGCGGTTGAATCTCTCTGCTAAGTCTCGTGTTAACTCCAAATGCTGTTTCTGATCTTCTCCGACAGGGACAACATTTGTGTTATAAAGAAGAATGTCAGCTGCCATAAGCGGCGGATACGTTAGCAATCCAGCAGAAACTCCATCTTGCCCATCAGATTTATCTTTAAACTGTGTCATCCGTTCAAGTTCTCCGATGGATGAAGTACATTGCATAATCCATCCTGCCTGCGCGTGTGCAGGTACTTCTGATTGAATGAAAAGTACAGACTTCTCCGGATCAATTCCACTCGCAATATACGTGGCTGCGAGCGAACGGATTGCTTGTTTCAGCTCGTCTGGATCTTGCTGAACCGTAATGGCGTGCTGATCCACGATACAGAAAATGCACTCCGCCTCATTCTGCAGCTCGATAAATTGCCGGAACGCTCCAATGTAGTTTCCTAATGTGATAATGCCTGTCGGTTGAACACCTGAAAAAATAGTTGTCATAGCCGTTTCCTCCTTAAATGTAAACACAAAAAACACCGACACATCCCTATATAAATAGGGACGGTCGATGTGCAGGAACCGCGGTGCCACCCGAATTGCCCGAAGGCCACTCAAAACCCCTTAACGCGGGGGAACGCAGTGGAAAAGTAGTGGTATTCTACTCATTCAACCGAGCTCGGGAGCCCATTCCTCCTAACCGCTTCACCTGTTCACACCACCCACAGGCTCTCTTAAGAAGCTAAATTAAAAGTACTTATTCCGTCTAAGCCGTTCTTATAATTGGAGTAATTATAATATGCATATTCAAGGAATGCAAGTCCTATTCCGTTTTAAAATGAATTCTACGGGAATACTCTAAATAATCAACGAAAGTTCATATCAATTTGGAACCTTTTGGAGTTTGAAACGTACTAGTAGACAGGAACACATTTTCACTTCGAATTTGTAATTGATAATACGAAATGAAAAAATTTGATGTTTAATCTCTTTCTAAAATGGGAATAACAGAAGAGATTACATAAATACAGAGTTGAGAACTGGCGATTATTGCGGAATTGTTACAAATAAGAAGCACTTAGGAAATATTTTTTAAAAAGTGTATTCATTGAGAACAAATGTGTGTATAATAGTCAATATGAAGATTAATTTAAAATAATTCTAATGTAAAAAAGTAGTCACCATTATAAGAAGCCGATTGAAAGGGAGTGTCAGCAAATGGGCGTTACATTATTTACATCACCAAGCTGTACATCATGTCGAAAAGCGAAAGCATGGTTAGAGGAACATGAAATTCCTTACGAGGAGCGTAATATTTTCTCTGAACCTCTAAATATTGATGAAATCAAACAAATCCTGCGCATGACCGAGGATGGAACGGATGAAATCATTTCAACTCGCTCAAAGATCTTCCAAAAACTAAATGTTGACGTTGAAAGCCTGCCGCTTCAACGATTATATGAATTAATTCAAGAACACCCAGGTCTTTTGAGAAGACCAATCATCTTAGATGAAAAACGTCTTCAAGTAGGGTATAATGAAGATGAAATACGCCGCTTCTTACCAAGAAAGGTTAGAGCCTATCAGTTACTAGAAGCACGTCGCATGGTAAACTAACGAATACTTATAAATAAGCTGATAGGGGATGTCATGGTGAATGCCGTAAACCTATCAGCTTTTTCCATTCTCCAAGGTTCCGTGCACGATGCGTTAGATGAATTCTACTCAGTAACTTGGCGCAGGCAGCGGCTTTTCTTCGCTAAAAAAATTTTGTCTGCATTCTTCGAGGCAAAACCCTTTCGTTACTGGTGAATTGAACATATAGTAGAAGAAGCATCGCGGGAACGAAAAAAAGAAGTTGGACGTCACGTCTACTTCAGGGGAAAGGAGAGAAAAATCATGGAAATCGAGAGAATCAATGAGAATACGGTCAAATTTTACTTGTCCTATATGGATATCGAAGAGCGGGGCTTTACTCGTGAAGAAGTGTGGTATAACCGCGATAAGAGTGAGGAATTGTTTTGGGATATGATGGAGGAAATCGATTCGGAGTCTGACATTGAGTTTGAGATTGAAGGACCTTTATGGATTCAAGTACATGCAATGAGTGGCGGGATTGAAGTTCTAGTTACTCGTGCGCAGCTCCCTGAAGATGGAGAATCGACGGAATATCCTTATGGCATTGACGATCCTCGGAAACTCTTCCAGCCTGAACTTGAAGCATCGATTGACTCTTCGGAGTCGACAAATGAGCCTGTTGCAGAAAGCAGAATGGCAACAGCGCGTGAGTTGTTCGTTTTCAAAGAATTTGATGATTTAATCCCTTTGGCTTCTCAACTTTCTAACTTTGACGAAACGACTGCATTGTATGCATTCGAAGAGAAGTATTATTTGTATATAGATTATAGCTCATCAGATAAAGAAATCTCTGATAAAATAGATGTTGAAAGCATTATCCTTGAATATGGAACGCCTACGAACTTAACCATCCATCGTTTGAAAGAATATGGAACGGAAGTTATGGGCTCCAACGTATTCCAAACGATTGAATCCTATTTTTAAATGAAGTTGAGCCACCTTCCGAGGTGGCTTTTTTGGTTCGAAATTCCCCTGCTTTCCAACGTTTAAATTGGTAAACACCATATGTGCTCAATTGAAAGATACAAAAACTATGTTTTCAATTGCTATTTTGACTGAAAATTCGTAAACTATTCAGTGAAGGAGTGATTGATATACTAACAGCCAACTTAACTGATGGCACACCCGTTGTTTTGGATGATACCGTCAAACGAGAACATCTGAGAACGTGGCGCACCCATCAACAATTTAATTGTCCACAATGTGGAGAACGCGTGTTATTGAAAGTAGGATCTATCCGAATTCCGCATTTTGCACATGAAGTGGACTCGGCTTGTTCAGCCAGCTTTTCAGAAGGGGAGTCGGTCTCTCACCTTCAAGGAAAGCAGTTGCTGTATTCATTTTTTCAGCGCTTAGAGAAACCTTCTGTGCTGGAACCTTACCTTCCTGAGCTGGCACAACGACCTGACTTACTTGTACAGCATGACGGAGAATCGATTCCGATTGAATTTCAATGCAGCCGGTTACCTGAAGAAGTGAAAAACAGCCGAACTGAAGGCTATCGATCTTTAGGAATGGAGCCTTTATGGATTTTACAAACTCCTGAAAAATATCGTGAGCGCCCTGAAGGCATGGGAATCTATAGTTTTTCAGCTTTCTATCAACTGTTCTTTACAACGAGCTTATCCCCTGAACATACACTGCTCACTCTATCCCCAGATACAAAGCAATTTCATTATTTTAGTCACCTACTTCCTATTGATGGAAATCGCTTTATCGCGATTCATCGCAAATTGCCAACCGAAATCCAAACGTTTCCATTCGCTCGTCCGAAACTTCCTGATAAAGAAATTCTTCTGCATTACTATAAGTCTTACAAAATACATCGAACAACTTACTTGCAACGTTCGATTTTTTTGAATCGGCGTGGCATTCAGGATCCATTTTTACGTCACTGTTACGAACTTAAATTACGTCCAGCTGAACTGCCGCTGTGGATAGGTGTTCCTGTAAAAGGGAATCGTGCATTTTCCGTTCATGATTGTGAATGGCAGCTTGCCTTAATTTACTTATTGCGTCGTTTTGAACTTACGCCTTCAAAAGTCCCTGTGCAGCGATTGCACAAATTTGTACATGCGTATACAGGCTGCAGTGAGCTGCAGGTTGAATCTTGTGTGAGATATTTGCAATTCCTCCAAAGAATTGAATGGAAAAAGAAGGACTCCATCCCGAATGAGCGAATAGAGAAAGAGATTGTTCACATACTTCTAGAGAGATTCCTTGCAATACAGATAGAAAATTGAGAAAATGATAAAAGATTCGATTCCCGAATTATTGGGATCAAGGAGGAATTACATTGGCAGAGAAATTACTCACGCGTGATGAAGTGAATGTAGAAGAAACATGGAACTTAGAAAATATCTTTGAAAGCGATGCTGCCTGGGATGTAGAATACGCCGAAATTGAAAAGCTTTCATCTCAAGCGGAATCTTTCCAAGGAACATTGAATGATGGACCGGAAGCGCTTTTGAAAGCACTTTCTTATCGCGATGAACTCTCGCAGCGATTAGGTAAACTGTATACGTATTCACATTTGAAAACAGATCAGGATACAACAAATAGCACGTACCAGGCGATGGACAGCCGAGCAAAGTCTTTGGCTGTAAAAGTATCGACAAAGCTTTCATTTTTCTTGCCGGAATTACTTTCAATTGACGAAGCGCAGCTAGATCAACTAGTGGAAGAAAACGAAGGACTTTCGTTATACAAACAAGAAGTGAAAGAATTAAACAGCATGCGTCCGCACGTACTTCCTGCAGAACAAGAATCACTGATTGCTCAAATGTCTGAAGTAGCACAAGGTTCCTCTAAAACGTTCAGCATGTTGAATAACGCGGACTTGACGTTCCCGACTGTGAAAAATGAAAAAGGGGAAGAAGTCGAGCTATCTCAAGGCCGCTTCATTAACTTCCTGGAAAGCCCCGACCGCTCAGTACGCGAAGAGGCGTTCAAAGCGATGTATGCCACGTACGGTTCGTTTAAGAACACATTTGCTTCTACACTTTCGGGCAATGTGAAGACGAACAATGTCAACGCAGCAATTCGTGATTATGCGTCAGCTCGCGATGCTGCTTTGTCTAATAACCATATTCCAGAGCAAGTGTATGAAAATCTAGTGAATACAATTTCCGACAACGTTGGATTGTTGCACCGTTATATCGCACTTCGTAAAAAAGTGTTTGAATTGGACGATCTGCACATGTGGGATCTGTATGCACCGCTCGTGAAAGACCTGGATATGAAGATTTCTTATGAGGATGCTGCAAAGACGATGCTAGAGAGCTTTGAGCCGATGGGTGAAGAGTATCGTTCAATCATTAAAAAAGGACTTGAAAGCCGCTGGGTAGATGTCCGCGAGAACAAAGGGAAGCGCTCAGGTGCTTATTCTTCAGGATCTTATGGCACAAATCCATACATCTTAATGAACTGGCAGGACAATGTGAATAACATGTTCACGCTAGCACACGAATTTGGCCATAGTGCACACAGTTATTACTCGCGCGCCAACCAGCCGTATATCTATAGCGGCTATTCAATTTTCGTAGCGGAAGTCGCATCAACTGTAAACGAAGCGCTGCTCAATGATTACTTGCTGAAAACAACGGATGATGATCAAAAACGCATCTACTTGTTGAACCATTGGCTGGACGGATTCCGCGGAACTGTCTTCCGTCAGACGATGTTTGCTGAGTTCGAACACAGAATTTATCAGTTAGATCAGCAAGGTGAGGCATTGACAGCAGAGAAGCTCACAGAAGAGTATTATGCTTTGAATGAAAAGTATTTTGGCGGAGCTATGACTGTGGACGAGGAAATCGGATTAGAATGGTCACGGATTCCACACTTCTATATGAATTATTATGTGTACCAATATGCAACGGGTTACAGTGCTGCAGTAGCCTTAAGCCATCAGATCCTGAACGAAGGCGAACCCGCTGTAGAGCGCTACGTAACAAACTTCCTGAAAGCCGGATCATCAGATTACCCAATTGAAGTGTTGAAGAAAGCGGGAGTCGATATGACAACGACTGCAC